>CALVDZ010000005.1 GCA_944326445.1 uncultured Helicobacter sp.
TCTTTGGTTCGGGGATTAGTCAAAAAGACTTTAGGGACTTTTTTTTCCCCCCCCCCCCCCCCGTTAGCTATGGAAGCTTTAAGGAGGGATTCCAAGAGATATTGCAGGGCAGCCCTGTGCGTGTGCTCTTTATCCTGTGGGGTAATATCACGTATATTGTGCAGATAGTTTGCTAGCATAAATGTCCTTTTGGTGTGTTTGTTTTGATATTTTTCTGCATTGTTGTAAAACTAGACAAAGCCTAGCCCTGCATAAGGCTCACAATCTGATACACAAAGATAGCCGCCACCATAAGCGGAGCGAGGATTCTAATCGCAAAAAGCCAGAATCTAAACATTGCCTCACTAAAATACGCCCTTGTCCATTCGCGCAAATGCTCCTCTTTTATCGCATAGCCCACAAAGACAGAAGTCGCGATGCCCCCAAGCGTCATAATGACATTTGCACTCAGCCAATCCGCCCAGTCAAAGAGGCTCTTGCCCGCGATTTGCAAGGCGTGGTGGCTTTCGTCCAAAGAAAGTATGAGCACGCTCCCTACGATGAAAATGAGCACACTTAGCCCCCACGAGAGCGACACCCTGCTCTTGCCTGTCTTTTCCTCTAGCCATTTGACTGATGGCTCAAGCAGGGAAATCGTGCTAGAGAGCCCCGCAAAGCCCAAGCCTATCATAAAGAGCATACAAATCACGCTCCCCGCCACGCCCATTTTCTCAAACATCACGGGTAGCGTGATAAACACCAGCCCAGCCCCAGCACCCACATCCTCGCTACTGCCATACTCAAACACAAAGGTAAATATCGTAAGCCCCGCGATGATGGAGATGATAATACCCGGGATAAGCACCCAGAGCGCGGCGTGGAAGAGGTTTTGGCTTTTTTCTGTGGAGGCGGCATAAGTGATCACGATACCAATGCCAAGCGAGAGGGAAAAAAACACCTGCCCCATAGAATCTATGAGCGTCTTTGGCGTGATTTTCTCAAAGAGATAGCTAAAGAGGGCTTGGGTAGATTCTATAAAGCCCTTGCCCTGCGTGCTTGCAAAGTCAAAGCCCGAGACAAACATAAAATTCACGCCTCTCTCAAAGCCATCCATACTCATCGCATACACAAGCAGCCCGATAAAGATGACAAAGAGCAAGGGCATAAGCACGAAATTGAGCCGCTCAATGCCATTTTTCACACCCTTGGCGACAAAATACGCCGTGAGTGCCATCACCACCCCAAAGCTTAGAATCTGTGCCTTAAAATCTAGTGTGAGCGCGCTAAAGAGGGCTTTAGAATCTGCCATAGTCGCGGGCAGGTGCAGGCTGATAGCTGCTAGGTAGTAGCACACCCAGCCTAACACCACGCAATAAAAGGTAAGGATAAGCGGACCGCCAATGACGGTAAGCCCCGCATAATGCCACCGCTTATGCGCGCTCTCATCAAGCTCATAGAAGGCGTCTTGGGCGTTTTTGTGCGTGCGATTGCCCATAAGCATCTCGGCTACGAGCATCGATACGCCAATGGCTACGGAGATGATGATAAAAAGCAGGATAAACGCCGCACCGCCGTTTTGCCCCGCCATAGTGGGAAAGCGCCAGATATGCCCCAAACCTATGGAGCTCCCGAGCGTCGCCATAATAAAACCGATTTTAGAAAATGTGCTCATAATGTGCCTTTGTAGTGTGATTGCTGAATGTAGAGGAGGCATTATAACTTAAAATAGCCTAAAGTTTGCTTGGAGGGCTGCGGGGGTTGCGCGGGGGATTAGAAGAGTGGATTTTGAATCTTTCTGTGGTAAGATTGCTTGCTCTTGCGTTGTTTGTGTGGGCTTGTTTTAGTCCCTTTCTGAATCTTTCTATGGTAAAATAATCACATCGTTTAAAATGCTTCTACCATTGTTTTAGTCCCTTTCTGAATCTTTCTATGGTAAAATCAGAAGGCTTTTAAGTATGTCGCTGGTTATGTTTTAGTCCCTTTCTGAATCTTTCTATGGTAAAATATAGTTAATCTGCTGAACGCCAACATTATAGTTTTAGTCCCTTTCTGAATCTTTCTATGGTAAAATAGTGTTTGTTTGTCTATATAATACTTTATGGTTTTAGTCCCTTTCTGAATCTTTCTATGGTAAAATAAATTGAGATGCCACCACAATCTACTCCAAGTTTTAGTCCCTTTCTGAATCTTTCTATGGTAAAATCATCATGTCGGATAAAAATTGAGCAATCAGGTTTTAGTCCCTTTCTGAATCTTTCTATGGTAAAATACTTATGCACCCCACAATGAGCGCTAATATGTTTTAGTCCCTTTCTGAATCTTTCTATGGTAAAATTTTAAGAGCTAATACAGGAGTAGAGATTAAGTTTTAGTCCCTTTCTGAATCTTTCTATGGTAAAATATATGTGCTATTGATAAAGATGTTTGTGCGGTTTTAGTCCCTTTCTGAATCTTTCTATGGTAAAATTTCTCTGCGTTCTTTGCGTTCTTTACAGATGTTTTAGTCCCTTTCTGAATCTTTCTATGGTAAAATATCATTCACCCACAGGATAATAGTCTTCAAGTTTTAGTCCCTTTCTGAATCTTTCTATGGTAAAATTTCCCACGACTTTGGAGTAATGGTGGCACAGTTTTAGTCCCTTTCTGAATCTTTCTATGGTAAAATCATTGGAGCTTATATTTAGGTCTGCTAATTGTTTTAGTCCCTTTCTGAATCTTTCTATGGTAAAATCAATAAATCTATAATCTTGTTTGGAGTTATGTTTTAGTCCCTTTCTGAATCTTTCTATGGTAAAATTTGTGCCTGTAAAGCCTGCTTGCGCGTCGTGTTTTAGTCCCTTTCTGAATCTTTCTATGGTAAAATAGAGAAGTCATTTTCGCAAAAGGCAAACAAGTTTTAGTCCCTTTCTGAATCTTTCTATGGTAAAATCTCGTATCGTTTTAGAGGTTCAGAATGAAAGTTTTAGTCCCTTTCTGAATCTTTCTATGGTAAAATTAAAATCCAAAAGCCATACTAAGCACCTCCGTTTTAGTCCCTTTCTGAATCTTTCTATGGTAAAATTTATAATCAATTTAGACTTACGCGCAAAGGGTTTTAGTCCCTTTCTGAATCTTTCTATGGTAAAATCAAGTTAAGCATAAAGTCTAAGGGCGATATGTTTTAGTCCCTTTCTGAATCTTTCTATGGTAAAATCACTGGTGTTGGAACTATGCGTGGGCACGGTGTTTTAGTCCCTTTCTGAATCTTTCTATGGTAAAATCACATCATACCCACATTGTTTGGCATAGTAGTTTTAGTCCCTTTCTGAATCTTTCTATGGTAAAATCGCTAGCGAAGTTTCAAAAGTCTTTGATGTGTTTTAGTCCCTTTCTGAATCTTTCTATGGTAAAATGATTACGCGACTTTGTTTAATGCTAACAATGTTTTAGTCCCTTTCTGAATCTTTCTATGGTAAAATTAGGATATGCTTGTGTAGAAACATCGCTTGGTTTTAGTCCCTTTCTGAATCTTTCTATGGTAAAATAGTGATTTGTGAGATATCTCGCTTTTCTAAGTTTTAGTCCCTTTCTGAATCTTTCTATGGTAAAATAAAAAACGCTACTACAAATTGCTTATGTTTGTTTTAGTCCCTTTCTGAATCTTTCTATGGTAAAATCCAAGCTCAATCATTAACAATATACAAAGAGTTTTAGTCCCTTTCTGAATCTTTCTATGGTAAAATCAAGTAATTAACTTTAGCAACGCCCAGCTGTTTTAGTCCCTTTCTGAATCTTTCTATGGTAAAATAAAAGGATTGATATTTAAAAAACAATTCTTGTTTTAGTCCCTTTCTGAATCTTTCTATGGTAAAATATTGTGCTAGCTATAATTAAGTCGGTATTGGTTTTAGTCCCTTTCTGAATCTTTCTATGGTAAAATAGATTCAAAAATGAGAATCTTATGCTATAATTCCAAAAGAAAGATTCAAAAAGGGACTAAAATAAGCCTGTCAGTCGGCGCAGGGTTGAGGCTTTAATAAGTGCTCGGAGATCCCTAGACTGACACCTTGTATCTTATAAGCCACGTTGCATACCCTCACAACCTACATTTTTCAAAACTTTTGTTACGATATTTCCCATTAGTACAATTCAAACAAACTCCCCTGCCTTGGAACCCTCTCTACAGCCCTCTTTTCATTTTCTTTCTCTGCATTTTGCCCCTCATCGTTTTTCTCCTCATTCCTATACACATAATCCCCCGCTTTCTCATCAAAGCCAAAAAGCGTGAGATTTTTTTGCGCATTCATCTCTTCATTAAAGCTCACGCCACCTAGCAAAATCTCCATCGCATCAAACTGCTTTTCAGTAATCGTGATACAGCGCACACTCCCCCTTGGCGGGACAAACTTCCTGACATTGTTGATAGAGGATTTCGCCGAGCTAGCCCCTTTACAAATCCGCATATACACACTAAATTGGATCATAAAAAACCCAAGCTTGATAAGATTGTTACGAAACTTCACACAATGATGCTTGTCCTTTTTGGTTTTTGTGGGCAAATCAAACATCACAAGCACACGCATAAACTTATCCTCCACCATATTAATCCCCCGCAATCTCCACCCAAGGCAAAGGCTGACTATACAAAAGGGCATTTTTAAACCGCTGCACATAGTGGTTTATCGCCCGAGCAAGCGGGAAAGTTTGCGCACCCACCCTTGCTTCACTCTGCAGGTTTGCCACCAACGCCTTTTTGTCCTCTTTAGTCAGAGTCTCCAAATACTCTTTAGAATCTAACACGCTAGAATCCATAGCATCACTTCCCGCCGCACCATCGCCCCTAGATTCCACAACGCCACCATCGCTTCTAGATTCACTCATTTCACTACAAAAACTTCGCTCTTGTTTATCAGGGTTTGAGCCAGAGCCTCTTACCCCTCCGCTGCGCGCACATACATTGCCCAAATCTCGTGCTTGAGGTTGTTTAGATTCTGCAATGTGGCTTGGTGGATTAGATTCTGTAGCTTCCCCACAATGTGCCACTGACAAACCACTCTCACTCATAGAGAGTGAATCCTCACTCGCCTTACCCCGCACGCGCACAAGCTTAGAATCTAAAGATTGATATTGTGTAGATTCTACGCAATCACCCCTAGATTCCATAACGCCCCTAGCCCTAGATTCTAAAAGCCCAAGCACGCACCTATCCACAAAGGGGCGAAACACCTCGATAATGTCATCGCACAAATTAAATTGATTGAACTGATTGCTATGCTTGATACCCGCCCAAGTCAGCAGCCCGCTCATACACACGCTCCGTATCACACAACCACGCACGATAGCATAGCCATAATCTAGCAGGGCGTTGTGAATCTTGTGCTTAGCTTTGCGCGAAAAGCCCTCGCCAAAGAGCGTCTTAAAATACAACGCCGCCGCATTTGCCTCGACATTACTAGAATCCTCTAGCAATACCCGCTCACACAGCCCCGCTAGATTCTCTGCCTCCCGCACATAGCCGTGAGTGCGCAGCACAAAGGCTTGATTGTGTATTTTATTTTGCACGATTTGCTGCCATAGCTTTGCTTTAGATTCTGTGCTCACAGCGATATGTTCGCGTGCCACTTGTGCGTTTGCAAAATGCCCCAAAAACGGCGTGAAAACCCCGCTAATAGCGTGCGTCCTATCGCAAGTAAGCAGGAGGACTTTAGATTGGGCCAAGGCATTTAGGAGGGCTTGAGTGAGCGTGATTTGCGGGCTTTCTAAAATCACACAATGCAAATCCTTGATATACAGCCGCGCCCTCTCCTCCCCATTTTGCACCACGAGATGATTGTCCTGCAGGCTTAGGTGCGCTCTACTCGTGATAATGACATTTCTAAAGGCTTCATCATAGCCCATCGCTAGCCCTCACGCGCGTTTGTGCGTCTCTTGGAGTGTTTTTTAGGCGTGGTTTTGAGGGCGATAGGCTCCCTTGGCTCATATTTAGCAGGCTTTAGCTCCCCTAGCGGCGAGACTTTGTATTTTTCAAAGACTTTGAGATTCTGTATGCCTAGACTTTTGGCGACGACTTCTTTTTGTGTTGCGTTAGAAAAAAGCTTTGCCTGATTTGGCGTAAGGTTTTCGAATTTATTATCGTGCTTTATGATAGCAATACTTGCCGTTGCCGTTCCTAACGACACAAAATACCCAAACTCCGCCTCCTGCATATCTTTCTTTTGCACTTTTATCACATCATCTTTAAAAAGCGAGAAGCAAAACTCATAGCCACAATCCATCTCTAGCCAATCCTTGATGATCCCACTCTTTTCCTTGCCACTCACCACCGCCTTATTAGGCAGCACCCCTAGGGCAAAATCCATCGTATAGATAGGCACTGCGTAGAATCTCCCACTTTGTGTGTGCTTAAAAATATCCACGCGCACCATTGCCCCATTTGCCACGATTTTTGTCCCAATTCTCCGTATCTTGCCTAGCTCCAATGCCTTTTGCAAGCCTTCTTTGCCACCATATTGCTTGAGCAGTTTTTTATCATCAAAGGAATAAAATGTCTCCTCATGCAACGCCCCTCGCGCCCTTTTCCTCGGCGGACGCGAGACAAAAATTTCTGATACTTTTTGTAACACATTTTCTCTAAACCCTGCAAAAGGCTCAAAAAATGCCCGCTGTTTCTTAAACTCCTCTTTTGCTAGCTCTTTAGCATACAAGCGCGCTTTTAGGCTCTCCTGTGCCTTTTTAAACTCCGAAAACCGCTGTATGAGCCCTGCATTGATAAAAGCGATGATAACCGCATCGATAGCGTGGTGCGTGTGCTCATCGCGATTTTTGATAGGCAATCCCCAAAAATGCCGCATAGTCGCGCTCAGCATACCACTCACCACACCCACATGCACCCTGCTGCCTTTCTCGCCTGCGATAAGCGCGGTATTTTCATTAGAATCTAGCGGGAGAAAAGCAAGATACTCACGCGTATAGCGAGCAATCAGACGCGCAATATAGCTCGTATCCACGATATTGCGCTCTTTAAACCCCGCCTCCCTATCACGAAATCGCCGCTCCAAAATACGCCGCGCCTTTTGCTTAGGATACCCACTCCTAGAGGCAAGAGATTCTATCCCTGCCCATTTAGTAGCATCACTCCCAAACGCTTCAAAGGGCGTTTTATTGCCCTTATTTTGATTTTCATTTATAAAGACTAGCACCTTATTATTGTAGCTATCATCGCAGCTGCGCGAATAGGGCAAAATATGATCAATCTCTAGGGCTTTTTGGCTCAACAAATCCTCTCTTTTTATCTTTTTGCCACTATACATACAAGTCTCATCTTGCTCTATAAAAAGCCGCATTTTTAGGATATTGCCCTCACTTGGGCTTAGCCCCATCGCCTCGCATTTTTGTATGGCTTCCTGCCTCTTTTTGTAATTATCCTCTATCTCCCTTTCATACTTTCTGCGCTCTACGAAGTTTTTCCCCACTTCACGCGCAAGCTCGATGTGAATCTTATGGAATCTCCCATATTTTTTGATAAGGGCATTTAGCACCTTGCGATACTCCGCTATCGCCCTATACACCACGGGATTGGTTAGCTCACTCGCATAGATACTCTCATTAAAGGAGGGCAAAAACTTGCTCTTTTGCTCGTTATGCCGCATCTTTAGCCCCGCTAGCTTGCACGCCTCATCATAGCGCACCCCCTCACGCATAAGCGGCAAAATCTCCCCTAAGGCTTTTAGGCTTAGGCTGATATGGTGGCTAAAATCTAGCTCTAAGAGATTCTCTATTTGCTCCTTACTAAATTTCCCATAATCACAAAGCTTTTTTCTTAATTGTTCTTCATTTTTATTAAGCGTTATATCTCGTGCCACACAATCCACTAGGCTTCTCTCCTGCCTTGCCTCGCCTAGAATCTCACAAAATCTTTTTAGATTCCAAAACTCCACAAACTTCTTACTCTCGGGATTTTTAGCGGTGTAATCCACTTCTTTAAAGCGAAAATTTTCATCGATGTTTAGAATCTTACGCACCTGTGCGAAACTCACACTCCCCTTCTCACATACTGCATTAAATACAGAATCTAGCATTTTCCGCCACTGCTCTTTCTCCCACGCCTCGCCACTCTCTTTAGCTACATAAGAGAGCAAATTGATAGCTTTACTTATCGTAACAAACTCTATCGCGCTCAAAGAAAACTTCGGTGCGCGCGGCTCATCGGGGTAAAAGGTGCAGCTCCCCACAAGGTGTGAAAAATCCTTCAAGGGACGCTGAAAAAAGGCTATATCTAGAATCTTGTCTTGAAATTCTTGTGTAATGGGGAATCCAAAGCCCTTTTGACACTCAAAAATGAGTTGCAATTCCCTTTGCAAATCCTCCTGTGCCACACAATTTGTGTATTCCCCACCTTTGTTGCGTATGCTCTTTTGCACCCCTTGTGCCCCCGCTTGCGTGGGATTCTCGCTGCCTACCTCCGCCACTTCACAAAATTCCTTATAAAAATACTCGCCAATCGTGCGGTATTTTGCGAGTTTGGCACTATTTGCTTGCAATGCCGCCTTTATCTTGCCCTGCTCGCTTTTGCCCTCCTCACTCTTAGCGGTTTTGGCGTTTTTATTCCCATAGCCACGATGTTTGGCGATATGCAAAATCACGCGGGCAAACTCCTCTTTGCTTAGCCTCCTCTCTAAGCCCTCATAGCGCAACTGATAGGGATTAGTGAAATTTTTACCCACAAACGCCCTAGGCAGCATGCCTTCAAGGGCGATATAATCCTCATAGCACAAGCCCCATTCCTTTGCCAAAAGCCGCTTGAGTGCCTCTAGCCTACTTTTACGCCGTGCAAGCCGCCGCCGCACACTGCGAGCCTCCCTGCGTGGCAGGGCAAGGGATTTGCCATTTTCGGGATTTTCTGCCTTTGTGAAGATTCTCACTCCACACTTCTTTAATTCCCCATTCTCCACAAACGCCCAGCCAATCGAGGCAATCCCAATATCAAAGCCTAGAATTTTCATATTATCGCTCCAATGTTTAAGTATTCACAAACTTTTATACCATAATCGCGAGCCTTTGACAAGGTTTAAGGGCGCATGTGCGCATTAGATTCTGTATTTTTTAGAATCTTATGCCCGCACCGCAGCAAAGCTGACACATTTAAGCAAAACCTTGCGATATTTTTGTATAATTGCGGGCTTAATTTCACTTAAAAAGGTTGCAAGTATGTCTAGAAAATGTGTATTTACAGGAAAAGGTCCGATGGTTGGCAACAATGTGAGCCACGCAAACAACAAAACCAAAAAACGCTCTCTACCAAACCTACGCAGGATAAAAATCCAACTAGAAGATGGCACAAGCGTGCGTGTGCGTGTGGCTGCCTCGACACTACGCACGATGAGAAAGAAGTCTTAGAGCAGGATACCTCCACGCCTTGGCTAGGGTAAAAAAAAATCTCAAGCCCGAGATTCACGCAAAGCCCGATATAAGCTTGAGCTCTGAACTCTATCAGCAGCTTAAGCCCTTTAGAATCCCCCTCGTTCTTATCCAGTTTTTTGTCATATTTGGGACGATAGGATACCTTGTCCTAGAGGATTACGACTTGATGCAGGCGTTTTTTCAGACGACTTATACTTTTACCAACACCGGCTTTGGCGCGCTAAAAGAGCGGGATTTTGGCACTATCACGATTATTTTTACCACGATATTAATGGTGTGTGGTGCGGGTATTGTTACTTTTAGTGTCGCATTTACGATTAGTATTTTCAACAACAGCACGCTCATCGCGCTTATCAAGGAGCAAAATATGATCTACAAAATCAGCCGCTTGCGCAATCACTATGTGATTTGTTACCATAATGAACACACTATCGAGCTCACTAAGCAGTTTAAAGAATCCCAAATCCCCTTTGTCGTGGTGGATAACGCCCCGACATTTGAGCAAGAAGCGCGCCTGCACAAATACCCCTACTACATTATAGGCGATCCACACACGCAGCTTGCGATGCTAAAAACTCATCTTTCATCGGCAAAGGGTATTGTTACCTTTTCGCCAAATATCACTGAAAACATCGCACTTATCGCGAGTGTGAGGCTTTTTGAAAAAGAACTAGGGCGCAAACCCTACTATGTCATCGCCAACGCCAACACCCAAGAGGAAGTCGATAAGCTAAAAAAACTCGGTTGTGATTTTGTCGTATCAGCCTCTAAGCTCCTTGCACAAAGGATTTCAGCGATGGCAATCCGCCCTGATATGGAAAACCTCCTAGAGCAATTCCTCTACAAACGCAACACCAAGCTAGATTTAGAAGAGATCATCGTGCCAAAATACAGCTGGCTTGTGCTGCGCAAGCTCAAAGACGCGCATTTTAGGGAGGTTACGAATGTCTCTGTCGTGGCGATTACCCAAAAAGATGGCAAGCTCATCACGATGCCCACGGGCGATGCCATCGTTACGAGCGAGTGCAAAATGTTACTTATTGGGAGCTCGGAGGATATAAGGGTAACAAAGCGTCTGATTATGCGCAAACAAAAACCTAGGGAGGTGGATTATGTCTAAGGGTTTTATTCTCTATCCTATCAGCGGGGGCGTGTGCGCGCCGCGTGGATTCATAGCCGATGGCGTGGCAGCGGGGCTCAAAAAAGATAACGCCCTTGATATGGCGTTCATCTACGCCAAGGAGGGCTTTAGCGTGGAGGCACTTTTTACAAGCAATACCTTCGCCGCCGCGCCCATCGTGCATTTTAGGCAATATGTCGCTGGGAAAAAAAGTAACTTCGTGCTCATCACCACCAAAAACGCCAACGCGATGACGGGCAAGGCGGGGGTGGAGGATATATGCGAGATACTAGAGGCTTTACAAAAGCGATTTGCTTGCGTCCAAAACCCCATTATGTCAAGCACGGGCGTGATTGGCGTGCGTTTGCCAAAGCAGCAAATCATAGGGGCTTTTGAGAGCTTTGAGCTAGAATCTAGCCCAGATTCACACAAGCGCGCTAGTGACGCGATACGCACCACTGACGCTTTTAGCAAGGAAATCGCCCTAGAAGTGGAGCTAGAAAATGGTAAGAGCTTTAGAATCGGCGCGATGGCAAAGGGCGCGGGTATGATAGCCCCTTCGCTTGCGACTATGCTCTGCTTCATCACCACCGACGCGCCTATCCCCCCAGCCCACGCGCAAAGACTGCTCCAAACATACGCCAAAAAGAACTTCGATGCCATCAGCGTCGATGGCGATATGAGCACCAACGACTCGGTGTTTTTGCTCTCTAATGGCGCGAGTGGCGTCTATGACGAGGAGGCGTTTGGTATCGCGCTAGAGAGGATCACGCACAAACTCGCGCTTGATATAGTGCGCGATGGCGAGGGGGCGAGCAAAGTCGTGGCGTTTGAGGTTAAAGGCGCGCGCGATGAGGCACAGGCACGGCGCGCTGCCAAAGCCCTTAGCAACTCCCTGCTTGTCAAAACCGCGATTTTTGGGGGCGATCCTAATTGGGGGCGTATCGCCTCCACCATAGGCGCGAGCAGCATAGAGGCACGCGAGGAGCTGCTGCGCATCAGCATCGGCGGCGTGGCTGTCTATGACAGGGGCGAGATCCTATTCACCCCCGAAGTGGAGTCCAAGGCGCACAAGGCTATGGAATCTGCGGAGTTTAAAATCGTGTGTGATTTGGGGATTGGCGAGGGGGTGTATGTGAGCTATGGCTGTGATTTGGGGCACAAATATGTGGAGATAAACTCGGATTATCGCTCATAGCTTGGATTATCACTCATAGGGACGCGAATCTAGGGCTTGATGGTGGCTGCCCTTTGCTCACTGCTCCCTGCCCTACTCCGCCCTTAAAGCCTGCTATCCAAAAAGCTGCGCCCTAACCAATCATATATCCCCGCCTGCCCTACTCCGCCCTTACCTTTTATCCAAAAGCCCCCAAAGCAAGCCTTTAAGCCAAATACAGAATCTGGGCGAGATTCTAAGATTTTTTACATTTTTACTCATTTTTCTTTAGCGATTGCTACTAAACTTTTCATTTTTCTCCATTACAAAGCCCTAACTTACACAGATTTGTATAGAAAGGTTACATTATAGAATCTAAGTCCATAAGCAACATTGCAAAATCTAGAGAATCTAACGCAACTTTAAGAGCTAGATTAAAGGTTGAGGCTCAAAGGAAACAAACGAAAGTTTTTAACATTCAAGACATTTACAAAATCCGCGCAATCCAAAACAGATTCAAAAACAAAGCATAGAATCTACATGTAAAGTTTTGGATTTGCAATGAGAATCTCACTCCAAAAATTTAAAAAATTTTAGAATCTAATGGATTTGGAGTCTAGATTTAAAGCTTTAAGCGCAAAATCTAAGGTTTTTAGAAAACGCAGCTCTTTAGAAAATAAGGCAAAACCGTAGTTTTTTAAAATTTAGCGCAAACTCCCTCCAAACCACACCGCACCTGTTGTGATAACACCCGCCCACACTCGCACAATGGCAATTGGCTAGCGGCAGACTTACGCGATCCACACGAGACTAAGAGGACAAAGCCAAGCATAGATTTAGAATCTAGTCTTACAGAATCCAAGTAAGATTCAAAAAAATAGAATCTAGCCTAATAGATTCAAAATATAGGGAAAACATAGAATCTAGCTTCGATACTTTAGTTTTAAGCTTAGAATCTAGCCTTATAAAACCTACCCCCACACACAGATTCTAAGACAATTACAAAATCCAAAACAGAGATTTTAAAAAATGCGCAAAGACAGAATCTAAGAGACACAGAATCTAATGCAGATTTAGAATCTAATCCAACAGATTCTGAAACAATCGCAGAATCTAGCGAGATTATAAAAACACACAACGACAGAATCTAAGTCCCAAAGAATCCACAGAATCTGCAACACAGAATCCAAGCAATATAGAATCTAGGGCAGATTCAGAATCCAGAACAGATTCACAAACCTCCCCACTTCAAAAAACCTCATCAAGACTTTGCCCGATTCAAATAATGGGGCGTGCGGTAGCACGAGCCTAGCACAATTGCAAAATTGCACCATTTTTGTAGCGCAAAAATCCAATTAGATAGATTCAGTGTGCGGGACGCACCGATAAAAAGCTCAATCGGGGTGGAGGGAGGCTAAAGAGTGCTTACCCGCCCGCCCAAGTTGTAAAAAATGAGGAGGAGCGACTTCGCGCACTTAGGCTGCCACTTAGCCCTACCTGCACATTGTAAGCCTCGCTCCCCCTCTCGCATAAAACACTAGATTCTAAGAAACTTAGAATCTAGCACAGATTCAGAATCTAGATTCAAGGTTTGGAGTTAGATTCAGAATCTAATTCCACAGAATCTAACGCGGATTCAAAGACAAGCAAAAAATCCAAAGAGATTCTAAGAAATGAAAAAATACAGAATCTAAGCAGCATAGAATCTGTGCAATTCCTCACAGATTCTCGCACACAGGATCTAGGATGCGCAGAAGTCTAAAAGATACACAAATGCAGAATCTAAGCCTAAAAAAAATTGCAGAATTTACAACACAGAATCCAAACAATCTAGAATCTAGAGCGGATTCAGATTCTAAGGAAAGCTTAGATTCTAGTCTTTCAGATTCGAAGCAACTTACAGAATCTACTACTTCAAAAAATCCTAGCGAGGCTTTGCCAAATAAGATAAATAGTGCGTGCGGTAGCACGAGCCTAGCACAATTGCAAAATTGCACCATTTTTGCGCAGCAAAAATCAAATAAATATGTAGGTGCGATAGCACCAACCATCTCTCGCCCTTGTCGTGGTGGCAAAGCGTAAGCTTCTTTAGAAAAATGCGTTAAGAAAATGCAGTAGTGCATTTTTAGCATTTTTGACTAGACAAGGAAGTAGCGAGGCTCTCCCGCCAAAAGATATACTTTGTGGCTGCGCAAAAAGCGGCGGCTTTTTCGGGGCTTTACTTGCAACCCGTTGGCTCTTTTTGCGCAAACAAGGAGAGAGCCTCGCTTTTTCCGCTTCTAGCGCAATCGTTGCGGAGGCACTCCTGCCTCCTTGCTCCAACGATTGCGCACCACGAAGCGGGCGAGTGTCGGTATGCGCTGCCGCGCTACATATCTCATTTGATTTTTGCTCTGCATTAATGGCAGAATCTAAGTTCTTAGATTCTGCTTAGGCCTCGTGCTGTCGCACGCACTATTATTTGAATTTGGCAAAGCCTTGTTAGGGTTTTTTGGTGTTGTGGATTGTGTGAGTGTTTTGGATCTAAGCACAAACCTAAAACCTCACTAAATCTATAATTCTAAGCCTAGTCTCCACAAGTCCTTTAGATTTCAAATCTTCACTAGATGCTAGATTATCAAATCTGCTTTGAATTTTGTGGATTGACTTAGATTCTGTCTTTGCTTGTTTTTGTGGATTGTTTAAGCCTGCTATGTTAGATTCTAATCTATTGCGTTAGATTCTGTAAATACCTTGGATTCTGGAGCAATCGTGCTAAGGCACTTGTGTCGGGGGTGTGAGACAGAGCCTCCCGCCCCTGTGCTGCGTGAGCGCACACTACGATTTTTGGCGAGATTGCAGAATCTCTTAGCACCAAGCACAGCAGCACCGTCTTGGGCTAGCGCATTGCTCACTTCACAAGCGCGCTGATGGCTTTAAAATGCGGATCTTTAGAATCTAGCATACTGCCAAAGAGCACGGATTCTGTATTGGTAACCCGCGCGCCCTGTGCTGCCATAAGCGAGATGGCGTTGAGATGATTGGCGTCATCGCGCGAGCTTAGTGCGTCCTGGACAACCCATACATTGAAGTTCAGCGTAAGCGCGTGCAGCACACTCTGCAAAATACACACATGGCTCTCAATCCCAAAAATCACGAGATTTTTGCACCCGCTTTGGGCGATAAACGCAGTGATAGGCTCATCGCCAAAAATGCTAAAGGTGCTTTTTTCTTTGAGCACGCATTGGGGCTTTGGGGATTGTGAATCTAGGGCGTCAAAAGATTCTATAGGCGTAAAGATAATGCTTGAATCTGTCGCACCCAAGCCCTTTGGATACTGCTCGGTGATGAGGGTTTTAGTCCCTAGGATCTGCGCGCCCCTCAAAAGCTTGTTGGTATTTCTCACCACCGCATCTTTGCGCGCCATTAGTGGCAAAAGCCGCTCTTGAATGTCGATACACACAAAGAGTGTGTCCTTGGGCTCAAGCAGAGCTTGTGTAAAGGATTTCATCACACACCTCTAAAGCTGTGAAACGATAGTCTTGGTATCGCGCGCGATGACAAGCTCTTCGTTGGTGGGGATCACGCAGACTTTCACGCGTGAATTTGGCGTGGAGATGATCGCCTCCTGTCCGCAGACTTTATTTGCCTCGGTATCGAGCTTCACGCCCAAAAACTCCAAGTGATCGACAATCATACCGCGTATGAAGTTCGCATTTTCGCCCACACCGGCACAAAAGCTAATCGCATCTACCCCGATAAGCACCGCGCAGTATGAGCCGATGTATTTCACTACGCGGTAGGCAAACGCCGCCCGCGCAAGCTTGGCGCGCTCATTGCCCTTCAAATCCGCATCGAGCAAATCCCTAAAGTCGCTTGAGAGCCCAGAGATCCCAAGCACACCGGATTTTTTATTGAGGATATTTACCACTTCCTTGACGCTGATACCCTCTTTCTCGGAGATATACTCTAAGATTCCCGGATCCAAATCCCCGCTGCGTGTCCCCATAATGAGCCCTTCAAGCGGAGTAAGCCCCATACTTGTATCAATACACTCGCCATTTTTTATCGCTGCAATCGAAGAGCCATTGCCAAGGTGGCAAGTGATGATTTTTGAGTTGTGATAATCCAGTCCCAAAAACTCGGCGGTGCGCTGCGAGACATATTTATGGCTTGTCCCGTGGAAGCCATAGCGGCGCACCTTGTATTTTTCATACCATTCATAGGGCACGCCATAGGTGAAGGCTTTGGGTGGCATAGTTTGGTGGAATGCTGTGTCAAACACCCCCACCATAGGCGTGTTTGGCATTAGCTTTTGACAAGCCCTAATGCCCGTGATATTTGCTGGATTGTGCAGAGGTGCGAGCACAGAGCACTCCTCCATATGCTTGATAACATTCTCATCAATGAGCACAGATTCTTTAAAATGCTCTCCGCCATGCACGGTTCTATGTCCCACTGCCGCAATCTCCTCAAGCGAGCTAATCACGCCTATTTCCTTATCCGTGAGCGCGTCAAGCACCATAGAGACGGCTTTAGAATGATCGGGGATCGCCTCTTTTTTCTCGGTTTTTACCCCGTCTTTTTTGTAGTTTAGCACGCTGCCCTCAAGCCCGATTCTATCGCATATACCCGAGACGAGCGTCTTTTCTGTCTGCATATCGATAAGCTGAAACTTCAAAGACGAACTTCCGCAATTAATCACCAAAACTTTCATAATATTCTCCTTTTATTGTTGGTTTATAGAATCTAAGCCTGCGCCTGCAACGCCGTGAGTGCCACCACACCCACGATATCATCGCTACTGCAGCCGCGTGATAAGTCATTTACCGGTGCTGCCATACCTTGGGATACAGGACCATACGCCTCCGCTTTAGCAAGCCGCTGCACGAGCTTGTAGCCGATGTTTCCAGAATCTAAATCCGGGAATACGAGCACATTTGCCTTGCCTGCGACTTTTGAGCCCTTTGCCTTAGACGCACCAATACTTGGCACAATCGCCGCATCAAGCTGCAGCTCCCCATCAATAGCGATATCGGGCGCGAGAGATTGCGCGATTTTAGTCGCCTCGATAACCTTGTCGATATGCTCGTGCTTGGCGCTGCCATAGGTGGAGTGGCTTAGCATACCCACAAATGGCTCGCTCTTTGTGAGTGCCTTAAAGGTGCGTGCAGAAGCCACCGCGATATGTGCGAGCTCTTCAGGCGTGGGGTTTTGACAAAGCGCACAATCAGCAAAGACAAAAATCCCATCAAGCCCATACTCGCAATCAGGCACAATCATAATAAAAGACGAGGAGACGATTTTAGAATCTTTTGCCGTCCCGATGATTTGCAGCGATGGGCGCAAGACATCAGAAGTCGCGTGCAGTGCGCCCGCCACCATACCATCAGCCTTTTTTGCCTTTACCAACGCCACGCCAAAATACAGCCAATCCGTGGTGAGTAGCTCCCTAGCCTTAGTAGCGTCCATTCCCTTATGCCCGCGCAAGCTCACAAAGAGCTCCACAAACTCCTCAAGTAGGGGCGTGTTGCTAGGATTGATAAACTGCGCTTTGCCTAAATCAAGCGTAGAATCTACTGCTTTTATCTGCGCCTCATCGCCAAGCAGGATAATATCCGCAAAGCCCTCTTGCAAGACTTTGTGCGCTGCCTGCAAGGTGCGGATATCGCTCGTCTCTGGCAGGACGATTGTCTTTTTGTCCGCCTTTGCCTTTTGTTTGATGCCCTCGATAAAACTCATAGTAACCTCCTTAATGGTGTTAAGAATTGTTAGTTCTTAGTTACATACTAGGGCAGGTAAATTAATACTTTTCTTATTTGTGCATACAGAGTGTAACAAAATGGTAATTTTTACTCACTTTTTAAAAAGCCTTTGGCTCTTAGATTCTACAAAACACTCGCAACGAGCGGTATCGTGGAGAGTAGTGCATAAAAATGTAACATAGCAAAAATATCAGAATCTAGCGGGGTGGTGTAGGGGATAAGAGGGATTGAGTAGCGCGTTTGCCCACAGAATCTGTGAGCAAACTTGTGTTATTTTGCGTTGGCTTCAAGCTCAATATCGATGATGACTTTATCGCTCACAGAGCTATTGGCAGTATCTTCGCCGACTTTGAAGTCCTTGCGGTTAATCTCGCCTTTAAGTGAGATAGAGATCACATCTTTGCCGGTTTTGGGGTGCTTGATAGGTCCGCCAATCTGGGCATCAAACACGACATTTTTCACCACATCACGGATTTTGAGATCTGCATAGAGCTTGCCATTTTCAAACTTTGTCATATTCAAAGTCGCATTGGGAAACTTCTTAGCGTCAAAAAAATCTGGTTTGTTGAGGTGTGCATCCCTCGAGGCATTTTCTGTGTTGATATCTGCGATTTTTACCTCGCCGCTAAGCTTTGTGAGCTTTTGCCCATCAAACTCGGCTTCGCCACTGAATTTTTTAAAATTCCCTTTAACCTTGCTCACCATTAGGTGCTTTACTTCAAAGCCCACCGATGAATGCGTGGGATCAATCGTGTATGGTGCCGCATTTATGCTGCTAAGACAAAAAGCCGCCGCTAGGGTAGAGATGAAGATTTTCATAGAGTCTCCTTTGTGTGTTGGTTTTAGAATCTAGAAATTCGTCTCTTGCGCAATCTTTAAATGATTTTGGCAACTAGGCTTGGTCACTACCACCTAGGTAGCTCCCTTCACCTCGCCTTGAAAAACATTTAAATCTCACACAAGATACTAGAATTCCGGCAAGCCTTGATGAGATTCTCTAAAATGGCAGATTCTGTAATTGCTTCAGAATCTAAAGCTTTTCTAGATTCTGAAGTTGTCTATGAATCTTGCGCTTGGCTTGCCAGAAACTCTAGAATTGCGTGCAAGCCGAATTTCTAGATTCACGAGACATTATAAATAATTATTCCAAACACCACCGCACAACCCCATACCCAACCCACACACACACCCAAAATGTGAGCGCCAAAAACTGCACTGCGCTCCCCATATCCTTAGCTTTTTTGGCAAGCGGATGGATCTCTAAGCCTGTGTAATCGATGGCGTTTTCAATCGCGGAGTTGATGAGCTCTGCCATCAGAGCGAGGAAGCAAGGGAGCAAAAGCAGCACGCCCTCCTGCCAGTCCCGCGCCACATACACACCTAGGGGCACAAACACCACGCACAGCCCCACGATCTGGCGAAACGCCGCCTCATCTCTCCACGCCGCTCTAAAGCCATCTAGCGAGTAAAAAAATGCATTAATAATGCGCTTTAAGCCCCTTTTGCCCTTTTTGTCATTGCGCGTATTTTGCTCCTGCGTGGGACTCATCATCGCGTCCCAGAGCTTAGGCTAAAACTCGCCGCAAAATCCGCAAGGCTAATGTCTAAAACCTCACGCGCAAAAAATCTCTTAGGATTGTGAGAATCTTTAGGAGTTATCTTATACCACACCTCTTGTATCGCGCTATTTATGAGCATATCGCTTAGGATTCTTATCCCATCGGCTAGGGCGTTTTCTAGCTCTTTGGTTTCCTCACTTTGGGCTTGTCGCAGTCCAGATTCCATTATCACTAGTGCTGCGCTTACAAACCGCATATCCTCCTCACTCCGCCCATCAAACGCCATTATGGAGTTTTTGAGGCTTGGGGAAGTGAGACTAGAGTGATAGGAGATGAGGGCAAACTCGAGGTTTTCTAGGAGTGTATCGCGCTGCTTAGAATCTTTAAAGTTTTTGATGATTTTGTGGAGGTTGCTTGATTGGAAGCTTGGGTGCGCAAAATGCAGCTCAATGTCTTGGGTGGATTGCATATCGCCTAGCTGCGTGCTACACTGCGCGCTAAGATTTAGCAAGGGATTGATGAAGTTTAGTGTATTTTGGCATTTTGTGTGCAGCTGCTTGGTGCTTAGTGCTATGTCAGATTCTACATCAATGAGTGCCTTTGTCTTGCTCCCGCCAAAGCTTAGCGTGAGATTGCTAAAGCGCACAATTTCAGTGAGGGATTCCATCTTGGTATGGGAATGCTCCAAATCTTGCGCGGGGGCGTGCTTGATGAGGCTTAGACTCGTGGATTTGCACACGATTTTGGTGCTCCCCTCGCACACAAATGGCTCAAACTCTATGTGCATATCCTGCATCTCTTGGGATTGCAAAAAGCCATTGAGCTCGCTCTCTAGTGCCTTGCCCATCTGCGCTGAAAAAATCTTAGTCGCGACAAATAGCCCTATGGCTATGAGCACGCCCGCTGCGATGATGGCGAGCAATACCTTTTTTTTCATACCTACTCCTTAGCTTTGTGAGATTTTACAAATCGGCGTAATGAGACATAAAACTTCATCCACTCATCAAGCTCCATTAGCGGGTGCCCGCCCCATTTTGTGTTGGGCGGGAGGGTTTTGCCCACTGCGCCGCGTCCTGCCACCTGCACAAAATCGCCGATATGAATATGCCCCCCCGTGCCTGCCTGCCCGCCCATTACGACATTGCGCCCTGTGGTAGTCGATCCTGCTAAGCCCACTTGCGAGACGAGCAGGCTATGTGCGCCCACCTCGCAGTTATGCCCGATTTGCACGAGATTATCGATTTTAGCCCCTTCTCTAATGATCGTCTCGCCAAAGACTGCCCTATCGATGGTGTTGTTTGCTCCTATCTCGACATCATTTTCTAGCACCACGCGCCCATTGTGCTCGATTTTGATATGCTCGCCACTAGCAGTGTGCGCATAGCCAAAGCCATCGCTGCCTATCACGCTCCCAGCGTGGATTCTCACTCTATCTCCGATACGCGTATCGCGGTAAATCACGACATTGGGAAATACCACGCAATCCTCGCCAATCTCGACATTATCGCTAATCACCACACCGGGCAAAATCTCGCTACGCGCGCCGATACGCACATTTGCTCCGATGAAAACATTTGGCGCGATTTTGACACTTGGCTCATAAGTATGGGCGTAATTGTGCATAGGGTTAGCAAACTCGGGCTTAGCAAAGCAGCTTGAGAGATAGGCAAAGGCAAGGTGGGGATTTGGCACTTCTAGAATCTGCATCGCTTGGGGCGCGCTATTTTGAAATTTTTGCACAAAGCCCTCTCGCACGAGCACTGCTCCGGCTTTAGAATCTGCAAGTTTTGTGATGTATTTGTCTTGATCGATGTAGCTTATGTGTGTGGGGGAGGCGGATTCTAGCGGTGCGATACCGCTTAAGGTAAAGTCCTCGCCCTTGTGATAATGTGTGGTGTGAATCTGCTTAGATTCTAAAAATCCTATCGCTTGGCTTAGGCGCATATCAGTCCTTAAAAAGATGTGAAAATGCGCGCATTATACCTGAATTTATTTATCTTTTGCGACAATCTCAAATGGCGCCTCGCGTAGCACCTGCCCAAAGGAGAACACAAGCCCTGTCATAATGTTGCTCCCACTACGATCAAAATATTTGCCCTGCAGCATATAGAGCTTTAAAAACGGCGCGATACTAAGCTTTTTATACAAATTGAGATCGTAGCGCACTTCAAGCTCGAGGTAGTATTTAGGATCATAAGCATTGGAGCTGACATTATAGAGATAATCGCGCGCACTCATCATATAGTAGAGTTTGCCCCCGTGCTTAAATCGCTTCTCAAACGCTAGCCCTAGCTCTAGTCCTAGGCTCTGTGCGCTGATATTGGGGTTGAAGTCCTTTTCTCCAAATATCGTGAGCGCGAAGTCTTTGAGCACCATACCGCTAAAGAGCTTCACGCCGAGGTTTGCGCGCACGATCTGACGCCTGCCAAACTCATTTGACGCCACAAACTCCGTCTGATAGGAGACTTTGCTATAAGGACCTAGCTCAAAATACAATCTTGGTATGCCCAAAAACTCATCAAACTCCCAGATTCTCTGTGTGTAATCCGAGCTAAGAATAATGCGATCGAGGTTTTTGTTGCTCACACTTGGGGCATTTTTGGGGAAAATGATTGTCTGTCCGTATTCGGCTAGGAGGGAATTAAAAATCACAAAATTTGAGGAGTAATAATCCATATTAAGATTGAGATAGCTCTGTGCGACGATTTGTGAATCCCCTTGCAAGCGCGTATCCGCAGACACGCTATATAAGTCCTGATTGCGCAGGGTGGTGGAGGAGAAGTTTAGTGAGATGCGTTTTAAATCCACTTGCCAGCCGATTTTTTGCTCCTTGTAGATGGCTTCTTCCTCCACTTCCTCGCCAAAGAGCAGAATCTGCGTGAAAAGTAGGCAGGCTAGCAGGATTTGGATACGCTTTTTCATTTGTCTTTGTGCGATTGTGCGTCGTCTTGGTATGGCGTGGTGGGTGCATTAGGTGCGATGGCGTGAATCTTATCTAGCCACTCATTGAGCGTTTTTTCAAAGCCCTTATCCGTGCGCTTCACAAAGCTTTGGGGCTTAGTGAGATACGCTTGGGCGACATAGCCGCCAAAATCGTGCGGGTAGAGGTAGTCCTTGCTAGTAGGGAGGATATTTGGCGCGATGGGCAAAAGATTGCCTTTAGCGATAGAATCTAGCGCGGCATCTATGGCTTTATACGCCGTGTTGGATTTGGGGCAGGAGGCGAGGTAGATGACGCATTGGGCGAGGATAATGCGGGATTCTGGATAGCCGATCTTGCTCACTGCTTGCATTGTAGAGGTGGCGAGATTGAGCGCGTTGGGGTTGGCGTTGCCGATATCCTCACTTGCGAGTATCACGAGGCGACGCGCGATAAACTCGGGATTTTCCCCGCCCGCCACAAGTCGCGCGAGATAGTAGATACTCGCATTGACATCGCTTCCGCGTATGGATTTGATGAGTGCCGAGGCGAGATTATAATGCGTATCCTCTTCGCTGCTGCCATCATTTAGGCTAAATGGGCGCAGGGCTTTGAGGGTTTCTAGGCTCACAGATTCTATATCTAGCACCGCATCGAGGAGATTGAGCATAGCGCGCGCATCGCCCCCGCTAGATTCTATAAGATACTCATAGCTTTGTGAATCTAGCGCACAAGGATAGAGCTCTAACGCCCTATCTAAGAGCTTTTGGAGATTGGCGCGCGTGAGGGGCTTGAACTCAAACAAAAAGCAGCGTGAGCGGATGGCGTTAGTGAGTGTGTAAAAGGGATTGGTCGTGCTAGCCCCTAGCACGAGCACCCTGCCTTCCTCCATAATGGGGAGCAAAAACTCTTGTTGGGTTTTATTGAGGCGATGAATCTCATCGATAAACACCGCGCATTTGTATAATGAATTTTCATATTGCGCCAAAAAGGCTTTGAGAGAATCGAGCTTAAAAGCCGTGGCGTTAAAATAGTCTATCTCGTATTGGAGCATTTCACAGATGAGCTTGGCTAGCGTGGTTTTGCCGCACCCGGGCGGTCCGTAAAAAATGCAATGGGGCGGAGTTTTAGCAAGGATATTGTGATAAAGGGCTGTGGTTTTGCCAATGATGTGCTCCTGCCCGATAAACTCATCGAGATTCTTAGGGCGCAGGGCATTAGCGAGGTTTTTCATAGATTCTACTTTTTAAACAAAATAATCTCATAGGAGCTTTCTTTGAGCTCTTTTTGGGAGGGGGTTTTGGTATTTTCACACAATTCTTCAATGATACTATCAAGCTCATCAAGGCGTTCTTTAAGGCGCAGGATAATATCCACGCCCGCTAGATTCACACCCAAATCGCGCGTAAGGCGTAGAATGGTTTTTATCTTATCAATATCGCGCTGGGAATACAGACGCATCTTGCCATCAGTGCGCCCGGGGGCGATTAGCCCTTCTTTTTCGTATTGACGCAAAGTCTGTGGGTGAATCTCTAGAATCTTTGCCACCACGCTAATGAGATATACGGGTTCATCATAGCTATACATATGTGCCTCCTAGTCTGCAAGTTGGGCTTGTAGCATACTTTTAAGCTCGGGGCTCAAATCCTCTACTTTGGGCAATAGGACTTTTACGCATAGGTAGAGATTGCCCGTGTGTTGGGTTTTGCGGTTTTTTAACCCAAGCTCTTTGATGCGGAATTTTTGTCCATTTTTGGTGTTTTGGGGAATGGTTAGGGTGATGTCTTTTTGCAATGTGCTAATCTGAATCTTGCCCCCAAAAAGCGCGGTTTTGAGCGGGATTTCTATCTCTTTTAGCAAATCATCGCCATCTATGCTGTATTCTGGGTTTGGCGCGACTCTGACTTTGAGGAGCAAATCCCCCACGCCATAGCGCGTTTGTGCGCCCTTGCCTTTGAGGCGGATTGTCTCATTGTCGCGGATTCCGGCTGGGATTTTGATATTAAACTCCCCGCTTTTGCCATTGTAGTGGTAGCTCCCGCCAAGCAACGCGCTCTCAAAAGGGATCGTGATAGAATCTCTGATATCATTATCCACGCCACCGCCAAATCCTCCAAAATCACTAAATCCCCCAAATCCTCCGCCAAAGGAGCTGCTGAAGTTTTGACTAGTCCCTGCACCAAAGCCCCCCTGTCCAAAGATATGGGACAAAATGTCGTTGATGTCCATATTGCCCTGCGCGCTTCTAAAATCATGAAAGCTCTGCCCCCCAAACATAGAATCCCCAAATCTATCGTATTGGGCTTTTTTGCTCTCATCGCTTAGCACTTCATAGGCGGCATTGATTTCTTTAAACTTATCCTCCGCGCCCGGATCTTTGTTGATATCTGGGTGGTATTTGCGCGCGAGTTTTCTGTAGGCTTTTTTAATCTCATCAGCACTCGCATTCTCTGGTATTTCTAAGGTTTGGTATAAACTCTTTGCCATCGCAAAACTCCTTAATAATTAATAATTCGCTGCTAAAATTTAGTGATATTATATCACAAAACTTTAGTATTATGCAATCAAGTTTGATAAGCTATTGACTTTTAAGAATGAAAGAAAATATAATGGAAACAGATTCTATAAAGTGAGGGGAGCAAGAATGAAGCTTGGCAAAATCAAAGATTATGCGATGGTTGGTGGGATTGGCGTGGCAGTGGCGTTGGCAATGCAAGGGTGCGAGAGCTCTAGTGCGCAAGATTCTACGATTTTGCAAAACGCACAAAAAAATGGCGCGTTTGTCATCATCGAGGAGCAGCAAGATGGGAGCTATAAAATCCTAGAAGAATACCCAAGCGACACCACACGCGTGCTCCTCAAACAACTCAATGGGCAGGAGCGTATGCTCAGTGATGAGGAGGTTTCACAGCTCATCGCCCAAGAGGAGCGCAAGATCGATGCGGGCACAAGCGAGCTCACTAATCCTAATGCCGGAGGACTCGGGCTTGGTGGCGCGATCCTCGCATCTGCAGCCGGAGCGATCCTAGGGAGCTACATCGGCAATAAGCTTTTTAACAATCCCAACTACCAAGCCAACGCACAGCGCAACTACAAATCCCCACAAGCCTATGAGAGGAGCAAAAATAGCTTTGCAAACAAAAGCACTACTAGCAACGCGATGAAAGGCAATAGCGGGCGTAGCGGGTTTTTTGGCAACAATTCTAGCAGCGGGCGCACTAGCGGATCTAGCGTGATGGGTGGCTAGTCTATGTTGCAAGGCATACTTTTAGAGATCGACACCGCGGCAAATCAGGGCAAAATCGAGCAGGCAGTCAATAAGCGACAGTATCTCTTTGACTTAAATCTATGGGAGGGTAAGGCAAATGAGCTCCTGCCAAAAGCCGAGATTGAGTTTGATGTAGAGAAGGCACAAGTCATAAAAATCCGCCCCAAGCCAAAGCCCATAGATCCCAACGCAATCCCCGTAACCAAATCCGCAGAGGAGTGTATCACGGAGTTTTTTGAGCGTGAAAACACGATTTTGCAAAATTATAAAGATTTTATGGACAATCACCCACGGCTTGATTTTTTGCGCTCGCAGCGATTTATCCTCACTGCTTATAACGATTTGTGCGAGATGGATGGCACGCTTGCTAATCCCGCGCTTAAAAAACTGCGCCAAGAGATTTTAGGGCTCTACAAGGAGTTTGAAAACTATGTCAAAAAGACGGGATACTCGCTTGAATATTCTTTTGAAAAGATTTTCCTCAATCGCCAAAGTGCCTATCTCAAAGCCCAAAATCTCATCGAGATGACACAATCCTCGCTCAATAACGCCCAAGCCCAAGTGCGCCCACTAGGCAAAGAGCTTGAAGAATCCGAGTTCGCGCTCAAAAACTCGAGCAACAAGCACTCCAAGGATTTTCATGAGCTAGAAAAAGATGTCAAGGCTATGCGCAAGCGGTATGTGGATTTGGTGAATTTCATCGCGGTGCAAAAAGAGCTTTTGGTAAAAACCACCGAGCGTTTAAAGGACTTTAAGCAAAAGCATCTCCAAGAGTTTGCCGAGGCTTTCACACCTATGAAGCAGGAGATAAAGGAGCATTTTATTACCTTGCTTGATACCAAGGCTTATGATTTGGATTCTTTTTTGTGGCATCGGGCGAAGCGGAGCGAGGTAGTCAAGCGGTTTTTCCGCGATGCAGGGATTGAGGGCGGATATAGCTCTAAGACTTTTTTGCATTATTTTCTACGCGGACTTGACAAAAGCAAGCTCTCGCCCCGTAGCAAGGAGCTCTTTAACCTCCTGCGCTATCTGAAGGAAGTAAGCAAGCGCAATATCCTCATCATCCGTGAATCTAGCGCGGATTTGCACCGAGACAAGCAGATTATCGAAAAGGTGGATTCTTGTATCTCAATCGCTACCGAACAAAAGATGATCCCCGCATTTAACGAGCTGTGCGCGAACAAATACGATATTGTCGTGATGGATTGGCGTAATGAAAATGTGAGCGCGCTGGATTTTATCCGCAAATTTAGGGCAACCAAAAAAGACGCCAAAATCGAGTTTATCCTCCTTATGCCCGAGCACAAAGATTCTGATTTTATGCTAAAAGCGCGCGATTTGGGCGTGCAGTTTTTTGTCCCCTCGCACGATGGAGGCTTGCTCGCAGAATCTGTGCGTATGGCGATCTAGCACTCGCCACAAATTTGAAAACGCCTCAAAAACCCTGAATCTATGCCCTCTAGCAAGCCCTTATCGCGCAGGGTTTGCAGGACTTCCTTGCTACAATCGGTTTCTTTGGGCCACTCTCTGTGGTAGCCATCTACCCCACTTTTGTCGCTCGCATCGACAAACACCACGCCTTCTTGCACCCAAATATCGCGCTTAGCATCGATGTTGTTTGTTATCCGCCACACGAGCATATAGGGATTTTGTAAGTCATTTTTGGCAGCATCTACCAAAAACACGATACGCAGATTCTGTGCGAGTGCGCCTAGAGAGATTGCGCTCACGCTCTCCTTTAGGCTGCTAGATTCCTTTTGCACGCCTAGCACGCACAGAGGATTGCGCGTATGGGCAAAATACTGCTTTGCTCCCCTCACACAAGGCAAAAGCCCCTGCAAGCGCGCACAAAGCTCTAAATCCTCTAAATGCTCAAGTGTGCTCTCCACCTCCTGCCCCATAGCCTGCACGCCTAGCTTGCCACCTCGTGCGAAGTTTGGGCTCGCGTGATCGAGCGCATCGCACACCCCTTCACTGATGATCATAGAATCCACGCTAAAGCGATTGAGCACATAGCTCCCAAATGCCTCATAATCCTCCAAATCCGGGGCGTCCTCATCGACAAAAATCGCGTGCTTGACAAAGCTCATCTGCCCCACGCCCCAAAACGCGTGCAGGAGCTGGGTAGCGTGGGCTGGGTATTGGGGGGCGAATTTGGCAAAGATGAGATTGTGGAAAACGCCATTTTCTGGCATATGATAATCCACTAAGCCGTGCGTAGTGCTCTGCAATAAGGGCAAAAAAATGCGCTCGGTGAGATAGCCCATATATTTGTCCTCAAGCGGCGGCTTGCCCACGACGGTGGCAGGGAAGATGGGGGATTTTCTCATCGTGATGGCACTCACTTCAAGCACGGGGTAAGATTCTATAGGCGTATAAAATCCCGTGTGATCGCCAAATGGTCCCTCATCGCGCATCACGCTCGTATCCACCCAACCCTCAATCACGATATCCACATCATAGGGCACATACAAATCGTTTGTGAGGCATTTGCCAACCCTCGCGCGCCTGCCTCGGATAAAGCCATAGAGCATAAGCTCATACATTCCCATAGGAAGCGGGGCTTGCCCGCACCAAATATAGAGCGGATCGCCACCTAGGGCGATACTCACGGGCATTTTCTGCCCTGCCTTTTTGTATTCGTGAAAAAAATGATGAGAATCTTTGTGAATCTGCCAATGCAAGCCCAGATGGTTTTTGTCATACACTTGCAGGCGATACATACCGAGATTTTTTTTCTTGCCATCAAGGCTTTGGGTATAGACTTGCCCCATCGTGATAAACGCCCCACCATCGTGCTCCCAAGTAGTGAGGATAGGGAGCTCATAGAGATTGATTTCTTTTTGTATCACTTCTTGGAATGGCGGTGTGTGGGAGGATTTTTGGGGGAAAATATGGCGCAGGGCAAAGAGCTCCTTTGCTTTTTGCACTATTTGGGCAATGCCCTTTGGTGGCGTGAATTTGAGCAATGCTGCGATATGGCGCGCTATTGCATTTGGATCTTTTTGCACGATGAGATCTAGCAAGGTGCGTGAGCCAAAGACATTCATCAGCACGGGAATTTCAAAGTGTTTGTTAGCCTTTTTATCAATTGGGTGAGTAAAAAGTAGGGCTTTAGAATCTGGCTTTTTAACCTCTAAATACGCAAGGTGTGGAATCTCGAGATAAATATCTAGCGGTGTATCGATGATACGCAGGGCATTGTGTGCCTTGAGGTAACTGATGAGATCGTGTGTGTCGTGGAAGTATCGCATAAACGCCCCCGAAGTTTTTGGGGGCATTGTAACAAAGCAGCCCTAAAAATGCAAACCTAGCATAAGCTGCACATTGTGCATTGCAAAGCTTGTGCTTGTGCCCACAAAATCAGGATTTTGGTAAGTGTATTGCAAGCTCACTGCTAGAGGGAGGAGCATTGGCTTTAGCTTGATACCGGCGTTATAAGAAGTCGTATCAGCAAAAGTTTGACTAAAGGTTGAGCGATTTACCCCGACATATGGCGTGAGGCGCAAAACGACAAGCCCAAAATTATGCCCAAGTGAGGCACCAAATTGCGTGTTGGAGTATGAGCCTATGCTGCTTGCCTCGCTGTAGTGATCCCATTTGACTTGTGGAGCCACCACCCAGCCAAATGCCCCAAGCCACACGCGTGCGTATGCGCCATAATTCATCGGCTTGTAGCTATCCCACTCACTTGATACGACTTTGCCCACGCTTCCGCCAATCTCGGGGCTCACCTCAAAGCCCGCAAACTCCACTGCTGAGAGCAAACCAGCGCTTAGTCCTAGTGCCAAAAGCAACTTTTTCATCATACACTCCTTAATTTACAAAAAGTTCATCATCGCAAGCGATGAAAGCGCGCAATGATAGCACAAAAGTCATAAAAAGCAAGAATTTTTGCCCCTTAGGGCGCGTTTATTCCGCTAGATTCAGAGAATCGGCGCATATGAAGTAAGGGTGGCTTTATAGAAAAGGTGCTAGCCCAAATCGCGTTCCTGACACAGCTCACACCAAGAATCCACAGAATCTCGCATTTAGATTCTGTGTATGCTCGCGTTAGCGGAGCGAGTGGCAATTCACTTGTCACGAGCGGTATCAAGTTTGTGAAACAAACTTGCATTAAATAGTCGGCTTTATAGAGAAGGTGCTAGCCCAAACCGCGTTCCTGACACGGCTCACACCAAGAATCCACAGAATCTCGCATTTAGATTCTGTGTATGCTCGCGTTAGCGGAGCGAGCGGGGATTCACTCCTCGTGAGCGATACGCAAGTTTGCCACGCAAACTTGCGATAAAAATGATAAAATTTTGGCTACAATAAATACCATCTTACCCTAAATAAGGAGGGGCAAATGACAATCCAAGATAGTAAGATGTATTTTAATCGCGAGTTGTCGTGGCTTCGGTTTAATACGCGCGTGCTCAATGAGGCGACAAATGCGCGTATGCCGCTTTTGGAGCAGCTAAAATTTGTCGCGATTTATGGCACCAATCTCGATGAGTTTTATATGATACGCGTCGCGGGGCTAAAGCGCCTGTATGCAAGCGGCATCACCGAGACTGCGGCTGATAAGCTCACGCCCCTCCAGCAGCTAAGCAGTATCCGCAAATACCTCCACACCGAGCAAAATAGCCTAGAAAAAATCTTCCACACGATTAAAAACGCCCTTGCAAAGGAAAATCTCCACATAAAGCAAGTCAAAGAGCTTGGCGTGGAGGATAAGAAGATTCTAAAAAAATATTTTATCACTCAGCTCTATCCCGTTATCGTGCCTGTGCTTGTGGATTCTACGCACCCATTCCCACATCTCAATAACCTCTCCTTTGCCATCGCCCTAAAGTTCAAATCTCACGATGATGCGTTTCGCTATGGGATTATCAGAATCCCCAGAATCCTACCGAGGTTTTTTGAGATTCAAAGCGGAGTGTTTGTGCCCATAGAGGATATCGTGGGGGAGTTTGCCCAAGAGTTTTTTGATGACCATGAGATTGTGAGCTACACGCCTTTTAGGGTTACGCGCAATGCGGATATGGAGATAGAGGAGGAAGAGGCTGATGACTTTTTCCAGATTATGAGCGAGGGGATAAAGACGCGGCGCAAGGGCGAGATCGTGCGACTAGAGATCGGCGATAATGATGTGGATTTGGTGGGATTTGTCAATGCCAATGTCAAGGTGGATTCACAAGATATTTATATGTATAAAACGACTTATCTTTTGAATCTTAGCGGCTTGTGGCAGATCGTGGGGAGCAAGGATTTTGCCCATCTCACGCTGCCTCCGATTAATCCCAAGATTCTGCCCCCGCTAGAGAGTAATGGCGATCTTTTCACGACTTTGCATAGCGATGATGCGCTGCTTTTTCACCCGTATGAGAGCTTTGATTCTGTCGTGAGCTTTATCCAAAGTGCGGCAAAGGATCCCGATGTCGTGAGTATCCGTATGACGCTTTATCGCGTGGGCAAAAACTCGCCCATCGTCCAAGCCCTCATCGAAGCAGCCGAAAACAACAAGCAAGTAACCGCGCTCGTAGAGCTCAAGGCGCGCTTTGATGAGGAGAATAATCTGCATTGGGCAAAGCGCCTAGAATCTGCTGGCGCGCATGTCATCTATGGTATCCCCGGGCTCAAGGTCCATGCAAAAATCGCCCTTGTGATAAAGCGCGTCAATAACGCACTCAAAGAATATGTCCATCTGAGCACGGGCAACTACAACCCCGGCACCGCCAAAATCTACACCGATCTCTCGCTGCTCACAAGCAACAAAGAGATCGCCAACGACGCGCTCAAGCTCTTCCACGCGCTCTCCACGGGCAATGCTTACAAAACCGAGCTAAACAAGCTAAAAATCGCGCCCACACAGATAAAAACCGAGCTTTTGCACCTCATTGACAACGAACGCCAAAAAGGCGAGCAAGGGCGCATCATTATGAAAGCCAATGCGTTTGTGGATGTGGATATCATCCGCGCGCTGTATAAAGCCTCGCAGGCGGGGGTTAAGATCGATCTCATTGTGCGGGGGGTTTGCTGCTTGAGACCGGGAGTTAAAGGTGTGAGTGAGAATATCCGCGTGATTTCTATCGTGGGCAAATACCTAGAGCACGCCAGAATCTATTATTTCAAAAACGCGCCAACGCCCATTTATTTCGCTTCAGCCGACATTATGCCGCGCAATCTCGAGCGCAGGATAGAGATCCTCACACCCGCCGTGAGTGAAAAGATCGCCCACAAGCTCCTTGAGATCGTTACTCTGCAGCTTAAAGACAATCTCCAAGCCCACGAGCTCCAAAGCAATGGCGAGTATAAAAAGCTAGCTCCAGATCAAAATCCCATCAACGCACAAGAGATGTTTGAGGAGATGACAAATATGCTCTATAACGCCTCGAGCAACACAAAAAGTGCCAAGGCGCTAAGGCTTATTAAGCGTATGATGGGGGAGAGCTAGGGCTTTAAGCTCGTGGCGTTTGGTAGTCTTTAGATTCTGTATTTTCTTCAGATTCTGCGCTTAGTCTTACCTCGCCTTGTCGGATTGTGTGATATTGCCATTGCTCGCAAAAATAGTCATTGCGATGGTGCTTGGGGAGTTTGATAAGTGCGGGGATAGAGCCACCTTGCGAGAAGTAGGAATCCCCAAAAATGCCAAATTTATGCAATGACTACCCGCTTTGACTTGAGCGAGAAGTGCAAGCAAAAAGAGTCATTTTCTCCCGCACAAATTACTCATCTGCCTCAAAAGTAACAATCCTCCAAGCACCCATTCCTTAAAGCCAAAACACAGAGATTGTGTGCTAAAATCCCGCCCGAAGTTCCACCGCTTAAAGATTTAAACCCCAAAGGACACAACTTATGATACGCAAAATTATTGAAAAAATTTTGGGTTCAAAAAACACAAAAATGCTCAAAGCCTATCAAAGCAAAGTGCGGGCTATCAACGCTCTAGAATCCCGCTATGCCGAGCTTAGTGATGACGCGCTCAAAGCCGAGTTTGAATCGCTCAAAAATGCCGTGCAGCAAGAGGGCAAGAGCTTAGATTCTGTATTATGCGAGAGCTTTGCAATCACGCGCGAGGCGAGCAAAAGGGTGCTTGGTATGCGGCATTTTGATGTGCAGCTCATCGGCGGTATGGCGCTGCATAATGGGCGGATTGCCGAGATGAAAACAGGTGAGGGCAAGACGCTCGTAGCCACGCTTGCGGCGTGTCTCAACGCACTTAGCGGCAAGAGCGTGCATGTGATCACGGTTAATGACTATCTCGCTAGACGCGATGGCAGCGAGCTAGAGCCATTGTATAATTTTTTGGGTTTGAGCGTAGGGATTATTACCTCGGATTTGCGCGATGATGACAAAAAGATAGAATCTTATGGCGCAAATATCGTCTATGGGACAAACAACGAATTTGGCTTTGACTATCTGCGCGATAATATGAAATACGACTTAGCCCAAAAGGTGCAAAAACACCACTTTTTTGCCATCGTTGATGAGGTGGATTCTATCCTTATCGATGAGGCGCGCACGCCGCTCATCATCTCTGCCCCACTTAATCGCACGATGGAAAATTATCAGCTCGCTAACTCCGTAGCACAGAAGCTCAAAAAAGATTCTGACTTTAGTATCGATGAAAAAAATCGCGTGATTTTGCTCACAGAAGAGGGGATAAAAAACGCCGAGAATCTTTTCAAAGTAGATAATCTCTATAGTATCGAAAACGCCGCACTCTCCCACCACCTAGACCAAGCCCTAAAGGCGAATTATCTCTTTGTCAAAGACAAGGATTATGTCGTGCGTGATGGCGAGGTGGTGATAGTCGATGAATTTACGGGGCGACTGAGTGAGGGTCGGCGATTTAGTGAGGGGCTGCATCAGGCGATTGAGGCAAAAGAAATGGTGGATATCAAAGAAGAATCCCAAACGCTTGCTGATATTACCTTCCAAAATTACTTTAGACTCTATGAGAAGCTCGCGGGTATGACGGGCACGGCGCAGACAGAGGCGAGTGAGTTTTTACAAATCTACAACCTTGATGTAGTCTCCATCCCCACAAATCTCCCCGTGCAGCGCAAGGATCTCAACGATCTCATCTACAAAAGCGAGAGAGAGAAGTTTGAAGCTGTGATTGCTAAAATTACCGAGCTTTATAAGCGAGGGCAGCCCGTGCTTGTAGGCACAGCGAGTATCGAGCGCAGCGAGCTACTCCACGAGCTTTTGAAAAAAAGTCGTATCCCTCACACCGTGCTCAATGCCAAGCAGCACGCCAAAGAGGCTGGAATCATCAAGGACGCTGGCAAAAAGGGTGCAGTAACCATCGCTACCAATATGGCGGGGCGGGGTGTGGATATCAAAATCGATGATGAAGTGCGCGCGCTAGGTGGGCTCTATATCATCGGGACAGAGCGACACGAGAGCAGGCGCATTGACAATCAGCTGCGCGGCAGGGCTGGGCGGCAGGGCGATCCGGGCGTTAGTCAGTTTTATTTGAGCTTAGAAGATTCTTTGCTGCGGATTTTTGGCAGCGATAAGCTAAAGGGCATTATGGAGCGTTTGGGGCTCAAAGATGGCGAACATATAGAATCTAGCCTCGTAACACGCTCAGTGGAAAATGCCCAAAAGAAAGTTGAGAGCCTGCATTTTGAATCCCGCAAGCATTTGCTAGAATACGATGATGTGGCAAACGAGCAACGCAAGGCGATCTACAAGCTACGCGATGATTTGCTAAATCCCGAGTATGATATGAGTGAAAAGATTCTCACTAATCGTGAATCTACCATAGAATTTTTGCTACAAAAGGCGGGGATTATGCCACAAGAAGTGGGTGCAGAGTTTGATACCAGTAGCCTTGTGGCGGTGGTGCGCGAGGACTTGGGCTTTAAGCCAAAGGAGTTAGAAAACCTCGAGTATCAGGAGCTTTATGAGAGTTTATTAGCCCAAACAAGCAAGGCGTATGATGAGAAAATGTCTGTGCTAGATTCTGTGCAACGCAATGAGATCGAGCGCATCATCTATCTGCAAGTCCTTGATAACGCGTGGCGCGAGCATCTCCATATGATGGATAATCTCAAAACCGGTATTGGACTGCGCGGCTACAACCAAAAAGATCCGCTTGTGGAGTATAAAAAAGAAAGCTACAACTTGTTTTTGGAGTTTGTAGAGAATCTAAAAATCGAGACGACTAAAACCCTGCAAATTATCCGCCTAAAGCCACAAGAGCAAGTAGAGGAATTTGCCGATAAGGTGCTACACGAGCTTAGTCAAGAAAATGTGAGCTTTAATAAAGACATAAGCGAGCAGCCCAAAAAACAAGCAAAGATCGCGCGTAATGATCCTTGCCCGTGCGGAAGTGGCAAAAAATACAAGCTCTGCCACGGCAAAAGCGGACCCAAAAAGGGGCTTTTGGCATAATGCGCAAACTCGTAGTGTTTTTGCTCCCCAAATACCTGCGTTTTGATAGGACGCAGCCCTTTATCAGTATCACGGCGATTTTGGCGTTTTTGGGCGTGGGGATTGGCGTGATGGTGCTGTGCGTGGCGATGGCGATTATGAATGGTATGACAAAGGAATTTGAGCGCAAGCTCTTTGTGATGAATTATCCCCTAAGCGTGTATTCTATCACTTATCAGGGGGTGGATGAGGAGATTTTGCAGGGCTTAAGGGAGCGATTCCCGCAGTTTGTCTTTAGCCCGTATCTGCGGTATAACGCCCTAAGTCGCGCCGGGAACGATATGAATGCTGCGATTATGATAGGTGTGGATATAGATTCTGAATTGCAGCTTAATGAAGTCGTGCGCAAGGCGTTTATGAGAGAAGATGGCACGCTAGATTCTGTGCGCTTGCAGGAGTTTAAATCCCAAGAATTTGCCGTGCTTGTGGGCAAAGAGGTGCAGGCGCGGTATTTTGTCGATGTGGGGGATAAGCTAGGATTTTACTTCACGCGTGTGGAGCCAAGTGCGCTGGGACTCGCACCTATAAGCAAGAGGTTTGATATAGCGGGGGTGTTTGACTCGGGGCTTAAGGCATATAATGAAGCCTACACATACACGCACCTAAGCGCGCTGCAAAAGATTCGCAGGCTAGATTCTGGCTTGTATGATGGGATACATATTTTCGCGCCCAATCCGTTTAAAGATATCGTATCACTAAAGGCGTTTTTGCAAGAGCGATTTCCCCATAGAGTGGGAGTGGAAGGCTGGTGGGAGCAAAATGGCAATTTTTTCTCCGCGATGGAGCTAGAAAAGCGCGCGCTCTTTATCGTGCTGCTGCTCATTATCCTTATGGCAAGCTTAAATATCATTAGTTCGCTTTTAATGGTGGTGATGACTAGGCGCAAAGAGATCGCGCTGATGCTTTCTCTGGGCGTGAGCAAAAAGGAGATTGAGCAGACATTTTTTTGGCTAGGAATGCTCGTGGGGGGGAGTGGGATTGTCTTTGGTGTGGTGCTAAATTTCATCGTGCTTTTTGTGCTAGATACCTTTCCCATTATTTCGCTACCTGCTGATGTGTATGGCACGAGCAAACTGCCGCTGGATCTGTCTTTGGTGGATTTTACATTAACGATTGTGGGGGCGAGCCTCATCGTGTGCTTCTCCTCATATTACCCTGCGCGCAAGGCTTCTAGGGTGCAGGCATTGAGTGTATTGCGCAACGAGTAGGCTCTAATGGGCTCTAAAATGCAAAATTTTAGTTTGGATTTAAGTTTATAAGGATACAATTGGGCAAAACCTCTACTTTAGCTTGTTGCAGTAAAAGCAGTATGGAACTCCTTTTGGTGAGACAGCCTTAAAGTGCAGGAAAAAAGGAGTTATGGTGAAGACAATTTATGTGGGCAATCTCGTGTATTCAGCGACAAAAGAAAGTGTGCAGGAGCTTTTTTCACAATTTGGCGAGGTATTTTCTGTCAAGCTTATCAACGACAGAGAGAGCGGCAGACCTAAGGGCTTTGGCTTTGTAGAAATGGAAGATGACGCCGCACTAAAGGCAATAGAGGCACTTGATAACAAAGACTTTGAAGGACGCACTTTGCGTGTCAATGAGGCACGCCCTCGCGCTTATTAATAAAAGGCTCATAATCTGATTTTTAGACAAAGTGGGATACAATCGCCTTTTGATTGTTTTGACTAGGGGATTTGCAGTATGGAGCATATAAGCTATATTGATGTGTGTTTGCTAGTCTTGGTTGTGCTTTTGGGTGCTAAGAGCATTTATCAAGGGTTTGTGCGGAGCTTTGGGAGCTTGGTGGGGTTGTTGTTGGGTATCTTCCTAGCTGCGCGCTTTAATGAGCATTCAGGCAATATTTTTGGGACATATGTTTATAATTTTTCTCCACAGGTTAATAATATTCTAGCTTTTGTAATCGTGCTTAGCGTGGTGTGGCTACTAGCGATTTTTGTGAGCGAGATTATCACTAGACGCCTGCACAATACCATCATCGAACGCCTTGATAAGTCCTTGGGGCTTATTTTTGGATTCTGTAAATCCTTTGTGTTTGTGGCGATTGTGGCATTTGGTGTGGCGCAGGTTTCGTTTCTGCAAAGTTTTGCACAAAAAATGGAGCGTGAGAGCTTTGTGTATCCTATAATGAAAAGTTTTGCAACTACCATAATGAATCTTAAAGTCGTGAATGAAACGACAAAATCTCTTAGCGATATTGCTAGGGATCAAGATATAGTAAAAACCACCGAGGCTTTGGGGGAGGGATTACAAAAAGGACAGGAGGCTTTGGAGAGCTTGCAGTCCTTAAAACCTAGCGAGTAGATTCTATAACGCTAGATTCTATAACACGACGAAATCAAAGCGATAAGGAGCGGGATGTTTTCGAATTTTTATATCCAGCAGCGACTAAAAAAATCCGCGCTTTTGCGAGAAATGGGGAGCAATCCATACAAAACAAACGCAAGGCGCACCATAAACAATCGAGATTTTTTACAAAAATATAGTTTTTTGTGCGAGAGCGAGCCAAATGCTAAAGACACGCAGAGCCAAGAGATGCGAGCGACACAGGAGACACAAGAAACAATTGTAGGGCGCGTGCGATTTATGCGCCTTATGGGCAAGGCGTGCTTTATCAAAATCCAAGATCAGAGCGCAATACTGCAAGCTTATGTGAGCAAAAATGAGCTAGGGGAACGCTTTGAGGAAGTTAAGAAAGTCCTTGAAGTTGGGGATATCGTGAGTGTGCGTGGCTTTGCCTTTGTCACCAAAACCGGGGAGCTGAGTATCCACGCGCTTGGCTTTGAGATTCTCAGTAAGGCAATCGTGCCGCTACCGGAGAAATTCCACGGCTTGAGCGATGTGGAGTTGCGCTATCGCCAGCGCTATGTAGATCTCATCGTCAATGAAGAAGTCAAAGAAGCGTTTGTTTTGCGCAGTAAGATTATCGCGTGCATTCGTGATTTTTTTGATTCTAAGGGATTTTTGGAGGTGGAGACGCCTATGCTGCACCCTATTCCCGGTGGCGCAAATGCCAAGCCATTCATCACGCATCATAACGCGCTAGGCGTGGAGCGGTATCTGCGTATCGCTCCAGAGCTCTATCTCAAACGCCTTATTGTTGGAGGGTTTGAGGCGATTTATGAGATCAATCGCAACTTCCGCAATGAGGGCATAGACGCGACACACAATCCAGAATTTAGCAGTATTGAGTTTTATTGGGCGTATCACACTTTTGAAGATCTGATGGCACTTACAAAGGAGCTTTTTGCGTTTTTGTTTGAAAGGCTTGAGCTCGCCCAAAAACTTCCTTGGGGAGAGCAGGAAATCGACTTTAGTCAATGGCGCGAGATTGGTTATAGAGAATCCCTAAGCCAAATTGGGGAGATAGATTCTGAAATTGTCTCTGATGGCGCGAGATTAGAGGCGTTTTTGCGCACAAATGGTGTGAAAATCGATAAGGGACTAAGCTATGGCAAGCTGCTTGATGAGGCATTTAGCGAGTTTGTAGAGCCAAAGCTCATCAATCCAACCTTTATCACGCGCTACCCCGTGGAGCTTAGCCCATTAGCGCGCAGGAGCGAGAGCGAGAGCGATATAGCCGAACGATTTGAGCTCTTTATCGGGGGCAAGGAAATCGCCAATGGATTTAATGAGCTCAACGATCCCATCGATCAAAAGGAACGCTTTGAGGAGCAAGTGCGCCAAAAAAATGCGGGCGATGAGGAAGCGCAGTATATGGACGAGGATTTTGTGTGGGCACTTGGCTATGGTATGCCGCCCACTGCAGGCGAGGGCATAGGGATCGATCGCTTAGTGATGTTACTTACCAACCGAAGAAGTATCAAAGATGTGATTTTATTCCCCGCGCTTAAGCCTTCTAAGGCAAATTATGATATACTACTAGCAGACAAGGGAGATTCTTAAATGGAGCAGACAATGGGTTATGATTTAGAGAAAGATTCAGAGTTATTTTCGCTTATTAATAAAGAATTAGCGCGCCAAAATACGCATTTAGAGATGATTGCGAGTGAGAATTTTACATTCCCGAGTGTGATGGAGGCGATGGGGAGTATCCTCACTAACAAATACGCCGAAGGCTATCCCGGGAAGCGGTATTATGGTGGATGTGAGATTGTCGATGAGATTGAGAATCTAGCGATTGAGCGGGCTAAAAAGCTCTTTGGCTGCGCGTATGCTAATGTCCAGCCGCATTCTGGCTCGCAGGCAAATGGCGCGGTGTATGCAGCGCTGCTCAAGCCTTATGACAAAATCTTAGGCATGGATCTAAGCCACGGCGGGCATCTCACTCACGGAGCAAAAGTGAGCGTGAGCGGGCAGCTGTATCAGAGCTTTTTTTATGGTGTGGAGCTTGATGGGTATATCAATTACGACAAGGTGGCAGAATATGCCAAAGTCGTGCAGCCTAAGATGATCGTGTGTGGATTCTCTGCTTATACTAGGGAGCTGGATTTCAAGCGATTTAGAGAGATAGCAGATAGTGTGGGAGCGATCCTCATGGGTGATATAGCGCATGTGGCGGGGCTAGTCGTAGCAGGAGAATATCCCAATCCATTCCCGCATTGCCATATCGTTACGACAACCACACACAAAACATTGCGCGGTCCAAGAGGCGGTATGATAATGACAAACGATGAGGAATTGGCTCAAAAAATCAATAAGGCGGTGTTCCCTGCGCTGCAGGGTGGGCCTCTAATGCACGTGATTGCAGGCAAAGCCGCAGGATTTTTAGAGAATCTAAAACCCGAGTGGAAAGACTACGCCAAGCAGGTTAAGCTCAATATCAAAACCCTAGCGCAGGTTTTGATCGAGCGGGGCTATAAGCTCGTGAGTGGGGGGAGTGACAATCACTTGATTTTGATGAGTTTCCTTGATAGAGAGTTTAGCGGCAAAGATGCGGATTTGGCACTAGGCAATGCCGGAATCACAGTCAATAAAAATACCGTCCCCGGCGAGAAACGCTCGCCATTTGTAACAAGTGGTGTGCGCATAGGCTCGCCTGCATTGACTGCAAGGGGTATGAAAGAAAAAGAGTTCGCATACATCGGCACAAAAATCGCCGATGTTTTGGACGATATCTCTAACACTTCTTTACAAGCCAAGGTTTTTGAAGAAATCAAGGAATTTAGCAAGGGCTTTATTATCTATGATAAGGCATTTTTTAGAGATTACGAGATACATACGGGAGGTGAGGTAGCGCGATGACAGAGATGGATTTGAAGCTTATCAAGATGGATACCTCACATTATTACCAAAAACAAAATGGCATAGGACAAAAAGTCGTCCATTCCGGCAGAATCCTATACGATAAATTCCAAAAAGTAGATTCTATACTGAGCTCCACGATTATACGCAAACATTGGAACAAAGAGATTATCATCGCGCATTCCCTAATCCTCAAGGATAAAAAAGTAGAAAATATCGTCTTTGACTACAACGGGCGCAACACCGATAGATTCTATCATAGAGCGCAGTTATTGTTACGAGATGAGGGCTTTATCAACTTCACAGCTTATACGACTAAAACTCCCGGGCATTTGCATTTGTATATCCACAAAGGGCACACAGAGCTTGGAGAGGGCAAGAGATTGGCGCGCACACTCTCTATGAAACTCTCTCAAGTCTGCCCAGTGGAGTGGCGCGTATTCCCAAACGACGATCTACCGCCAAATTTTAATATCCTCACGCTACCTTATGGAGTTTTTGCTAAGGAGCGCGGAGCTTCTTGGTCTAAATATATGTAGCAATTTTACGATTTGCAAAAGACACATTGCGAAAGGAAGATACGATGGAAGACAAAAGAGAGTTTAATGATATTTTGATTGACGACAGAGCACAATACCAAGATCGCAGCAAAAAGATTATGCTCCTTGTGGTGGCAGCAGCAGTGCTTTTGATTATCTTATTAGTTTCAGCGATTGCGATGAGCGGCACAGAGGATAAACCACAACTCCAGCAAGTCGCCCAAGAAAATGGCTTGCAGCCACAACCTCAGCCAAATGCCACAAACACAGAAAATGTGGAGTTTGAGCCAGTGCAGACAGCCAACACAGCAGATAACGATCGATTTGCACAGATTGTTAAGAGGATTCAGGATCAAAACGCACAATCTCTGGAATCTAAAGACGCTAGCGCGCAATCTCCCCAAACCCCTATCCTTGAGGCAGCATCGCAATCAAACACAACCGCGCAAAGCAGTGCCCCAAGCACCCCTGTAATAGCCCAACCAACCCAACCACAGCCCGTATCTAAGCCTACTCCGGCAGCCAAACCCACCCAACCTACCAAGCCCACACAAGCCCCAAAGTCAGAATCTACCCCAGCACCCGTAGCATCTCCTACACAACCAACGCCACAGACTAAACCTACTCAAGCACCACAGCCTACAATCCAAAATGCCCAGCCCACTACTCAGCCCACACAGCCCACCCAAGCAGTAGCTCAAACCCAATCCACTCCCAAGCCAACAGCAGATAGCCCACGCCCCCAATCCACACCACCTATGGATAAGAGCAAAAACGGGCAAGTGGCACAAAAAGGGCACTACATACAAGTGGGATCGTTTGAAAACACGCCAAACAAAGAGTTTCTCAACAAACTCAATAATTATAGCTATCGCGTCTATGGCGCACAAAGCGGCACAAAATACCTCATCGGACCTTACGATTCTCGCACAGATGCCAATCGCCATATGCTCAAAGTCAAAACAGATATGGGAGATCAAGTCTTTTATTACGAAGTGAAATAACACATCGTAATGAGCTCTTTTGTCTTAATCGGGGCGGCGGGGTTTGTCGCTCCTAGGCATTTACGCGCTATCAGAGATACGCACAGCTCCCTATACGCAGCCATTGACATATGCGATTGCGTGGGGATTTTGGACAGCTACTTTCCTAATGCGCGCTTTTTCCTCTCTCTGCAATCCTTCCAAGAGCACACACCAACACAACCCATTGATTATATGAGTATCTGCACGCCCAATTTTTACCACAAGCAGCACATAGAGTTTGCCCTCACACACGATATGCACGCTATTTGTGAAAAACCTATCGTGCTGCACACCGCACAAGCCAAAGAACTCATCAACCTAGAGCGCGATAGTGGCAAAAGCATTAGCACGATTTTACAGCTCCGCCTTCATCCAAGCATTATCGCGCTAAAAAATCGCATATATGCGCGCCTTCGCACCAATCCCACACATATTTTTGAGGTGGATTTGAGCTATATTAGTGCGCGCGGGCAGTGGTATTTTCTCTCGTGGAAGGGCGATGAGAGCAAAAGCGGCGGATTGGCGTGCAATATCGGGATACATTTGTTTGATATGCTGTGCTTTTTGTTTGGGGAATGCCAAGAGTGCGTCGTGCATTACAAATCTCCTAGCACGATTTGTGGCTTTCTCACACTCACAAACGCCCGCGTGCGCTGGGCTCTATCCATCGATAGGGCATTGATCCCTAGTAGCGCACTCTTACAGGGGCAGAGCACCTATCGCGCTATGCGTGTCGATAAAGAAGAGATAGAATTCACACGGGGCTTTGAGGATTTGCACACCAAAAGCTATGAGGAGATTCTCGCCCATAGGGGCTTTGGGCTGGAGAGCGCATTGCCTAGCCTAGAGATTATCGAGCGCATAGGGCAGCTAAGCCCCATAGGGCTAAAGGGCGAGTATCACCCACTAGCAAGGGCATTGGCGTGAGGGAGTATTTCGCACACGCTAGCAGTGTGGTCGATGAGGGTGCGCGTATCGGCAGAGATTCTAAAATTTGGCATTTTTGCCATATTTTTGGCTCGAGCGTGATTGGCAAAAACTGCTCCATAGGGCAAAATTGTATGATAGCCCAAAATGTGCGCATAGGCGATAATGTCAAGATTCAGAACAATGTCAGCATTGTGGAGGGCGTGAGAATCTGCGATGATGTGTTTATCGCACCTAGCGTGGTTTTTACTAATATCAAGACTCCTCGCGCCTTTATCTCGCGCAAGAGCGAGTATCTCCCCACGCTGCTTGAGAGAGGCTGCTCAATCGGGGCAAATGCCACCATCATCTGTGGCAACACCATCGGCGCATACGCACTCGTAGGTGCGGGTGCGGTAGTGAGCCACGATGTGCCGCCCCACGCGCTCGTAGTGGGCAATCCCGCGCGGCTTGTGGGCTGGGTGGATAAGGCTGGGGTTAAGCTAGAGTTTGTCCAAAATCGTGCGTATGATAGCCTAGATTCTAGCGTGTATGAGCTGCGTGATGGGAAGGTGGTGCAAATTGAAGTGTGAATCTAATCCCACAGAAGTGCGAGATCCTATCATCGCTGTGGTGGGGCTAGGCTATGTGGGCGCACCCTTGGCACTTGCGTTGGCTGGGCATTTTGAGGTTATTGGCTTTGATAGAGATTCTAAGCGCATACAAGAGCTCCAAAGTGGCTTTGATACGCACACACAGGAGCACTTCACACCACCAAACTCCCTGCATTATAGCAATGCGCGCGAGGATCTCAAAAAGGCAAGTGTGTTTATCATCGCCGTGCCCACGCCTATCCTTTCTGACAAAACGCCCGATCTCACGCATTTGCAGCAAGCCTCGCAAATCGTGGGCAGTGTGCTCAAAAAAGATGATCTCATCGTGTATGAATCCACCACATATCCCTTTTGCACGCGCCACTATTGCGCTAAGATTTTGCAAAAAACCTCTAAGTTAGTGCTAGATAGAGATTTTTTTGTCGGTTACTCTCCTGAGCGCATAAATCCGGGCGATACGCGCCATACCCTGCGCACTATCACCAAACTCATCGCCGCGAGCACGCCCCACGCGCTACAGAGAATACAAGCTGTGTATGGGAGGGTGGTAGATTCACTCCATATCGCGCCCAGTATCGAGATAGCCGAGATGGCAAAGCTCATCGAAAATGCCCAACGCGATCTCAATATCGCCTTTGTCAATGAAGTGGCGATGATGTGCGATAAGCTAGGTTTAAGTGCTAGCGAGGTGCTAGAGGCGGCTAGGAGCAAGTGGAATTTCCTGCCCTTTAGTCCCGGGCTTGTAGGGGGGCATTGTATCAGCGTCGATCCCTACTATCTCTCCTATATCTTAGAGATGTGCGCGTATAAGCCCAAAGTCCTAAGTATGGGGCGGCTTGTCAATGAGCAAATGCCCGCATTCCTTGCGCGCAAAATCCACACGCTCACGCTAGATTCTAAACTAGCGGCGCACAAAAGCAGGGTGCTGCTGCTAGGCTTGTCGTTCAAGGAGAATTGTCGCGATATGCGCAACTCCAAAACACCGATTTTGCGCAAAAAGCTCAAAAAACGCGGATTTAGGGTAAAGGTGTATGATCCCCTCATTGATGGGCGGGAGGCAGAGCGGATGTTTGGCTTTAAGCCGCTCAAATCCCTAGAGGGTAAGAAGTTTGACATTATCGTCTTACTCAATGCACACAAGGAATTTTTAAGTCTCAATCTGCGCGAGTATGCCAACCCTACCCATATCATCTTTGATATAAAAAACGCCCTGCCCTACGCCACCCATAGGCTGTAGTATAAATACCCCCAAAACCCAAAGCTAAGGATTAGCAAGCCGATATAGGCGAGAAAATAACGCGTCGCAAGGAGTGAAAGTATGAGATAACTCACAAAAAGCCACGCGGGGGCAAAGACCTCAATAGAATCTAGGCTTAGACTAAAAAGCCTAAGTAAGAGCGTATCAAAAATCCCGCCAATCCCCAGCAAATGCGCCACCACACTCGCGGGAAAGAAAATCGTGAAAATAAGCGTGAGCGGGATAGAAATGATGGTATAAAGGCTAAAATATGGAAAGAAAAAATGCACCAAAATGAGCATATTGGCAAAGATAGTGAGGTTAAACACTATGGGGAGAAGCATAAATCTAAAAACAAAGGAGCGCGATGTGAATCTAAAATAGTGTAAAAACAAATAGATATAAAATACCCCAAAAAATGAGAGAAAAAACCCAATGCTAAAGAGTAAGCGCGGGAAAAAACTAACACACAAAGCCCCCACCATAAACAAAAAGCTAAAATGCAAAATCTTTATGCCCTGATACACCATCACAAACCCAACGCACGCCATCACCCACGCGCGCAAAAATGAGGGAGAAAAGCCAAGCAATACGAGATAGCCAAAAAGCACGATGAGTGTGAGAAATCCGATATCAAAAAAGCTATTACGATAGGGGAAAAGTCGATGCACGCGTTTATAGAGAAATCCGAGGCTAACGCCTAGCACTAATGAAAGAATCCCCAGATGAAAGCCGCTAATAGCGATGAGATGGGCGATACCAAGGGTGTTGCTAATATCGCGCAGCTCTTTGGGTAGGAAGTCGGCGATGTAGAGGGTTTTGTAAAACGCGCCAAGTAGTGAATCTGCGTGCTGTGAATCGATAAAGACACGCAAAGAGTCGCGATAATCGCGCGTAGATTCTAACGAGAGGCTAAAGCTTGTGATAAGGCAGGATTGGAGGTATTGCCAAAAGCTACATTTGGCGCTTTTTCCGTAGATTCTCACATAGGTGTGCAGGAGGTTTTTGATGTCTTCTTTAGAAGTGGTGTAGAAAATCTCTCCAGATTCTGTGCGCACTTTGAGCACTTCATATGGGGTGTTGGTTTTGGATGAAAACTTAGTGTATTGGGCGATGACTTGTCCGCGTATGACGATAGGCTTCTCAGAATCTAGCGCGCGGTAGCGGGAATACTCAAGCGCGAGATTGAGCGCAAAAATGCTTAAGCAAAAGGCGAGAAATGCGAGCCATTGGGATTTGGTGTGGAGCATAGTAACGGGAGAGATTGCTTGGGGGTGGGAAGTGGTGTGTGTGCTACGCAAAATGAGCCTTGTGTGTGGGGTTGGTATCGTGTGGCATTATAGCCTAAAGCGGCTCTAGTGTGCAAGTGGGATATAAATGTGAGTAGATAGAGGCTAGCTAATAGCGATACAATCTCGCTAAAAACCTGTAGCAAAAGAATGCGCCAAAGGCGGGTAGTCCCGTCTCTGCGCTTAAGAAAGTATTAAAAAGCTAAACTATTTCGTGCGGTCTTGCTTGCGAAGCTCTTTGATACGAGCAGCCTTGCCGCTGCGTGTGCGGAGGTAGTAGAGCTTGGCTCTTCTCACGCGCCCTATGCGCAATACTTGGATAGAATCTAGACTCTCGCTATAAAGCGGAAATGTCTTCTCCACGCCCACATTGTTCGCGCCGACTTTACGTACCGTAAAAGTCCTATCCACGCCGTTACCGCGTATCGCGATACACACGCCCTCAAAATTCTGAATCCTGCTCTTATCGCCCTCTTGAATTTTGATACCAAGTCTTATGGTATCCCCTGCCTTGAATTGTGGTACCTTTTTGTCGCCAATCTGCGCCTTTTGGAAGCTCTCGATATATCTGTTTTTCATCGCTCAATCCTTAAAATCAAAATTATTGCTTTGTTGTCGCGAGATATACGCGAAACAAATCCGGTCGAAAGTATTGCGTCTTGCAACCTGCCAAAGAATGTTTTAAACTTGCGATTCTATTATGGTTTCCCTTTGAATACTCTGAAGGAATTGCAAGTTTTGGTAAATTTTTGATGGTTTTTTCAAAATCTGTGGTGTTTTTGGCAAAATTTGGAGCCTCAAGGAGATAAGATTCAAAACTCTCGCCTTTTAGAGAATCCTCATTGCCAAGCACACCCGGGATTTGTCGTGCGATACTATCAGCGAGGCACAGCGCGCCGAGCTCCCCGCCTGTGAGGATAAAATCCCCAATGCTAAAAACCTCATCGCCAAAAGATTCTATCAATCGCTCATCAAAGCCCTCATACCGCCCACACACAAAGCTAATATGGGGTTTGCGCGCTAGCCGCAGAGCGTCATTTTGCCCAAATCGCTTGCCACACGGACTAAGAAAGATGATATGGGACTCCCTAGCCTCCCAGAGTGCGCAAGAAAGAGATTCAAACATCAGCACCTGCCCAGCTCCGCCACTTATGGGCGGGTTATCGACTTTTTGGTAGGCATTAGTAGCAAACTCTCGGAAATTTATGGCTTCCACCTCTAGGATACCGCTCTCCCGCGCGCGCTTGAGGATAGAATCTTCAAAATACGGCGCGATGAGCTGGGGGAAAAGCGTAAAAAAACTTAGTTTCATCAGCTATTTTCTAAAATACCACGCGCATTTTGGGTATAAATGCGCTTTTGGCTCATATCTGTATGAGTGATAAATCGCTCAATGTAGGGGAGCAGAAAGGTTTTGGGAAGCTTGTAAGTCTCAATCAAAAACGGATTAGTAGCAATAAGCATATAATCCGTGCTGCCTATGCGCTCGATATCCTGCACCCTGCCTAGAATCTCGCTAGATTCTATAATCTCGCAACCAATAATATCAAACCAAAAAAATTCGCCTTCTTTGAGGGCGCAATCCGCCCTACTCTGGGCTATCGTGGTATAAAGTGTGTGGTTAGTGAGTGCTCTCGCCTCCTCGCTCGTGCTGATACCACAAAAGCGGACTTTTGCATACTCTTTGTTTGGGAGGTGCTCATAAGATTCTATAATCACAGAAGGATAGGCGATGTGGGAGGTGTGATAAGTCTTGTCCTTAGTAATACTATGGGGAAAGTCAGTCTGCACAAAAAGGCGCAAACTCCCATCAAAACCTATGGTGCGCCCTATTTTGCCAATCTGTATGAGGTTATTGTTTTGCCGCTTGGATAAAGATTCTGTAGTTCTGCCCATCTTTGGCTTTTGCTCCCGAAATGAGGGTTTTGAGAGAGCCTATCATCTTACCTTCCTTGCCGATTAATCGCCCAATATCATCAGAATGCGCAGACACGCATATCTCGCATGTCCTGCTCCCATCCTCCTCTGTGATATTGCGCGTGGAGATCTCGATACACTCGGGCTTAGTGGCAAGTTTTTTGGTGTATGTTTCTACAAACTTATCTATCATTGTGCTTATTTGCTCGTGAGTTTGCTCACACGCTCACTCATCTTTGCACCTACACCTTTCCAATACTCCAATCTCTGTGCATCAAACTTCACGACTGCAGGCTGCGCAAGGGGATTATAATACCCAATCGCTTCTATCCAGCCCCCATCGCGCTTCTTACGAGAATCTGTCACCACAATACGATAAAAAGGTTTTTTCTTGCGTCCCATTTTGGTTAAACGAATTACTGTCGCCATTTGCTCTCCTTTAGGAATCTTTAAGATGTAATTTTGCAAAGAGGCGGATTATACGCTATGTTTGCTTAAATTGTTTTGATACTATCTCGGAAATCTCACATTGCCTAGCATACCCATAAGCTCCTGCATACCGCCTTTTTGACTCATTTTTTTTGCCATTTTTGCAGCATTATCAAACTGCTTGATGATACGATTGATACTTGCGACATCAAGCCCGCTGCCCTGGGCGATTCTCTTGCGTCTTGAGCCATTGAGGATATCGGGATTTTCACGCTCTTTTGGCGTCATAGAATTCACCATTGCGCGGATATTTTTAATCTCTTGGGAATTGTCCAAATCCACATTTTTGAGCGCGCCAGCCATATTACCAAGCCCGGGGATCATCGAGACAATCGAGCTCATCGAGCCAAGTTTTTTGATATTTTCTATCTGATTGAGAAAATCCTCAAAGCCAAACTGCCCCTTTTTGAGCTTTTTGGTAATGTCCTTGGCTTCTTTTTGGGTGATGATGGTAGCGGTTTTTTCGGCTAGAGATTCTATATCGCCCGCCCCCATTAGCCGCGAGACGATACGCTCAGGCAGGAAAATATCCAAATCCGCCACTTTCTCGCCGCTTCCGATAAAGCGCAGCGGCACGCCGATTTGATAGGCTATGCTTAGGGCTATCCCGCCTTTAGAATCGCTATCAAACTTTGTGAGAATTACCCCATCAATGCCGATTTTTTCATTAAAATGCGCCGCGGTTTTTACCCCATCTTGCCCCACGAGTGAATCTGCCACATAAAAGCACTCCGTGGGGTTTATGGATTGTTTTATCTGCACAAGCTCACTCATAAGCTCCTCATCAATGGCTAGTCGCCCCGCCGTATCCACAAGTAGCACATCATAATGCCCACTTATAGCCTTTTGTTTGGCTGCCTGTGCGACTTGCAGAGGGGTTTGTGAATCTTGTGTGGGAGCAAACACATCGACTTCTATGCTCGCTCCTAGTTGTTTTAGCTGCTCCACCGCAGCTAACCGCTGCAAATCACACGCTGCCAAAAGCACCTTTTTGCCCCTAGCTTTGAGATAATTCCCTAGCTTTGCTGTGCTTGTTGTCTTACCACTTCCTTGCAAACCCATCATTAGCACGATTGTGGGCGGCGTGGATGCGAAAGTAAAGCCATAATGTTTGGAGGTTTTGAGCACATTTTGGAGGCTCTCTTGCAGGGCATTGACAAAGTTTTGCTTGCCGATACCTTTGAGCTTGGTATTTTGCTCGACTTGAGCGAGAATCTCTTTGGCGACTTTATGATGCACATCGTTGCGCAGCAGGATTTTTTTGAGCTCATCAAGTGCGCCCTTTAGGGCTCTCTCATCATCGCTAAAGCGGATTTTATTGGCTATGTTTTTAAAGGATTGGGTGAGTGTGTCAAACACGCTAGCTCCTTGTGATAAAGTATCCAAAAGCCAAAATTGTATAAAAAAAACTTTGTGTTTTGCCTAAAAGTTGCGCTTTTGGGCTTTGGGCGCGAGAATTAAGTATTAACTTTTTTTTTGTATAAGAAATTTTTTCAAAAAATTACAAAATTACACAGGATTAGAGTGATGATGACGCATTTTACCCAAGATTTAAAAGCCAAAAATCTCAAAGTTACGCCCCAGCGTATCGCTATGCTTAGCGAAATCGAGACAAATGGGCATATGGATGTCGATGAGCTGTATGAAAAAATCAAAGAATTTTATCCCTCCATCTCGCTTGCGACGATTTATAAAAATATCAGTGCGCTTTGTGATGCTAATATTTTGCGCGAGATCAAAGCCCCAAACCATAAGCAAAAATACGAGCTTGCGTGCGATAAACATATCCACGTGGCGTGCGAGAAATGCGGGAGGTTTGAGGATCTCAAAATCGATACGACTAAGCTAGAAAAAATGGGCTCACAAAAAAGTGGCTACAAGCTCTATGATACTTCTGCCGTGCTCATTGGGATATGCCCAGAGTGCGCTGCAAAAGGCTAGTTTGGGCAGGTAGCCACACGCTAAATTACAGAATCTAAAGGGGCAATATGCTAAATGTCGCACAGATTTTTGAAAAGCTTTGGCAGGCTTGCGCTTTCAAGCGAGAATCTCTCCCCATCATCACGCGAGATATTTTTGACGCACAGGGCTTTATACTAGCGCGAGATCTCATCGCTACGCGTCCGCTGCCGCCATTTAGCAATTCCGCGATGGACGGCTACGGCGTGTGTTTGGCAGACGCGGGCAAGGAAGTGATAGTCGCTGGACGCACGCTCGCAGGAGAGAGCAACGCCGATATCACGCTCAAACCGGGTTTTTGCCACAAAGTAATGACAGGATCGCCTATCCCGCGCGGCACACAGGCAGTAGTGCCCATAGAGCAGGTAGCACACACGCACAAGGGCACGATTGTGCTTCCAGATGGGATCAGAGAGGGGCAAAATATCCGATTTGTGGGCGAGGAAGTCGCGCTAGATTCTGTAATACTTACTCAAGGGGCGCGCCTTAGGGCACTAGATCTAGGGCTTATCGCCTCACAGGGGCTTTCACACATAGAGGTGTATCAAAAGCCCTCCATTGCGATATTTTCTAGTGGCGATGAAGTCATAGAGCCCGGCAAAGAGGCACTAGCGCATCAGATTTACAACACAAACGCCATTGCGCTCACTTCACTTTTGCGCCAATACCATCACGAGCCCGTGTATTGCGGGATTTTGCCAGATGACGCGCAAGCCCTGCGCACAAAACTCAAGGCACTTGATACACACGATATAATCATCACCACAGGGGGTGCGAGCGTGGGCGATGCGGACTTGCTCAAATCCACGCTGCAAGAGCTTGGGGCGCAATTTGTCTTTGATGGTGTGAATCTAAAGCCGGGCAAGCACCTTAGCGTGGCACTTTTGGACAAAAAGATTTTTATAATGCTGCCGGGCAATCCTCTCGCGTCGTTGTTGCATTTATACACAATCATTCTTAGTTTTTTGGAGTTTTGTGCCGGGGCGCGCAAATGCTACCCTAGAGCGCATCTTGGGCTTGCTGATAGTGAAGTGGTGCTAAGAGAGGGCGTGCAAACCCTGCTTTTGGGGGAGTTTCGCAATGGAATCTTTTCTATCTTTAATCGCGGTAAATTTGGCTCAAGTGCCCTCATAAATGTGTGGAAAAATAACGCCCTCGCCCTCTTAGATGAAAATTATGCTAAGATAAATGCTAGAGAGCCGATACGATGTGTATTGTTTGAAAGCGAGTTTGAGGAGACTTGCCAATTTATCAACACAAAGGAGCGCAAATGACGAAGTTATTATTTGGCGTGAGTGATACGCAGGAGTGCCGCAGGGCGATAGATACGATAATCAAGCTTTTTGGGAAACGCGAGGATATAGAACTCACGCTTTTGCATGTGAGTCAGGATATCGTGGTGTATGCCCAAAGTGGCGTGGTGAATTATGAAACAATAGAAAATATCGAGCACGAGAAGTCTAATGAGATTCTGAGTGAGTTTGAGGAGAGATTTAAACAAGGTGGTTTGGCGTGCAAAAAAATCCTGCGCACAGGAAATCCTATCGATATCGTGCTTGAGATTGCCAACGAGTATGACTTACTTGTCATCGGTGCTAGCGAGTCCTCGCTGCTGTATAGAATCTTTAGCTCACACCAAAATAGTTTTGTCAATTCCTCGCCAATCCCCGTGCTCGTGGCAAAATAAGCTAAGTCTTAGATTCTATACGCGGACATTACACTCTGCATAACTCCACACACAGAATCTAGGGCAGGTCTAAAGCCTAGATTCTGTGTGTGCCTTTTGTGCCTAAAGTTAAGTCTGCTTTCACAAACCAAAACAATCCTAGATGATGAAAAGTGTTTTAGCCTATTGGGGTTTGAAATGCTGCTGTGGATATCAGTGAGGGATATTTGGCTTTTGTGAGATGGTTGTAACTTCTTAGATTCTGCAAAAATGGTGGAGTGTAGGGGGTTCGAACCCCTGACCTCAACGCTGCCAGCGTTGCGCTCTCCCAACTGAGCTAACACCCCAAACAAAAGAGTAATTATACCCGCAAAGACTTTAAAGCTACATTAAGGGTTTGGATTGCACTCCGCATAATGCTTGGCATAGGTTTCTTGCATAAGGGATTCTAACTTCTCATACCACCCCTCATCGCTAAAATCCGGAGTAAAAGCCTCAAGCATAACCATACGCGCCCTACTTGTCTGCGAGGAGATGGGCGATGTGTCATACATTTTGCGTGTGTTGATGAGAAGTATGGGCTGAATCTTGAGATTAAGCTTTTGGGCGAGTATCTTAGCCCCGGGTTTGAAAGGGAGCAGTTTCTCCCTGCCCCTGCCCCGCGTGCCCTCTGGGAATATCACGATAGGGCGGTTTTGGGCGAGTTTTTCTTTGGCTTGTTTGAGGAGGAAGATTATGCCATTTTTATCCTCTCTGTCTATCAAAATCATCTCGGGCAATGTGAGCGCAAGCCCATACAATGGGACTTCGCCTAGTTGCTTTTTTGCTACCCAGCAGATATTGCTAGGGTGAAAGCCCTCCAAAAACATAATATCATTCACGCTTTGGTGATTGAGCACAATGAGCTGCGCGCTCGTGTCAAACTCCCCTATTTGCTCGATTTTAAAGCCATTGAGCGCAAAAAAATAGCGACATTGTAGCCGTGCCTTCCTGCCATTTTGGCGATGACGCGTGAAAAAAATCTGCAAAATAATCACTGGCAAATACACCAAAATAGTTAGCGTGGCAAAAATCCCCCTAATCTTTGCTAACATACTCGCTCCTTACCCAACCAATTTGAGAATCTCCAATAAGCACCTTATAGAGCAGCACCTCCTGCCCTTGCAAATCCATTTTTCGCTCTCCTACAATCTGTGCGGGCGTGTCAGATTCTATAATGCGCACGATTGTAGAATCTTTCATCGGCAGGATACTCACTGCCGCACCGGATTTAAGCACGCCGTAGATGTTGTTAAACGCGAGATTGTAGATGAGCACTCCGCACAAAAGCGCCACGATAAACAAAAAAATCTTATAACGCTTCCAAATAAAAAGCCCCAAAAAGAGCATAATGAGCGTGCCCACCACCACGAGCTTAAAGAGCGTATAACTTACCTTGGGATTGAGATCGCTCTGCGTGCTCACGAGCTCGGAGCTCACCACCACGATGGGGATATGCACGCCTTCAAAACGACGCAAATCTGGGTTAAAATACTCAAATGAAAGCTCGCGCAAGCCCTTTGGGACTACCACGGAGTAGATTGCATACATACTGCCATTGCGCTCATTAAGCTCCTCAAAGCCCTGTGTCTCAAAGCCTCTAATCGCCATATTTTTGAGATTCTTGCTCTGCATTTCAAACTCAAAAATCACGATATTGTGCGTGTCATCGTGGCTTTGGGATTTGGTGCGTAGGAGCTTGAAGTTCTTACCCAAAACCCCGGCATATTGCGCATTGCTACGCAAGTCAATCGCATTTAGCGCGATAGAATCTACGCGCACACTCTCCTCATAACTCCCATCAGCAGCCAAAGCAGTGATATGCAGCGCAGGTATGCTCACAGAAGGGGCTTTAATCTTAAATCCATAAGTAGCCTGCAAACGCCCAGAATCCACGCTTTTCCAACTCACATTTTTGCTCGCAATCTCTATCTTATCCCGCGCAGCCTTTTCAAAATTACTGCCCTTAAGGCTTGCTCCAGCAAAGAGCGAAACCTCATAGGTTACAAACACCTCCTGCCCGACATATAGCGTTTGATCCTGTGAGGGCTGCTCTTGGGGCATTTGGGGCGCGGAGAGGACTTTTGCATAGACAATCTTTGATCTTAAGCTTTCTTGAATCTCCTCTTCCCCACTCTCCTGCGCAGATAGCATCATCACGCTACTTGCCACAAAGGCGAGGATTATCGTAGCTTTATGCCACCACCGCGCTATCTGTGCGCCCATCATCGTTGCGACGCCCTCTCATAGAGGCTTGTGAGCATCGCTAGCCCATCAAGCCCACCTAGCAGAGATTCTATCGCGCGCTCTGGGTGGGGCATAAGCCCAAAAACATTTTTACGCTCATTGCAAATTCCTGCGATATTTGCCACAGAGCCATTGGGATTATCCACATAAGTGAGTAGAATCTGCTCGTTTGCCTGCAATGTGCGCAAAGAGAGCCTATCGATAAAATAACAACCATCGGCGTGTGCGATAGGCAGAGAGATCTCACTATCTTGTTGATAATGGCACAAAAAGGCGTTACTTGTGCTTGCAACACGCAGCTTTTGGGACTGGCTAATAAAATGCAGCCCTTCATTGCGCTTGAGCGCACCGGGCAACAATCTCGCCTCACACAGAATCTGAAAGCCATTACAAATCCCTAACACATAGCCGCCTTGTGCAGCAAAATCGCTCACAGCCTGCATTATAGGAGAAAATCTCGCTATAGCCCCACTACGCAAATAATCCCCATAGCTAAACCCGCCCGGCACAACCACGAGCTTGGTATCTTTGGGCAGACACCGCTCTTTGTGCCACACAATGCTATAAGGCGCACCTATGAGCTTGTAGGCATACGCCATATCCATTTCGCAATTCGTCCCGGGGAATTGCACTATCGCGACGCTCATGTCTCACTCATCACTTGATAATCTTCAATAACCGTGTTAGCTAGGAGCTCTTGGCACATCTTCTCCACCTCAGCAATCGCGCTAGATTTGTTATCTGAATCTAGCTCTAAGACGATTTGCTTTGCTATCTTGACATCTTTGACACTGCTAAAATTATGCGCCAAAAGCGCGTGATGAATGGCTTTAGCCTGTGGATCTAGGACACCATTTTTGAGCGTAATGAGGGCTTTTATCTCCATAACAATCCTTATTTGTTTAAAATTCTTCTTAAAACCTCTTCATAAGCGACTTTCACGCTACCGAGATTCTGACGAAACCTGTCTTTATCAAGCTTTTCATTGCTATCCTTATCCCAGAATCTACAGTTATCAGGGCTAATCTCATCGGCAAGCAGGATATGCCCAGAGCCATCTCTGCCAAACTCAAGCTTGAAGTCAATAAGGCGCAAATTACGTTCAATAAAAAACGCGCTAAGGATTGCATTTATCTTGCGTGCTTGTGAGCGCAAAAAATCTAGCTCGCTCACATCTTGCGTGATACCAAGGATCTTGCAATGCTCATCATTGATGATGGGATCCCCGAGCGCGTCGTCTTTGTAATAAAACTCCACAAGCCCAAAGGGCAGCACCTTGCCATCATCAATGCCTAGGCGTTTTGTCAGAGAGCCTGTGGCGACATTGCGCACCACCACCTCAATGGGGATAATCTCTACTTTTTTACACAGCATATGGGTAGAATCTAGCTTTTTGATAAAATGCGTGCTAACGCCCTCTTTTGCTAAAAGCTCGAAAATCGCGGTGCTAATCTCACAATTTAGCGCACCCTTGCCCTGTTCAGAACCCTTTTTCTCGGCATTAAATGCAGTCAAATCGTCCTTAAACTCCACAAGCACTTCATTTGCATTTTCTGTGAGAAAAAGCTTCTTGCCCTTACCCTCATACAGCATCTGTCCTGTGTCCATAGCTACACTCCTTTATTTTTCTTTGCTACTTTTTGGCTTAAACACATTCCAAGCCTTGAGCATATCAATCGCGGTTTTTAGCTGAATATCCTTATAAATGTCCTCTTGTGAGATATGTTTGTTTTTTGTAGCATTCTTAGCATTTGTGGGGGCTTTCTCCTGAATCTTCTCTAGCTCGCCTTTTAAATGCCGCTTCAAATCCGCCTCTTTGAGTGAAAAGTTATTATCGCTCTCTGGCACACTACCCGGATAGACTACCACATCGGGTTGGATTCCCACTGCTTGGATTGTCCTCCCGCTAGGCAGATAGTATTTAGCAATCGTGAGCTTAATGCCCTCATTATCATCAAGCTTAATCACCATCTGCACACTGCCCTTGCCAAATGTCTGCTCGCCCACAAGCACCGCGCGTTTGTGATCCTGCAATGCCCCTGCGACGATCTCGCTCGCACTCGCACTGCCGCCATTGACAAGCACCACAAGCGGCACATCGGCATATTGTGCGCTTCCATTGGCTTTGAACTCTATGTTTTCGCCTTTATTACGCCCTTTTTGGGAGACAATCACGCCATTTTTGATAAAAAGCTTTGAGAGATCGACTGCCTGATCGAGTAATCCCCCGGGATTGGAGCGCAAATCTAGCACGATACCATCGACTTTGCCCATTGCCTTTAAGCCATTTTTTACTTCAAGCGTTACATTTTTGTCAAAAGAATTCACACGCACATACGCGAAATTTGTCTCATCAATGCCGCGCACTTTGACAGATTCTACGCGGATAATATCTCGCGTGAGCTGAAATACTAGGGGCTTAGATTCACCGCTTCTTACGATTGTAAGCTCAAGCTTGGTTTTTGGCTTACCGCGCATGAGATTAACCGCATCGTCAATCCCCATATTAAGCGTGGTTTCGTTATTAATCTTCAAAATCACATCGCCACTCTTTATGCCTGCCTTAAACGCTGGCGTATCGTCAATGGGTGCTATCACGGTTAATGCCCCATCTTTCATACCAAGCGTGATCCCAATCCCGCCAAACTCGCCTTGTGTTTGTGACTTTAAGTCTTCAAACTTTTTCTTATCCAAATACGCAGAATGCGCATCGAGATTGCTCAAAAGCCCATCTATGGCTTTGTTGATAATCTCATCAATCTGCACTTCATCGACATAGTTTTCTTCTATAACATTAATAACTTTGCGCAACTTTTTATGCGCATCAAGCCTATTTTGCTCCTTATTATCCGCTCCCCACAAAACCCCAAAGCTAAGCGCAAGACACGCAAAAAACAGCAATGCTTTTTGGTATTTCATTCCCCCATCCCTTTCTTAAGATAGTCTAAATTTTAGGCACTTCACAAGAGCCCGATTCTACCAAAAATTCTCCGTTTTTCAGTAAATACTGATTTTTTTGCTATAATTTGGCACATCACATCGATTAAGGGATTGTATGAAAAGCACAGATGGTATCAAAAAGCTCTTTAGCGCAGACAAGCAACGCTACATCACTGGTGCGATACTCATCGCGGCGTTGGTGGGTATTTTGTTTATCAATAGCAAGCCGCTTATTTGGTTTGTGCTAGGCGCACTACTTCTGCTCTCTGTGAGAGAATCCCTCGCCCTCTACACTTTAGAATCTAGCTCACATTTTTATATATGGACTGCCCTATTATGGATAGGGGCGTATTTTACCAAGGCCCCTCTGTACTGCGGACTCATCACGCTCATTATCTACGCGTCCTATATCGCCTATAGCAAGAAACTTTCTCTAAAGATTCTGCTCCCATTTTTGTATCCCACTCTGCCATTTTTGTGCATTTGGTCTGTGTATGGACTGCTAGATAGATTGGGGGTTATTTGCCTCATAGCCGTGGTTGTCTGCACGGACACGGGCGCGTATTTTGGCGGCAAGCTCTTTGGTAAGACGCCTTTTTCGCCCACATCGCCTAAAAAGACGATTGAGGGCGTTGTCGTGGGTTTGACTTGCGGCACTGCTATAGGCGCGATTCTCTACACAGGTATCACGCATAGCTTCCCCTTAGCGGCAATTGTCGCATTTGTTGTCGCGCTTGCGTGCGTGTTTGGCGATTTGTTTGAGAGCTATCTCAAACGCGAGGCAAATCTCAAAGACAGCGGCACGATATTCCCCGGTCACGGCGGCGTGCTAGATAGGCTCGATGCTACGCTCTTTGCAGCAGTTGTTATGCTTTTTATCCTCTCTTTTTTGCCACTCTATAGCGAAATAGCCCTATAGCCTATGATCCTCTTAGGTAGCACTGGCTCTATCGGGACAAACGCGCTCAAAGTCGCCACTGCGTTTGGATTACCCATAGAATCTCTAAGTGCTGGCAAAAACATCGCGCTCTTTAATGAGCAAATCCGCCGCCATCGCCCCAAAAAAATCTGTATCCTAGATTCAGAGGATTTGCCAAAGCTTGATATGCCCTTTATCAAAGCGCACGATATAGAGGTGTTTTGCACAGAATCGGGGCTTTTAGAAATGATAGAATCTTCACAGAGCACCCTAGCTATCAATGCCCTCGTGGGCTATGCCGGACTTGCCCCAAGCCTTAAGATTAAGCAATGTGGCAAAAAACTCGCCCTTGCCAATAAAGAAAGTCTCGTGAGTGCTGGCTGGCTCTTTGCGGGCTATCCTATCACGCCCATTGATAGCGAGCATTTTGGCTTGTGGTATCTGCACACATCGCGCAAGATTCACAAGCTCTATATCACCGCTAGCGGCGGCGCGCTGCGTGATATGCCCCTAGCAGATCTGCCCTCTGCCACTCCCGCTCAAGCCCTCAAGCACCCAAACTGGTCTATGGGACAAAAGATCACCATCGATAGCGCGACAATGGTAAATAAGCTCTTTGAGGTTTTGGAGGCGTATTGGCTTTTTGGGCTTAGTTCTATCGATGCCTTCATCGAGGAGCATTCCGCGATTCACGCGCTTGTGGAGTTTGTCGATGGCTCCATTACCGCACATATCTCACACGCCGATATGCAGCTGCCCATAGCCTACGCCCTAGATGAGCAGCAAGCCAAATGCGTGCGGCTTATCCCGCGATTTGACATTGCTACACTCACTTCTTTGCGCTTTAGCCCCATAGATGTGCGCCGCTATCCCGTATGGGAGCTCAAACCCACGCTTCTAGCCTATCCAAAGCTAGGCATCGTGCTCAATGCAAGCAACGAAGTAGCCTTGCGCGCGTTTTTAGATTCACACATTTGCTTTGGGGATATTAGCGCGTGTATCCTGCAGAGTATGCGACACTTTGAGTCTGTCAAAACGCACACTCTCACACATTTGCAGGATATTAAAAGACTAGATTCTGAAGTGCGCGCCTTTAGCGCGTCGTGGCTAGGACTCTCCTAGCGCACCCTATAGACATAAAAATACAACGGCAAGCCAAAGGCATTTTGGCTTAGTATCACCTCGCCTTGCACCCTATCGCGCATAAATGCCTTGAGAAATGCTTTCAGCCCAAGCTTTGGAATCTCAAGCCCAAAATCGCTTGTGTGCAGTAGCTCGTAGGTTTGCTCTAGCGCAGCTAGTGAATCTGTGGTGATATTATTTAGCGTGTATGGCGTGAGCACGACGATATCCCCACTTTGCTTAGGCACGATGGCATTGCTCCTAAAGACGCTATATGGGCTATCTGGCTTCTCCTGCCCCAAAAGCACATTATCCACCTCCCTATCAGAATGCAAATCAAACTCCCTCGCCCCATAAAAGCTAAGCCACGCGCCAAAGCTATGATAGACTTCCACGCCCGAAGCGCGATTGACACCCTCGAGATAAATGCGCGTGTTGGGGTTTTGTGCGATATAGTCGTGTAAAAAATGCAAGGTGTCTTGGAAATTATTTGGCACGAGCTTATAAAAGGCAAACTGATAGGCACTCATAAACGCGCTATTGCCCACAAAAATCACCAAACACAGCACATAAATCACCTTTATAATGCGCACACGCCAATAATACACACCCATACCCACAAGCCCTATGAGCCCAAACACATACGCAGGAAGTGGGTAATGCACATCGCCAATTTTTAGCACGATATACTCGGCGCAAAGCACCAATGCCGCGATAAGCGCAGAATCTAGCAATGGCATAAATGGGGATTTTTTCACAAAGACTTGGTAGATTCTATACAGCATAAAACAAGGTATCGCCACAAACAAAAACGGCTCTTGCAAAATGTAGTTAAACACGACTTTTGCCATCACAATCAGCTGATTATAGGGCGTGTCGCCATAGCTCCCGCCGCCCTGCTTTTGGGCAAGCACCACTAGCGCATACACGAGCAGCCACACCACGCTACTTAGCACAAGCGCGATATCAAAGGCTTTGGTGGCTTTTGATGAGTTTTTGTAATCTAGCACAAAATGCACAAACCCAAAAGCCCCAAGCATCGCAAACGCCGTCTCTTTGTAATACAGTGCAAAATTTGCACACATCACGCCAAATGCCAAAAAAATCCAAGCCCTAGCACTCACACGCGCATATACCACATACATATAGCACGCCAAAAAGAGACTCAAAAACACAAACTCCATACGCTCTGGCGCAAAAAGCCTAAGCCAAGCTGTGATAAAGGTGGGAGAAAACAGACAGATGAGAATAGTTACATAGACAAAAGCGCGCGCGGCGTGGGATTGCGTATGCGCAGTGAATCTAAAAAGCCCATAGCGCAGGCACCACGCGACTATGAGGAGACAAATGGCGTTAAAGGCATAAAACACACCCGCACTCGGAGTAAAAATCGCACTTAGGATATTCCACTCCTGCCCATCAAGAGGGAAAAACCGCCCAATGTCTTTGAAAATAAAGTAGGGGATAGACTCGCCTACAAAAAGCGTTTTGGTAAAACCGTGATCGTCAATCACGCTAAACTCCGCCCAAGAGGCGACTAAAATCGCATACCAAATGACGATAATCCAAAATACACCATCACTCACAAGCCCCTTGGAGCTTACTTTTAGGCTATTGCCCCCCCCCCGAACTTAAATTTGCCTGATACATAACACTCCTTTTGTTGGTTTAATTATCGAAGCGCGCATTATAGCAATATTTGCTGCAAGTTCCTTATGATTATATATCGCTCGCAGAGAGTGAATCTCCACTCGCTCCGCTGCGCGAACATACACAGAATCTAGAGCGAGATTGTGTGTTTTGGTATCAGCGCACCAAGGAATGCGCTGTGGGCGATGTGGATTCTATCGATCAGTCCTTTTATTGTTCCCACTGCCTCGCTAGATAATCCACTTTCTCAAAAAACTCCTCACTCGCTCTCTCCATCTCTCTAAAGTCGTTGATTATTTTGCGCTGATTTTGCACGCCATCAGCATAAGCATCTTGCACGCCGGCTTTGCCATGAGTAATAACGCGCTTGTGTGAATCCAAAATCTCAGCCAAAATCTGCGTGCCTTCATAAAACACCTTGCCACGCTTCTCATACCATAGGTGGAATGCGTCCTCGCACGCACTCTCATAATCACTAGGATTGCGTCCTTTTAGCACATGCCTATAAGAATCTGCCTTGAAAATAATATGATCGATCATCATAGAATTCCCATTGATGCGCGAAGAGATGATTTTCATACTAGATTCTATGCTCTTAGAGCTCTCTAACATACCACTTAGCACCGATTCAAACTCACTCATCAGCTCGCGGAAACTATGCACCGACTGGGAGATATGCTGGGAGTTTTCAGAGATCTGGAGCGTATCTTGCTGGAATATCGTGAGCTGGGCTTGGATATCTTTAGTCGAGCTTTGTGTCTTTTCAGCGAGTTTGCGCACCTCATCTGCCACCACGGCAAAGCCTCGCCCATGCTCGCCTGCGCGTGCGGCTTCGATAGCGGCGTTTAGGGCTAGGAGATTGGTTTGATCGGCGATATCGTTGATGACACTTGTGATTTGGCGCACTTCCTCACTGCGTTTGCCGAGTGCTTCGATATTGGTGTTGTTAGAATCTACAAGTGAGGAGATCTCTTCTAGAGATTGGAGAGATTTGTTGATCTCTGTGTGGCTTTTTTCAGAGCCTTTCACCATAGATTCTAACGCCCCTAGTGCCGATACGAGCGTCTTCATACTCCTGTGGAAACTATCTTGGATAAACTTCTGCTGGGCGAGGTTGCCATTGACTTCTTCAAGGGCGTGGTTTAACTCCCTTTTGGCATTCATTGTCATAGATTCTAAAATAGTCTTCATACTAGCATTGACTTGATCGCCCACCATTGCGAGATTGGGCAGCATACCATCGGTAAGGAATGGGCGGAATATGTCTTTTCTAGTAGCATTGGCAGCGAGAGTTCTATTCTCGCGGATAAAGGTTTCAAGCTGATCAAGGAGTTCATTAAGATCTAGGGCGACTTGTCCCCATGATGATGAGCCGATATGGGTAACGCGCGGCTCAAAATTCCCCTTAATCGCTTCAGAGGTAACAAACCCAAGTCTCTCGCTAAAGGCGTGCATCTTGAGTAATTGCATCGATAGCACAATCACACAAATCACGAGTATCGCGCACACTGCGCCCAAAATCACTGCCATCATAGCTCCTCTCCTAGCTGCAAGCGCAAAATCGCGTTTGCATAAGTCTGATTTTGCTTAGCAAAAAACTCGTGTAGATACGCTAGTCCCGCGTCTAAGCCTTGGGCACTCTCAATGTCTTTAAGCTCTTTATAAAGATTGCTAATCGTCTCTAGCACAGCTCTATTTGGCCGCCGCCGCACGGAGTAGTAGCCGATGATTTTGTTGGTAATATCCACAGAGGGCGTGACATTGGCAAACACCCAGTAATACCCTCCGTCTTTGGAGAGATTTTTGACAAATGCATTAATCTCGCGCTTATTACTCACTTCCTCCCACAAAAACTTAAAAATCGTGCGCGGCATATCGGGATGGCGCACGATCGAGTGGGGCTTGCCCAAAAGCTCAGATTCACTAAACCCCGAAACCTCGATAAATGCTTGATTGCAATAAGTAATCTTACCTTTTGGATCGGTTTTTGAAACCAAAAAGCCTTTAATTTCTTTCTCTTGGCTCATTACACACTCCTCTATATCACTAAATTTATCACTCATTGATTATAAAACATTGCGCATTAAATGACAAGAAATTGGGTAAAATTCCCCTCACACAAACAACCAAACACAAAGGAGTCGCAATGCCACACACCCAAGAAGAGTTTGAAAAATTCGTCGCTCAAAGTTTTGATTTTGCTCGCAATAATGACACAGAATCTTTGCGGATTATGCTTGATGCTGGACTAAATGTCAATCTCGCCAATCACAAAGGCAACACCCTCCTTATGCTCGCTGCTTACAATAATAGCCTTGAAGTCGCCCAAATGCTATTGCAAAGAGGCGCAGAAGTCGATAAAAAAAACGACAAAGCCCAAACGCCCCTAGCTGGCGTGTGCTTTAAGGGCTATAAAGAAATGGCGGAATTGCTCCTAAAGTATGGGGCAAATCCCGATGAGGACAATGGATTGGGACTGACACCGATTAATTGTGCGATAATGTTTCGCCACAAAGAGATTCTAAAGCTCCTCCTCTCACACTCACACAAAAAACTTTCAATATGGCAAAAAATTGGCTTATTTTTTTTGGGAAAATTTTCAAAAAAAGAAGATAGCTCTCATAGGTAGAAATTATGATTTAAACCGATATTACAATGTCCCCCTTGTTTGACATTAACAACACTTAAAGGAGCTACAATGAAAACACTAACAACCGCCACAGGCACACCCATAGCCGATAACCAAAACTCCCTAACAGCAGGGAAAAGAGGGCCTACACTTTTGCAGGATACTTGGCTACTAGAGAAGCTAGCACATTTTGATAGGGAGCGAATCCCCGAGCGAGTCGTGCATGCCAAGGGCAGTGCTGCCTATGGCGAGCTAACCATCACAAGCGACATTACGCAATACTCCAAAGCCGACTTATTTTCACAAGTAGGTAAAAAGACGAAAGCCTTTTTGCGATTTTCCACCGTGGCAGGGGAGCGAGGGGCTGCCGACGCGGAACGCGATGTGCGAGGCTTCGCGCTCAAGCTCTACACACAGGAGGGTAATTGGGATATCGTGGGCAACAACACGCCGGTATTTTTCATCAAAGACGCAGTCAAATTCCCAGATTTTATCCATTCCCAAAAGCGAGATCCCAAGACAAACCTACGAAGCAGCACGGCTGCGTGGGATTTTTGGAGCTTGCACCCAGAATCTTTGCACCAAGTAACAATCCTTATGAGTGATAGAGGAATCCCACGAAGTTATCGCGAAATGCATGGCTTTGGTAGCCACACATATAGCTTTATCAATGCCAAAGGCGAGCGATTTTGGGTGAAATTCCACTTTAAATCCATGCAAGGCATTGTCAATCTCAGCAACAAAGAAGCGGCTGCAATCATCGCTAAGGATAGAGAATCTCATCAAAAAGATTTGTTTGAAAACATTGAGCGGGGGAATTTTCCTAAATGGCGATTCTGTGTGCAGATAATGCCAGAATCTGAAGCTGCTCACTACAAGTTTAATCCCTTTGATCTCACCAAAACTTGGAGTCATAAAGACTATCCGCTCATTGAAGTGGGGATTTTGGAGCTTAACAAAAATCCAGAGAATTACTTTGCCGAAGTCGAGCAAGCCGCGTTTAACCCCGCAAATATCGTGCCGGGTGTGGGATATAGCCCCGATAAAATGCTCCAAGGACGGCTCTTTAGCTATGGCGACACGCAGCGATACCGCCTAGGGATTAACCACGCACAGATTCCTGTCAATGCCCCTATTGCTCCCGTGAGCAACACGCATCGTGATGGCTATATGCAGATGGGAAGCTTTGGAGGAATGCGCAACTACAACCCAAGCTACTACAACGACTATACAGAATCTAATCAAGCAAGCGAGCCGCCTTTGCATATCAAAGAAAGCGAGATAATGGATCGATACAACCACCGCGAGTATGAGGAGGATCATTTTAGCCAAGCAGGGGATCTCTATCGTCTGATGAGTGCAGAGCAAAAAGAGATTTTGTGCCAAAATATCAAAGAAGCAATGGAGGGCGTGCCTGTGGAGATTAAAAAGCGTCAGATCGAGCACTTCAAAAAGGCTGATGCCAACTATGGCAAACGCGTGGAGGAATTGGTGCTCTAAATAACAATCGGGGTGCGAGTCGCCCCATTCCACTTAAGACGCCTATGCGATAATCTGCACTTCGCACTCTAGCATTATCCCACTAGATTCAAACACGCGCTTTTTGGCTAGCTCTATGAGCTCCATAGCCTCTGTGAATGTGCCCCCACCAAGATTAATTAAAAAATTTGCGTGCTCTTGCGCAAAGCCCATACCGCCGATTCTAAAGCCCTTTAGTCCTACAGATTCTAACAACCTCCCAGCATAATCGCCCCTAGGATTCTTAAAGCAGCTCCCACAACTAAGGGCTTTGGGGTGATGGGCACGGAGTGAGAGAAAATCCTGCGTGAGCGTATGAGCAAAGCCCTGTGTTTTGTGAATCTTCGCGCCACAAATCACGCCGCTAATCGCGCTTGTGCGATACCCAAAACCAAGCTCCTCGCCCCTTATCCACACGCCATTGACATTGACTTCTAGTAGCCGCTCGCCTATCTCGTGCATTCCCCCGCGCTTATCCTTGAGCCCAGCGTTCATCTTAATGATCCCACCTAGCGAGCCGGGCAAGCCCTGCAAAAACTCCATACCGCCCAAATCGTGCTTTTTAAAAAAGCTACAAATCTGCCCCGAGCTCATCGCCGCGCCGATATGCACGCAGTGCAATTGCACCTCAATAAACGCAAAGCTTTTGTCTAGCATATACAAATGTGAGGCGTTTGGGGAGATGAGGAGATTATTTGCTTTGCCGATGATGTGGGCGTTTGGGGGCAGGGAGGAGCACTCGCGGGGAGATTCTATCATCTGCACTTCTAGGGGCGTGCCCACGCGCAGACTTGAGTATTTAGAAAAGTCAATAACGCGTGCGTGCATTAAAACTTAATATCTACAATCATATTAAAAAGCATAGTCGTGTAATCCGTGATCATACCAATCATCCACGGCATCGCAAAGATAATCACCGCCACGACTGCCAAGATTTTGGGGACAAAGCTTAGAGTCATTTCATTTATCTGTGTGGTGGCTTGAAAAATGCTCACCAAAAGCCCCACGATAAGCCCAGCTAGCAGCATAGGCAGCGAAAGAATAAGAGTGATTTTATAAGTTTGTATCGCTAGGCTCATCAGTTGGGATTCCATTGTGATTCCTTGTAGATTCTGTATTGTTATTGGCGAGAAGGCGAGAGAATCGAACTCCCCAAGAGCTAGACACCTAGCCCTTCTTTGGGTTTGAAGCCCAAGGCGCACACCAGCACACTTGCCTCCCTTAGTGGGGCTCAATTATAAACTTTTCTAGCTTAAATCAAAGAGAATGCGCCAAGAAAATGCTACAATACGCTCTCACAAAAAATAGATAATAAGGAGAGAATATGCCATTACTAGATAGTTTCAAAGTGGATCATACGATTATGCCCGCTCCGGCGGTGCGTTTGGCAAAGACTATGCAAACGCCTAAGGGCGATACAATCAGCGTGTTTGATTTGCGATTTTGCGTGCCAAATGAGGATATTTTGAGCGAAAAGGGAATCCACACGCTTGAGCATTTGTTTGCGGGATTTATGCGCGATCATCTTAACGACACGCGCACCGAGATTATTGACATCTCCCCTATGGGCTGCCGCACGGGGTTTTATATGAGTGTGATAGGCGCACCTAGCGATGATAGCGTCAAAGAGGCGTGGGAGGCGAGTATGCGTGATATCCTCAAAGTCGATACGATCCCAGAGGCGAACAAATACCAATGCGGCACTTACGCTATGCACTCGCTTAAAGAAGCCCAAGACATCGCGGCAAATGTGCTAGAGAGAGGCGTGGGGATTATGGATACACAAAAGATTTTGTTAAAAGACTTAGTCTAGGAAGCTTACAAGAGAAGCAAGCAACACCCAATCAAAAGGGCGAGAGCTTGCACCTACACTATCTTTTAGCAGATTCTGTCTCTAAGCGATTTGGGGAGTGAGGCTATACCTTAACCCAAAAACCGCACCACAAAGGCTATAAATGCAGCTTTTAGAATCCAAACAACCTCGCCACTGCAGAATCACAAACCATTTACCACACAATCGAGCGGTGGCAAGTGCAATGGCAAGCAGCAAAAACAAAGCAAACTCACACAAATAAAGACTTGCAAATCAACAAGCCTCACAACCAACGCCTAGTGCAAATTCCCTCTAAAAAACTCTGTGATTTTGTTAAATGGAATCTTCTCTACATTGTCATACAAATCCACATGATTTGCGCCCTCCACTATCAAAAGTTCCTTATTGTCGCCCCTTAGCTTTTTAAACGCATCTTCGCTAAAATACCTGCTATGTGCCCTCTCGCCGTGTATCACTAGCACTGCTGAATCTATCTCATCGCTATAGGCTAAAATAGGCATATTGATAAGCGAGAGGGAGGAGGTGAGATTCCAACCGCCTGTGGAGTTTATCGAGCGAGGGTGGAAGCCTCTGTCTTTGTTTTTGTAATAGTTGAAATAATCCTTGATAAATTGCGGCTCATCGCCCTTTAAGGCTATCAGGCAAGCCTCCTGCTTTAGCGAAACTACCGCTTGCAAAGTCCTTGGTGCGTTGTGTGTTTAAGCTTTTCTTTAGCTTTTTTCTCTCCTCTTTACTATCTTGTGCGTCGTTATAGCCCTTGGCATTCACACGCGTCATATCATACATCGTGGAGGTTACCACCGCCTTGATACGCGTATCCATAGCAGCGGCATTGAGTGCAAAGCCCCCAAAGCCACAGATTCCTAAAATCCCTATTTTGCTAGAATCCACCCTTGCGTGATTAGCTAGGAAATCCACCGCCGCAGAGAAATCCTCTGTGTTTATATCGGGCGAGGCGACATTTTGGGGTAGATTCTGATTTGCCAAAGCACTCTCGCCAGTAAAAGAGGGATCAAAAGCTAGCGTGATAAAGCCCTGCTTGGCGAGAGTTTGTGCATATAGCCCTGAAGCCTGCTCTTTTACCGCCCCAAAGGGTCCGCTTATGGCGATAGCGGGGAGCTTTGTGTTTTTAGAATCTTTTGGTGGATTTTTTAGCAAGTCTTTTGGGATATACAAATCCCCCACCAAAGTAATGCCATAGCGGTTTTTAAAGCTCACCTTCTGCACCTCTACCTTGGGACTTTTAGCAAAAGTCTTATCCCAAGATTCTGACTTTGCATTGCCTGTGCTTGTGCTCGCCTGTGCCATAGCTGCACCTCCTAGAGAAATGATACACGCTCCAAAAAGAAGCGATTTGAAAAGTTTCAATGCCATAACTGCTCCTTGTAAATTTAATATTTGGAATTATAAAGAATGAGAGCTACTCTAAGTCAAGGGGGATTTGGGGGAAAAGTTCTAAAATCCCTTTAATGAAATTTTGACTACAATCCCAAATCGCTTTCACACAAGGAGTTTTATGCAGATTTTAGAGGATATTATCGCTACATTTGGTTCAGCGCAGGAAGCAAGACAGGCTCGCTTTTTGATACGACAAAGGTTATAGAGTTTTTAATTAAAAACGAAAATTATAAAAAAGCGTATTTTACGCAGGTGGGCGATGCGCTTATCTTTGAAAAAGAGAGGTTTTTGGCCCTGCTAGCTACAAGAGAGCTTGCTAGCTCTTATACGAAGTTTAGCAACAAAATCGGACTAGGGCATAAAAACGACAATACTTTCCTAAAAGCCCAAAATGAAGTCGTGTTACACTTCCCTTATAAAGACTGCATTCTCAAAGGTGCGCAGGATAAGGATAAAACAAAAAGCCAAGAGATATTTTTTAATGAGATTTTGGCTAGGGAGGAAATCGATGTGTTGTTTGCTCCAAAAGTATTGCAAAATTTTGAACTCATAGAATCTGCAAATACAGAATCTAGTAATGATTCCCAAAACACCCCACAATCCATCAAGCAAAGACTTAAAAACTATTTGGATTCAGCCTCTTGCAATCTCTTACTAAAGGGCAATAACCTCCTAGCTCTGCATACGCTCAAAAAACGCAAAGATATTTACGGACAAGTGAAATGTATCTATATAGACCCACCTTATAATACAGGCAATGATAGCTTTAATTATAACGATAGATTTTTCCACTCTACTTGGCTTACCTTTATGAAAAACCGCCTAGAAATCGCAAGGCAGTTTTTACGCGATGATGGGGTGATCTTTATCCAATGCGATGACAACGAACAGGCTTATTTAAAAGTGCTATGCGATGAGATTTTTGGCAGGGAGAATTTCATTACTTGCTTTATTTGGGAAAAAACCCAGCATTTTGGACGACAAAAAATAAACTTTTATTCCAACAAGGAATTTATTTTGTGCTATTCAAAAAAATTATATATTGGAGAAAATAAAAAAAGATTGCTTGTGGAAAGCATACAAACCGAATTTGAAGATGCACCATTGTATAACGCTAGTAACAATAAACATATTCTAACTTTTCCAAAAAATTCCTGTATATTTAAAATTGATGATGGTGTTTATACAACAAGTGAAGAACAGGACAAATATGAATTATTAGATTCTGTAAATGTAAAAAATGGGATAAACATAAATGATTTTAGAATTAAGTTTAAAAGTCGTTGGAGTAATAAAACATTGCAAAATGAGATACAAAATGGAGGCAAAATTCTTATAAAGTCTAAAAAATTTTCCCCTAGAATTATTTATGCAGATAACAAAGAATTTATAGTATCCCCAAAAACAATTATTTTTTCAAATAGTAATAATCCTTTCTGCACTATGTTTAAAAATTGTAAAATAGGGACTACAGAAAATGGCAGTAGTGAGATTGAAACCTTATTGGGAAAAGATATTTTTGGTTATCCCAAACCAGAAAGCTTAGTAGCATATCTTATTGAAATCTCCACAAACGAAGGCGACTTAGTTATGGACTTTTTTGCGGGAAGCGGCACGACTCTCGCCGTAGCCCACAAGATGAATCGCCGCTATGTAGGGATAGAACAAATGGGCTATATAAAATCTATCACAAAAGAGCGGCTAAAAAAGGTGGTGAGCGGAGAGCAAGGAGGGGTTAGCAAAACCTTGAACTTCAAAGGTGGAGGGAGCTTCCTCTATGCTGAGCTAATGCCACTAAACGCCCTGTATAAAGAGGAAATCGCCAAGCTAGATTCTGGGGAAGATTCTCACAACGAATTAGAAAAACTCTACGAAGACTTAGAATCCAAAGCCTTTTTAGACTATCGCTATGACATACAAGAAATCCTAAAAGATAGGGACTTTCACGCTCTAAATTTAGAGGAGAAAAAGTGCGTGCTCTACCAAATCCTAGATTCTAATATGGACTATGTGCTACTTAGTGAGCTAGGGGATTCTAGCCTAGAGATAGATGAGCAGACAAAAGAGCTCAACAAAATATTTTTTAATATGAAAGGCAAAGAGAATGAGTGCGCAAACAGATAAAACCCTACAAGAGCTAATCATCGAGGAATATGGCAAAAAGAATCTGCGGGAGTTAGAAATCCCAAGCTATATAAGTGAAAATCTCTCCAAAGACTTGCGAGAATATCAAATAGAGGCTTTGAGACTCTATCTAGCCAATAATGAGACGCTTAAAGCACGACATTTGATGTTTAATATGGCGACAGGTAGTGGCAAAACACTCATAATGGCTTCTCTTATACTAGAGTGCTACAAACAAGGATATAGGGACTTTATCTTTTTTGTCAATGCGACAAGTGTGCTAGAAAAGACTAAGGCAAACTTTAGCGATATCCTCTCACACAAATACCTTTTTAGCCAATCTATCCACATAGATTCTACAAATGTAGGCATTAATATCATAGAAAATCTTAGTGAGAGTAAAGAGGGCTGTATAAATATCTATTTTAACACGATTCAAGGGCTGTTTTCACTCCTAAATAATGAGCGAGAAAATAGCCTTAGTTTTGAGGATTTAAAAGGCAAAAAGCTTGTGTTTTTAGCCGATGAAGCACACCATCTAAATAGTGAGACTAAAAAGAAGCTAAACAAAAATGAAGCGCAAGAAAAAGAAAGCTGGGAGAGTATAGTGCGCAGGGCGTATGAAAGCCATAGTGAGAATCTCCTCCTTGAGTTTAGTGCGACAATCCCCCAAGAAAGCGAGGTGCTAGCAAAATATAGTGATAAAATCGTGTATGAATATGATTTGAAAAAATTTTGTGAAAATGGGTATTCTAAGCGGATTTTCCTCGTAAAATATGAGGATTTAGGGCTACAATCGCGCTTTTTGGGAGCTATGCTGCTTAGTCTCTATCGCGAATGTGTGGCGAGTAAATATGGGATTTTCTTAAAGCCTGTGGTGCTGTTTAAAAGTGAGACTATCGCCGAATCTAAGAAAAATGAGGAGGCTTTTATCACTTTTGTTGCTCATCTCACAAGCCAAGAGATTCTAAGGTTTTATACTGATATAGAGGCAAGTGATAGAAGAGATTCTCTACTTTTGCAAAGCCTTGTGTTTTTTAAAAAAGAGTTTGGAGAGACTTTATGGCAAGAGCAGGTTTTGCAATCTCTTAAAACAAGTTTTAGCCCTCACTATATACTTAATGTCAATAACGATAGCGAAGTGGCAAAATGCCAGATTGTGCTCAATAACCTAGAGGATAGGGAAAATGAAGTGCGTGCGATTTTTGTAGTGGACAAACTCAATGAAGGTTGGGATGTGCTCAATCTCTTTGATATCGTGCGGCTAGGGGGCAGGGCAAAAAATCCCAAAAACACAACTACAAAAGAAGTGCAGCTTATCGGACGCGGGGCACGGCTTTTTCCGTTTCTCACGCAAGGGCTAGATTCTCATTTAGAATATAAACGCAAGTTTGATAGTGATTTGGGTAATGCACTAAGCGTGCTAGAGCGACTAAGCTATCATACGCTAAATGATGTGGGCTTTATCGCCGAGCTAGAATCCCAAATGCAAAAAAGCGGACTACTCTTTGAAAATGAAAAAAAGAAAATCGTGTTACATACGAGCAAGAGGGCAAAGCAAATCACAAAAGACAATGAACTTTTTACTATCACTAACGAGCGTCTAAGGGGAAGCCAAATACCCAATCTCTTTAATTACGAGCGGTATAAGGAGATACAAGGGTATATTCGCACACTTGAGATTCCGCTATTTTCACACAAAGTGGCTGAAAGCGAGGTGGATTTTGCAAAAAAGATAGAAGGCACAGATACGAGCAAAAGGGCAAAAAGGTTTTGTGATGTGGTAGCAAAAGAGGTGTTTTATAAGGCACTCAATCGCTCAGGACTAAGCTTTGATACACACATACAACCCTTTGACTTTGCAAGCAAAGAGGCGTTTTATCAATCCTTTAGTGATATGGAGCTTGAGTTTGACAAAAGACAGGAGTTTAGTAGGGAAAATAGCTTAGAAATCGCAAAATATGTCTTAGAGCACTTCAAAAAACAAACTTATGAAATAGGATATAGCCCTATCGCCACAGACTTTAGAGTGCAAAAATTAAAGCTAGAGGACAAAAAGGAGATTTTTAGCACCAAAGATTTTGCAAAAAATCCACAATATGAATGGTTGTATTACGATAACTATAGTGTAGATTCTGCACTAGAATTGGAATTTTTGGAATTTATAGAAACACACAAGGGAAGCATAGATGAGAGCTTTAGTCAGTGGGTTATTGTGCGCAATGAAGGCTTTAGCGAGTTTAGAATCTATGATAATCGCCAATATATAGAATCTACAATTGCTAGCGACATTACAAAATCCAAAACTGCAAAATCTCTAAAAGAGAAAAATCCTAACTTCGCACAAGGTTTTGAGCCGGATTTTCTCTTTTTTGGTAGGCGCATAGATGAGGAGGATAAAGGGATTTTAAGTATAGAGTGTTTTATAGAGTCTAAAGGCGCACATTTAAGTGGCGATAAGCATTACAAAGGAAAGGATACTTGGAAGGAAGAGTTTTTGCAATCTCTTAAGGGAAAAGAGTTTGCCATCACTCAAGATTCTAGATCTCTAGATACACATTCGCACAAACTCACAATCCATGCCCTACCCTTTTTTACTAAAAGGATAGACATAAGATTTAAGGAAAATTTTGAGAGCTTTTTGGCTAGAAACAGGGAAAAATAAATAAGGCAAAAGCAAATCAAAGATTTTGAGAAAGATATAAAAAATCTTTGTGCGCTTTGCAATATTTTATAAACCTTCCCCCTACCCTAATACCCCCAACTAAATTGCGTTTTGTTCGTATCTAATGCCCTGATAGATTCCATATCCGCCGCACTTAGAGCAAAATCAAAGATAGCGATATTTTCTTGCATATGCTTTAGCTTAGAAGTCTTTGGGATAGCCACGATACTCTGCTGCACCAAAAATCGCAACGCCACTTGTGCCACGCTTTTGTTGTGCCTTTGGGCGATTTGTGCTAGGGTTGGGTTATCAAAAAACCCGCTTTTGCCAGCCACAAAAGGACTCCAAGATTCTAAAATCGTCTTATAAGGCTTCATTACTTCCATTAACGCCCTTTGCTGATAGTAGATATGCGTCTCACACTGATTGACTGCTGGGAGTATCTCACAAGATTTCACAAACTCGCTAAAGACTTTTGGGGTAAAGCTAGAGACGCCAAGGGCTTTGAGCTTGCCCTCTTTGTAGGCGTCCTCCATCGCCTTATACATTTGCTTTGCCTGCGCGTAGGGCTGATGGATTAATAGCAAGTCGATATAGTCCAAATCTAGGGCTTTGAGGCTAGATTCTATCCCTCTTTTTGCCTCTTCAAAACTCATATTGCTTGAAAGCTTCGTGGTGATGAAAAACTCCTCGCGTTTTATACCACGCCTTACAATCGCCTCGCGTATCGCCGCGCCCACCTCACGTTCATTCCCATACATTTGGGCGGTATCAAAGAGACGATAGCCGCAATCCACCGCCATTAAAAGTGTATCAACTTGGTTAATCGCATAAGTCCCAAAGCCTAGCAAGGGCATTTGCAGCCCATTATTAAGCGTTGTGTATTGCATTTGCGCTCTTTCTCCTTTGGTGTTAGCAAAAATAGGCGTGAGGGCACCTAGAGCGATAACCCCACCCACAAATTTACAAGAATCTTTCAAAAACTCCCTGCGACTTGTATTTCTATCTCGCATTGTCGTGCTCCTTTGGTATAAGATGCCGTAATTATAAAGTATGAGAGTTACTCTAAGTCAAGGGGTTTGGGAAAAAATGAAGTTATTTCAGTGAGGATAAACATTGCTAAAAAAACACAATGTAGCTTGAAGTGTGCTAAAGCGTGGCTCACAGAGATCCACTCCGTGAGCAAAAGCTTGCTTGAAAATTCGAAGCAAACAAGGAAGCGAGGCTACACGCCTGCTTCTTCCTTGCGTTGTAAATACTCCCATCGCGCATCGACATCTTTTTGGAATTGCTCGATGATATGCTCATTTTCTGGCTTAAAGAGATGCTTAAACCTCCCCTGCGCACCGAGATAATCGCGCACTGGTATGATGTTTTTTGGTCTATAAGTGATACGAAGCTCCGTGCCATTAATCACTTCAAAAAGCGGAAACACGAGTGAATCTACTGCCAAATCACTAACCTCAACCGTCTTGTGCGAATCAAATCTCCACTCGGTAGTGCAAGCACTCATCGCGTTGATAAATGTCGGTCCCTCTGTCTCAAGCGCGGTTTTGATTTTTTTGTTCATATCTTTCCATTTATTGGGTGCTACCTGCGCGACATAGGGCGATCCATGCGCTGCCATAATCATTAGCAAATCTTTTTTCTTCTCTTTTTTGCCATAGCTCACACTTCCTGCGGGCGTGGTAGAAGTGCTTGAGCCAATGGGCGTAGAGCCACTCCTCTGCCCTCCTGTGTTGGCATACACCTCATTATCAAGGCAGATATAAGTCATATCATGCCCACGCTCAAAGCACCCGCTAATCCACTGAAAGCCGATATCATAAGTCGCTCCATCGCCACCAAAAGCCACAAACTTTGGCTTCTCGCCCTTGTATCTGCCCTTTTTGACTAATGCCTTATACATTGCCTCCGCTCCAGCCACCGCCGTAGAGCCATTTTCAAACCCGATATGAATCCAAGGCACATCCCAACTTGTGTGTGGATACACCGCAGTAGAGACTTCCACGCACCCCGTGGAATTGCCTATGAGGATAGGACCCTCGGCGGCATTAAGCACCTCGCGGATAATCATACCGTGCGCACAGCCCGGGCACAAAAGATGCGCGCCCTCGAATTTCTCTGCCGATTTAGAAAATTGTTTGAGATTTTTGATTTCTTTTACCATAGTTTCTCCTTCCTAGCAAAAGCTTAGTTTGGGACCGCGAAGTCCGATGAATTGTTGCGTTGGGTGCGTGAGTTTGCCGGCATTAGCGTTTTGGCTAAGCTGCTCATACACTTCCCCCAAATGCGCCTGTGTCAAATCGCGTCCGCCCAAGCCATAGATATAGTTTGAAACCACTGCCTTGCCTCCCGCAGCGTGAATGGCACTCGTGGTTTCATTAAAGAGCATACCCATCGCACCCGCTGGCAAACTCCTATCAAGGCACGCAACGGCTTTGAGGTGCTTCAATCTCTGTCCAAAAAGCACAAATGGGAAAGGACGCAATGTTCGTAGTGATACAACACCGGCTTTGATACCCTTTTTGCGTGCTTCTTGCGCGGCGATACGCGCAGATTCTACCGTGGTGCCAAGTGCGATGATCGCCACTTCCGCATCATCGATATCATAAGATTCTACAAAGTGATACGCGCGCCCCGTGAGCTTCTCAAACTCCCTAAACACCTCTTCTATCACTTTATGAGATTCCATAATGGCGTGGTGGAGTTGGGCTTTGTGCTCAAAGTGCCAATCCTCCTCGGTTTGTGAGCCATAAGTAACCGGACGCGCAAAATCTAGCATAGGATTCTTGCTCTTATACTCGCCGATGAACGCATACGCCTCTGCGTCACTTAGTGGGCGCACGGTTTGGGCAGTGTGTGAGCAGATGAAACCATCTTGATTGACAATCACGGGCACGCGCACGCGCAAATCTTCAGCGATCCTAAATGCCATAAGGTTAAAATCATACGCCTCTTGAGGATTATAAGTGCAGAGGTTTATCCAACCCGTATCGCGGCTAAGATACATATCAGAATGATCACCATTGACATTGAGCGGGCTTGCTAGCGCGCGATTGACGAGATTAAGGACGATTGGCAAACGCATACCAGAGGCTTGATAGAGCACTTCCACCATCAGCGCAAAGCCCTGCGAGCTCGTCGCGGTAGCCACGCGCCCACCAGCTGCGGCTGCACCCACACACGCACTCATCGCGGCGTGCTCGGATTCTACCATTACAAACTCTCCATCGATATAGCCATTGCCCATAAATGTGCCATAGTTTTGCACAATAGGTGTAGATGGCGTGATAGGATAGGCGGCTACCACATCGATTTGGGCTTGTCGCATCGCTTGGGAGGCAGCCATATTACCATCCCAAACCTCGATTTTTTGCAATTCCATAACTTTTGCCATAATGCCTCCTTAATTTTTCTTTTTCTCTTCTTTTTGTGGCCACGCACTAAGTGCTTCTTGATTGTCTTTATGATCTTCAAACATCAGTAGAGATTTGGGATTAGTAGGGCAGACATCCACACACACGCCACAGCCCTTACAATGCACATAATCCACGCCCGCAAGCTTCTCATCTCGTGCCAAAATCGCACCATCGGGGCAATACACCCAGCAATTAAAACAGTTAATACACACTTGGCTATTATGCACAGGCTTCTCCACACGCCAATGCGCCACACTCGCGGTAAAAGAGCTATCGCGCGTGTAAGCCCGCTTGTCGTTGTGCTCTTGTAGTTGAGTCTCTCCATCATTGCTAAAAGGGAAAAGAGCCGAGCCAATTTCTAATTCATTCCAGCCTCTGTTATCCATTGTTGCCTCCTTTTAGGGTTATTGCACTTCTTCGTAAGCGCGTCTGATGGCTACCATATTGCCATCGATGACTTTTTGGGGAAGTTTTTTGCCAAGCACCTTAGTAAAAGCCTTGAGGAAAAAATCTAGCTCCAAAAGTCCCGATACTTTCATCAATGCACCCAGCATTGGCGCGTTAGGGATAGGCTTGCCAAGCTCTTGGAGAGAGATTTTGATACAATCAAGCGTATGCACCTTTTTGCCTTGTAGTTGGGGCTTTTTGGCTAGTAGCTCGTCTTTGGATAAATGCGTGGTGATGATGTATTGGGTAGTGGGCTTCTCGTGCTCACAAATATCGGTAATAAACACAAGTCCGGGATCTATCACAAGCACATAATCAGGATTCATAAACTTTTCGTGATTGAGTATGGGGGCAGAATCTATGCGATTATACGCCGTCATCGCAGCTCCCCGCTTAGCAGAACCATAGAATGCAAATGCCTGCACCTCTTTGCCTGTCCCAGCGATCACATCGGCTAGACCTTTTGCTCCCGTTACCGCACCTTGACCAGCGCGCGAATGCCATCTAATCTCTAGCATTTTTCCTCCTTATAGTTATAAAGTGCTTTGAGAGAATAACTTCTTTCAAATTGCGCAATTATAAATACAAAAGTCTAAAATAAAAGTAAAGTTTTATTAAAACTTAATCTTTTTCTACCAAAATGTGTGCATTTGTATCGTTTTTGAGACATAAGACACATTTTGTATAACTTTTGCTTATCACAGATAAGACTTGCTTAAATTTCTAATAGAATCTAGGTTGGTTTATAAGTTAAGTGTTTTGGTTGCATCGCATTCCTTGAGGCGGCTTATGCTTAAGAAGCCACAGAATCTCGCATTTAGATTCTGTGTATGCACGCGCAGCGGAGCGAAGTGGCAATTCACTTGCCACGAGCAATACCAAGAGTTTTTGCTTTAGCAAAAACTTGCAATAAAATTAAAACACGATAGTTTTATTTTGATACACAAAGATTCTGTCCTCTAGAGCGAGGTTGAGTGCGCGTGAGAGGACGGATTTTTCAATATCGCGCCCAGCCCTTTGCATATCCTGCCACGAGTAGGTGTGATCTATGGGGATCACATCTTGAGTGATGATAGGTCCCTCATCGAGATCTTTAGTGACAAAATGCGCGCTTGCCCCGATGATTTTCACGCCGCGCTCATAGGCTTGCTTGTAGGGATTGGCTCCGATAAATGCGGGGAGGAAGCTATGATGGATATTTAGAATCTGATGCGGGAAGTGCTCGACAAACTCGGGGCTTAAAATGCGCATATATTTGGCAAGCACGATGAGATCGATCTCCCCAAGCGTCGCAAGGTAGGCTAAAATCTCCCTCTCGTGTGCGAGTCTCTCCTGCTGCGTGCTTGCTTGAGAATCTTGCAATGCCGGTATGTGCGCAAATGGCACGCCAAATTTTTGGGCAAGCGGCGCGAGAATGTCGTGATTGCTCACGATGGCTTTGATATGTGCGCATAGCTCACCGCTCTCATAGCGCAGGAGCAAATCCCCTAGGCAGTGGTTTTCTTTAGTACAAAAAATCACGATAGACTTCTTACTCACAGGCTGTATGCGGATATGGGCTTGTGCGCCTAACTCTTGGCTTAAGCACGCAAGCAGTGTGTGGGGCTGCAGGTGTGAATCTAGCGAGTCTATCTGTGTGCGTAAGAAAAAATACTGACTTTGTGTATCCACAAACTCATCTTGGCGCACGATATTGCATCCTAGCTCAAAGAATACGCGTGAGATGTGAAACACTAAGCCCTTTTTATCCGGAAGGCTGATGAGGACATTAAATCGCTGCATTAGCGCTCGAGATTGATAAATTCTGTTCTTTGCTCATAAATAATTCTTTTCTTATCCCATTCCCTTTGGCTTGGGGCTTTGAGACGCTGTGGCTTTGGCTGCACAGATGAGGAGCTATCTTGTGATACTTGTGGTGGCATATCGCGCTGCGTATCGCCGGGATGCTCACTTGGCGCGTGAGATTCTGAGATAGGCACATTTTGGGGCTTTGGTTTGGGCGATGGGGTGTGAAGCGAGGGGTTGAAGTCTTTATTTTTCTCATAAGTCGTAGTGGTGCTAGAACCTATGGTGGTTTTTGTAGTCGTGTAATCCGAGTAGGTTTTGAGCTTTGAGGCGTTCTCTTCATTTTTGCCAAGCCACTCCTGTGGGATAGGAAGTCGCCTCATCGTGCCATTATCAAGAGATTCTAAAATCCCTAGCAGGGCTTTGGTTTGGTGGTTAATCATAAGCGTTTGGTTGGGTTTTAAAAGGAGTTCAAAATGCCTTAGGGAATGTGAATCTATGATGAAGTTATCGCCCCATACCGCACCACATACCACGCACAAAAAACAACACACTTTTTTCACGCTCTGCTCCAAGTCTTTTATAAAGTCTCATAGTCGCCAATTATAGCCACTTTCGGATAAAAAGCAAATACCACTATGCTATAATGCGCGCACAAAACCAACATAAGGAGCGGCTATGCAGTCTATCTTTACCCCAAATGCCCCAGAGGCTATCGGTCCATACTCACAGGCTATCGTGCATAATGGGCTTGTCTATACATCAGGACAAATCGCACTCAACGCACAAGGCGCAATGCAAGGCGCGACAAATGAGGGCGACATAGAGGCGCAGACAAAGCAGGTGTTTATGAATCTCAAGGCGATTTTAGAGCAGGCAGGCAGCTCACTGCAAAAAGTCATCAAAACGACTGTGTTTCTCTCAGATATGGAGCATTTTAGCGCGATGAATGCGGTGTATGCGCAGTATTTTGGCGATCACAAGCCAGCGCGTAGCACGATTGCAGTGAAAACTCTGCCCAAAAACGCACTTGTGGAGATTGAGTGTATCGCAGCTATCTAGGCGTGCCTAGTGCGTGATATTGCGGCGCAAAATTCCTTGTCAAGCCGCCGCATACGCGCGTATTCTTGATTTCAGCCTTTTTTAAAGTCTCTCAAACTATAATGCGCCTTTTGTTTTGTCGGGGCGTAGCGCAGTCTGGTTAGCGCACTTGGTTTGGGACCAAGGGGTCGAAGGTTCGAATCCTTTCGCCCCGACCATTTTATTATGCTTGTGGTGGGTGTAGCTCAGTTGGTTAGAGCATCAGTTTGTGGCACTGAGGGTCGTGGGTTCGAGCCCCATCATCCACCCCATTTCTTTCAAAAATCCATCACTTTTATGCGTTCGTAGCTCAATTGGATAGAGCATCAGACTTCGGATCTGAGGGTTGGGGGTTCGACTCCCTCCGAGCGTACCACCCCTTGGGTTATGCGCTCATAGCTCAGCTGGATAGAGCAACGGCCTTCTAAGCCGTAGGTCAGAGGTTCGAATCCTCTTGGGCGTACCACTTCTAGATTCTCTTGCTAGCCTCTCTACCGCACACATCGTATGAAAGCCTCACAGCCAACCACTAAACAATCCTAACTCATTTTGGCACATCTTGTATCTTGCTTACCTTTGCCACCAAGCCTAGGAATTCCTGCCTATCCACATTGCTAGAGACCTTAGAATCTCCTAGCGCACTTAGGAGAGATTCAAAGTTCGCTCCACCCTTAAATGGCAAATCGCTTAAAGCCACCAAATGCCGCCATGCTTTGGGCAAAGCGCATATCAGGCACTCTCTTAGCGGTGTAATCCGCATTTGTTACGATACCCACTATATCGCGCGCATCGAGCTTGCCCACAAGCCCACGCTTACAAAAACCAATAATCCACATATTGTTTTTGTGCCCTAGCCATACTTTGTCTCTTTGCTATTTTATAGAATCTAAGCCACCAAGCGACATTACAGAATCTAAGCAGGCTAAAGTAATAGATTTGGGTAGCGTATGCACGCACAGCGGCGAGGGGCTCTACCCTAAGCCCCGATACCAAGTCTGCCTAGCAAACTTGTATGAAAATACAGAATCTCGTGCAGATTCAGAATCTAAGGTAACAGAATCTAGCTTTTTAGAATCTAAATCAATTACACAATCCACAACGCCAAAAAATCCTAACGAGGTTTTGCCTAGACAAGGAAAAGCGAGGCTCTCTCCCCGATTGCGCAAAAAGACCCAACGGGTTGCAAGCGAAGCGCAGCAAAAACAGCGGCGCTTTATTCTTTTCGGGGCTGGGGAGAGCGGGGAGAGGGGAAACCCCTTTTCTTTTTGCGCAAACAAGTGATGATGAGAATCTAGAAAATATTCGTGAGAACACGACTCTAAGAAATACAGAATCTATGACAGAGATCATAGCGCAATTGTTCGCGCCTCTAGCTTTCTAGCAAGTCAAAAAACTTGTATTTTTTATGGCAAAAGTCATACACAAAATTGCGCTTTTTGCCTATAATGCCTTCAACCAAATAATGAGATTCTATACAAATCCTATAGAATCCACAAAGTTTGGGAATTTCACAAAAAGGATAGATGATGATTACAAAATCACTCAAAAGCTTCGTGCTTGCAGGAATTATCTCAAGCGGGCTTGCACTCAGTGCTAATGCAGCACAACCACAGCATATAGAGGGCTTCTCTCACCCAGAGAGCGTGTTTGTCAATAAAGGCGAGGTGTATGTGAGCAATATCGGGGAAAAGCTCGAGCCAATGGCAAAGGATAACGATGGCTTCATCTCTAAGCTTGATAAAAATGGCAAAGTCGTGGAACTCAAGTGGATAGAGAATCTCAACGCCCCCAAGGGTATGAATGTGATTGGCAATACCTTGTATGTCGTGGATATCGATACGCTCAAGGGCTTTGATATTAAAAGCAAAAAAGAGGTGCTAAATATCCCCGTTTCTGGCGCGGTGTTTCTAAACGATATCGTGGTGCTTGATAAAAACACACTTTTAGTGAGCGATACAGGCACGGGCATTATCCACAGCTTTAACCTAGCTAAGAAAACTTATGAGACTTTCACTACACTAGATTCTATGTATGCCGGACCAAATGGACTACTGCTAGATTCTAAGAAAAAATCTCTCATCGTGGTGGGCTACGATCCAGCAGGCAAGCAAAAAGGCAGCGTGGTAAAGATTGATTTAAAAACCAAAAAGGCAACCAAAATCACTGAACCTCTAGGCGCGCTTGATGGTGTCGTAATGGCTAAAAATGGCGATTTGCTCGTGAGCGATTGGGGCGAGAACTTGCAGGGCGTGGTGTATAGAGTGGATTCTAAAGGCGGAGTGAGCAAAATCGATATTGAGGTTATGGGCGGACCTGCTGATATGTATAGCGATGGGAAAAGCCTATGGATACCAAGAATGGTGGATAAAAAGGTGAGTATCATCGACTTGCCATAAGCCAAACTTGTGGGCTCGTGCCTTTGCACGATTTATGCCCACGATACTTTTAACACATTGCAAAAAGTGGGGTAGTTAGACACGACGCCCCACCCCCACAATTACCCAAATCAGAATCTACATCCCAAACAAACTCTCTACCGAGCCGCGATTGAGCCCGCCTCTATCAAGCATAATGGAATAATTCGTGCAAGCACCCTGTATGCCATACTCACACGCAAGCCCAAAAAGCTCTATCGCCCTAGCCTTGTTTTGCTTCACCCCAAAGCCCCCATCATAGAGCACACCGAGATTATTACAGCTCTGCATATGTCCGCTATCACACGCTATGCTAAAATATTTAGCCGCATAAAAATAGCTCTGGTTTGCGCCCTCTTCGCCCGTGGCGTATAGATAGCCTAGATTCCCACACGCGACATTATCGCCCTGCTCGCAGGCTACATAATTCATCTCAACAATACCCATTTTGTCCTTTGTCATACCATAGATATTATAAGTGTTTGTCATTAGCCCTAGATTGTAGCAGCCTAGCTCATTGCCTAGCGTGCAGGCGGCGCGATAGGCTTCCATTGCTCTAGCATAGTCCTTGTTTGTCCCCACGCCATTGGCATACATCCAGCCCAGATTGGTGCAGGCTAGCGCGTCCCCACCCGCGCAAGAAATCGCATAGAGCTCGTGAGCCTGCGCCTTGTCCTGCTTGACACCCTCGCCATTATCGTATGCAAGCGCGAGATTCGCACACGCGGTAGCATCGCCCCCTGCACAAGCTTGCGCATAAAACTTCACTGCCACATCGGGCTCGGGCACGCCCGTAGTCATACCATACATATAGATGAGCCCGCTCCCAAAGCACCCTGCGGCATTGCCACCTCTACAAGACTGCGTGAAAAGCTCCAAAGCCTTATTATAATCCCCCATTTTTGCAAACGCCATAGCGGAGTTTAGCGAGGCATTGGCGTTTTGCATAATCGCTGCAAAGTCATCATAGGGCATATTTGAGCCATTAGAAGGCGTAGGGATAGAATCTTGCAAGCGAGGTTGTGTGCTGGGAGCTTGTGTGGGGGCAGGAGCAGGGGATTGTGTGATTGAGGCATCTGGAGAGTTTTCTGGCTCCGCACAGAGCACCCCTAGCACGCACACGATAGATATGATGATTTTTTTCATAGCCTACTCCTTGACACATTTCCCCCTAGGAAGCAAAAAAAATGCCATTTATCGCTCATTTGGGTGCTCCTCATAAGTGATATAGCCATACATACACTCCGCGCACCACACGACAAACACAAACGCATAGAGCATATAACGCACAGAAAAATACTGATCCGAGCTCGCAAGGATATTTGAACACAGTGCGATGAGGATTATCTCTATGGCGAGCATTACAAGATTGCTATATCCATAGAAGTTAAGCACACACTTCTGACGCACTAGCACGGCACAAAGCAGCGCAAGCCCTGCTACAAGCAGCGCCAAATCGATATAATCATATGCGTGCGCCTTGAGATAAAAGGGCTGAAACGCACAGGCAAAAAGTGCGATAACGACGACATTTAGCGATGGTTTGGTAATCTCAAGCAGCCAGCCCGCGTATGTTTTGGTGTTTGGCACAAGATGCGTGAGCCCAAAGACAAGCGGTATAAAGATAAAAAACATATACACAATCATACTCAGCAAAATCCGCCACCTATAATCCCAAATACTCTCCACCACGCTGCGATGATCGATACTAGATTCTATCAAGAGCACATCGGTAATCTCCTGCGGCAGGGGGCTCTCACTCGCGCTAAACACCACGATATACACAAACACAATGCACACACTAAGGGCAAAGGCATACAACCACACATCAAGCTTATTGCGCCAGCTCGCGATGATTAAAAATCCTAGTGCCACGCCCGCCCCACAGAGCAAAATCGTATTTGTCAAAAACGCAAAAAGCCCGTGATCTCGGATAAAAACAAAAAAGATATATGAAAATGTGTCAGAAAATTTGGAGCTCAAAAGCAATATCACAATCCAAGAAAACAAGGCAAAAAACACGCAAGAAACAATGGTGCTTAGGATATTGTTGTTGATTTTCAATCTCTCTCCTTTAGTTTTTGTCCAAATAATCCTCGATACCATCGGCAATCCCGGTGGCTAGCAGCTTTTGGTAATCCTTAGTCGTGAGGAGCTTGCCCTCGCTTTGGTGCGAGACATAGCCTATCTCAATGAGCACAGAGGGCATAAGCGCACCAGCTAGCACCCAAAAGGGACCATCTCTGACGCCTCCATCGATGATATTTTTGTGCTTTCTGCGCACAGAATCTACCATACCCGCTTGGATATCCACTGCAAGCTTGCTAGAGGCGATGAGACGATGATTGTTAATCGTGTGCAAAAATGTCTGTTTAGAAAAATAATTCATCGTGGCAATATCGCCTATATTTTCAACTTCAGCGACCTTGAGGGCTTTTTGGCTACGATTAGTGGATAAAAAATAAGTCTCAATGCCACTTGGCGACTTCCTGCCCACAGGGATAGAATTAGCGTGTATGGAGATAAACAAATCCGCGCCCTTGTCGTTAGCAAACTTCGTGCGCTCAATGAGATCGATAAATGTATCACGCTCGCGCGTCATATAGGTGATGTAGCCGCGCTTTTTGAGCTCTGCTTGGAGGTATTTTGCCACCTCTAGGACGATTTGCTTTTCACACACTTTAGCCACGCCCATCGCTCCACAATCCTTGCCCCCGTGCCCGGGATCGATAACGATCTTTTTCTTTGTGCTTAGGCTTGGAGCGGGGGCTAGGGTGCTAGATTCTGTAGTAGCGGGAGTTTGTGGCTTTGGGGGAGTGCTCTCGCCTAGGCGCACATAGAGATTGTGCGCGTCTTTGTGTAATCGATAGGTTTTTGTGGGTTTTATCACGATACGCACGATTTGAGGCGTGTTTTGCGCGACATTGATGATGGAATTGTCTTTGAAAGCAAAGCTTTTCTTAGGCACGATGAGGATAGATTCTATATCCACAAACACGCGCCCATCTTGGAGCTTTTTCTCATCAAGCTTTAGCGCGCTGATATCTCTGTCAAAAACGATTTTTAGATTCCAATCGCCAAAGGGCACAAGCCCCAAAATTTTATAAGGCTGCGCCCCAAAAAGCGCGCCCACGCACACTAGAATACAAAGAATTTGTCGCATTACACATCACTAACAAGCTCTGTGATAATCTCTTTCACACTCTGAATCTTCTCAATCCTATATCCATTAGCTCCTGTGAAATACAAGCCATTGACACGATCGCCCAAATGCCCTGCTCCTAGTGAATCTGCGATACAATACCCCACCTTTTTTGCCTCCTGTCCTCTATTGCACGGCGAGACGCAGTTGCTCACACATCGGATTTTGGGCGCATTGCCCTCCTCTAGTCGCTCCAAAACTCCCGTTTTGATAGCCCTAGCCGGATAGCCCACGGGCGATTTGATGAGCACGATATCCTCTTTGGTAATCTTTGGCATTATCTCTCTATAAGCCTCTGCGTCGCACTCTAGCGAGCCCAAAAACCTCGTGCCCATCTGCACACCGCTCGCGCCAAGGCTTAGCATAGTATTAATATCCTCCCTATCCCACACGCCACCTGCGGCAATCACGGGGATATCACCCCATTTTTTTGCCTCATCTACGACTTTTGGCACGATAGATTCTAGCTGATACTCGGGCTTGAAACAATCCTCATAGCTAAAGCCCTGATGCCCCCCGCTCAAAGGTCCCTCCACCACCACCGCATCGGGAAGTCTCGCATATCTATCCTTCCAACGCTTACAGATGATACGCAATGCCTTAGCCGATGAGACGATAGGCACGAGCGCGACATCAGAGAAGTTTTTGGTAAATTCGGGCATATTAGTGGGTAGCCCCGCACCTGTAACGATGATATTTGCCCCAGCCTCGCACGCATCGCGCACTACGCGCCCATATTCGTTGATCGCATAGAGGATATTCACACCTAGGGGATTGCTCCCGCAAAGTTTGCGCGCGTTTTTGATGATCTCTTGGAGGGCTTGCTTGGAGTAGAAATTAATCGCTTCAAAGGGCTTAAGATTAACGAGCTTTTGGGCAAAGTGCATTTTTTTATAATACCCCGTCCCCACAGCACTCACAATCCCTAAAGCCCCTTCTTTTGAGACGCTTCCTGCTAGTCTATCCCAGCTTATACCCACACCCATACCACCTTGAAATATAGGGTATTTGATGATATGTTTCCCGATTTTGATAGGTTTTAATTGCATCGTAGTCCTTAGTTATTTTATGAGTATTTTAGCAAAGCGTCTTTTACCAACCTGCAGGATAAACTCCCCTTTGGCTAATTTTAGGTTTTCATCGCTTATTTTTTGCTTATTTAGTTTTAGCGCACCTGCCTTGATATCGCGCCTTGCTTGTGAAGTCGATGGCGATAGTCCGCATTCAAGTGCGATTTTGCAAATCCACTCTCCAGATTCAAAGCTAAAAGTCTCTATATCGCTTGGAATCTCATCTTTGCTAAAGATATTATCAAACTCCTCTTTCGCACTCTGTGCGAGCTCTAGGCTATGATAGCGCGCGGTAATCTCTAGAGCGAGGGCTTCCTTTGCCGCTTTAGGGTGCAGCGCCCCGCTCTCTACTTGTGCTTTAAGGCTAGCTATCTCATCAAGACTCTTAGCAGAGAGTAGCTCATAGTATCGCCACATCAGCGCATCAGAAATGCTAAGAATCTTGGCATACATTGTGTTTGGGGATTCTGTAACGCCTATGTAGTTGCCCAGCGACTTGCTCATTTTTTGCACACCATCTAGCCCTTCCAAAAGCGGCACGGTGAGCACACTCTGCTCTTTATTTAGCCCATAGGCTCGCTGCAGACTTCGCCCCACGAGTAGATTAAACTTCTGATCATTACCCCCAAGCTCTATATCGCACTCTAGCACCACAGAATCATAACCCTGCAACAGCGGATAGAGAAACTCCACCATTGAAATGGGCTGATTGTTTTTATACCGCTTAGTAAAGTCATCGCGCTCTAGCATTCGCGCTACTGAAAACTTCGAGCTAAGCGCGATAATCCCCTCCACGCCAAGCTTGCTAATCCACTCGGAATTAAAACACACCTGCGTGTGCTTAGGATCTAAAATCTTAAACACCTGCTCTTTGTAAGTGAGGGCGTTTTGCTCCACTTGCTCCTTGCTTAGGGGTTTTCGCGTCTCGCTTTTGCCACTTGGATCGCCGATAGTCGCGGTAAAATCCCCTATCAAAAACTTCACATCGCCGCCATATCGCTGAAATGTAGCAAGCTTTTGGATAAGCACCGTGTGCCCTAGGTGCAAATCCGGCGCGGTAGGATCAAACCCCGCCTTGAGCACAAACCGCTCTCCTGTGAGCACAAACCGCGCGACAAGCGATCTGATATACTCCGCCCCGATAAACTCCACGCTCCCCCGCTCAATCTCGCGCATTGCCTCATTGAGACGCTCCACCTGCACAGAATCTAATCTTTGTTCAAAATCCTCAATTGTCTCACTAATTTTTTGCATTCCATTCCTTTGTATGACTTTTTAAGAATACGCGTCTTTGAGCGCGCTAAACTCGATAATCTTATACTGCTGCTCTATGGCGTTTTTGAGCGGTTTTATGTTGTTATCAGCATTTTGGATATACACCTCGCACAAACTCGCAAACTCATTATTCATTCTGTCATAATTCACGCGCACCACGCGGCATTGGTATTTTGCCAAAGTCGTGAGAAAGCGCGCCATCGCACCCTTTTTATCCTCAAGTGCCACGAGAATCTTATAATGATACTTTTGGTTTTCTAGCCATTGCACAAACACCATATCCGCGCCATTTTTCATATCAGATTCTATGCGATTGCACAATTTATGGTGGATATAGAGCTTTGTGCCATTTTTGATTGCCAAGATTCCATCGCCGTATTTTGGGTGGCAGCAGTAGTCAAAAATCGCCTCACTGATAGCAAAATTGCTAAACGCCACGATATTATCGAGCTTAATCTGACGCACCTTAAAGCGATTGCTTTTAAAAAGCCCAAAGAACACCTTGCGTTTTTGATAAAAGTCCCTAATGTGGTTTTTGATATTTTTAAAAAAACTCCGATCACGCATTACTTTATGGATTTCAGAATCTAGATTCTGCTCGCGCAAAAACTCCTCAAGTGCCTTTGGTGTGCGCTCAAACATCGTAGCTAGGATATTAATCGCCGCCCTTTTGTCTATCTCTTTTAGCCGCGCTTGGCATTGAATCTTTAGCTGACTCTTTGCCTTGGAGGTTTTGAGCGCGTCTATCCAGCTACATCGCGGCTTTATCTCCTCATCATCCTTTGCCACCACGATACGCACGATATCACTATTTTTGAGCGGCTGGAGCAATGAGACTTTTTGGTGATTGACATACGCGCCCACTGCGCGATTGCCCACATCTGTGTGGATAGCATAGGCAAAATCTAGCACCAACGCCCCCACAGGCAGGCTATAAGTATCTCCCGCGGGCGAAAACACCACGATATCCTCGCGATAGAGATCGTTTTTGGCAAGCTCATAAAACTCCTCAATGGAGCTATTTTGGTGCTGGAGATTCTGTACCCATTTGAGATCGGGCTCGCGCCCGCCACTTTTGTATTTCCAATGTGCAGCGATCCCATACTGCGCGGTTTTGTGCATATCAAAGGTGCGTATTTGCACTTCAAAAATACTTGATTTATCAAAAATCGTCGTATGAATGGTTTGGTAGCCATTTTCTTTGGGGATTGCGATATAGTCTTTGAGGCGCGACACCACGGGCTTTAGGTTGAGATGCAATATCCCTAGGGCTTTGTAGCACTCTAGCGGGGTATTGAGCACAAGGCGCACTGCAAGCAAATCGAGTATCTCATCGATCTCCACGCCCTTGCGCTGCATTTTGAGATAAATCGAATAATACCGCTTGATACGAGATTCTATGTCAAAATCCCCTTCCGCAAAACCATTGCTCTGCAACAAGGTGCGCACAGAATCTGTAAAAGAGCTAAGTTTTAAATTGATAGCTTGGTAGTGCGTTTTGATATAAGTGTCGATTTTCTCGTATTCTTTGGGGAAGAGATAATAAAAACAGCGATCTTCTAGCTCGGATTTGAGCGATGCGATACCAAGTCTGTGCGCGATAGGCGCATACACCACGAGCGTTTCCTCAGCGATACGCACTTGCTTGTGGTGGGGCAGGGCATCGAGGGTGAGCATATTGTGCATTCTATCGCAGATTTTTATCACAAACGCGCGAATGTCTTGGATAGAGACTAGGAGCATTTTGCGGAATGAAAGTGCCGAAGCAACGAGCTTTTTGTTATAACTCCCGCCAAACTCCTCCTTGCGAATCTCCACAATCTTTGTGAGCGCATCGACTAAATGCGCCACATCCCAGCCAAACTCCGCCTGCACATACTCAAGGCTACATTGCGTATCCTCCACCGCATCGTGTAGCAGTGCCGCGCATATCATCGTTTCATCGCCTCCATAAAACGCCACGATACACGCCACGCACATAGGATGGATGATATAGGGGATACCGCTTTTTCTGAATTGTCCGTGGTGGTAGTGGGTAGCGCAGCTGATGGCTTTTTGGATTGTGGGGGTGATGGTTGTGAGTTCTTGCAGGGCGCGCGTGGCAGATTCTATATTGTCAATCGCTCCTATGCGTGTGAAAAAACTCACAATCCTGCCTTTTTTAAGTCTGTATAGAATCTAGCGCAAAATCTATGCGTTTGTGGGGAGTGGCTCGATATTTTCAAGCGTGATTTTGCCCTCTGCAATCTCACGCATCGCAATATCGGCAAGCTTGTGCTTAGAGACATCCATATCCACTAGCGGCGTAGCACCCGCGCCCAACTCCTTAATCCGTGCAAAAAGCAAATTTGAAAGCACATAGCGATCGTCATCAAGCCTCTCTAACGCCATAGCAGCGATTTCTTCAGTTCTCATCGTGATTCCTTTAGGGTATGAAGTTTTAGGGCGCGATTTTACTACAAAAATGCTTATAATTATTTTATTACGCCGCTTGAGATACTAGCAAATCCCACAATCTCTGCTACAAAAACACATCATCTGAATCTAAAAGGACGCCTAGCTAGATTCTCTATCTCGCTCTATTTTTCCTCGCGTAAAGTCCCAATCTCATAGATGCGTCCGCCCTCTCCGTCATCTGTCTGCACATCGCACACATAGCTCCAGCCACATTTTTCATAAAAATCCTCGTGGCTTGTCACTAGATACAACCGCTCATACGCACCCATATCGCGCCGTATAAACTCTAGCAGTGCCCTTGCTACGCCCATTTTGCGATAGTCTTGCTCCACATAGAGTGCGCACACATTGGGGCTTAGATCCTTGCGTGCGTGGAAGTCGTTATCGATCACCCCTGCCCCTGCGATGATATTCTCGCCTTTGAGCACGACATACCATTGGGGTATGAGATTTGTGCCACCACAAGAGTGCTCCTTGGCGCAAAAGTTTGCGTGAGATTCTCTCATACTTTGCTCATACTCGCTCTGCGCAATGCTCCATTTTTGCGCAAACCACAAACAAGCCCGCGGGATAAGCCACTCACACGAGCGCACAGGGATAATCCTCATTCAAAACATCTCCCCTATGGCAAAAAGCGCGCTCTCAATCTCGCGCCTAAAATGCACATAAATCGAAGGTAGGATAATGATAAGCACGACAAAGGCAATCGCGATTTTTACGGGGAATCCGATGGCTAGGAGGTTAAATTGTGGGTGGGTTTTCATAATCATACCAAAGATGATATCCGAAAAAAGGATAATCGCCAAAATCGGAAACGCCATAGAAAAGCCCACCACAAAGAAATTCCCAAGTGCTTTGATATAATACTCCACACTCCCTATGGACACAAATCCCCCAAGCGGCACAGAATCTAAGCTATGCGCGATAAGCTGGAGCACAATATGATGGAAGTCCAAACTCAAAGCGACAAGCAAGGCTAGCATACTTAGCAACTGCCCCACGATAGGGCGTTGTGAGCCACTAATAGGATCATAGGCGCTCGCCATCGTAAGCCCCATCGAAAAGCTCATCAATTCCCCACTAAAGCTAATCATCGCAAACACGATTTGGAGCATAAGTCCCGCCAAAAAGCCCATCATCAGTTCAAAGAGCCCCGCTATCATCAAATCAATCACCGAGAGCTGCCCCAACTCATAATGCGCGAGAGGATAAAACAACACCGCCATAAAAAATATCATCGCCCCGCGGATACTTGGCGAGATCATTTGGTTATCAAAAAACGGAAAAAACGCAAACACCCCGCTAAAGCGCAAAAGCAGGAGCAAAAAGACGATAACATTGCTATCATTTGTCAGATACGGCACGATCTCCATCACTCCACTCCTTGCGCTACACTTTTACTTGCCTTAAATCCCGCATTATAGCACATTCTCTAAGCACTCCTAGCGATGAGAATCTAGCGCATAAAGCCTAATCTACTAGCATTGCCACAAGCGCGAATCGTCCCGTAACCCCATCACGACGATAGGAGAAAAATTCCCTTTCACAACAACTGCATTTTGGCAAAAATTCCCACTCCCCAATCCCTAGATTCTCAAACTCCGCCCTTAGTAGCGATTCTAAATCAAGAAAATACCGCCCTGCGCGCAACTCTATATGTCTCTCACGCTCTTTGGGTTCTAGCTTTTTGCACACCTCATCGCCCACCTCATAGCAGCATTTGCGTATCCCCGCTCCGATGAACGCATACACATCACTCGCGTGCGTGCCACAATGCTTTTGCATACGCGCTAGGGTTAGTGAGCAAATCCTGCCAAACACACCCGCGCGCCCAGCGTGGATAAGCGCGGCAACATTATGCGCTCTATCAAAAAATAAGATTGGGTTACAATCCGCCACCAGCACCATAGAGGGCGCGTGCGTGTGCGTGAGCAGCAGTGCATCCGCCTCGCCCACATTGATGAGATTGGGATTTTGTCCTGCATACCCACCACAGAGATTTTCCCCTAGTAGTGCGCAATGCGTGCTATGAATCTGCGTCATATACGCTAGATTCTGTGCGTTTGCACAACGCGGATCTAGCGTCCTAAATGCCTCTAGCATACACGCGATATTGCGCTCCACCACTGCGCTCTCATCGCCAGTGTGAAAGGCGAGATTGAGACTATCATATGGTGGCTGACTATACCCGTCATAGCGGTTAGTGAGGGCAAACACCACGCCGCCATTATTTGCAACATTTGGAATAAAACCTGTGTGGACAAACATCAACGCTCTCCTTAAAATAAACTGATAAAGTTTTATGAAATATTAACAGAAAGTAAATCAAATTTTTTTAAGAAAATTTTTATTACAATCACGCCCAATCTATCACACATAAGTGCCGATAGAGATTCTGCAAGGTAAGGAGGGCCTTTTGAAACCGCACAACAACAAAAAATCTTGGTCTTTTTTGTCAAAGGTTTTTGCATTCTTGGTTGTTGTTATCATCGTGAGTGGGGGCTACACATTTTACAACGCTAAGGGGTTTTCTTATCTAAGCAACAATCCAGAAGCGTGTAATAACTGCCACATTATGAATGAGGTGTATGCAAACTATATGTCCGATCCACATTCTCTCAAAACCAATGGGAAGCACAGGGCGACTTGCAGCGACTGCCACCTGCCACATGGGTTTGTCTCTAAGTGGATTGCAAAAGCACAGAGTGGTGTGGGGCATGGCTATGCTTTTACCTTCAAGCTTGATGAACTCCCTGTGAATCTTAGCGCGAATGAAAAAAGCAAAAAAATCGTGCAGCAAAACTGCATCAACTGCCATGGCGATTATGCCGCAAGCGTAGTCAATCCCACTACCATACACGGAGCCAACAACAGCTTACAATGCGTATCGTGCCACGAAAATGTCGGGCATAGGCGCGGGTTTTAATCTCAAAGTTTAAGGAGGAAATTATGCAAAAGAAAAGTAGCATGATGCCAATTCTCATCATATTGGCTGTCGTTATTATCGCTGGTATTTTTTGGCTAAATAGCGATATTAGCTCAAAAAGCGGCGTATCGGGCGTGAAGTCTCTTGAAGCAGTGAAGCTTAGCGATGACAATCCAACCTTTGATGAGTGGGGGAAAAACTTCCCAGAATACAGAGATATGTATCTCAAAGTCGAGACAGAGACGCCAAAATACACAGATTTTGGTGGCAATCTCGCCTACTCAAAGCTTATCCGATACCCTCAACTCACCGTGCTTTGGGCAGGCTATCCATTTAGCCTTGATGCTAACGAAGAGCGCGGGCATTTTTGGGTGCAAGTCGATCAGATGGATACCGCACGAAACAATAAAGACTTTCTAAACGCCCACGGATTTGCGAAGTTTGGCGGACAACCTGCTGCGTGTATGAACTGCCATAGTGGTTGGTCTCCGTGGCTTCTCAAAAACTCTGCTAAGGGCGATTGGGTGCGCTTTAACTCCACAAAATATTGGACTATGATAAAAGATGTCCCCGCAGTCAATGGTATCGCGCCAAATTCTGACGCACACAGAGGAGCGCACGGGGGCACGAGAATGGGTGTAACCTGCGCAGACTGCCACAATCCAGAGACAATGGAGCTTAGAATCACGCGCCAAGCCCTCATTAACGCACTTGTGGATTTTAGAGGATACCAAAAAGACGAGGTGCAAGGCGTGAAAGCCGACAGGAAGGAAATGCGCACGCTTGTATGCACCCAATGCCATGTCGAGTATTACTTCCGCCCCACAGGCTCTAAAGTCAAGGTAACGGGCGAGAGTATCGCGCAGGATTCAAGCAAAAAATGGTGGGATGGCACACAAAAAACCTATGACGAATACGATCTATGGCGTGATGGCAATAGCCCCACTGAAATAGAAGTCGATGGTATCGAGCTTGTATTCCCATGGAGTGCGTGGAAAAAAGGCGAGCCCTTTAGAATCGAGATGTTTGATGAGCATTATGACAAAGCGCGTGACAAAAATATTTTCATCTCTGATTGGGAGCACAAACTCACAAAAGCCCCAATGCTCAAAATCCAGCACCCAGAATCTGAGCTCTTTAGCGGTGGCGTGCATGCGGCTAATGGCGTGAGCTGCGCGGATTGTCATATGCCTTACACAAAGGGCACAGGTGGCAGGAAAGCAACCCAGCACAATATCACTTCCCCGCTTAATGATATCAACGCAGCGTGCAAAACCTGCCATTCCCAAAGTGAAGATGTGCTCAAAAAGCAAATCGCTGATATCCAAAAATCTGTGGCTTACGATCTAAGAAGTGCAGAATACGCAACCGTGAGCCTTATCCAAGATATTAAAAAATTGCGTGATGAGCTAGGCAAACTCCCTGCATACCAAAGTGCCGGCAAGCCCGATGAGGCAAAAATCTCACAAGCCCTAGCAGAGCCTCTCGAGCTGCATCGCAGAGGACAGATGAGAGGGGACTTCGTAGGAGCGGAAAACTCCACAGGATTCCATAATCCACGCGAAGCAAGCAGAATGCTCCTCCAAGCAGTGGAGATGGCGAGAATGGGACAAGCAAAGCTCGTAGAGATCGCTGCGGCTAATGGTATCAAAGGCTTTAGCACCTCCGATGTGGGCTTTGAAGAGATTCAAAAGCTAAATCCGGGCGAGATCACTTACAAAGTGGATATGGGCGAGCACAAGGCAGGCGATCGCTACTACAAGCATCACACTATCAATGGCGCGCCTCCCAAAGACTTGCTTGAGCTCGATAAAAATACCAAGCCCTACAACTACAAGGTGCTAGATTCACGCACTTCAAGTATCACAAGCTACAAGGAGCACTAAGCTCCCCCTTTTTAAGACTCTTGGGGGCTTCCCCCAAGGGCCCCCTTACGCATTCTTAGATTCTCTCCTTGAGAATTTAGCTATAATACGCCCCATCTCACCACACAAAGGACTATTATGCAACAAGCAAATCTCTACAATGAAGAATTTTACAACGCCCAAATGCAAGGCAGCTACAACTCCGCACTTGAGATTCTCCCCTATGTGCAAAAATATCTCGATGTCAAAAGCGTGATTGATGTGGGCTGTGGGGTGGGCACATGGCTTAAAGCTTGGCAGGATATAAAGCCGGGTATTGCAGTCTTTGGGATTGATGGCAATAGCGTCGATAAATCGCTCTTTTTTATCCCCACAGAATGCTATGAGCGTGTGGATCTCACGCAAGATTCACGCCAAATTTTGCAACAGATTTCTTCTAAGCCAAATGGGGGAGGGCGAAGCCATTTACGCTCGCGCAATCCCTAGAAGTCGCCGAGCATTTTGACGCGCAATATGCCAAAAACTTCATCACACTCCTCACTTCCCTCGCCGATGTCGTGCTATTCTCCGCTGCCATCCCTCATCAGGGCGGCACACACTATGTCAATGAACAACCCCCTGCGTATTGGGCAGAGCTCTTTGCTAAGCACGATTATGTGTGCTTAGATTACATTCGTATGCAGATATGGCACAATCCAAAAGTAGAATCGTGGTATCGACAAAACACGCTTGTGTTTGTGCATAAGCAACAATTAGAGCTCTTTGGTGGCATAGCACCCACGCCGATACCGCCCTATCTCGTGCATCCAGAGCTTTGGGAGATATACACTAAAGAGCTAGCACACCTCAAAAGAAAGTTTATCATCAAAATCTCTGCCACAATCAAGCGCACCCTAAAAGCTCCCATAAAAAAGATTCTACAAAAGCATTAATACCTATCATCACGATATGATGATACAAGAGCTCCCCCGCCCTTGTATCACGCAAGATTACGCTATTGCACCATTCCACCCCAAAGGATTGTGCGTAGCCATAGTTTGTCGCCTTTGGCATAAGAGATTTGCGCCACTTAGCGTAGCAAAGGGGGTAAATCCTAAAGCCACCTCGCGCCACAATCTCTCCCTTATGCAGGCAAAACTCGCACAATGGCTCGGGATTTGCTTAAAGCATACAAAAAGGGAGTAGCCTATGAAAATTGAGAGCACCAAAAGCAGCGCTTTGACACAAGCAGCACAAAAACCACAAGAAAGAGAATCCAAAACCACCGCCGCCAAGCAAAGCACCCAATCCCTCCCAAAGACACAGGCAATCAATACCGATATTATCAAAGACTTAAACACCAACATCGGCAAGCTCCAAACCCTCCAATCCTCGCTAGATTCTATCGAGCAAAAAGTGCGCAGCCTCCAAAAAATAAACGATGAAACCCAAAGAAGCGAAAAAGCCGAGGAACTCAAAGATGAGATCACACAAACGATACAAAATACAAAATTCCAAGGGCAAAAAGTTTTTGGCGTGAGGTTTAAAGATTCACAAGGCAATATCGTGCTTGAAAAAATCAAGCTCGATACCTCACTCATCAGTGAGGACAAGCAGGATTTGGAGAGTTTCAACCAAGAGCTAAAAGATTTGCAAAAAGATATCAAAGACGCCATAGCCCTACTCTCCCAAGACGCCCAAGAAAGCGCGCAAAAAATCCAAGCCAAAGCCACCCAAAAGCACGATAAGCCTAAAGAAAACGCGCTAGATTCTCTCACTAAAGAAAAGCAACCGAGCAAAATCGCCTCGTTTTTCAAAAATATGGGGGATTTTCTGCGCGGCTCACACGATGCTAGCAAGCTAGATTCTAAACGCGTAAGCAAGTTGCTTTCCTAATGTATCCCTACAGCACGCAGAGTATCCAAGAGGACGACAAGTCCGCGGTTTTGTGCGCCCTAGATGATGAGCACCTCACGCAAGGCTGGCGCGCTAGAGAGTTTGAATCTGCCATAGCACGCACCTGTGGCGCACGATACGCGAGCGTGTGCAATTCCGCCACCTCCGCACTCTATGCCGCCTACCACGCGATCAAATCCACCCTCCAATCCACACAATCCACTTCAAAAGTCGCGCACAACTCCACAAATGCGCCAATCTTTGCCATCACCACGCCCATTAGTTTTGTCGCCACGACAAATATGATGCTAGCTAATAACATCACGCCACTCTTTGCTGACATCACGCCTAGCGGGCATTTAGATCCCATAAGCGTGCGTGAGATTCTCACCTCCCACCCACACAGAGCGCAGGTTAAGCTGCTAGTGAGTATGGATTATGGCGGGAGGAGCGTGGATTGCACACAGATGCGCCAACTCGCCCAAGAGTTCGATCTCATTTGGCTCTCAGATAGCTCACACGCCTTTGGCGCGAGGTTTGAGGGGCAAAGGCTGGGCACACAAGCCGATGTGAGTGTTTTTAGCTTTCACGCAATTAAGCCCATCACCACCGCTGAAGGCGGCGCGCTTGTAACCAATGATGAGCGCATTCACGCGCACGCAAGCCGCCTCATTAGCCACGGCATCACTAAAGGCAGGGCGTGGGAGTATGATTGTCTTGATTGCGGCTTTAACTTCAGAATGCACGAGCTAAGCGCGGCGTTGGGGCTCTCGCAGATTCAAAAGATAGAATCTTTTATCGCCAAGCGCGAGGAAATCGCACGATTTTATGATAGCCACTTTGCGCACAATCCGTTTTTTACCCTCCTCCCACCTGCGCGAGACATAAGCACTCACCACCTCTATCCCATTTTTTTGCACCCACGATTTTGGGCGCACAAAATCGCAATTTTTGAATCCCTGCACGCGCGCGGCGTGGGCGTGCAGGTGCATTATATCCCAATCCACACCTTTAGCCTGTATAAGCAGCGATTTGGGGAGATACACCTACAAAACGCGCTAAGATTCTATAATGCCGAGCTTTCAATCCCCTGTGCGCAAAATATGGGGCGCGATGACGCTAGGAAGGTGGGGGATATTATCCTTGATGTGTTAGATTCTTACAAACGACAAAAAGGATTGTGATGAGAGTGTTTGTGGGATTGCTTGTGTGGGGTTTGGGCGTGGGGTTTGGCGCAGAGTGCTTTGAAGCTCAAAGCCTGTATGTGAAGTTTGAGTGCCAAGCACAATGCCAAAATCCCACGCTAAGCCTTATCAACAAAGAAGATTCTATAAGCACCAAGCTTGATGAGAGCAACGCGCAGATAAGCGTGAGCGAGGGCTTTTTCTCTTTTGCGCACAAACAAAATGTGTATATCCTCGCGCCAAGCAAGGCGATATTTGCGCAAGGCACACAAAATGAAGAGCCCTCTTTCACACAGATTCAGCCTATCTCGTGCGCGTATGTCGATGGGCAGAGGTTTAGCAAAAGTTGGGAAGATATCAGCGCATTTAGCTACACCAAGCAGATTCTAAAGCCCATACAAGAGCCCCAAGAAGCCCCGCTAATCCCCACAGACACTCCCCCCAAAGCCTCGCTAGATTCACAATCCCCCAAATCCCCGCAATTCCAAGGCGAGTCCTACATCATCAGCCTACAACAAGATCGCGTGATTTTCCGCCACACGCTCCAAAATAACGGAGGAGAGAGCACCAAAAGCGAGGCATTTATCCTCAAGCCCCTCAATAGCACCCAAGCCTACATCACCCAAGCCCAAACGCCAGAATGCGGGATTATGATAGAAAAGCGTGATGCCTATAGCCTGCAGATTAATTCCTTCCAAAACAAAAGCGCGTGTGAGGCACTCTATGCCAAAGGCGTGCTTGCGCCAATGTATTACAAAGTCCAGCCAAGCTTTGAGTGCGCCAAAGCCCAAAGCCCAGATGAAATCGCGATTTGCCAAGATTCAGAGCTCGCTAAAGCCGATAGAGAGACACTCATACTCTTAGAATCCACCAAGGAGCGCGCACAAGACTACATCGCTAGACGCCAAGAATGCCAAGATGATACCAAATGCCTACAAAGCCTTGTGGCGGAGTTTTTGCAGCCCTAGCTACCTATCACATAGGCTTTTATACGCGCAGAATCTACAGGGTGCAGAGCTCTGCGCAGCCTCAAACGCGCCATAACCCTTTGTGAGTCTCTCATCTCCCACCTCATACGCATACCCTATCTCCACTTCACTTTTCTCATCTACGCCTTGCGCGCTAAAATGCTCCTCTATCGCTCGTAAATGTTTGAAAAGATTCTCTCTTTTGCCTTCATTTTGTGGGGTGGGCTTTGCTTGTTTAATATTATAATACACCCCCTCCACTGCCCCATACCGCGCACTTAGCGCGATTGCATACAGCTCGAGGGCAAAATCCTCATTGCTATCTTTAAAGTTGTTTTTGTATTTGTAATCAATCACAAGCACCTTGCCATCCCCATCGCGCTGGATTCTATCCGCCCTTGCGCCGCGAAATGTGTAGCCCTCTAGCACAAACTCCTCTAGCTCCTGCTCTAAGCCCAAAATCTCAAACGCGCCACTTTTAGCGATATTTTCACGCTCAAAATCAAAAAATCTCAATAAATCAAGCCACAAAATCTCGACATTCGCGCGCTCTAGCGCGTTGTTTGGAATCCGTGCGCGCAGATACTCCTCACAAGCTCTCTGCACGCAATCTATATCCGCTAGATTCACGCGCTTGCCTATATAGGGCTCATACGCCTTGTGCAACGCCTCGTGTGCTAAATCCCCCATAGACGCCGCCTCTTTTAGCTCATCGCCTTCTTTAAGCTCTAGCATATATTTAAAGCAGTACTTGCGCTTGCACTGCACCAAGACATTAAAGCGCGTGGGCGAAAACACCTTGCGCAGTCGTCCGACATATCGCTCCTGCTTGTAAGTGGGGATTTGCCCCAAAGTGTGCTCAAAGAGGCTTTGCGCGCTCTCACACACCTCACAGCCCAGCTCCTCTAGCAAATGTGCGGGCGTGCTCTTGTCATCTTGCACACAGAGCGCCACCGCCTCCTTTGCGCCTAGGAGCAAATTTTTGTAATACAACACCTGCAGTTTTTCTTTGTCATAAGTCGTGGGGATACCTAGTTTTGAGCGCAGTGCAGTGTTTAAAAACAAGTCATTACTCTTAAGGCGCGGTATCACGCCATCATTACAATCCACCAAAATCACATAAGGCAGCTCCACACCCCTGCTCTCAAGCGCGCCGATAACGCGGATTCTCCCGCCATACACATCATCCACACTTAGCCCCTCAACCTCGTGCAAAAAGCTCCGCGCCACTTCCTTGACACTCACATCGTCCAAAAATCCGCTCATTGCCTCGTATTGATACACAATCTCATCGATTTTTTGCTTAAACACGCCATATTTAGCCCTCTGTGCCGCACTAAGAGCACCAAAACTCTGCGCCACACACGCACGCAAACTCTGTGGTGCCTCCTCTAGCTGCGGACACAGCGCGTTATAAAACTCCGTGCCCTTAAATGGCTTACCCATTGCGTAATTAAAATTTTGCTCCCTATCGAGCACCTGCAAATACCGCGTGAAGTCCTCTTGGGGCAGCACGACACTCATCTCTTCTGGCTCAATGCCGCGCATAAGCCACTGCGCGATTTGGTGGCGGATAGCACCCACCTGCTCTATGCGTGAGAGAAACGAATACGCGCGTATGTGTGGGGCACAATCTAGCGGCGTCTTTGCCACCACCACGCCGCTTGGATAGGCAATCGTGTAGCAAAAATGTGAATCTAGCTCTAAGGGCACATCAAAAATATCCCAAAATCCTTGCGTGTTTTGATACACATCAAAGCACACATACACTTCACACACGCTCGCCACTTCACGCAATATCGCCAGCTCAAAGGGGCTTAGCACACCACAGAGCATAATCCGCACACGCGCAAACTCCTCTAGCCACAAGCGCGCAAGTCTAAAATCCCAGCTCCTATGCACCCACTCTCGCTGCTCCAAAAACGCGCAATAGCGTTCATACACTTCTTTTAGAATCCGCAAATGATCCTCATACTCCCCATAGGTATCAAGCAAAGGGATTGTGTCAATGCTGATATTATGCACAAAAAGCTCATCAAAAAATTGCAAAAAAAACTCGCTAGATTGCAAATACGCCAAAAACTTGCGCTCAAACACAAGCCCGCGCTCGAGGAGATTCACACGCTCCCTGTCGTAGTCTCTAAGCACGCGGCTTAGGACAAACTTGCGCAAATGCGTGGGCAAAATGCTCTTATTTGGGTAATACACCGCCTTGGCAAAAAACTCGCCTAGCAGCATACTAGGCGGACAAATCCCCTCACTCTTGTGATGCCAAAGTAGCGCGCGCCTAGAGGGAAAGACAAGTAGCTCTTTTGAGTGTAGATTCTGTAATGACCTAGAATCTAATGGCATAACATCTTAGCCCGATTTATGATATTTTCTACGCTAAAGCCAAATCGCTCAAACAACGCCTCGCCCTTGCCGCTCGCACCAAAGCTGCTCATACCCACCACCTCGTGGGCAAACACATACCACTCCAATCCACGCGAAGCCTCTATAGCTAGCACCTTGCTTTCTCCAAAAAGCTCTTTTTTATAAGCCTCATCTTGGGCTAGGAGCAAATCAAAACAGGGCACACTCACCACGCGCGTGGCGATACCTTGCTGCTCTAGGAGCTTTTGAGAATCTAGCGCAAGCTTGACCTCGCTACCACTAGCAAGTAGCACAAGGCGCGGATTGTGTGAATCTAGCGCACTCTCTTGGAGGACATAGCCTCCGCGCGCCACTGCCGCTGCATCAGCACCATCGCTCACGACCTCAAGATTCTGACGACTAAGCACAAATGCGCTAGGTGTGTGCTGCTGCAGCGCCACCTGCCAGCACGCGACATTTTCATTCCCATCGCATGGGCGGAATACAAGGAGATTTGGCATGGCGCGGAAGTGCGAGAGCTGCTCGATAGGCTGATGCGTCGCACCATCCTCGCCCACGCCGATACTATCGTGTGTGAAAACATACATCACGCGCGCCTTCATAAGGCTTGATACACGCATACTAGGCGCGAGATAATCGCTAAAGACAAAAAATGTCGCGCAAAAAGGCAAAAACAAGCCATAATTTGCAATGCCATTACAAATCGCGCCCATAGCGTGCTCGCGGATACCAAAATGCAGATTACGCCCATTTGGGAAATCCTGCTCGCCCTTTAGCTCGGTGTTGTTGCTCGGAGCCAAATCCGCACTCCCGCCCAAAAAGCCTTTCATACCCTTAGCAATCGCGTTTAGTATCTCGCCATTGCTCACGCGCGTGGCGATGGATTGTCCCTTTTGGTAGCTAGGATAGTCAATAGAGCCTGTATCTAGGAGTGAATCTATGAGGGATTTTGCCTCTGGCGTGAGGTTTTTTAGCCATTGATAATGGGCGAGTGTGCCGCTTTCTTTGACATTTAAAAACCGCAATGCCACATCTTGGGGGATTGCAAACTCCTCATCACTCTCAAACCCTAGCGCCGCCTTTGCCTGCGCGATAATGTCTTTGCCCAAAGGCGCGCCGTGAGTCTTGTGGCTCCCCTCTAGGCTTAGTGCGCCCTTGCCTATGGTGGTGGTGGCGATAATAAGGCTTGGTTTGCTAGCATTTATCGCACTCACAAGCGCGGTGTTTATAGAATCGTAATCGTGCCCATCACACGCTAGCACTTCCCAACCCTGCGCGATAAAACGCTCCCTTACATTTTCATCAAACGCCTTTTGCACTGCGCCCTCGATACTGATACCATTGCTATCATAAATCACAACGAGATTTTCTAAGCTATGAAGCCCCGCAAGCGAGCAAGCCTCATAGCTAATCCCCTCTTGCAAATCCCCATCGCCGCAAAAACAAAAGATATTGTGTGAGATGAGATCTCCCCCTAGTAGCCCTCTAGCGTATTTGGAGGCAAACGCCATACCCACGGCATTGGCAATCCCCTGCCCTAGGGGACCAGTGGTAATCTCCACGCCGGGCGTGTGCCCAAACTCGGGGTGCCCGGGCGTCTTAGAATCTAGCTGACGAAATGCTCTCAAATCCTCCTTACTCACCCCAAAGCCCCAAAGATGGAGCAGGCTATACACGAGCGCACTCGCGTGCCCTCCGCTAAAGACGATTCTGTCGCGATTAAGCCACAAGGGCTCGTTTGGATTAACCTTTAGATACAGGCTTAGCATCGTGGCTATATCTGCCAAACCCATTGGCGCGCCGGGGTGCCCGCTATTTGCCCTCTGCACCATATCTGCACACAAAAAACGCAGAGTATTTGCCATTCTTGCAAGTTGGAGTTTGTCGGTATCATTAAGCTTAAGGGGGGTAAGCATCACAAATCCTTTGTCTTTTAAATTGTCGCTCTCTCACACGCAGGGGCAGATTCTAACAAAAGAGAGTTTTTACAAACCTTAACAGATTTGCTATAATGCCGCACCAATCCTAGATTCTATAAAGAGCGTAATAATGATCCAAACAATTCTTTTGCGGCTGCCAAATTGGCTGGGCGATAGTGTGATGTGCGCAAGTGCATTTGAAAAACTCAAAATAATGTATCCAAACGCGCAGTTTGTGCTAGTGGGAAGCTATGCGTGCGAGGCGTTTAGACGCGAAGAGCGCGTGAGGGCAATCTATCTCGATGAGAGCAAGAGGGCAAAAAATCGCCTTTTAAGCCTCTATCGCCTCTGCAAGCAGATACGCACAGAGGTTGGGCAAATCGATCTGAGCTTTTGCTTTAGCAATGGATTTTTTGGCGCACTGCTGCTCTATCTATGCAGGGCAAAGGTGCGCGTGGGCTATGCCAAAAACCTCCGCTCTCCCCTCTTAACCCACGCGCTCACACCCCCGCCCCTCACGCCGCTTCATCAAGTGCAAAAATACGAATACCTCATTAAAGACTTTGTAGATTCTATAATTTTTACCTCCTTTGTGCCGCTATCCCTCGTGCGTGGCGAGTGTAGCAAGATAGAGCGCAGCCACACAAAGCACATTGGTATCAATCCGGGTGCAGCATTTGGCTGGGCAAAATGCTGGGAGAAGGAATATTTTGTCGAGATTATCACGCGTTTTGTCTCACGAGGCTGGGAAGTCTATATCTTTGGCGATACGCAAAACCTCACAACACAAAGCAACGCACATATCCACGATCTGAGCAATCAAACAAGTCTAATAGAGCTTATTGATAGCATTGGCACGCTAGATTTGTTTATCACCAACGATAGCGGTCCTATGCACATCGCCGCAGCACTCCACACCCCTACCATAGCCATTTTTGGCTCCACAGACACCGCCGATACCTGCCCGTGGAATGAGGCAATAGCGCGGGAGTTTTTCCTACCTATGCGCGCACTCCTAGGGGACAAAAACGCGCTAGATTCTATAAGGCTAGATTGTAGCGCGCCAAAGGATATCACGACGCTCCAATCCCTCACTGCTAACAATCTCACAATCCTTAGCAAACACCTCGAGTGCTCCCCGTGCAAAAAGCGCACCTGCCCGCTTAGCCACCACCTGTGTATGAAATCCATCACACCCGATGAAGTCTTTGAATCCGCACTCATCATACTCGGAGAATCTGCACAAAAAACGCGCACAAAGGAGCTATGATGATTTTTACATTTTCGCCCACCACACCGCTACAAAACTTCAAAATCCTAAGCCAATGCCTCATACCGCGCCCCATTGCGTGGATTAGCACGATACATAGCAATGGCAGTATCAACCTCGCGCCCTTTAGTTTTTTCGCCCCCATAAGTCTAGAGCCCACCATCCTAAGCGTGTGTCTGATGAAAAAAAGCGATGGCAGCCCCAAGGACACACTGCACAATGCCAAAACCTCCAAGCGCGTAACTATCACGATCCCAAGCCCACAAGAGAGCGCGCAAGTGCAGGGCTGCTCCCTAGAGCTTGAGCTAGGCAAAAGCGAGGCAAGCGAGCTAGGCATACACCTCACAAGCCTACTTAGCGACTATCCGCCCGTGCCTAGTGGCTGCCAATGCGCGTTTTTCTGTGATTTTTATGATGTATTAGGCTTCCAAAGTGCGACGGATACGCTACTGCTAGAGCTCAAGCAATGCTTTGTGAGTGAGCGATGTGTGAGCGACTCTAGTGATGATTTGCGCTTTGTGTTTGAGCCGCTTGCGCGCGCTGGGAGTGGATTCAAAGTGTTGCAAGATTTGTGAGTTATAATGCAGGGCTATCAAACCAAAAGGAGCTTAATTATGCAATGTATTTTGTGCCATAGTAATAAGGTAACACTAAAAGAGCGCGTGCGCAGAGAGGATCTCATCGCGCTCTATCAGAGGAGCTTTGGGATAGACATACGCGCTATCCTCTCTAGTGATTTGGAGTATAGGCACTGCCAAGAGTGCGATCTCAAGTTTTTTGTGTGCGAGGATGGCAGTATCCCCACTGGCGATGACGCGTTTTATAACGCCCTTAACAATCTGCCGTGGTATTACTTTGATGAAAAGCACGAGTATCATTATGTCAAAAACCTCATCACTTCAGAATCTAAAGTGCTAGAGGTGGGCTGTGGCAAGGCGGCGTTTGCGGATTTTCTCCCACAAAAGAGCAATTATGTCGGGCTAGAGTTTAGCACCAAGGCTAAGGAAATGGCTGCCAAGCGCGGTATCAGTATCCAAAACATTCCTATTGAGCACTACTGCACGCAGCATAGCGGGGAGTTTGATGTGAGCTGTAGCTTTCAGGTGCTAGAGCATGTCAGTGATCCCTATGAGTTTTTGCGCGCACAGATTGTCTGTCTAAAGACAACTAGGGGGGGGGCAATACACAACAAACCATCGCAGCTTATCATCGCTGTGCCTAGTGAGGATTCATTCCTGCGCTATTGCGTCAATGGCATCTTAAATATGCCTCCACACCATATCTCCCGATTTAGCGACAAAACACTTCACCATATCGCCAAACTTTTTAACCTACGCCTTATAGAAATCTATCACGAGCCCGTGCAGCCCGAGCACAGAGAATTTTACAAAGCCACGATGTGGGCAAAGAAATTCCTACCCACACCGCTCATTGATAGGGGCTTAATGCGCAAACTCATCGGCAAAGCGGGCATTGTGGGCAGGAGGCTTATCCAAATCCCACCAAATGCCTATGGACACACCACCGTGGCAGTCTATGAGCTACGATAGCTTTGGGTTCTCCTCTTAGATTCTAAGCCACTATCGGCGTTATAGAATCTACGCCAATAGATTTAGACTAATGTATGCTCGCGTAAGCGGAGCGAGTGGCAATTCACTTGCCACAAGCGATAACAAGTTTGTGAAACAAACTTGCATA
>CALVDZ010000006.1 GCA_944326445.1 uncultured Helicobacter sp.
TGTATGCTCGCGCAGCGGAGCGAGCAGGGATTTATTCCCTGTGAGCGGCAACAAGTTTGCCCTAGCAAACTTGCATAAATATATGAAAGACAATTATGCGCTATGATGCAGTGATTATAGGCGGTGGCTTTTATGGCTGTATGATAGCCCTAGCACTTGCTAAAAAACATAGCAAGATTCTCATTTTAGAAAGAGAGGGTGCGCTACTGCAAAGGGCGAGTTTTTGTAATCAAGCTCGCGTGCATGGTGGCTACCACTATCCGCGCAGCCTCCTAACCGCCTTTAGCTCACTCGTGAATTTCGAGCGTTTTTGCAAAGACTTCGCCCCCGCGATAAAGAGTGATTTTTTAAAATGCTACGCCATAGCTAGTATTGGCTCTAAAACAAGCGCAAAGCAATTCTTTCATATCTTTGACAAAATGCAAGCACCCATATCCTACGCCCCATCGCATATCAAAGCCCTGTTTTGCAAGGATTTGATAGAGGAAGTTTTTATCGTGCGCGAATACGCATTTGATAGCGTGATATTGCATCGATTGCTTTTAGCACGGCTAGATTCTCAAAAAATCCCCGTGCGCTACCTTACAGAGGTAAAAAGCGTGCGCGCACTCCAAAATGGCGTAAAACTCCTGCTAGCAGACGATGAGTGCATAGAATCTAATGCCGTGTATAACTGCACCTATGCAGGGCTTAATACCCTGCTACACAACTCACGCTTGCCCCTTTTGCCTATCAAAGCCGAGATTACAGAGATGGCCTTGGTGCAAGTGCCACAAGCACTACAAAACATAAGCGTTACCATTATGGATGGGGCGTTTTTCTCACTTATGCCCTTTCCTGCCAAGGCCACGCAGGACAAAAGTGCTACAAACACAGACTATCACACCCTAAGCCATGTGCGCTACACACCGCATACAAGCTGGATAGATTTGCAAACTTATCACAATGCCTATGAGAGGCTAGCAGCCTATCACAAGCACTCACACTATCCCTATATGATAGCCGATGCGCGGCGTTATATGCCGATTTTAGGGGAATGCGTGTATCAAGAAAGCCTCTTTGATGTCAAAATCGTTAGCACCAACAACGAAGCCGATGATGGCAGGCCCATACTTTTTACCAAGGATTATGGGATTAAGGGTTTTTCAAATGTTTTGGGCGGCAAAATTGACAATATTTATGATATTTTGCATGTTTTAGATTGAATGTAGTGGATTCTAGATTCTTAACGCTTGTGCAATGGCACAGAAACTCTAGCGGTAGAGCATTTAGAAGACTCTTTGTGGTTTTTGGCAGTTACCAAACAACTTAGCTTTCCCATCTCTGCCAAAAGTTATGCGGCCATAAATGTCCAGCCTATGCGACAATATTTACAATACAAGGCTTTATACTATCGCTCCAAGCTCCCCATTATGCGAACATATCCCACTAGCCCCAGTGCAAAATCCACAGCCAAACTTCACACCAGAGCAAAAACCACAAAATTGCATAAAAGATATACTTCTCCCGGAGGAACAAGCCTACAGAAACTACCACAAAAGACAAAAAAGCGTGTTAGAAAAGAATGTCTATTACACCCTCATTAGAGACTTGCTCCGCCTCCCAAGCAATATCAAAAATCATTTCAAAGACAAAAAATACTAAAAATCACGCTAAACAAACCCTACACCACTTCCCCGCTTAAGGCTCCGCCGTGGGCTTTGGTGATCCGCACGCGCGCCATCCGCCCAATCTCCCCCACAAAGCCCACAATCCTAATGAGCCGATTGTGATCACTACGCCCCTCGCTCCAGCCCTCTTGTGCGTGGTGGTTCTCGACAAGCACCTCGAAAACTTTACCAATCTCACATTGAGACTTTTTGGCAAGGATTTGCTTGTGGAGATTCTGTAATCTCGCCAATCGCTCCTTTGCCACCTCCGCATCTACAAGCAGGCTAGATTCTATCTCATACGCGCTTGTGTGCGGTCTAGGCGAGTAGATGAAGCTATACATCGTATCAAACTCCACTGCCCGCACCACTTCAAGCGTATCCTCAAAGTCCGCCTCACTCTCGCTCGGGAATCCCACGATAATATCTGTGCCAATCCCCACATCCGCCACGCCCTCACGCGCACAAAACTCACGCAAACGCGCCACGCGCTCGAGATACCATTCTTTGCTATAGCCGCGCTTCATTGCTTTTAAGATCTTGCTCGAGCCGCTTTGTAATGGGATATGTATCGCCTTGCAAATCTTTGGATTTTTTGCAAACTCCGCCAAAAACGCATCATTCATATGCAATGGGTGAGGCGAGGTAAAGCGCAATCGTGCAATCCCCTCGATCTCGCTTAAGTTGCGCAATAGCGTGGTAAAATCCACGCGCTCGTGTGGCACAGAAAAGCGCACGCCATAGTTATTGACATTTTGCCCCAAAAGCAGCAGTTCTTTTACCCCCTGTGCGGCGAGCTTGCGCGCTTCTTTTAGCAGCAAATCCTGCGGGATAGAGATCTCCCTACCACGCGTAAAAGGCACGATACAATAGCTGCATTTTTTATCACAACCAATCGAGATATTGAGCAGTGCCTTTATCCCCATAGTCTGGGGCGAGGCAAACACATAGGTGCTATCGTCATAATCTATATCCACTTCCACAGCCTTTGGTGTATGCAAAACCTGCGTGATTTTAGAAGTATTGCGCGCACCGAGCACAAAATCCACATGGGGCGATTTTTTGATAATCTCACTGCCCATATGGCTCGCCGTGCAGCCACACACGCCGATTTTTGCACCCTGCTTTTTGTGCAGGGCAAACTGCCCGATTTCACTAAATAACTTCCTCTCGGGCTTCTCGCGCACTGAACAAGTGTTGATAAGTATCAAATCAGCATCTTTGGGATTGTCAGTGAGTTTGTAGCTCTCTTTTTGGGCAAGCTCGGCGATGATATGTTCAGAATCCCGCTCATTCATCGCGCACCCAAGCGTTTGGATATAGAGTTTTTTGCTCATTTAGAATCTAAACAATGTGGATTTCATAAATGTAGTTGTTTTCATCAAGCCCATAGCGCACTTCATTGAGCTGCACACGATAGCCAGCCTTTTGTATCGTGTTTTGGGCTTTTTGCATATCTTTGTGAGGATTTTGTCCATCGAAGTAAAATATATGCTTGCCCTCCTCTTTGTATTGTTTTAGCACCTCATCAATTGAGATTTTTGTCTCACCTTTCTTACTTTGTAAATCCGTCTTAGCGACTTTTAGCTCCATCACACACCTCCTGCTACTCTAAAATTAAAGGCGTAATTATAGCAAAATGTAGCGCAGAATGCGCAGCAAAATAAAGCGCAAAACACAATGATTTTGTAACTTTTAAGCTATTTTCTACTACAATGCCCGCGCTTCAAACTTCCATAGACGCGACAACAATCCCAACCAACTCGGAGGCAACAATATAGATGGAAAAAATCCTAGACATCATAGATATGATAGCGTATGAAAAGGGCATAGAGCCAGACATCGTGTGCAACATCGTAAAAGATGGACTTATCAAAATCGCCCAAGAAGAAATCAACCCCAATTATGAATATTTTGTCGAGCAAGATCTAAAAAACCGCACGCTTAGGTTATTTTATAAAATCCTCGTGTGCGCTGATGATGATGAACGCCTACAAGAGGACAATCTAGGCGTGATCGCTCTCTCTAAGGTGCGCCAAGAAGCCCAAAATATGGAGCAAGACATCAGCATAGGCGACACGCTAGAATACGAGCTTAGCCTAGATTCTATGAAGCGTGGGGCGATAAACAAGCTCTTTTTAACCCTAGAGATAAATCTGCAACGCCAAATCGAGGATCAGCTCCTAAGTAATCTCAAATCCAAGCTCAATAAAATCGTCGCAGGCGTGGTAGTGGGCGTGGATAAAGAAGAGAATACCTTTGTAGAGATTAGTGGTATCCGTGCCGTCTTAGCCAAAAAAAATCGCATCAAAGGCGAGCAATTCAAAGTAGGGCAGACAATCCGCGCCCTGCTAAAATTTGTGGGCGTAGGCAAGGGCGGCATACGACTAGAGCTCAGCCGCACCGCGCCGAAGTTTTTAGAAGAGCTCCTCACGCTAGAAGTCCCCGAGCTCAAAGACGAGGAGATTCACATACACAAAAGCGCGAGAATCCCCGGCGAGCGCGCTAAAATCGCGATTTTTACCAACAACGCTCGTATCGATCCCATAGGCTGCTGCGTGGGGGTAAAGGGCGTGCGTATCAATGCCGTGAGCAATGAGCTAAATGGCGAGAGTATCGACTGCATAGAATATGTCCAAACGCCCGAGATTTTCCTCGCCAAAGCCCTCGCACCCGCACAAGTGCTTAGTGTCAAGCTCCAGCCCCAAGATGAGGGCAGCGAGCAAAAATTCTCCCACAAAGCCATCGTGCAAATCCGCTCAGATCAAAAAAGCAAAGCCATCGGCAAAAATGGTATCAATATCCGCCTAGCAAGTATGCTCTGTAATTGCGAGATAGAGCTCATTGAAGTGGGCGCTGCGAGCACTGCGACAAATGATGAAATCACACAAGGCGATACAGAATCTAAGGTAGAAAAAACCGGAATTGACGCCTTGCAATCACTCTTTAAAAACTAAGACAAAGGAGCTAGTATGTTACTCTTTACCCCCGGTCCGACCCCTGTGTTAGAATCTCTCCGCAACGCGATGAGTGAGCCCACGCTCCACCACCGCACGCCCGAGTTTGAGGCGATTTTCGCACGCGTGAGGGAAAATCTCAAAAAACTCCTAAACCTCCCAGAAGTGCTAATGCTCGCTAGTAGCGGCAGCGGCGCGATGGAAGCGTGTGTGCGGACATTTACCAAAAACAAAGTGCTTGTGGTAAATAGCGGGAAATTTGGGCAGAGATTTGCCAAAATCGCAGAGGCTTATGCGATCCCACACACACAGATTGAGCATAGTTGGGACACACCCGTGAGCGTGGAGGAGGTGCTAGAGGCATTTAGGGCTGATAGCGCGCTAGATTGCCTATGTGTGCAGATGTGTGAATCTGCAGGAGGGCTACGCCACCCAGTGGAGCAAATCACTAAGGAGCTAAAAGCCCTAAAGCCTAGTGTGATGATTGTGGTAGATGCTATCACGGCTATGGGCGTAGAGCCTATCGATACCACGCACATAGACACGCTTATCGGTGGTTCGCAAAAAGCCTTTATGCTTCCACCCGGGCTAAGTATCATCGCGCTTTCACAAAATGCTATCGATATGGCAAATGAGCGCGATGTGGGCTTTTACTTTAACCTCAAAACCGAGCTAAAAAACCAAGCCAAAAACACCACGGCTTGGACTGCGCCCACGACGATTATCCAAGGGCTTGGCAAGTATTTTGATCTCGTAGAAGAGCTAGGCGGGATTGAGAGAATCTATGCGCAAACTAGAGCGCGCGCACTAGCGAGCAATGAGGCAATGCGCGCCCTAGGGCTGCATATCTATCCTAAGACTCCAGCCCTTGCGATGAGCACGATTTATGATGAGACAAACGCGAACACCCTGCGCAAGATTCTAAAAACCGATTTTGCGCTCAATGCCGCAGGCGGGCAAGATCATCTAAAAACGAGCATTATCCGCTTTAATCATATGGGACTTATCCCTGTGTATGAGAGCGCGTGGGTGCTAAACGCCCTTGAGCTCGCACTCCAAAAAGCCGGCTTGCGCGCCTTTGATGGCGCAGGCAATGCCGTGTTTTTGCAAAAATACTACGAGTTATTGCAATAGATTCTCTTTCTATGCAGATTTTTGCGCTCATCGGGGCGAGTGGGAGTGGCAAAAGCGCGCTAGGACTAGAGCTCGCTACGCGTTATAATGGCGAGATTTTCTCACTAGATTCACTAAGTATATACCGACATATCGATATCGCCTCTGCCAAACCTAGCCAAGAGGAACGCGCGCGTATCGTGCATTATGGGATTGATGAGCTAGAGCCAAGTGAGCCCTGCAGCGTGATGAACTTTTGGCAAAGTTTAGAATCCGCCCTAGCGCAAGCGCGCTCCAAGGGCAAAAAAAGCTTTTTTATCGTGGGGGGCTCGAGCTTTTATCTCAAAAGTATGATTGAGGGGCTAAGCCCTATGCCCACACTCCCCCAACCGCAACTAAACGCACTGCGCAAACGCGTGGAGGCTATCACAAATCCCTATGAGTTTTTGTGCCACATTGATATGCCCTATGCTAAGACGCTAAAGCCCACAGACACTTACAGAATCCACAAAGCTCTTGAGATTTACTTCGCCACGCACACCGCACCAGGCGCGTATTTCGCCACGCACCCTAGGCAAGCATTTACAGAATTACAAAATATCCCCATCCTCGTGCTTGATATGCCACGCGCGATATTGCGTGAGCGGATAGCCACGCGCACGCGCGCAATGCTAGCACAGGGGCTGCTTGATGAGGTGCGCTTTTTGCGCGATACCTATCCCCCAAGCTCACAGAGCCTCAAAGCCATAGGGATCAAAGAAAGTCTAGCATTCCTCGCCACAGGGGGCAGTGATACCACCGCGCTTTGTGAGCAGATAACCACGCACACCGCGCAGCTTGCTAAGCGACAGAGCACTTTTAATCGCACGCAGTTTCGCAACGCCCTCGTGCTAGATTCTCACCAAATCCGCGACTACATCGCACTACAATTTTAATGCAAGTTTTGCGGTGCAAAACTTGTGTATCGGGGTTTGAGGCAAAGCCTCTCACCCCTCCGCTTGCGCGAGCATACAAGAGATTTTTAAGCGAGATTCTGTGATTAGTCGGTGCAAGCGCGTCAGGAACGCGTTTTAAGCTAGCACATTTTCTATAAACCGAGCTAGAGCAAAACTTGTGTATCGGGGTTTGAGGCAAAGCCTCTCACCCCTCCGCTTGCGCGAGCATACAAGAGATTTTTAAGCGAGATTCTGTGATTAGTCGGTGCAAGCGCGTCAGGAACGCGTTTTAAGCTAGCACATTTTCTAGATTCACATTTTAGTGCGCTCTAAGGTTTTTTAGCCTACCATACAGCCAAAGTCTTTGCGACAGCCAAGTCTCCGTGTGAGACACACAAGCTAGAATCTTTCTACACTCACAAGATCTCGCTTTATCTTAAGACATAAAGAATATTATGCAGCACAAACACTCTTTGATTATGGGCGACATTCCTTTGGGAAAGCTCTTTTTTATGCGGCTTGAAAACGCCTTTTTGCTTATAGAATCTAATGATTGCCTAGAGATTTTGAGCGATTATGACAATCTCGCCCCCGAGCTCATCTCGTATTGCAGATTCAAAGGCGAGGAGTTTTTGCATACTGAGGCACTGCCTATGGGTTTTGCGTATTATCTCAAAAAACGCTCTCCTAAGCACTTTGTAGCCCTGCAAGGAGATTCTATAGACTCTCTGGCTCCTAGCGAGATGGGTTTAAGCGCGCGTGGGAGCAAGCCACAGGTGGGCAGCCCCAACTACTACTTTGGCATAAGCAGCAAAGAGGCGATATGGAGCGAAAATGTGAGCAGAATCTATGAAGATTCTAAAAACGCTCAATGGAATGCCACGCGCGATATTGATTGGACGCAAATCACAACTTTAAGCCCGAGTTTAGAATCTAGCATAGCACAGATTATGACTTACCTTGTCGAAAACGAGCTCTCCGCCCTCTATATCCCTAGTAAATTCCTTCCACAAATCTCGCCCTATTTTCACGAAGTCCCGCTGCTGCTCTCCTCCATCATCGGCGATGAGGCGCGGCATATTGAGGTGTTTATCAAGCGCGCTAAAGCCACGGGGCTAGGACTGCAATACTCCACGCTTGCCACGCAGCAAAGCCTCTATACGCTTTTTAAGGAGCGCGATTATTTTGCCTCTAGTTTTTTGCTCCATATTATGGGCGAAGGGACATTTGTGGATTTGCTAGGATTTTTGGAGGATTACGCGCCCGATGAACCGACTAAAAAGCTCCTTTCCCTAGCACGCAGAGATGAGAAACGCCATGTCGCCTATGGTATGAATAATGTCAAAAACGCCCTAGCACGCAATCCGGGCAAAATCGCCTTTTTAAAGGATATAGTCTTTAAACGCAAGCACTATCTCGATGAGTTTAGCTCTGAATCTAGCCTGCTTTTAGAATCTCTAGCCATCTATGCTGGCGGGGGTGGGGAGGTGGCGCAGATAAAGCGGGGCTTTGAAGCGGTGGAGCATCTCAAAGACACAATGGAGCACAATCGCGCCAAAAGGCTTAGAGAATGCGGGATTGAGGAGGGGTTGGCGTGGGATTTGAGCAAGGCGCATACGCCAAATTTTATGTGAAGGGGCTTATTTTCAAAATCCTAGATTCTTAGCAGGAATCCGTGCGATTCACTATACTTTTACACAAGGAGCAACAATGCTAACTTTAGAAAATATCATAACATACACAAGAGAGTTTGGGGGCAAACACATCGCCCCCTACACCAAGCAAACCGATGAGGAGGGGCGATTCCCCAAAGAGAGCTTTGAGGCTCTCAAAAAAGAGGGCTTTACCGCCCTGCTCGTGCCAAAAGAATATGGCGGGCTAGGCGGCGGGGCAGATGAGCATACCAAAGTGTGCTATGAGCTTGGGCGATTTTGCGCAACTAGCGCGTTATGCTATATGATGCACAATACCGCTGTGTATGCCATAAGCACCTTTGGGAGTGAGGGGCTAAAAGAGGAGATTCTAAGCAGAGTAGCCAAGGGGGAGATACTCCTCGCACTTGCCTATAGTGAGAGTGGAAGCGGGACGCACTTTGGCGCGCCTGATATTACCGAGCGTAGCGAGGGGGGATATAGAATCCTAAAGGGGCGCAAAAGCTTTGTCACCTCGGCAGAATATGCGGATTACTACCTCACCTACACAAATTCCTGCAAAAAGGCAGGCGCGTATAACTCGTGGCTTGTGGATTCTACGCTTCCGGGCGTTGTGACAGAGCAGGGCACTTGGAATGGGCTTGGCATGCGCGGGAACAACTCTAAGCCTGTGCAATACAATAATGTGCGTGTGGCAGAGCGGTTTTTGCTCGGGAGTGATGGCGATGGCGAGGCGCACTCGGGTGCGTTGATAATGTATTTTATCATCGGGCTTGGTGCGGTGTATAGCGGGCTGGGCGAGGCGATATATAGCTGCGCCCTAGAGCATACAAAGGGGAGAAAATACACAAGCGGCGGGGCTTTAAGCGATATTGAGCTAGTGAAGATTCACTTGGCGGATATGTATGCTAAAGTCCAAAGTGCGATAGGCCTCACGGTGGAGGCGGCAAGGAGCTTGGATACTAAGGAGAGCGATGCTGCGCTTAAAGTCTTTGCGTGTCGGATTAATGCCATTCATAATGTGATGGATGTCGCCTCCTTGGCTATGCGGCTAGGTGGGGGTAAGGCGTATAGCAAGCATTTGCCACTAGAGCGGTATTTGCGCGATGCGTATGCCTCGCAGGTGATGGCGCCAAGCCTTGATGTGTTGAAAGTGTGGCTAGGGAATGCCGTTACGGCATAAAGAGAATCTAGAAATTAAGAAATTCGGCTTGCACGCTAGTCTAGCTTGATTTGTTCGGTTCGGCTTAGGTCTCGCTTAGGTAACTCCCTTCGCCCCTCGCTTGATAACCCTAAAAAGTCGCTCCTTAGCTTGCTGTTGCGAGCATAAGCGAAGCAAAAAGCCGAATGCCTTAACCAAAAACAAAAAAAGGAGCAACATTTATGAAAACACTACTTCTAGGAGCCGTCGCTTATGACGCAAAAGTCGTGCCCATTTGGGACATTATCAGGGATTATGCCAATGCCTTTGGCTGCAAGTTAGATTATGTGCTTTTTAGCAATTATGAACGACAAGTGGAGTGGCTACTAAAGGGGTATATCGACATCGCGTGGAATACCAATGTCGCGTGGATACGCACCCTGCACGCCACAGAAGGCAAGGCAAGCGCACTACTTATGCGTGATAGCGATATTGACTTTACCACACATTTTGTAGCAAGAAAGAGCGATAGCCTTAAAAATCTTAGCGATTTAAGGGGCAAAACCTTTGGGCTGGGGAGCTTAGATTCTGCCCAAGCGGCGATTATGAGTATCTATTATCTCCAAAGAGAGAGCGGGCTGGGTATCGAGATATTTAACTCTTACGCGGAATTTACACAAAAGGGGCGCAAGAGCGCGGATTCACTTGCCCTCATTCGCTACAACACGGATCTAGGCAAGCACGGCGACACGGGCGTGAGTGAGTTTGATGTGCTAGAGGCGATTAAAAAAGGGGAGCTAGATGCTGGGAGTATCGGCTCAAGCACATGGATTAGGATTCTCAGCCAAGGCGAGTATCCCGAGATTGGGAGCTTTTGGACTTCTCCGGGGTATTGTCATTGCAATTTTTCGGTATTGCCGAGCTTAGATTCTGAATCTAGGGAGCGATTTTGCGCTATGCTTTTGAGCCAAAATGACAAAAAGAGCGATCCGCTGATTGCTAAGATGATGCAAATGGAGGGACTCAATGCGTGGGTGAAAGTGGGGGCGCGTGAGTTGGCGGGGTATGAGGCGATTTATGAGGCGATGCGGGAGCAAAACCTGCTAGCAAACAACCTCTAACCACACAATCCCTAACTTTGGGGAGCGGAATCTCATCACTTAGCGGGCTTTTGCGTTATAATAAGCATTATTCTACCACCACAAGGAGTTTGCAATGCGAAGTGATGTGATTAAAAAAGGTTATCAGAGAGCGCCACATAGGAGTTTGCTGCGCGCTACGGGACTAACAGATGAGGACTTTAGCAAGCCCTTTATTGGCGTGGCAAATAGCTACATTGACATTATTCCCGGGCATTTTTTCCTCAACAAATACGCTGCGATAATCAAAGATGAGATACGCAAGGCAGGCGGCGTGCCATTTGAGTTTAACACCATTGGCGTAGATGATGGGATTGCTATGGGGCATAATGGTATGCTCTACTCCCTGCCTAGCCGCGAGCTGATAGCTGATTGCATTGAAACGGTGATGAACGCACACTCGCTGGACGCGATGATTTGCATTCCTAATTGCGATAAAATCGTGCCGGGTATGCTGATGGGGGCATTGCGGGTGAATGTGCCAACGATATTTGTAAGTGGTGGTCCTATGATGGCAGGGCGTTTGAGCGATGGCAGTGTGCTGGATCTCAACTCTGCGTTTGAGGCGGTGGGGGCGTATGAGAGTGGAAAGATCGATGAGAAGCGGCTACACGAGATAGAATGCAATGCATGTCCGGGCGGGGGGAGCTGTAGTGGTATGTTTACGGCTAATTCGATGAACACGCTCTGTGAGGCTATGGGCGTGGCGTTAGAGGGCAATGGCACGATACCCGCACTTACTAAAGAGCGAGAGGAGCTACTCAGGGCAGCGGCACGGCGGATTGTGGAGATTGCGCTAGATTCTGGGGAAAGCGAGCGGTTTAGATTCCGCAATATTTTAAATGCTAAAGCGGTGCATAATGCCTTTGTCGTGGATATGGCAATGGGTGGGAGCACTAATACCGTGCTGCATATGCTGGCTATTGCTAAAGAAGCGGGCGTGGAGTTTAGTCTAGAATCTATCAATGCAATTGCTGCTAAAGTCGCACATATCGCTAAAATCGCCCCGGCGTTAAGTAGTGTGCATATGGAGGATATAAATCGTGCGGGAGGCGTATCGGCTGTGATAAATGAGATTTCTAAGCGTGGTAGTGTGGTAGATTATTGGATTGCAGGTTATTACAACAATGAAGAAGACGCACGATTGAGAATAAGTGGAAAATGGGAGTGGGATAAATATAATGAGAGTGGAAATATAAGAAAGTATGGAAAATGCTTAGAAGAAATGAAAAAAGGCGATAAGATTCTAACCTATGCCTTTGGTCAGCAAAAATTTGATGGTATTTTTGAGATAATAGAGAATACAGAGGATTTAATCACTCTGCAACACATCAATGACTTAAATATAGACATAAACGATGTAAGTTTGGAAATAAAAAAATATTACAAAGAAAGTTATGGTTTTTTTGATAAGTATGGAGACACCATACAAGGCACATATTTTAAAACAAATAAAGAGCAGTTTAATGCAATTGTAGGACTAGATTCTATGGTGGTAAATTCCAGCAGCACCAAAGAGACAACGCAAAGCTTGTATTTAGACGCCCTCACAATCACGGGCGAAACCTTAGGGCAACGCATAGCAGGAGCAAAAATCACAGACACAAGCATAATCCACACCAACGAGAACGCCTATTCCCCTGTGGGGGGACTAAAGATTCTCTTTGGGAATCTAGCTAAAGAAGGGGCCGTGCTCAAGGTTGCCGCAGTGGCAGAATCTATGAAAGAATTTAGGGGCAAGGCGCTTTGCTTTAACTCTCAAAGCGAGGCGATTAAGGGCATCGCTGGGGGTAAGGTAAAGGCGGGTAATGTCGTGGTTATCCGCTATGAGGGACCAAAGGGGGGTCCGGGAATGCAAGAAATGCTAAGCCCGACAAGTCTCATTATGGGTATGGGCTTAGGGGAAAGTGTGGCGTTAATCACCGATGGACGCTTTAGCGGGGCGACGCGTGGGGCGTGTATCGGGCATGTGAGCCCAGAGGCAGCGGAGGGTGGCTTGATAGCGTTGATAGAGGACGGCGATGAGATAGAGATTTCGGTTTCAAGAGGGGAGTTGAATCTACTTGTAGATTCTAAAGTTTTAGAATCTAGGCGGGAACAATGGCAGAAACAAGGAATGGCAAAGCAAATAATGAGCTCTAAAAACATCACAAGCAAATGGCTCAAGCGCTACTCTTTGCTAGTCTCAAATGCCGCAAATGGCGCGGTATTAAAAACGGAGTTGTGAGAGATTGAAAAAGCAACAAGGGAAAACAATGCTACCACAAATGCTGCTTGAAATGGTGGAATTTTTGAAAAAGCAAAATCTACATCTAAGCACTCAAAGTCGTGATGGGCGGATAAACTCGGCTTTTAATGAAGATGAGATTTTTAACCTCTTAGAGCAACATTTTAGTATTAATCGCCCTAATATGAGGGATTGGGTGGATTTTAGCTTCAGTGAAAATGAAGTTTTTATCCCTGTAAATATCAAGGTTAGCACGACAAAAACCACAGATAATCTTAACTGCAAACTTGGAATCTACTATGCCCTCACAGGACAGATTCCGCCCTTTAACAATAGCGTATTTTGGGAGATGTATTTTAAGGCTTTAAGTGAGAATTTACAGTCAAATACTGCCGATTACTACTTTTTGATTATCAATAAAGATAGTCCTAGTGATGTCTTTGCTACTTCTCTTAAAGGCTTAGAATCTATCAGTCCAAATGGCAACAATCTGCCCTTTCAGGCAAAATGGGATAATAATCGTAGCTTTATACAAAGGGATTTCACACAGGCAAGAGATTTTATTTTACATACTTTTGAAGAGTCTTTGAAGCTAAGAGCTGATGCCTATCTCTCTTTTAGGAAGTATTTTTATGAATCTTAATGTAGAGCATTTGGGGCAGGTTTTTACCCCGCAACATGTAGTAGTAGATATGCTTGCTTTGGTAAAAAATAATGGTAGATTCTTAGAGCCTAGCTGTGGGAATGGGGCGTTTTTTACGCATTTGCCACAGCATAAAGTAGGGATTGAAATAGATAGAAATGTGCTTACAGATTCTATGATAGCAAGGAATACAGAGAACGCACTACATACAGATTATGACGCACAAGCGATTATGAAAAATACCGCAGAATCTAAAAAGCACATAAGCACACACGACCCAATACTGCTTAACACCGACTTTTTTGCCTATCCTTTGCGTGAGAAATTTGACACAATTATTGGCAATCCCCCGTATGTGCGGTATCAAGACATAGCCAAATCGACTAAGCTTTTATTGAAGGCGTATAGTCCCATCTTTGATTCTCGCTCCAATTTGTATCTTTTCTTTATCTACAAATGTATTTTGCACCTCAAGGATGGCGGCGAGCTTATCTTTATCACACCTAGGGATTTTCTCAAAAGCACGGCTAGTGTGAGGCTGAATGAATTTTTGTTTGCACAAGGGAGTATTACGGACTTTTTAGACTTGGGAGATAAAAAGATTTTTGACAACGCACAGCCAAACTGTGCAATATGGCGATTTGAAAAGGGGAATTTTTCTCGCAATACCAAGTGCTTAAGGCAATTTTCCTGCATAAATGGGCAGCTCATTTTCACCAAAAATAGCTACACCATTCCCTTTTCTCATCTCTTTTTTGTCAAAGTCGGAGCGGTGAGCGGGGCAGATTCTATTTATGCAAATGAGGAGCATGGCAATGTGGAATTTGTGTATTCAAAGACTTGCAAAAGTGGCAAGACACGCAAGATGCTTTATGGAATCTCTGCTAAAGATTCTGCTTATTTACAACAACACAAAACGCAACTTTTACGCCGAAAAATAAAGAAATTTAGCGAAAGCAATTGGTGGGAATGGGGCAGAGACTACTATAAAAGTGATTTGCCTAGGATCTATGTCAATACCAAAACACGCAATAAAAGACCTTTTTTCTTGCACTCATGCAAGGCTTATGATGGCTCGATTTTAGCAATTTTTCCAAAGTTTGAGGTGGATTTTCAAGGCTTAAAAGAGCTATGTGAAAAGTTAAATAATGTCGATTGGCAAGAGCTTGGCTTTATCTGCGATGGACGCTATCTCTTTTCGCAAAGAAGCTTAGAATCTTGTGTGCTAGATTCACACTTTATTTTAATGCGACCTAGGAAATAGTAAAAGATATGAATAACCCCTTATCTTACATTGTAGAACTATCACAAGATTCTGAAAAATGGAAAATTCATATTTGGGAGTTAAAAGATATTGATTCTCATATTGCCTACCTTATAAATGATAAAACCAAAAATATTATTGAAGGAAATAAAGATGTTAATGTAACTGCAGTTAAAAAGAGTTTTTTAAAATCATTAGATGGCAAGGATGAAAATAAAAAGATGGGTATTATAGCCGAGTTTTTTATGCATTTATATTTGCACCATGAAGGCTATAAGCAAAACTTTCTCTTTCAGAATCTTGAGGAAAATTCGATGAAAAAAGGTTTTGATGGAGTTTATTCTAAGAGTAATGTGATATGGGTTGCTGAGAGCAAATCGGGGAAGGGATACGGAAAACCCGAGGCAGAAAAACATAGAGATAAAATACAAGAAGCATATAATGGGCTAACAAATATGCTTCAAGGGAAAAATAATCCTTGGAGAAATGCATACAATCACGCCGCCCATAGAGATGTAGAATCTAGTGAGGATATAATAAGGCAGCTTAATCAACTTTCCCAAGAATTTGAGAGTGAAAATTATTGTGCTACGGATGATATGAATATTATATTGCAATCAGTTATTTTCATAAATGATGAATGGGAAGCTATTGATAATGCTGCTATAAAACAAAAGGTAAGGCAATTAGCACAAAATTTTAAATACAAAGAGTTAGAAATAATATGCTTAACGAAAAAATCTGTGGATATTTTTATAGACTTTTTAAAGCAAGATATGGATACAAATAAATGAATAAAGAGATTGAAAAAATATATAAAATGAAAATCTTTAGAGACATAATGCAAAAAATTACTACAAAACAGACACTTTCATATCAAGAGAAAAAGTATATTCTAGCTGCAGCATTATTGCTTTTAAAGTTTTATTATAAGGATAAGAGGCATATTGTATTTTTCAAAATGGCATACTACATTATACTCAATTATTCCATTCAATATAAGGATTATAAGCCATTATATGATTTATCGGTAGATGTGGGATTTTTCCCTATTGCTAAATATATTTTGGATTATTCTTTGGTAGATATCAAAATAAAAGATATATTTATTCAAGAAGAATTAAATTTATTTCAAAAAGATGACTATATTCAAACTTTAGAACAATATAATATTTCAAAACAAATCTTATCCAATAAAACACAAGAATTTGCATTTATTGCCCCTACATCCTATGGCAAAAGCTCAATTATGGTTGATATAGTAAAACAAAACAATGAAGCAAAAATAGGCATCATAGTCCCCACAAAATCTTTAATTGCACAAACATTTGATTTAATAAAAAAAGCTAATTTAAATAAAAAAATTATATTACACAATGATATGTTTCGTGAAGAAAATAGTTTTATTGCCATTTTTACACAAGAAAGAGCTTTAGAATTTTTTAAACATCAAAAAATATTTTTTGATGTTTTATTTATTGATGAGGCGCATAATTTATTTGAAAGTGATGATAGAAATATCCTATTATCAAGAGTTATAAAACAAAATTACAAAAATAACCAGCAAGGTAAAATAATATATCTTTCTCCATTTATACATGATGCAGAAAATCTTAAAATTTTTGATACACAAAATATTAAACAATATAAAATCAATTTTAATATTAAAGAGCCACAGATTATTGAAAGAACAAAAGATGGTAAGATAAAAAAATATAATAGATTTGCAGATGAATTTTATGAACTTAATAACGAGAAAGAGACGCCAAAGGATTTTTTTGAATATATCATTCAAGAAAATGGAGCTAAAAAATTTATTTATCTTATGAGACCTGTAAAAATAGAAGAATTTGCACGTAAAATGATTGAAAGACTGGAAACAATGAGTTATAAGGAAATTCATCACATTAAGGAAATTCTTAAAAAACATATTCATCCGGACTTTTATGGGATTAAAACTATTGATAAAGGTTTGATTTATTTGCACGGAAAACTACCAAGCAATATAAAAGAATATTTGGAATATAAATTCAAAAATACCCCTTCGATAAAATACATTGTGGCCAATAAAGTAATTTTGGAAGGCATAAATCTTCCTATTGATTCTTTATTTGTAATGAATACTCTCAAGCTAAATCCAAAAAAGCTTAAAAATCTTATAGGAAGGGTAAATAGACTTAATGATATTTTCTTATCAAATAATTTGGAAAAGTTATTGCCTTGTATCTATTTTATAGATTCTGATGAATATCAAGGTAAGAGAACAATGGAAAATTGTATTAAGTATTTGGGTATTAAGCAAAAAAATAAAGATGAAATTGAAAATCCAATATTATCTATGTATAATAAGAAAGATAAAAAGAAACAAAACATAATAGATAATGAAAAATTCTTAGAGAAAGAACCGCAAGATGAGTTTGAAAAACTCAAACAATATTTAATAGATAGTGGAATAAATAATTTTTACAAGTCTAATAGCATAGATGATATGGCTAGAAAACTTTTAGAATGTATTAAGCAGGAGAAAATAGATGGATTATCTCTAACAGAAAAAGTTTATAATATTTTTATTAAAGATATACAAGATAACCACTTTGGTGATATAGAAATACGCAGATTAAAAAATGAAAAAGCACGCAATTTCTATAATAGTTTTATTGGTAATCGCCATAAATCTTTTAGAGAAAGAATAGATTTATTTGTAGATTACTTTGCAAGAAGACAAAAATCTAGCAATGCTCAAGAGAGAATTGTTTATATAGGTAGAGAGTTTGGTGAGATTCCATATCCTGAGACACCAAGAGGTCAACAATTATGGATAGATTTAAAGGGTAAAAGTGTGGTTGAGTTGGTCAATTTGGCTATCATCAAACTGCAAATAGAAGAGAGTTTTATTGATTTTAAGTTTAATAAATTTGTCAAGATGTTATTCGAATATGATTTGCTCACAGAGCAAGAATATAACATTCATATTTATGGCATAGGAGATGTTAAGTATATAGATTTTTATAAATTAGGGCTACACCCTTACTTGGTTGGCAAAATAAAAAATGAAAACCAGATCGATAATATCAAGATAAATAATTATGGTTTTATTGAGATTGTTAATCCTAGTTTTGATTCGTTTTTGAGTAAATTGGATGATTTTGAGCGTTTTCAAATTGAGAAAATAATTAGTCAATCAAATTAAGGTTTCTATGCAGAATCTTACCACATTACATATCATTTTTCTTAAAGGTAAAGACAAGACAGAAAGCATTGAATCTGCCTACTTAGAGGGCGAAAAACTCGTTGTGAAGTTTCAAAACCAAGCAAATCCCTACACCTACAACAAAGACAATTTCAAACTTTTCCCCAAAGCCACAAACTCTAGTGTTTTTACCTATCTCAAAACCCTCTCTAAAATCATACGCATACAAGATAATAAAAGCGATGAACCCCTTTCACTCCTTGCTAAAGAATACGACAAAATTAGATACATCCCAAAAGATTGTGTGTTTTTAAACTATCTATCCAAAACCACCAAATCCAAGCAATCCCAAACAAGCACCACTCAAACACAGCCCACACAAAACCACTCACATAATCCAATCCTCGCTCCATTTGGGCTTAATCTCTCGCAATACCAAGCCCTGCAAAACGCCCTCTCTCATCAAATAAGCGTGATTGAGGGACCGCCGGGCACAGGCAAAACCCAAACTATCCTAAACCTCATCGCTAATCTCCTCTATCGTGGCAAAACCATCGCCGTGCTCTCTAATAACAACTCCGCCACACATAATGTCTATGAGAAGCTAAGTAAATACAATCTTTCATATTTGTGTGCAACTTTGGGTAACAAAGAGAACAAAGAAAAGTTTATAGCAAACCAAAACTCCCAAAGCCTAGATACCACAAAAAATCCCTCCTTACAAAATATCAATACCACAATACACACTCTCCAAGAATCCCACCAAAAACTACAAGAGTTTTTCACACTGCAAAATTCTATCGCCACCACTAAGGCACAGCTAGAGGCATTGCAACTAGAATACAAATATTTTAAAACCCAAGAATTGAAATCAGAATCTAGCCTAGCAAAGACACCAAAACTACGCACACTCTTTGCCACGCCTACTCCGCACACAGCCCTAATGCTAAAAGTCCTGCTAGAAGAAGATAGCAAAGAAAAAATTTCCATATGGCTTAAGCTTAGGGCTATCTATGGCTATGGCATAGGCGATTTTAGATTCTATCAACACACAAAGCAAGAGATTTTAAAAGCCCTAGAAAATCTCTACTACACTAAAAGCATCGCAAACTTACAAGAAAAATTACAAAAATGCGAAAAAACCCTACAAACACTCAAGGCTCAAAACCCCTTGCAAACCCTGCAAAATTGCTCCCTATCGCTTTTACAACACCACCTTTCAAATTGCTATAAAGAAAGACAAGAGAGGCAAATCTTTAGCCTAGAGGATTTACGCACCAAGGCACAAGAATTCTTGAAAGAATACCCTATCATCTTTAGCACCACGCATTCTATCACCTCATCACTAGGCAGTATGCAGCATCAGCCCTTGTTTGATTATGTGATTATTGATGAGGCTTCGCAAGTGGATTTGCTAAGTGGTGGCTTGGCACTTTTGTGTGCGAAAAATGCTGTAATTGTAGGGGATACCAAGCAGCTGCCAAATGTGATTGATAAAAACACACAGCAAGAGATAGAGGCTTTAAATCTTAGCATTAATGCAGAGTATGATTACACCAAACAAAGCCTTTTAAGCTCCATTGTAGCGACACTAGAATCTACTCCAAAAGTTTTGCTAAAAGAACATTATCGCTGCCACCCAAAAATCATTGGCTTTTGCAATCAAAGATTCTATGATAATAAGCTCATTATCTTAAGCAAAGACACTACACAAAGTGAGCCTATACAAGCTTATATCACGCCCACAGGCAACCACGCAAGGGGCTTTTATAACCAAAGGGAAATTGATGTGATAACAAAAGAGATTTTGCCCTCTTTAGATTTTAGCAAAGAAGAGATTGGAATCATCACGCCTTATAGGGAGCAAAAAAAGCATTTGCAAAGTGCATTACAAGACATAGAAACAGACACGATACACAAATATCAAGGCAGAGAAAAGGAGGCTATCATACTCTCAACTACTGCAAATGAAAGCAATGACTTTATCAATGATTCTAAGATTCTCAATGTTGCTATCAGCCGAGCCAAAAGCACACTAAGGATAGTAACAAGTGAGCAAATTGCACAGGGCAATAATAACATCAGCGATTTTATCAAATACATACGATACCACAATTTTGCAGTGCAAACAAGCAAGGTAAAATCGATTTTTGACTTGCTTTATAAAGCAAATACACAAGCTCGCCTAGCCTATCTCAAAGGCAAAAAGAGGATTTCGCAGTTTGATTCTGAAAATCTTGCCTTTAGTATCTTGCAAGAAGTCCTAAAGCCCTATCCTAGCCTTGATGTCGCCACGCATATCCCGCTATATAGAATCTTACGCAGCACAAGTAATTTAAGTGATGAGGAGCGAGTGTATGCACTTAATCCTCTCACACACCTTGACTTTCTCCTCTATAACACAATGGATAAAAGTCCCGTGTGCGGTATAGAAGTTGATGGCTTTGCCTTTCACAAGGCGGGCAGCAAACAAGCAGACAATGACAAGCTAAAAGATTCTATCCTGCAAAAAGTCAATCTACCACTTTTACGCCTAAGCACGATAGAAAGTGATGAGAAAGAGAGAATAGAAGAGTTTTTACGCACTCTTGGCTATGATACCCTTAGTCGTGGCAAATAACCTTAAGCAACAAACAGGCAGTATCAATCTCGCCCGCACCTTATAAGCTCATACACAATCCACAAGTTGCCAGATTCTGTGTATTGCACTTTATTCCGCTGAACTTGCACGCTTACCACCCGATTTACCCACTCACAAAATATGCACAAAAACATCGAGACATCAAAGTGCAGAATCCAAAATAAGCGTTACTTGCAAGTCCCTGCTCACCTCATAGCGCAGCGATTCCACACTAGGAAGCTGCGGTAATTGCACGCTCACTTGGCATTGGAGCAGCTCCTTACTTGTGTGTAGCGTTTGGAAGTCAAAAAGCCTCATTGTCTCGCTAAATTGGCGCGCTTTTGCCTCGATACTAAGCATTTGCTCGATACTCTCCTGCACCGGCGCGCTATCACAGGCAAACCTCTCGCCACACCCCACGATCCCCATCACCACGCCACACCCAAGCACGCCCGCTAACCACGCACTTCTCATCGCACACCTCCTTTATAATCGACTTTGACAACGCCTCATCGCGTGAAACAAAAACCCTATTGTAGCACTAAATGCGCCCCAACCGCCCCTTTATCCCAACGCTTATGGCAAAATCAGAGATTTTGTGCTAGAATAAATCCCTGTGTTTGCAAGTTTTTAGAATCTTAGCAGTGGAGTTTGTGTATGATTTTTGAGGTTAAGTCGCCGATTTTGGGCTTTGAGCGGGTTACGCGTATGAGATTTGAGAAAATCGATGAGCTATTTATGCGAGTGAGTAATCCCGATGGCGAGGGCAATGTCCCGACTTTCACACTTGTCAATCCCTTTTTACTGCGTGATTATGAGTTTGAGATACCCACTGCGCTCAAACTCCTGCTTGATCTTGAAAACTGCCAAAACCTCCTAGTCGCCAACATAATGGTGCTCCAAAACCCCATAGAAGATTCTACGATAAACTTCCTCGCACCCCTCGTCTTTAACTTCGACAATCACACGATGGCGCAAGTCGTGCTCGATAGTATCAACTACCCACAATACTCCATAGCCGAGCCCATCAGAGTGTATTGCGACAAGGACGAGGCGAGCCCCTCATCTAGCCCCACTAACGCCGCCACGAAGTAACCCTATGGCACGCCACGCACCCCACCCCTCACAGCCAAGGCTCATATGCGTAGGCTATGGCAATATGGCGCGCGCACTGCTAGCGGGCATTATAGAATCTAAGCTCTTTGACAAATACGAGATATGTATCGCTGGGCGGGACTTGCACAAAGCCCAAAACCTCTGTGATGATCTCGCACGCACCAAATCCACAGACGATAGCCACACAGCCCCCACAGACACCCCCTCCACAGACAAATCCCCCACAAACGATAATCCCCCAAGCACTCCCGCAGACGACAACCCCACGCGCCCACGCCTAAAAGCACTCTGCATAGATTCTCACACGCCTCTAAACATACAGGATTGTGAGGTATTGCTCTGTGTCAAACCCCACGCGCTTAGGGCGTTTAGCTATGTCGGAGAGGCGCATATCGCCTATAGCGTGCTGGCTGGGGTGCGCATAGAGACGATTGCGCAAGTGCTAAATGCGCGGAGTTTTGCGCGGATTATGCCAAATGTCGGCGCACTCTATGGCAAATCCGCAAGCTGCGTGTATGTGCATAGCACGCGCTCTAGCCGCACAGATACAGAATCTGCAGTGCGCAGGCTCGTGGAGAGTTTTGGGAATTGCGTGATGGTGGATAGTGAATCTCTCATAGACGCCTCGATAGCCACGAGCGGGAGCGCACCAGCATTTTTGGCAGTGGTGGCACAAAGCCTCATAGACAGCGGCATCTACCACGGGCTAAGCTATGCGCAAAGCAGGGATCTTGTCGCGCAGACTTTTAGCGGGTTTGCCGCGCTCTTAGAGCACAAATCTCCCGATGAGATAAAAATCGCCATCACTTCCCCCGCAGGCACGACTGCGCGAGGCTTAGCGGTGTTAGAAAAAAACGGCGTGCGAGGGGCATTCATAGAAGCGGGGATAGAATCCATAAAGCGCGCAAAGGAGCTTGGTGGCTCATAGTTTGTGATTATGAGCCTGCAAGTTTTGCGTGGCAAAGCTTGCCTATCGCCCGTGGGGAGGTAATCCTGCTCTACTCACCCACCCATACAGAATCTAGGGCGAGATTTTGTGCTTGTTTAGTGCTAACGCGTCAGAAACGCGATGGGGCGGGATTCTATAAGCCACACTTTTTATAAACCCTCATCACGCACAAGCAGCGATCCCACTCATCTGCACACACACTCTGCACGACTTTAGAATCTATGCGCTTAGCTTTAGCCTAGCTTCGCTAGATTCTGTCCTTCATGTAGCGCGTATGTGCCACTTCTCTTAGCAAAATCCTTGAGCCCTCATCTCCCTTGACTACAAAAAAAAGAAAACGCTACAATCCCGACTCCAATTTCGCGTATTTACGCACTACAAGGAGTTTGTATGGGTTGGTTGTTTATCATTCTAGGTGGTATCATCGAGATTTTTTGGGTGAGTGGACTCAAATACGCCGACACGCTCTGGCTATATTGTCTCACGCTACTTGGGATTCTCACTTCCTTTGTGCTGATGATTTTAGCAACCAAGCGCGTGGAAGTGAGCGTAGCCTATGCGGTGTTTGTGGGGATTGGAGCAGCGGGCATCGTCGTGGCAGAGATGCTTATCTTTGGCGAGGAGGCAAACCCCGCGCGAATCGCGCTCATTGCGACTTTGCTCATCGGCGTGCTTGGGCTAAAGCTCACGAGCAAAAGTGCAAGCGAGCGCAAAATGGTGCGTGATCTCTCCACAGAGCTTGGGCTCGATGAGTTTGATGAGTTTATGGGAGAGGACAAAAGCGAGCGCAACGACAAAGGAGGTGTGCGATGATAGAGAGCTTTGGGAGCGCACTAGCGTGGGTGTGCTTGCTCTTAGCCGGGCTAGCTGAGGTGGCGGGCGTGTTTAGTATGAAAAAATTTAGCGATACTAACAAAAAAATCTTTTTGCTTGCTATCGTCTTTGCCTTCCTTGTGAGCTTTGGGCTTTTGAGCATTGCTATGCGTGAGATCACAATGTCGAGTGCCTATGCGATATGGACAGGCATTGGTGCGGGTGGGGGCGTGATCGTGGGCATTGTGCTCTTTAATGAATCCAAATCCCCGCTAAAAATCTTTTTCCTCCTGCTTGTCATCGGCTCGGCTATCGGACTAAAGCTCGTGGGATAGAATCTATCATATTTAATGCAAGTTTGTTTCACAAACTTGTTATCGCTCGTGGGAAATGAATCCCCGCTCGCTCCGCTACGCGAGCATACATTACCTGAATCTAGTGCTTTGGATTGTTTAGATTCTATAATGTCGCTAGCTTGCGTAGATTCTATCAAGGATTTTTTGAGGCTTTGCGCATTTTTTTGAGCTCTGCGCATGAGAGAGAATAGCCCTCTTGACATGCGAGAGTGAGATACCATTTGGCATTTTTCATATCGCCAAGCTTTTGGTAGGACACGCCGATTCTGTGATTGGCATACATCGGCTCATAGCTCTCATCGCCGCCTTCTTCAAGACTATCAAGGGCTTTTTTGAGATACCAAATCGCCTCTTCATACCGCCCTGCCCCAAAAAGCACAAAGCCCATCTGCATACAATCCATCGTAAAGCCCTCGCGCCCCCTTGCTTGCGTATCGCATTCTTTGAGGCTTGCAATCTCTGCTTCATACTCATAAAAAAGCACCTTGCACGCCCCATTATCATCATGCAAACATTGAGAAATGGCACTACTCTCATAGCCGCATTCTCACTCATCGCGCTAAGCAATGTGAGATTTAAAACACAAACAATCCATACCAACACAAAACGCATACTCACTCTCCTTTGTTATCAGTATCTAAGACCCAATAGCCGATAACTCATTGCCATCTTTTCCACCCCCTCGCGGATAATCCCCACCGCCTGCGCATAAAAGCCCCCAATCTCATCGCTAGGCAGATGCAGCACGCTCACCATAAGATTGTGCAGTATATGCCCCACGCTGCCCTCAAAGAGCAAGCCCACAAAGGGATTTTGCGCACTCATTTTAAGACTAAAGCGATGAAGGGAATCAATGAGGGCAAAAAGCTCCCTTTTGCCCTGCACCGGCACGCCCAAAAGTGCCAAAAACTCCTCCTTATACGCCAGCACCTCGCCCAAACCCATATCGCCATACGCCCTAAACACCTGCGTATAATCCGCGCTGCAATGGGCTTTGATAGATTCTATCGCTCTTTGCTTCTCGCCCGCGCTAAGCTCGCGCAGGCTAAACGCGCTCACATCACACGCCCTCGTGCCCTGTATATACGCCCCCTCGCCCAGATTTAGCACCAGTCGCGGGGCAAACGCCTTGATACACCGCTCCATACTCCTCGCACTAAGGCTAAAGAGCGCGTCGGAATACACGCTAGATTCTCTATTGCCCTGCACCTTGAAGGCATTGGGTGGGATTTGGGGCGTCTCCTCGCCATAAAAGGAGTTTTTAGCGTGCTTTGCCTTGCCCTTAATATACCCACAATCAAGCCCGCACATCAGCACTTCTTCGCCCAAAAGTGCCGCAAGCGCAAAGCCGGCATTGCCCACATAGGGCGCGCTAAACTCCACCACGCTTTTGCCCCCAAACAAATACGCCCCCGCACTCCCACCACGCATAAACACATACGCCTCTTTAGCTAGCTCTAGAGCCTCGGGCTGCACCACGCTCCCACATAGCAGTGTCGTATCGCCTAGAGGGGCTTCTTGCAATACATCTTTGAGATACGCAATGCGCTCAATCTCAATCTGAAAATCGGGCTCTATCCCATAGGCTTTGAGCGGCTTTATCGCCGTGCCACAGGAGAAAATCAGCATATTTTTGGCGTTTTTTTTGATAAAAGGCAGGAGAGAATCTAAGCTCACGCCATTGCCCACCACACAGATGGGTATCTCCACGCGCTCTGGCAAATGCAGCACGGGGTAGTGTGCGCTTAGGTTGCTTAGCGTATTCCTCACGCCTATCATCTCATCATCAAAGCTCCCCCAACCACGAGAATTCACCCTATACGCCTCATAGACGACTTCGCGCGCACTTGTAATCTTGGGGCTCTCGTATAAAAAGAGCTCAAGGCGCAAAAAGTTATTAGTAATCTTGCGCGAGGCAAAGTAAGTGTGGATAAACTCTTGGTGGATTAAGTCTTTGACAAAAATATAGCACGCGCGCTCACTCACGCGCGAAAATAACAGAGCAAAATCCACAAAATACAGCATAATGCGTAGCATATCGAGGTATTCCTCAAAGAGCAGGAGAGAGTGAAAATACACGCCCCGCTCCAAAAGCAATTGCAAAAAAATCCCCCCAAGCATGCCAAAAAATGTGCAGCTGGGCAAAAAATCGCTGGGGAGATGGTAGGATTTGCCCCCGCCGCTCTCTTGCATAAGATTAATAAGTTTATTACAGATAGAGGCGGTTAGCGGGATTTTGTCCTCATCGAGCTTTTGGAGTGCGAGGTGGTTGGTATGCACGAGAAATCGCGGGTTATTCATCGGAGATTGACTAAGAGCCAAATGCGTGGCAATCATCGTGTTTTCCCCGCTAGCTGGATACACAAGGGCATTGTCTTGGAGGTTTAGGATATTGAGCCCTGTTGGATTACAAAGGAGATTGTGCGTCGTGGGGGGCTTGCTAAGCTGGGCAAAAAGCGTGGGATTAAAAGCTCTAAAAAACTCCATATTGCGCACAAAACACGCGCTCATATACGACTCTAGCGCGCTAAAATCGCTAGATAGAATCTGCGTGAGATTCATCGCCGCGCCCACGCCACGCACATCGTGTATGCGCTCTTTTTATAAAACCTCTGCCCTGCCATTTTTCATCACGACTAAATCTTCAATACGCACGCCAAACTCGCCACCTAGGTAGATTCCGGGCTCGATGGAAAACACCATACCATCTTCTATGATCTCTTCACTTCTTGCAGAAATGCGCGGCAGCTCGTGTATGTCTAATCCCACGCCGTGCCCCGTGCTATGCACGAAGTATTTGCCATAGCCACTAGATTCTATCACTTCACGCGCTAGGGCGTCGATCTCGCGTGCCTTCATTCCGCTGCGTGCCTTGCTTATCGCCCTCTCTTGGGCTTTTAGCACGATATCATAGATTTTTTGCTGCTTGGGGGATTTGAATCTCTGATTTTTGCTAAAGTCCATATCGGGATTCACACTTGCGGTGCGCGTCCTGTCTGAGCAATAACGCTGATATTTTATCCCCGCGTCAAAAAGCAAAAGATCGTGTTTTTTGCACACGATTTTGGCACAAGGCAGGGCGTGGGGCTTAGCCCCCGTGGCATTAAGCCCCACGATTGGGTTAAAGCTCAAGTCATACGCGCCCTTGTAGCTCAAAAACATCGTGGCATAAAAGTGCAAATCCCGCTCACTTAGTGCCTTGCCCTTTTGCACCGCCTTGCGCACAAAGCGCGCAAACTCCTTGAAGGCTTGCTTGTTGAGCTTTTGGGACTTTTTGATAAGCTCGATTTGAGAATCTGTCTTGATAATGCGTAAATTTTGATGAAAATTTGGCACAGGGAGGAGCTCGCACTGGCACTTTTGGGTATGGGTAGCGAGTATCTCATAGAATTCTACGCAAATCTCGCTCGGATTAAAGATGAGTTTTTTCACACCCTGCGCGCTAAGGAGGGTGCTAAGAGAGCTAAGCAAATCGCTAGATTCTATAACCTCGACATTTTTGCCCACACTCTGCTTGGCTTCTAGGCTATATCTAGAATCTGTGATAAAAAACCGCTGCCCTTGCAAATGCAGCACGATGGCATTATCGCAGCTAAAGCCACATTCATAATACTGCGCATTTTCATCGCGCACGATATAGGGAGTAGAGCTATCAAAGCGCATACTACTACTTGACTTGTTGGGGTTGTGTGGCTTGCTGGGCTTTGAGCGCGGCGATCTCGCTTAGGATTTGCAAAAGCGCGATAAGCCCTAGATGATACCCAAACACGCCAAAACCCGTAATCACGCCCGCACACACTCTGCCCGTGTAGCTCTTGGCGCGGAAGTCCTCTCTGGCGTGGATATTGCTGATATGCACCTCTATCACGGGCACCCCGCAGCTGGCGATAGAATCTGCGATGGCAATAGAAGTGTGAGAATATGCGGCGGGATTTATCAGCACGCCATCGTATTCCCCGCCGATACACTCTTGGAGTTTGTCGATGATCTCGCCTTCAAAATTGCTTTGGAAAAACTCAATCTCGGCGTTGTGCTGCTTGGCTTGGGCTTGGAGATTGGTGTGAATCTGCTCGAGTGTTACATTCCCATAGATGTGAGGCTCGCGATGTCCTAAGATATTGAGGTTTGGTCCTTGTATGACTAGGATTTTCATAACTGCTCCTTATGCTTGTCTCAAAACGCTTATGGTATAAAAATCTTGCTTAAAGTTCTGCTGATAGCTCACAAATCCCGCTCCGCTTAATTTAATTTTCCTGCAGGAGATAAAACTCGCCCGTGTTTGGATTGCGCTTTTTTATAGAAGGTGTGTGGCGGGGGCTTGCAGGTAAAGGGGCAGTGGGCACAGAATCTACTCTCATAGAATCTGCTCTAGCAGAATCCACGCCCACAGAATCTGCCCCACTCGGAGCGACAAAATCCCGCGGCACTTCCATAAAGCCCGATGAGCGAGGTGGCGGGGCTTTTGTCTCCTTGCTCGCTACTTTTGGCTCTGAAATGGGCTTAGGGGTGGGTGGCTTATTTTTTGTGGCGACGCGCTTTGTGCCTGTGCGCACAGAATCTCCCGCCACGCCCCCGCCCAAAAATACAATCGCCTTATCATCTCTTGCCTGCTTGGCGAGGCTAGCGGCGTATTTTGGCATATAGGCTTGCAGGGCTTTGACTTTGCGCGCGATGTCCTCATAGTAGCTTTGTGCCATTTTAGCGCGCTCGCTATCGCGCTCCCAGCTAAAGCCCTTGTTGTAGGATTTGATCACTTCTTGCCAATTCCCCTTGCGCACCTTGTGCCAATATAGCAACTCCTCAAGCGCGACTTGCGAGGCGTATTCGTCATCGCGCACGAGCAGCTCGCCCACCATATTGCGCATAAAGCCCGTGTCTTTTTGGTTGGTTTTCTTAAGCAGTCCGGGGATATGCGCGTGATAGATCCCTGCGGAAGGATCGGCGAAGTTCATTTTGTATTCTCCCGCGCAAGATTCTTTCCACGCGATTGCTGCCATCGTGTAGCCATAGCCTGATTTTAACCCGTATTTAAACGCCTTTAGTATCACATTTTTTTGTGCCTTACTAAAGTCTTTGAGCTCCACGCATTTGCCCTCGACTTTGTGCAATGGTATCGCCACACACGCGCTCACACACCCAAATACTACGCCACATATCATCGCTCTTATCATACGCCTAATGCCTCTTTCCTAGCAAGGTTGGTGCGTAAATTTGCCACCGCTCTAGCCTTTTAGCTTTATCCATAGGCAAAAGGGATTCCACAAATTGGCTTTTATCCTTTGTGATAAAATGTTTAAGAATGCCAAATACAATAACGATTTAATCTAAAACCTAAGGAGCTTATATGATGAGAATCTGTGCTGTATTGCTGCTTGTAGGCATAGGCCATATGGGGGCTTTTGAGTTCAAGGACGCCCCAGAGGTGCAGGAGCGCATAAACCCAAGCACCTCTCCCCAAAGTATCCAATCCTATGCCTCCTCGCTAGGCGATGCGACAAAGGCAGTCGTCAATATCTCCACCCAAAAGCAAGTCTCAAACGCGATTCCAAACCACCCTATGTTTAACGATCCGTTTTTTCAGCAGTTTTTTGGCGACATATATGGACAGATTCCACGCGATAGAATCGAGCGCAGCCTAGGCAGCGGCGTGCTCATCTCCACTGATGGCTATATCGTTACCAACCACCACGTTATCGATGGCGCGGATAAAATCCTCGTCTCGCTCTCAGGCAGTGCCAAAGAATACACGGCTAAAGTCATCGGCTCGGATTCACGCAGCGATTTGGCAGTGATAAAGATTGAATCTAGCACGCCTAGTATCAGCTTTGCCAATAGCGACAAGGTGCAGGTGGGTGATGTCGTGTTTGCTATCGGCAATCCCTTTGGAGTAGGCGAGACGGTAACCCAAGGTATCGTCTCCGCACTCAATAAAAGTGGGATAGGGATAAATGATTATGAAAACTTCATACAAACCGATGCTTCTATCAATCCGGGCAATAGCGGTGGGGCACTCATAGATTCACGCGGGGCACTTATCGGGATCAACACCGCGATTCTCTCGCGCACGGGTGGCAACCACGGCGTGGGGTTTGCTATCCCTTCAGAAATGGTTAAAAAAATCGCCAAAGAGCTCATTGAAAAGGGTTCAGTCAAAAGAGGCTATCTAGGCGTGGGAATCCAAGATGTGAGCGAGGATCTCCAAGAGAGCTATGCGCGCAGAGAGGGTGCGCTGCTTATCAGCATAGAGCCACAATCCCCCGCTGCCAAAGCTGGGCTTATGGTATGGGATCTCATCACCGAAGTGGAGGGCAAAAAAATCACAAACGCCCAAGAGCTCAAAAATCTCATCGGTATGCTACCTCCTAAGCAAAAAGTGAGTATCAAATATGTGCGTGATAAGCAGGAGCGTATGACGCAAGTCGTGCTAGGGGAGCTTAGCAGCGATGAGGCTGCGCGTGCTGATACCGCCCAAGGTGCGCCAAATGACGCTAAGAGTGGGATTGATGGATTAGGCGTGAGTGAGCTCACCCAAAGCCTCCGCCAACGCTACAGAATCTCTGAAGGTATCCAAGGCGTGGTGGTGACAGAAGTGCGCAGGGATTCACTAGCCTATAGAGCGGGATTTGGCATAGGCGATGTGATAGCACAGATTGAGGATAGCAATATCACAAAGCCATCGGAATTTTTGGCAGCGCTCAGTAAATTTAAAAATAAAAACAAGAGAATCTTGGTATATTCTCGAAATGGAATTAAAACCATCATTTTAAAATAAAGATTGCCGATGATCCACCTTGATAGCAAGCATTTTAAGCTCTTACAGGACAAAATCTACGATCTTTCAGGGATTCATATCGTAGATTCTAAATTTGCGATGATAAAAAATCGCGTTTTAAAGCTGATGAAAGATGTGCAGTGCGATGATGTGGGCGAGCTGCTCACAATGGTGGATAGGGATAAAAAAGTCGCGCAGGATTTTATCAATGTCTTCACCACCAACAAAACCGATTTTTTCCGCGAAAGCTTTCATTTTGATGACTTGCTCGATAGAGTGCTGCCCCAGCTTTTTAAAACCCAATCGCGTATCAAAATCTACTGCTGCGCGTCCTCTACCGGGCAGGAGCCCTACTCTATCGCCAGCACCATAGCCTATGCCAAAAAAATCTATGACGCCACCACACAAGTAGAAATCATCGCCACAGATATCGACACGCAAGTGCTCTCAATCGCCAAGGAGGGCAAATACACGATTAACCCACTGCTAGAGAAATGGCCTAAATGGGCGGAGAGTGAAATATCGGAGTTTTTTGATGTGGTTGATGAATCTAACAAAGTGCGCCATCTCTCCGTCAAGCCAAAGCTAAAAAATATGATAAGCTTCCGCCAGCTCAATTTGTTTAACAAAAAATATCCCTTTAGCAACGAGGAATTTGATGTGGTGTTTTGCAGAAATATCCTCATTTATTTTACCAAGCCCGATCAGGAGGCGATTTTGCAACGCCTTTTTGCTTTGCTCAAAGTGGGCGGGACATTTTATCTCGGGCATTCTGAAAGCCTCTATGAGCTAGCCGAGCAGACAGAAAAGCTCGGGCACAAGACTTTTATCAAGCAGCGATAATTGAGGGATACGCGATGATAGATTCAAAGGAACTAGGCACAACCCACAAACTCCACCCAGACACGCTCCTAGAGAGCAAGCCCTGCAAGGATTTGATGCGTCCCAAACTCATCGCCATAGGAGCGAGCACGGGCGGAGTGGATGTGCTAAGCACAATTTTTGAGAAGCTCCCCACGGGATTGCCCCCCATCGTGGTGGTGCAGCATATCCCAAAGACTTTTGGCTCCTCCTTTGCCAAACGCCTAGATTCTCTCTCGCGCCTTAGTGTGTATGAGGTAACCCAAAAAATGCGCCTAGAAAAATCCTGCGCGTATATCACCAGCGGAGATTCACACATATCACTTAGCTATGAGAGCGGGCATTATTACGCCAAGCCCATCGATGGTCCTAGGATCTCGCGCCACAAGCCTAGCGTGGATATTTTGTTTCGCAATGTCAATAATGTCGTGGGCAAAAACGCACTTGGCGTGATTCTCACAGGAATGGGCGATGATGGCTGCATAGGGCTAAAAGAGATGTATGAAAACGGCGCGGTTACCATCGCCCAAGATGAGCAGAGCTGTGTCGTCTTTGGTATGCCCAAAAAGGCTATCGAGGTGGGCGGAGTGAAGCACACGCTTAGTATCGAGCAAATCATTGAGTTTATCAGCAATACAAAAGGGTAGAATGTGCGCTATGTGATTGTTTTGTGCCTATGGTGCGTGGGTGTGGCGGTGGCAAGTGATGTGATAGCGGGCGTGGCGGTGCGCGTCAATGGGCACGCTATCACGCTAAATGAGATCAAAAAAATGCAGCAAAATATGAAAATAAGCAAGCCCCAAGCGATCGATTTGCTCATCAATGAACGACTAAAAGACGATGAGATCGATCGCTTCAAAATCAGCATTGATGAGTTTAAAATCGATGATGAGATAGGGCGTATCGCTTCTAGCAATGGTATCAACAAAAGCGCGCTCATCGCCCAGCTCGCGCGCGAGGGTATGAGCTACCAAGCCTATCGCAACGAGCTACGCAAGCAGCTCCAAACGCGCGAACTTATGCAAAAAATCCTCGCAAGCAATGTCAATATTACCGATGAGAGCGAGCTCTTTGCCTACTACAACAAGCACAAGCAGGACTTTGAAGTCCCCTCAAGCGTGCGGGTAATGCGCTATAGCGCGCCAAATGACGCGCTCTTACAAAAGGCGATGAAAGATCCAAAAAAAGCCATTGATGGCGTGCAAAAGCAAGAAGAAACCATCGCGATGGCTATCCTCTCTCCCCAAATCGCCCAAGTGTTTGTAACCACGCCCAAGGGGGACTTCACGCCGGTGCTCAATGCCGGAAACAATGTGCTTGTGAGTTTTTTGGTGCTTGAAAAACTCGGGCAGAAGCTCATGAGCTATGAGGAAGCCAAGCCGATGGTAAATCAGCGCGTAATGGCGCAAAAGGAGCAGAGCATCATCCAAGAGCATTTTGCCAAAATCCGCTCGAGCGCGAAAATCGTGTATCTGCGAGAGTAGTATGCCGTGGTATAAAGATCCACTTTTTGGTATCGTCCTCCTCTTTCTCATCATCGCCATCATCGGCGCCATAGACTTCATCCGCAATCGTCTAAAGGAGCGCAGACGCACGCACTCGCTAGAAAATCTCAAAAAGTCTTATGAATTTTTGGGTATCAAAGACGGGGTGGAGGAGTTTTTGAGGCTCAACCAAAACGCCACGCCCACGCTAGAATTTATCGCCCAAGCCTATATCCAAAGCGGCAATCTCCAAGAGGCTATCAAAATCTATACGAGCATACTCAACTCCACTGCAGCCCCGCAGGACAAGGAGCGTATCCTCTACGCACTAGGCGTGGCGCATTTTCAGGCGGGGTTTTTGCAGCGGGCTAAAAACACCTTTTTAGAGATTCTCAAAAACTCCCCTAGGGATTCTGCAAGCCTGCTGTATCTGCTGCGCGTGTATGAAAAGCTCAATGAATACCAAAACGCCATCGATGTGGTGGATTGCCTGCAAGAGATCTATGAGCAATCGGGCAATATCGATGATACCAAATACTTAGAATCTCTCGAGCAAAATCGCGCGTATCTGCGGACTATGCACCTCTTTGGCGATGAGAAAATGTCCTTTGAGGACAAAATAGCCGAGCTTGAAACCCTGCGCGAGCGGTTTATGAGGCTTGAAAAAAGCATTTTGGTGTATTACAAACACTACAATCTCGCGCTGTTTTGGCAAAAAGCCCAAGAGTCGCGCAATATCGAGAATCTGCTTGATGTTTTTTGGCGCACTCCCGATACAGAAATCCCCGTTGAAATCCTCACAAACCCAAAAATCATCGAAGTGTATAAGGCGCGCGGGCTTATAGAATCTAGTGCCACAGGCGGCGTGATAGAATCTAGCGAATCTCAGCAAAGAGATTCTGGATTTGTATGTGCGCGAAGCGGAGTGAGTGGGGATTTACTCCCCGCGAGCGATAAGCAAGAGCGCAGCTCTTGCAATGAAATAATAGAATCTAGTGCCACAGGCGGCGTGATAGAATCTAGCGAATCTCAGCAAGCCCTAGATTCTGTAAATAAAGGCTTTGCAAATAAAGGCGCGGTGTGTGCGAAGTTTGAGCTAGAGGCGGTGCGACTGCTGCGCACCCACACGCCTTTTAATGCGGATTTGCACTTTGAGTATCGCTGCAGTGAGTGCAAGGAGATTTTCCCGCTTGAGAGCCACCGCTGCCCCACTTGCAACGCCCTGCTAAGCTTTGAGGTGCTGTGCTCGGTGCGAGAGAGTAGAAATGAAGCGCGTTACTCTCTATTGTGATGGCTCCTCGCTGGGCAATCCGGGTGCGGGCGGCTGGTGCGGGATTTTAGAGTTTAAAGCCACGCGCAAAATCCTAAGCGGGGGCGAGGCACACACGACAAACAATCGTATGGAGCTCCAAGCCGTCATATCCTCGCTAGAAGCACTCAAAGAGCCCTGTTGCGTGGAGATTTATAGCGATTCTAGATATGTGTGTGAGGGAATCAATGTGTGGCTAAAAAACTGGGTGGCAAAGGATTTTGCCAAAGTCAAAAACCCCGATTTGTGGCGGCGGTATCTCGAGGTATCGCGCAGCCACACAATCCACGCGCATTGGATCAAAGGGCACTCTGGTATCGCGCTCAATGAGGAATGCGACAAAATCGCCAAAAGCGAGGCGATGAAGTTTTTGCGCTCTGAGTGATGGGATTAGAGAATCTAAAATCGTGTGTTTGTGGCGACAAAGCAAGGCTTCTTTAGAAAACGAAGTTTCTTTAGTAATCCTAAAATTTCTGGCAAGCCAAGCGCGGAGCGTAAAGAAAATACAGAATCTAAAAAAGGCTTAGAATCTGGCCTTTGAGATTCTAAAACAATTACAATCTCACTCGATAGATTCAGAATCTAAATAACTTACACAATCCACAACGCCAAAAAACCTCATCAAGGCTTTGCCAAGTATCAATAATATGCGCGTAAGCGTAACAAAAAAAGCGGTGCTTTATTCTTTTTGGGGCTTTGAGAGTGCGGGGAGAGGGAAACCTTTTTTGCGACAAAACAATACACAGAATCTAAAGAAAATCCAAAAAGCACAGAATCTAAAAGAGATTCAGAATCTATCGAATTAAATTGTGTAATTGTTTTAGAATCCCAATCATCGGAGTAGATTTTAAGCCTAAACAATGCGTGTGAGCGTGCGCGTAAATAGGTGCATAAGTGAGATACAAGTCAGAAAATGCTAGGATTGCCTCAAAGATTCTATATAAAGAAAGCGTTTGTGGGGCTGCGTGTCTAATGTATGTCGCGCGCCGCACTCATCGCTTAGGAGGCAGGAATGCAAAGCAGAATATTGCAAAACAGGGCGTTTGCGTGGGGGTTTCTCATCGCAGCGATTGTGTTAGAGGTTAGCGGTGTGAGTATGCTCAAAGTGATACAAGATCCATTGCTAAGCAAAATCGCTATGCTCGCCTTTATCAATGTGTCCTATGTGCTGATGGCTCTCGCACTGCTTAATATCGCGCTTGGCGTGGCATACTCGGTGTGGGAGATCGTGGGGCTTGTGGGGATTTTGCTCATCAATTTTGTGTTTTTTAACCCCGAGCTTGAGGCGTATCAATACATAGGCATTGGTATAGGATTTGTGGGGATTGTCTGCGTGATTTTGGGAGAGAAGCACGAGGAAGACGCGCTAGATACACACGATACCCCCACAGGGCGCGATAGCACCACTGCTCATCACGCCACTCTCACTAAGGAGCGATGATGGGATTTTTGTGTATTGTGCTCTCTGGCATATTAGATGTGTTTGCCAACCTCGCTTTGCAAAAATCCAATGGCTTTAGAGATCTCAAATGGGGGCTTTTGGCGTTGGTGCTTGTGGATGGGGCGTTTTTGCTCCTCTCCTTTGCGGTGTCGTGGTATGGGATCAAGCTGCCTATTGCCTACACGCTTTGGGGGGCTGTGGGTGTGCTGGGCTCGGTGGCTGGGGCGTATTATTTTTTTAGACAGAGTCTAAAGCCTATCGGGTATTTTGGCATAGTGCTTGTCATCGTGGCAGTGGGGCTGCTCAATAGCTAGGTTTGGACGCCCCTTGTCGCTGCAAATGCGAGTGAAACAAAAGCGCAGTGCCCCAATACAGAATCTAGCCCATCTGCATTCCCCCGCCCTTGAGCCACGCCTTATGCCAACCCTTAATTCCTCCTTAAACTTTTTGTGCTAAGATTCGCGCCAAACTTCTTTTTACAACCACTCCAAACACGATTAAGGGACAAAGGTGCTTGATTGGGATTTTATCTTTAGCCATATGTATCTGTTTTATGACGCCTTTTGGCTCACGCTCAAAATTGCCGCGCTCGGGATAGCCCTAGCCGTGATGGTGGGCTTTGTGTGCGCGCTTTTGCTCTCTTTTAAACCTATCCCTATCCTCTCCCCCATAAGTGCGCTCTATGTGCAGATAGCGCGCAATACCCCGCTGCTTATTCAGCTATTTTTCCTGTATTTTGGCTTGAGCAAAATGGGGCTAGCTCTAAGCGCGTTTTGGTGTGCGATTATAGGCGTGGCGTTTTTGGGCGGTGGGTATATGTGCGAGTCCTTTCGCGCAGGATTGCAGAGCGTGGGCAAACCACAGATAGAATCCGCCCTAAGTATGGGCTTATCGCGCCCCCATATCGTGCGCTATGTGATCCTCCCCCAAGCCCTAGGCGTGTGTATGCCCTCCCTCGCGGCAAATGTGATATTCCTCATCAAAGAAACTTCGGTGGTGGGGATTATCGCGCTTGCGGATATTTTGTATGTGAGCAAAGATATCATTATGCTCTATGCTAAGACTTATGAGGCGCTCTTTATGCTCTTATGCGCGTATCTTATTATCCTTTTGCCCCTCTCATTTGTCTTTAGCCTCATAGAATCTCGCCTCAAACAAAGGCTCTAAGCGATGCTAGATTCACTCTTTAGCCTAACCAACCTCTATCGCCTGCTTGAGGGGCTAGGGCTCACGCTTTTTATCGCGCTTGTGTCTATCACACTTTCTATCGTCTTTGGCTCATTAGTGGGGCTGTGTATGCTCACGCGCTCCATACTTGTGCGCGCACTCTGTCGGCTATACTTAGAGTTCGTGCGTATCGTGCCCATTTTGGCGCTGCTGTATGTGTTTTACTTCGGGCTGCCCCAAGCCCTAGATATCGATATCAATAATATCCTCGTGGGCATTGTCGTCTTTAGCCTCTGGGGGAGCGCGGAGATGGCGGATTTGGTGCGCGGGGCGTTTAGCTCTATCAGCGCACACCAAAGGGAATCTGCCCTAAGTCTAGGGCTTAGCTGGATTCACACACAAGCCTTTGTCATCTTACCCCAAGCCACCGCGCGCCTACTGCCCGGGAGTATCAATCTCTTCACACGCATTATCAAAACCACTTCACTCCTGCTCTTTATCGGTGTGGGCGATGTGTTTTTTATCGCGCGCCAAATCATCGAGGCAAACCACGCCATCCCAAGCGCACCATTTATCATCTATGGGCTGCTGCTTATGCTCTATTTTGTGCTCTGCTACCCGCTCTCCTATCTCGCCAAACGCTTAGAATCTAAACATTAAAGGGGATATTATGCTCACAATCCACAATCTGACTAAACGCTACGATGACCATCTCGTGCTTGAGGGCATCAGTCTAGAAGTGCAAAAGGGCGAGGTGGTAACGCTCCTAGGACCTAGTGGCTGTGGCAAAAGCACGCTTTTACGCTGTATCAATGGGCTAGAACCAACCCAAGGTGGGGAAATCTACCTAGAATCCACCCAAATCAACACGCCCAAAACCAATTGGAGCAAAATCCGCCAAGAAATCGGTATGGTGTTCCAAAACTACGAGCTATTCCCCCACCTTAGCGTGGAGCAAAATATCCTACTGGGACCGCTTAAAGTGCAAAAGCGCGCCAAAGACGAGGTGCTAGAGCTCGCCCATAGCCTGCTAAAACGCGTGGGATTAGAATCTAAGACAAAAGCCTATCCCAAAATGCTAAGCGGCGGGCAAAAGCAGCGCGTAGCAATCGTGCGCGCGCTGTGTATGAATCCAAAGATTATGCTCTTTGATGAGATCACTGCCTCGCTCGATCCCGAGATGGTGCGTGAAGTGCTCGATGTGGTGCTAGAGCTCGCCGATGAGGGTATGACGATGCTCATCGTTACGCACGAGATGGGCTTTGCAAAGGCGGTGAGTGACAAAATCGTGTTTTTAGATTCTGGCAAGATCATAGAATCTAGCGCGCCACAGGAGTTTTTTACCAACCCCAAAACCCCCCGTGCCAAAAGCTTCCTAAAGTCGTTTGACTTCAAGCGCAAGCATCATAGTGCGTAGGCGATTTGGCTATGTGTGTGAGTGTGTTTGGCTCTTTGTGTGGCTAGCTTTTGTTTGATCCTTTGTGTGGCATCGTGTGGGGCATACCCTTGCCGCCGATATGTGCGATACTGCCATCGGGATTGACTTCATAAGCCTGCCCAAAGCCCTTGACAAAGCGCCCCTGCCCAAAATGCACGCGCACGAGATGAAAATCTAGCATACCCCGCACCGCAGAGACGCCTCCGCCCTTGCCCACGCGGGATTCAAAGCTATCATAGACTTTTTCAAAGTGCGCATCGCGTGGCAAAAACTCCACGCTCACATCGTAGGTGAGCCTTTTGCGCGCTAGGAGCATTTGGGATTCTTTCTCATCTTGGATAAACATCACTTGGGCGCGCTTGGGGTTTGCCTTGAGATTGGCAAAGTGCTGGGCTACCTCGCTAATGTAGAGATAATACGCCCCCTCATAGCGCAGCAGGGGCGAGTAGCTAAGATGGGGGAGATTGTCTAGTGAGAGTGAGGCGAGTAAGATGGAGTTAAAAGTGTCTTTAAAAGATTCTATCTCTTTGGCTATGTCCTCAGTCTGCGCGCTCTTTTGTGCCTCTAAGCCTGTGCAAAGCGCGATGATGGCGTTTTTGTAGTCCGATGGTTGCGTGGGAGTGGGAAAGGGCGCAAACACCTCCGTGCCATCTGCGAGGATACTTAGCCCATCAGTGCTCACATTGGTGAGCTTTGCCTCTTTGGCTTGGAATCCGCCATAGCGGCTCACAAGTGCCTTGAGCTCGCCTGTGTGGTGCTCGTTCATATGTGTCAAAATACTCTCAAGATTCATAAACACTCCTTTTAGTAGTCTCAAAAATCACATTATAACATAAACTAAAAATAATATACATTCTTATTTTAAGGCTTTAAAGATGTGGTTGCTTAGATTCTGTCTTAGATTTTGGATTCAAAGACAGAATCTATCTTTTCAGAATCTAAGCAATTTACAGAATCTAGCCCAACAGATTCACAAACACACAATCAAGATTCACACAAGCCAAATTCTAAAACAAGCGCAGAATCTAAAAGAGATTTAGAATCTAGGGTATTTATAGAATCTACTCCAACAGATTCAGAATTTAAAACACTTACAGAACCCACGACTTCAAAAAATCTTAACAAGGCTTTGTCAAATATCAATAATGGGTGCATAAGTGCAAGTCGAGCAGAATCTAAAGATTCTAAAGCTTTAGATTCTGCCATTTTTGCAATTGCGCTTAGGCCTTGCGCTACCGCGCCCCATTATTTTATTTGGCAAAGCCTTGCACAAAGTTTTTTGAAGTTGCAGATTCTGTAGATTGCTTAGATTCTATAGTGTGTTCTGATAGAATCTTTGGTTTATAGAAAACGCACTAGCCCAAGCGGCGTTCCTGACGCGGCTACACTAAGAAGCCACAGAATCTCGCTTAAAAGTTGCATGTATGCTCGCGTAAGCGGAGCGAGAGCGGATTCACTCCGCTCGAGCGATAACAAGTTTTTGCCAAAGCAAAAACTTGCATAATAATAGAATCTAGTCGTGTTTATAGAATCTATAACGATAGCAATTTGCCCTCGCAAACTTATCTCAAAACTCTTTGAAGGATTTGTATGGAAGTGCTCATACTTGCTTTTGTCTGCCTCATACTCGCGCCGTTTTTGTTTGTGGCATTACTCAAAAAGGCGCGAGGATTTAGGACTTTTAGGATTGTGTTTTTTATAGTGATGCTGCTTGCGTATGGGCAGTTTGTCGCGGTGCTCATTGGGACTTTTAGTATGCGCTCAGGCGGGGCTTCGGGCATACCGCTTGCCCTCTCTACGATGGCTTTGCCCGTGATTTTACTCATCGGTGCGGCGGTGGCAGCCCTGCTGCAAGGCTTTGTAATGCTTATCACCAAAAACGACTGCTTCACCCCGCTGCGAGATATGCTCCTAGTTGCCACACCGCCACAGGGCATCTGCGTGTATTTTCGCAGGTTTGATACCAATCTCCATAGAGCTCTACTGCAGGACACACAAAGCACGCAAGATCGCTATGAATCTTTGCAAACCAAAGAGGGCACGCAAGCGTGGATACAAAACACACAATCCTACCTCAAGCTCTCCACGCGCGAGCGCAAGGCTATCGCCAAGCTCTATGCGCTCTATCAAGCTAAAAATCCCACCACGCCCCTCATCAACCTAAATCCCAATAATCAGGAGATTTTTAACCTCGTGCGCGCGTATCTCCCTAGCTCCAATACAGAATCTATCGATGCGGCTAGCTCCTACACCCTAGCCACCACTCTCCAATCCTCTCAAACAAGCCAAAGCCTTAAGCGCGGAGTGATAATGCTCGCACTCCTTGTGGCACTGCTCATAGCTAGTGGGCTAATCTATGCGTGGTATAGATTCTCACCGCACAATCCAAACGCCCTCCTAAACGCCCTAGAAGAAAGAGATTCTCAAAAAGCCCTCTCTCTCATCGCCCAAGGAGCCAAAAACAAAGACAAAGCCCTGCACCACCTCATACACTACTACACGACGACTGCAGGCTATGGCAAATACGAGATTATGCAAGCTCTTTTAGAATCTGGCGCAAACCCCAATGCGTTCAAAGGATACACGCTCCTAATGAGTGCCACAGAGCAATGCGACACTAGGGCGGCTAAAATGCTTTTAGAATCTGGGGCGGATGTGAGTTTGCGCAATGAAAATGGCACTGATGTGCTCTTTTATATCCGATGTGGGGATAGCCAAGCGGGCAGGGAGCTAGCCAATCTCTTGCTGCAATATGGTGCAAACCCTCTCACAAAGACTGCAGATGGCTACACCGCGCTTTTTTCCATATTGCTCACAGATAATCCCTCCGCCCAAGCCCTCATAAATGCGGGCGCGGATGTGAATGCGGTTTTGCGCACACACGATGGCAGCGAGAGACTCCTACAATGAGCCGTATCTAGAGCCAATGCACAAACCATAGAGCTTTTGATACAAAAGGGGGCGAAGGTGGAGAGAGATGATGTGATACTGCTCTTTAGCGCGCTGCGCAATGAGTATGACAACAACAACGCCCAAATCCTCTCTATGCTCCTAGCCCAAGGCATCAATCCCAATAAGCGAGATAGGTATGGTGATTATCCCATTCACAGAGCCCCACTCGCGCAGCTAAAAGCCCTCATAGAGCACGGAGCTGATGTGAATGCGCGCGATAGCTCGGGCAACACAACGCTGCTATTAAGAATGAAAAACACCTACGATCCCCAAACAATCCTCTATCTCCTAGAATCTGGTGCCGATGTGAATCTCGCTAATGATAACGGGGAGAGAGCGAAGGATTTCCTAGAGAATGCGAGGTATAACGCAAGGCAGGAAGACATACAAAAGGTGCGCGAGATCATCGAGGCAAAGACTCGCTAGGGAGCTTAGAATCTCACAATGTGTGTGAGCTAATCGCTGCTTTGAGCGCGATTTCTTGCACAAAGCGGTGCGTGGGGATATGGATATTGTGCAAAAGCAGGGCTTGACGAGCGGCTAATCCTCTGTGTGAGAAAAGCCAATTTTTGAGCAAAGTTTTGAGATTGCTTAGTAGTGAAAGCTGCTTTGAAGGCGCAAGCAGAGCGAGATAGTAATAGAATCTATAATCCTCAAAATGCTTCCTTGCGATACCCAAAATCGCTTGCTCATAGTGCTGCGCATCTAGGAGCGGTGCATTGAGTGCCTCTAGGCTGAAGCCAAGCTCCCTTTCCTCACACATTGTTACTTGACAAGATTGCGCGCCCACTGCGAGCTTGTGAAAGCACAACCTAAAGTCCCTAAGCCCACCATTAGCAAACTCTAAAAGCACGCTAAAGCTCTCCTGCTCTCTTTTATCCGGCGTGTGGTGGGGCATACAAAAGGCAAAATTCCCAAGGCTATAAAAAATCAAGCATTCCTTATCGCGTGTGTGGTAGCGCTCATAGCCCTGCGCCCAGTGCGGATGATGCCCCACGATAATATCCACGCCCATATCGCATAAAAATTTATAGAATCTGCGGAATTGGGGCAGGGGCAAATCGACATTTTCTAGCCCGGCATGGAGTATGGCAATGAGCACATCGACTTTGGGGCGCAGCTCCACGATATTTCGGACAAACGCCTCATCAAACAAATCCACATACCCGCTCTGCGCGCCCAAAAACGCATTTACAGAATCTAGCGCGCCAAACTGGCTCTCACCCGCATTGACAATCCCAATGCGCGTGCCATCTATCTGTGTAAGGTAATTTGGGGGGGGGGTGAGTGCGCTATATGCGCCTATGTAGGATTTATTGCACTTTGTGATAGCCTCCATCGTGCCCTGCAGCGCAGAAGCACCATAATCAAAGATATGGTTGTTTGCGAGGCAAAACACATCAAAACCTAGATTGGAGAGGTTTGTGATAATCTCAGAATCTTGACACATATGCGGCCCTGCCTTGGTAATAGGCTCCCCAACTCCGCTAATGGGTGCTTCGAGATTGCAAAAGCTTAGGTTTGCGCTAATAAGCTGCGCTAGCTCCGGACACACTTCAATGCGTTTATCACTCACGACATCGCCACAGATAAAAATTCCCATACATATCCTTAAATTTGGTTTTGCAAAATCCTAGCAAATATATTTATTTAATGCAAGTTTTGCGTGGCAAAACTTGTTATCGCTCGTGGGGAGTGAATCCCCACTTCGCTCCGCTTACGCGAGCATACATAGAATCCAAATGCGAGATTGTGTAATTGTTTAGATTCTAAAATCGCATTATGATAAGACAATCTTACAAAGGCGCGTAATTTTTCTAAAAAATTAAAACGGCGCAGACAGAAAACCTTGAGATATTTGCGCCTTTTGGGCTTTGGGGCTAGGGCAAATTCCTGCACAAAGAGATTGTAGGACAAAATCCACACATAACCAAATCTATGGAAAGAAAGAGGCCAAAGCCTCTCTTGCTATGGCTTTATCAAATTTGTGCATGGAGTTTAACCTCCCTAAATGTCTCAAACACATCGCCCACACGCACATCGTTGTAGCCCTCAAGCATTATGCCACACTCATAGCCCTTGCCCACTTCTTTCACATCGTCTTTGAAGCGCTTGAGCGAGGCGATTTGTCCGGTATGCACCACCACACCATCGCGTATGAGGCGCACCTTGATACCGCGCGTGATAGTGCCATCTACCACCATACAGCCCGCGACTACGCCGACTTTGGGGATCGTGAATGTCTCGCGCACTTGGGCTTGTCCGGTATCCTCCTCTTGTATTACCGGATTCATCATTCCAGATATGAGTCCTTTAATCTCATCAAGCAGGGCATAAATCACAGAATAAGTCTTAATCTCTACGCTTAGTTCTTTTGCCTTGGCTTTGACATTGCCTGTGGGACGGACATTAAAGCCAAGTATGAAGCTATTTTCGCTCGCACTTGCTAGCGAGACATCGCCCTCGGTGATCCCTCCCACGCTCGCACTAACGATATTCACACGCACCTCATCATTGCTAAGCCCCTCCAAGCTCGCCCTGATAGCCTCGAGGCTGCCCTGCGTATCGGCTTTGACAATCACGGGCAGCACGGCGAGATTGCCCTGTGCCACCATATCGCCCAACTCCTCAAAGGTAACCTTGGTGCTCTTGCTAAGCTCTTTTTGGCGCAGATACAAGGCGCGCTTTTGGGCATATTCGCGTGCTTGCGCCTCGCTATCTAGTGCCACAAGCGTGCTTCCCGCCTCTGGCACTTCCGATAAGCCCACGATTTGCGCGACACTTGAAGGCGTGAGGGATTTTACCGCGCGCCCTAGATCGTCATTCATAGCGCGTATGCGTCCAAAAGCCGTCCCCGCCACGACAGAATCTCCCACTTGCAAAGTCCCGCTCTGCACGATGATAGTCGCCACTGGTCCGCGCCCTTTTTCCAAACTCCCCTCTAGCACCACCGCCTTTGCCTTGCCCTCACTTGCGGCTTTGAGCTCTAGGAGCTGGGCTTGTATGAGGATCGTCTCTAGCAGCGTATCCACGCCTAAGCCCGTTTTAGCTGAAATGGGGATAAACTCATACTCCCCGCCCCAATCATTTGGGGTAAATCCTAGCTCGGCGCATTCGGCTTTGAGCTTGTCGGGATTGGTGTTTTCTTTGTCCATTTTATTCATCGCGATGATGATTTGCACGCCCGCTGCCTTGGCGTGATTGAGTGCCTCTATCGTCTGGGGCTTGACACCATCATCTGCGGCTATCACGATGATAGCGATATCGGTTACCTGCGCGCCACGACTGCGCATACTGCTAAACGCCTCGTGCCCGGGCGTATCGATAAAGCTGATGATCTTATCGTCCTTTTGCACCATATACGCGCCGATATGCTGCGTGATACCGCCCGCCTCTTTGTGCGCTATGCGAGAATTGCGGATATAATCGAGCAAAGAGGTTTTGCCGTGATCGACATGCCCCATAATCGTAACCACTGGCGGACGCTCTTTGAGCGAGCTTGTGTTTTCCTCATACGCGACTTCAAGGCTGCTTTTTTCATCAATGATAGAAACCTCTATCTTAAATTCCTCCGCCAAAATCTCAATAGAATCTTTGTCCAAAAAGTCGTTTTTCGTCGCCATCACTCCCAGATCAAAGAGCGTCTTTATCACATCTTTTAGCTCCCTGCCAGAGAGCTCGGCAAACTCATACACGCGCACTTCCTCGGGGATTGAGATGACACTTTTTAGCTCTTTTGGTGGCTCTTTTTGTTGGTATTTTTTGTTTTTTCTACTGCCACGGCGGATAGAGCCCTCATTCATCCACGGGCTTTTTTTATGCACCTGCACGCGCTCGGTAATGGCTTGCTTTAGGCGGTTTTCCTCCTCCTCATCGCGCACTTCGCGCTCATTGAGATCAAAGAGCATAATCTCATCTTGCTCATCATCATAATCCCGCTCAAAAGTAATCTCCCTATCTTCTAAAATATCGATTTTGTGCTCGCCGCTATGCTTGTGCGCAGGGCGGGCTTTGGACGATTTTTTGGGCTTGGCTTTGTATCCCTCATTTTGGGTTTGGGCTAAAAGCTCCTTGTAGCTAAGCGATAAGGGCTGCTTGCTGGGCTCGGGCTTTGGCTGCTCGTTTTTGCGCACGATGCGAAGTCCCTTTTTGGGCGGTTCTTTGCTGGATTCTGTGAGAGGCTCAGAATCTAGCTCTTTTTTGGGCTCTAGCGGCTCTGCCTTGGGGGGCTGCTGTGGCTCTTTGGAATGTTGTGTATCTTGCGCTTCTTGTGTGGGTTTAGGATCTTTGGTAGCTTTTGGCTTGGTGGTTTTTTTGGTAGAGGATTTTTCTTTGGCGGGGGCTTTGGGCTTGGGTGGATTGGGATTAATCCCTGTGGATAAAAACTCATAGAGTGCGCCCGCCTCCTCCTCTGTGATACTCGAAGAAGTCGTCTTGACATTTAAGCCCATCTCTAGGGCTTTTTCAAACACCTCCTTGGTGCTTTTGGCACATTCCTCCGCCACTTTGGTTAGTCTCACTTTTGCCATACTTGTCATACTCCTTTAGATTCTGTGTTTTGCTGTATTTTGTAGCGTTTCATCACGCCGCGCATCGCCTTTGGATCCTCATAGCAACGCGCACAGAGATAAAAGCTCCTGCCCACACCGCTAAATACACACAAGGCATTTTGCACAACTTGCAATCTCTTCAATTCACTCTGCAAAAGCCTCGCCCTACAAGCCAGGCACATTCTCGTCTGTTTGGGGTTTCTCATCATTATACCAACATTCTAATTAAAATTCTCTAACGCCCAGATTGTCAAACCCTAGCGTGAGTATGCGGCATTTTGGGAAATTTTGCTCCAGAGTGCGCGCGAGATTGTGCGCATCGTCCTTGTAGCAGATATTAAGGAATGATGAGCCACTCCCGCTAAGCGTGCTTAATAGTGCGCCATTCTCTAACGCGGTGCGCTGCAGTGCAAAGAGCATAGGCAAGGCTTTCATACGCGTGTTTTGGTGGATTCTATCGCGGCTTGCTAGGCGCAGCTTTTCCCAATCGCCCTGCAAAAATGCCGCGCTCAAAAGTGAGGAATGCGAGAGGTTAAACACACAATCCTTGAGTTTATAGAGCTTTGGCAGACTCCGTCGCGAGTGCTTAGTCGAGATGCTCTGTGTAGGGATCGCCACCACCGCACGCAGAGAATCTGGAATATCAGCACGGATATGCACGACATTTTGGGTTTGAATCTTGCTGCCATAGTGCTCCAAAATCGCGACATTAAAGCCACCAAAAGTCGCGGGAGTGATATTATCTGGGTGGTTTTCGTATTCTATGGCGAGATTTAGAATCTTTTGCTTATCGATTGGCTCGCCCATATATTTGAGTGCTGCATAAATCGCGCTCACAATCACCGCCGAGCTCGAGCCAAGCCCGCGTGAAACGGGGATAGTGTTTTCAAACAAAAACTTGCAACGCGCCTGCCTGTCATAACGCTCTAGAATCTGTGAAAAGATTTTGACAAAGACATTATCGACTTTGAGTTTTAGGTATTGCTCGCCCTCGCCTATGATTTGCACGCTTGTGATATTGGCGGGGGTGATTTGGATTTTGTTATACAAGCCTAGGGCTAGTCCTAGGCAATCAAAACCCGGACCGAGATTTGCGCTTGTGGCGGGGACGATGAGATTTAATCTAGATTGCATACGCTCTCCTCATACCGCTGGCAGGACATACAGCGGGGTATTCTCACGCCCAAATTCTTGGGGATAGAGAATCTGTGGCAGCACAAACTCCCCTGCTTGCTGGCTAGATTCTAAAACAATCTCGCCATCGCGTAAGAGAAAATATTTATCAGCAAAGGCGTGGATAGGCTGATTGTCATTAAAGGCAAAGCTTGGGAGGCTAAAGAGCTCATAGCCCCGAGTCTGGGCAAGCGTGTGGAGGTAGATATGCGTGGCTTTGAGCGCGCTAAATCGCCCCGGACCACGCGCGTAGTAGATACGCCCCAAGCTCACGCCCTCGCTTAAAAGCGTGCTAAAAAGCTCATTGAGCGCGTGCGTGGTGTGCCCATAGAATCTATACATTTTGTGCAGTCTCATACCGCTCCCCTTGCCCTCCTCTGTGCGTGGCTGCGCATACAATCCCGCTATAAGCGGCTCATTGACACTAATCAGCCCCAAATGATACATCGCCATCATCGCACTCCGACTTGTCTAGTTGTTTTCATCTTGTGGTGGTTGTGAATCTGGCTCTAGGGGAGATTCTAGAGTGGGTTGGGTGGATTGGGCAGATTCTAAAGACTGCGCGGGGGCTTGCACGGATTGCGCCTCTAGAGAATCTACAAACTCACTTTTAGGAGGTTGTGGGGCTGGCGGGAGATTGGAGGCTTGCTCGCCATGTGGCTGGCGCATTTTTTGCGTTATCATCGCGGCTTTTTGCGCGTCCATCTTGGCGAGGATTTTACTCACATCCTTGGGATTCATACTCGAGAGGATTGCCACGACTTCTTGCTCTGGCATTTGCTCAAATATCGCCGCGGACTTGCCCTCTTTCATCTGCTGATAGCTCTGCGTGATTTTGTCATCGCTGCCCTTTTGCATTTTGCGCAAAATCTCTTCGTTTTTAGCAAGGAGATCTTGGATATACTCCTCGCGCGCTTTCATATCGAGCTCGGCTTGCTCTTGGAGCTTTTGAAACTCCGCCTTTGCCTGCTCTTTTGCCTTCTGAAACTCTAGGATTTTTTCATTGATTTGGGATTCTTGCTCGCTTAATTTACGGCTTTTTTCCTCCAAAATCACTTGCGTGGCGTTTTGGAGCACTTGGAGGGCTTGCTGACGCTCGTCTATGGCTTGGAGCTCTTGGCGGATCTCATCTTTGCGCTGATCAAAGATGATATTGCAATCAAGCAGCTGCGTGCCCTGTGTGCTAGGCGACGAGCCACTTTGAAGCGGGGCTGATAGCAGCAGCCCACAAAACGCGCACAGCGCGCCAACCCATACCGCTCTCATACCGCCCCCCTGCGATGGAGTAGGATAGAGATCTCATCGAGCTCCTTATCGTGCGCGATTTTTAGGGCTTTGAGCTTAGATTCTCGCTCCTTGGTATCAAGGTATTTGATTTTTTCGTATTCGATATGGAGGGCTTTGTATTCCTCACGCAAGGTTTTGGCTTGGGCTTTGAGATGGGAGAGCTCGCTATGGAGCGTGTCGATATGCCCCAAAAGATTGTCTCTAGTCTGCATAAGTGCGTGATACACGCCAAAATCCCCGCTTGTAGGGAAACGCACCTGCCCCACATCACGCATAAACGCATCAATCTCGGCTTGCTTTTGTGCTACGAGGAGATTGTGCTGCATCATCTTGCGCTCACAGCTTTGGAGTGCTTTGTGGCGCAGGCTAAGGATCGCGCTAAATTTTGTCTTCAAAGCCTCTCCTTAGCGCGTGATCACATCTTCTCTATCGGGGCTTGTGGAGAGTAGGGAGATCTTTACTCCCACAAACTGCTCCAAAAACTCGATATAGGCTTTTGCGCTTGACGGGAGAGCGGACTCATCGCGTATGCCCGCCACACTATCCCAGCCAGCAAACTCAGTGTAGATGGGCTTGACATTTTCGTAATCTGTGGGGATATAGGCGATTTGCTCTCCGTTATACTCATACGCGGTGCAGACTTTGATACGCCCCAATCCATCGAGCACATCCATTTTCATAATCGCCAAGCTCGTGCAGCCATTGATACGGCACGCGTATTTGACTGCTACCGCGTCAAACCACCCGCACCGCCGAGCTCGCCCCGTAGTCGTGCCAAACTCCGCGCCTCTTTGGCGGATATACTCGCCACTTTGCCCAAAATCCTCGGTGGGAAACACGCCATTGCCCACTCTTGTGCAATACGCCTTGGCTATCCCTATCACTTGTTCCATATCGCGTGGGGCTAGCCCCGTGCCGCTACACGCGCCTGAAGCCGTGGTGTTAGAGCTTGTCACAAAGGGATAGGTGCCGTGATCGATATCTAGCATACTTCCCTGCGCGCCCTCACACAGAATCTTCTTACCGCCCTCCTGTGCTCGCCACAAAAGCTGCGTGGTATCACACACAAAGGGCAGCAGCACTTTCGCGCTAGATTCTAACCCGCTCATTACAGAATCTAAGCTCGGCAACACAAAGTTGTATTTATCCTGCAAAACCTGCATTTCTTTTAGGGCATTGGCGATTTTTTGCTCCAAAGCCCCAAAATCCCGCAAATCCACCATACGAATCCCACTGCGCGCGATTTTGTCCGTATAAGCTGGTCCGATACCCTTACCTGTGGTGCCAATAGCTCTGTCTTTTTTGTGCGCTTCCTTTGCTTTATCAAGCAGGCTATGATAGGGCAAAATGATATGTGCCTTGTCGCTGATAAAAAGTCGCCCTTGGAGGTTTTCAAATGGTTCTAGCTCTTTTAAAAGCGCGCTAGGATCGATAACTACGCCATTGCCGATAACATTTTTGCAATGCGGATACAAAATCCCCGATGGGATAAGGTGCAGGGCGATTTTTTGTCCATTTACCACAATCGTATGCCCAGCGTTATGCCCTCCTTGGTAGCGCACGACATACTCATAATCCTTAGCAAGGGCATCGACGATTTTGCCCTTGCCCTCATCACCCCACTGAATCCCAACGACTAAATCTGCCATTGCTCACGCTCCCTTATGTTTGTAATGATTATCTAAGCAAAATATCTACGATATTGTCCGTATAGATGGCAAAGCCACACGAGGGCGTTTGGGAAATCGTGTATTTGCCTCCGATAACAAGGATTGTATTGCCACAAATCATACGATAAAACAAATCCTCATAATACTGCCCCGGCGCGTAAAAAAGCGGAGAAAAAATACTCTCTTTATACTCACAAAAACTCGCGCACTCTAGCATTGCCTCTAGCTCTGTGGTAAGGAAGCGTGGCATATTTTTGATACATCGCTCCAAATCCTGCCGCGTATTCACCTCAATGAGCTCTTTTAAAAAACGCTCTTTGTTCGCGATAGATTCCATATCGGGATTGTTAAATGCTTGGATATCAATACTTAGGTGTTTGGCGCACAAAAGGGGGATTTTTTGGTTACAAATCTGCAAAATGGGGGACAACCCAAGCTCGCCCATAATCATCGCTGAAAGCCCCATAACCGGCGTGAGCGAGACGCTATCGAGAAATTCCGCGCCGATTTGGTGCAGCTCGGTGGTGGGATAGTCATACACAGGCTGGATATAAAACCACTTCTTATGGCTCGTGCTGCGCGCGATTCGCTTGGTAATGATACGCATCACATCAATCGTGCTATCATAGCGTAGCACAATCTGATGGTTGTCCTCGCCGCTAAAGCAAATCATATCGCGGTTAGAAAAGTCATCTTGGTGGCTTAGGAAGCTAAAAATAGGCGTGGCAATCTCCTTATAGTCGTTCTCATAGAGAATCTTTATAGCCTTAGATTCTATATCGCGCTTTAGTCTCGCGGATTTGCCAAAGTAGAGTTTGCTCCCTTGGGGCAGTTCGTGATCTAAAATCAATCCTAATCCTTTCTCACAATAAAAGGCGCGATTATAGCACACGCACCCTTTAAATATTCCTTGATAATTTACCTTAACGCTCTACAATGCCAAGCCTCAAATCCCAAGTAGTAAAAGGAATGTGATGTCAAAAAAAGTAGCACTGCTAATGAGCGGTGGTGTGGATAGCTCCTATTGTGCCCATCTGCTCAAATCCCAAGGCTATGAAGTGGTGGGAATCTACCTCAAACTCCACGACAAAGAAGCAAAACACGAAGTCTTTATCGCAAACTGCCAAAAGGTGAGCGCGGAGCTGGGCATAGAGTTTCATATCCTGCAAGCCCAAGCGGAGTTTAGGGCGATCGTGTATGATGAGTTTGTTAATGCTTACAAGCGCGGCGAGACGCCAAACCCCTGCACGCTTTGCAATCCGCTTATCAAATTTGGCTTAGCCCTGCAGGAGGCAAAAAAGCTAGGCTGTGAGCATATCGCCACGGGGCATTATGCTAAGATCACGCAATACAATGGGATAAAGCGAATCCAAAAGGCGCGTGATGAGACAAAAGATCAAAGCTACTTCCTCTATGCACTGCCACAAGAGGCGATAGATTCTATCATTTTCCCACTAGGGGATAGCCTCAAGGCAGAGATCAAACCCACCGCGCTCCAAATCCTGCCGTTTTTGGGCACACTAGAGACTTATAAAGATTCTCAAGAGATTTGTTTTGTCGAGACGGATTATATCGATGTGCTCAAAAAACACGAGCAAGTCGAGCAAAAGGGCATAGTGCGCAACGCTCAAGGCGAAGTGGTGGGCGAGCATAATGGCTATATGCAATACACTATCGGCAAGCGCAAGGGCTTTAGAGTCTTTGGCGCGCACGAGCCCCATTATGTGATGGGGATAAATCCCGACAAAAACGAGCTCATCGTAGGCAGCAAAGAGGAGCTACAAACCAATATCGTGTATGCAGCCAACAAATCGCTTAATATCCCACTTACCAAGGAATTGTATGAAGTCAAAATCCGCTATCGCTCCACTCCTATCAAAGCGCGTGTGAGTGTGGAAAATGGCATCATCACTGCACAATTGCAAGAGAGTGCCTATGGCGTGGCAAAGGGACAGGCTCTCGTGGTGTATGATGGCGATGTGGTGCTTGGCGGAGGCGTGATAGTATAGAATCTTATTAAGGGCTAGGATTTACAAAGGCTGTGGATTCAAACCACACAAGCTTAAATCCAAAAGATTTTCAAAAGCATGTCCTAGCCCTTGGTGTGTTATGGCGTTTGTTGGGTTTGTAGTCTTTTTGTGGGATTGGTGGCGCACCTCACGCCTCGCCTAGCACTCTCTCTAGCACAAAGGCGCGCAAATCCTCTGTGGTGGGGATTTTTAGCTTTGGGTTATGCTGTGTGCTGCTAAGCAATGCGCGGGCGTTTTTGAGTTTATTGAGCTCGCTTTGGGTGAGCTTATCGGCTTTGGTAAAGATTGTGAGGATCTCCTGATCCCCGCGCTTAAAGCCCTCAATCAGTGCGCGCACCTCATCATCTTGCGCTAGCTTTGGGTGGCGCGCATCGCGCAAATGGATAAAGAGCCTGATACTCCCTCGCTGTCGCAAAAACTCCAGCAAATGCTGCTCCCACTTAGCCTTTATCTCCTTGCTCACTTTCGCATACCCAAACCCGGGCAAATCCACAAACACAAGCGGGATTGTCTCGCTCTCGCGCACAAATTCCACGCTAAAAAAATTTATAAGCTGTGTCTTACCCGGCGTGGCGGAGCTTTTGGCAAGTTTTTTGCCTAGCAGGAGATTGAGCAGGCTCGATTTGCCCACATTGCTACGCCCTAGGAATACAACCTCGCTGTGCTGCGCACTCGGGGCTTGGGCGATATGCTGTGCGCTAGTGAGGAAGCGCGCGTTTTTGGCGATCATCATACACGCGCCTCATTTGCCCTTAGCATTGCCCTTTGGCTTAGAATCTTTTGCTTTAGAATCCTTATCCTCGTCCTCATCGAGCAAAAATATCAGCGTCGTGGGCTTATCTTTAGCACCTTCTGAATACGCCTGCCCCTGTTTGTTGTTTAGCGTCATAAACTCCCCTGTGATGGTATTGGGGCTATCTTTTTCTTGAATCTTAGCGTTTTCATAGAGGCGATACTCGTCTTTGAGCGTATCATACACGACTTTTTGCGCGCTGCCATTTATCTTCCTACCATCTTCTGTCTCTACGTAGAATCTCACATTGCCCGTGGCGGTGTATTCTAGGGGCTTGCGCTTTTTGTCGGTTTTGATGACTACCTTGTCCGCCCAAAGCTTGTCGTTGGCTTTTTTGACAAACACATCGGAGTTGAGCTCGATGAGGTTGGTCCTGTCATCGCTACGGAAAGTTTTGGCATTAACCTCTAGTTTTTCCGCGCCTAGCAGTGCGTGTGCCACCACAGCTATCACGGCTATTATGAGAGCAAATCTTTTCATACGCCACCTTAGATTCTATGTTTTTTTGGGGATTGGGATTATAAGCTTTTGGTTGATTGAAAGCCGCGTGGTGCTTAAGCCATTGACGCGTTTTAGCTCATTGATACTTGTTTTGTATTGGCGTGCGATGGAGCTTAGCGTATCGCCCTTTTGGACTTTGTGCATCATAAAGGCGGAGTTTGGCTGATAGTTCGCGTCAAAATGCTGCTTAAAGCGCGCGAGCTTCTCGTATGGCAGATAGACATTGTATTCCTTATCGCCCGCTCCGGGGGGCAAAAACGCGTATTTAAAGTGCATATTATAGCTGCGCAATTCATTTAGCGACATTCCCGCACTTTGGGCGATGATGCCTAGGGGCACACCGCTTTTTAGCTTTAAAATCGCTAGGGTATCAGTCGCGCCACGATTGAGGAGGTATTCAGAATCGTTGCTTTTCAAAAAATCCGCGTCGTTAAACACCAAGCTCATCGCCACAATCTTGCGGATATAGTTGCGCGTTTCGGGCGGGAGGTATTTTTTGTCCTCATCGAGCAGGGTTTGGAGCGAGCTATCGCCCCCGGCTTCCTCTATGGCTTTTTGTAATCGCGCATAACCACAATTATACGCCATCATCGCGAGATACCACTCCCCTGTGAGGTTATAGAGCTGTTTTAGGTAGGTGATGGCTGCCTGCGTGCTTTTGATAGGATCTTGTCGCTCATCGATATAGTCGTTTATCTCTAGCCCTAGCCCCTTAGCCGTAGCGGGCATAAACTGCCAAATGCCCGAGGCTTTTTTGGAACTTTTGGCATTGATGATAAACTCCGATTCCACCATCGCGAGGAATAAAAACTCTTGGGGCAAGCCCTCTTGGGCTATCATACTGCGGATAATGGGGATAAAGGTGTAGCTATTGTCAAATCGCTTGAGAAAATACTGCGCGCTAGATTCTATCGCGTCGCGCTGATCTGCCTGCTCGGGCAAAAAGTCATAGCCTAGCCCAAAAGATTGCAAAATCTTTGGCGTATGCCCATCACTATGCACAAAGGAATAATACTCCTCCCCCGCGCAGCTTAGCACCATCATCGCGCCCAAAAGTATGCTTCTTAAGCACTTCATAGGGCTTGCTCCGCCTCCGCCTCCATACTCGCGCAGGCGGCATAGATTGGCGGCACTTGACTAAAGAGTTTGTAGGCATTTTGCGTGCTTATGGTGTGAATCTCTGTAGGCGTGCGGTGGAGTATCTCAGCGATTTTCTCCGCGATAAGCGGGATATACTTTGGCTCATTGCGCTCTCCTCTGTGTGGGTGGGGCGTGAGATAGGGCGCATCCGTCTCTAGCAGCAAGCGATCTAGTGGCACTGATGGCAGCACTTCTATGAGCCTACGCGCGTTTTTAAAGGTGCAAACCCCGCCAATGCCATAATAAAAATTTTCAAGCCCTAGCAAGATTCTATCGGCGTTAAAGCAATGCAACACGCCTCTAAGATTTGGGTAGTTTTTTAGAATCTCAAAGGCATCGTTTGACGCCTCGCGAATATGCACGATAAGCGGTTTGTCAAGCTCTAGGGCGAGCTCAATCTGTGTGACAAAAAGCTCCTTTTGGCGCGCTTTATACGCCTCCACTTCTGAATCTGGCAAGCGAAAATAATCTAGCCCACACTCCCCGATAGCCACGCACTTCTCATCGCGCGCGAACTCTAGGAGCAAATCCCTATCAAAGCTCTCAAGCTCACAGGGGTGAATCCCCGCTGCAAAATAAATAGACTCGTAGCGATGTGCTATGTCCCTAGCCCTAGGGAGATCGCCACCAAACGCGCCGGGTATGATAATCTGCCTAACCCCCGCACTAAAAGCCTCACTAATCACGCTATCCAAATCCCCATCATAGGCTTGTGAATCCAAATGGCAATGCGTATCAATCATCATCGTCTAAAAAACCTTTGAGAAAAATTGTGATAGAATTTTTGATAATGAAAGCTACATTGTAGCACAAGTAAGTTTAAGCAAGGGTTGTGATGTTTAGTGGGCTTATCAGAGAGATTGGCAAAATCGCGAGTTTGAGAGGCAATAGGCTTAGCGTGCTGTGTGAGTATGAGCCTCGTATCGGAGATTCTATCGCGGTTAATGGCGTGTGCCTCACGGCTATAGAATCTAGCAAAAAAGGCTTTGTCGCCGAGCTGAGCGAGACGACAAAATCCCTCATTGCTTTAGAAAATTTTTCGCCCAACGCCCCCGTGCATATCGAGCCGGCTTTGCGCGCGGATTCTCGGCTAGATGGGCATATCGTGCAGGGGCATATCGATGGCATAGGCGTGATAGAGGCTATCACCCACCACGCCGCGCAAAGCGATTTTTTCCTAAGCACCGCGCCACAGACGCTAAAAGCGATTTTGCCCAAAGGCTCCATCAGCGTAGATGGCGTCAGTCTCACGATTGTGGATGTCGCGCCTAGTGGCTTTTGGCTCACGATTATCCCCCACACGCTGCACAACACGCTCTTTAAAACCTACAAACTCTCCCAACGCGTAAATCTCGAAACCGATATGTTTGTGCGCAACACCCTAGCAATCCTCCAAAACCTCCAAGCCCATAACCAAATCCCCACGCGCTCCCCAAAATCGTGGGCGAGTATAGATTCTATCCAGCTTGCCTTCTAGCAATGCCAAAGCCATTTGCCAAAGCCGCAGCACTCGCGTATAATGCCGCCACACACAATGCCCCAAAAGTCGTAGCAAGCGGCAGGGGCGAGGTGGCTATGCGTATCATCGCTAAAGCAAAGGAGTTTGAAGTGCCGCTATTTTGTAATGAAGCGTTGGTGGATTCACTGCTTAATGCGCCGCTAGATTCAGAAATCGCGCCCGAGCTGTATGTAGCGGTATCGCGTGTGTTTGCGTGGATTATCCGATGTGAGAGAAGCGCGCAGCTAAGCCAAAAGGAGTGAAAATGGAGTTACTAAGCGCACAAAACTTAAGCCATAGCTTTGATTATACAATCTATGAGGGATTAAACCTCACGCTAAATGCGGGCGAGAAAATCGCCATAATCGGCGTGAGTGGGAGCGGGAAAAGCACGATTTTAAACAACCTCTCTACAATGCTAAAACCAACAAGCGGAGTGGTAAATATCCTACAATCTCGCGATATTTACGCGCTTAGAGCACAGGAGCTGCTGCGCATACGCCGCTATGAGCTTGGCATTATTTTTCAAGCGCACTATCTCTTTCGCGGATTTGATGTCAGAGAAAATCTCGAGCTAGCAAGCATAATGAGCAATCAGCCTATTGATATGGAGTTACTCGAGCGATTTGAGATAGCCCACACACTCAAGCAACAAATCGGCGAGCTAAGCGGAGGGCAGCAGCAACGCCTCTCTATCGCGAGGGTGCTTAGCAAAAAACCAAAGATTATCTTTGCCGATGAGCCCACGGGGAATTTGGATTCACAAACCGCGCATAAAGTGATGGAATGTGTGTTTGAGTATGTGAGGGCACAAAATGCCGGTATCATCATCGCCACCCACGATACGCATATCGCCCAAATGTGCGATAGAATCTACACGCTAGCAAACCATCGCCTTGTGCAGGTGTAGTGCCTAGATTCTGCCCTCCTTAAAGACTTTATCAATAAACCTGCTATACAATACTTACAAAACACAATCCCTTTAAGGACAGGCAATGCTACAAACCATCAACCTTTCAATGCGTTATCCGACAAAAAAACTCTTTGAAAATGTGAATCTAGTGCTAGATTCTGGCAAGCGATATGGGCTCATTGGCGCAAATGGCGCGGGCAAATCGACTTTTTTAAAAATCCTAAGTGGGGCTTATGAGGCAAGCAGTGGCGAGGTAGTCATCGCGCCAAATGCGCGCCTTGGGGTGCTAGGACAGGATCAGTATGCCTTTGAATCTCTAAGCCTAAAAGACGCGGTGCTCATTGGCAACAAACGCCTCTATGACGCGCTAAAGCGCAAGGAATATCTGTATGAAAACGCGGATTTGAGCGATGAGGCGATCAATGAGGAGCTGGGCGAGCTTGAGATGATTTGTGCTGAGGAAGATCCGATGTATGAATACGATGTGGTGATAGAAAAGATTTTAGAAGACTTAGGATTCTCTGCTGACAAGCATAGTGAGCTAATGAGCACGCTCACAGGGGGCGATAAGTTTAAGATTTTGCTCGCCCAAGTGCTTTTCCCAAAGCCCGATATTTTGCTCCTTGATGAGCCTACAAACAACCTCGACTTGCCCTCTATCGCGTGGCTAGAGGAAAACCTCAAGCGGCACGAGGGCACAATGGTAGTCATCAGCCACGATAGGCATTTTCTAAATAGCGTCTGCACGCATATTTTGGATATGGATTTTGGCGGTGTGCGCGAGTTTAGCGGGAATTATGATGATTGGTATATCGCCTCCACACTCATTGCCAAGCAGCAAGAAGCCGAGCGCAACAAAAAACTCAAAGAAAAAGAGGAGCTAGAGAGCTTTATCCGCCGCTTTTCTGCCAACGCCTCCAAAGCCAAGCAAGCCACAAGCCGCCAAAAGCAGCTAGAAAAGCTCGATATACAAAATCTCGCCGTGAGCTCGCGGCGCGATCCTAGTATCGTCTTTAAGCCAAACCGCGCTATTGGCAACGAAGCCCTAGAGTGCGAAAATATCTCCAAAAGCTATGGGGATAAAAAGGTGCTAGAAAATCTTAGCCTAAAGATTTTGCCCGGCGATAAAATCGCGCTTATCGGCGCAAATGGCGTGGGCAAAAGCACGCTAGTGCAGATTCTAGTAGAGGAGCTAGGGGCAGATAGTGGCGTAGTCAAGTGGGGCGCGACGATTGAGCGCAGTTATTTCCCCCAAAATGTGAGCGAGGAGATAAGGGGCGAGGAGAGCCTCTATGAGTGGCTTAGGAGCTTTGATAAGAAAAAAGAGAGTGGCGAGATACGCAACGCGCTAGGGCGAATGCTCTTTAGCGGGGAGGAACAGGAGAAGTCTATAAACGCGCTAAGCGGGGGCGAGAAGCACAGAATGGTGCTCAGCAAGATTATGCTTGAAGGCGGGAATTTTTTGGTGCTTGATGAGCCCACCAACCACCTTGATTTAGAATCCATCATTGCCCTTGGCGAGGCACTCTATCGCTTTGGCGGGAATGTGCTATGCGTGAGCCACGATAGAGAGCTTATCGATGCGTATGCCAATCGTATCATCGAGCTTGTAGCAGTAGAAAATGGCGCAGCAAAAGTCATCGATTTCCGCGGGAGCTATGAGGAGTATTTAGAATCCAAAAATAGAGTGCATTGATTTAATGCAAGTTTGTTTCACAAACTTGATACCGCTCGTGGCAAATGAATTGCCACTCGCTCCTCACAACCACAGCGGCGACTACCCTTATTAAGCAACCGATAAAGTTTAAGTTTTTGTTTCATTTCTATACAAAGTGAGAAAAAGCCCCTGCCAAAAAATACCATATCTTACGCATTATCATAAAATATGCTATCTTAAGAAAAAGGACTTATTAAGGAGGATTTAATGAAAAATATCAAAGTCGAATGGCGTTTGGCCATTCTTTTATCAATCCTTTTGCTTGTGAGTATCGGCGTTATCGCAATCCTTGACCTCCAGCTTAGATCACAAGCCCACACCATCGTGCAGCACAATATAGAATCCACGATAGAAAACCAACTGCGCAATCAAGTAGATTCTATGGCAAACCTCATCACAGAGGCTACCAAAGACATAACCGATCCCGTGCAAAAAGAGCGCACTATCAACACACTCCTAGCGCACGCGACTTTTGAATCTGATGAGAGCGGGTATTTCTTTGTCTATCGTGAGCACACAGCCATTGCCTATCCGTATTATATGCAAGACATTCTAGGCAAAGATCTCATAAACCACAAAGATCCTAATGGCGTGCTCCTTATCCAAGAGCTCTATAAAGTCTCACAGCAAGGCGGTGGATTTGTGCATTATGTGTGGCCCAAAAAAGTCAATGACAAGCTCGTCGATACGCCCAAAATCTCCTACGCCACGATGATAGCGGGCGAGAAAAATCTGTGGATTGGCACAGGCGTGTATGTCGATCAAATCGATCAAATCACAGCCCATATCGATGAGGAGTTTGCTAGCCACATCGCTAGCATCAGCATCGTGGGGGTGATCGTGTATGTGATTATCTCTAGTGTGTTTGGATTTTTTATTGTGCAGGGGCTGGTGAGCTCTATTACTATGGTGAGCAATGGGCTCGCGGAGTTTTTTAGCTTTTTGCGCAAAGAGCGCAGCGTGGCGAGCCCCATACCCCTAGAGAGCCGAGACAGACTAGGTGTGATGGCCACACTCATCAACCAAAGCACCAAAGACATCCAATCCCAAATCAACAGCGACAATGCCGCCATCCAAGACGCCATAGAAGCGCTAAAAATCGTGCAAGATGGGGATTTGAGCAAGCGCATACACACCAAGGGCGCAAACGATCAGATAAATGAGCTCATCGCACTCTTTAATACCACACTAGAGCAGCTAGAGCGCAAAATCGGCACATCGCTCCCAGCTATCTCACAACTTTTAGAATCTTATAGGCGTTTTGACTTTACGCCGACTTTGGAGCGTGCAAATGGGGAGTTTGAGAGCAGTATCAACACACTAGGAGCGCAAATCCGCTCGCTCCTAGCAAACTCCTATGATATGGCCCAAAAGCTTGAGCTAGATTCACGCACGCTAAATAGCGAAGTGGAGAATCTCATGAGTGCCGCCACGCAGCAAACACAGCAGCTAAGTATCAATGCCGCTCACACAGAATCTATGTATGTCGCCATACAGGGGATTAATGAGCATTCCAAAGAAGTGATTGAGCAAACCCAGCACATCCGCTCCATCGTGAGCATGATCCAAGACATCGCCTCACAAACCAACCTCCTCGCACTCAATGCCGCGATTGAAGCCGCGCGCGCAGGCGAGCATGGGCGTGGGTTTGCCGTGGTGGCTGATGAAGTGAGAAAACTTGCCGAGCGCACGAGCACGAGTCTTAACCAAATCGAGGCAAACATCAGCGTGCTGATTGAGAGCATCGATAAGACGATGAGCGAGATCGCTAAGCAAAGCGAGGGAATCGAGCAGATTAACCAATCTATGAGTGCGCTAGAATCTAGCAATCAGCACAACACACAAGCCGCGCACAACACGCACCACATCGCGCAGCAAGTTCAGAGCTTGGCGGATTCTATCAATGAGAATCTAGCGGATAAGAAGTTTTAAAGCCATTGTGGGTTTGTGTGTCCTAAACTATCCTTTGTGCCCGAGGCGAGGCCTCGTGTCTATGATGGGGCGATGAGGCGCGACACGAGCGACAACAAATCTCCAAAGGAGAATCTGGTTTGGTTTATAAAATATACTCCATCGCCAAGCGGCATTTCTGACGCGCCGACACTAGAAAATCGCAAAATCTCGCTTAAGAGTTGCGTGTATGTGCGCGTAGCAAAGCAGTGGAGATTTGAGCGCCCATGAGCGAAACAATAGATCTAGATTACAGATTCTCTGAAGCCATTACACAACCTAACTCAATAGTTTCAGATTCTAAACAATTCACACAATCCACAACGCCAAAAACCTCATCAAGACTTTGCCCGATATCAATAATAGTGCATGCAGCAGTACAAGACCTAAGCGCAATTGCAAAATTGCGCCATTTTTGCGGAGCAAAAATCCAATCAAAATATCCTATGCGAAGCACCTTTATCAAACACACAGAATCTACGCAACATAGAATCTAAAGCAGATTCAGAATCTGTGGCAAACTTAGAATCTAACCTCCTAGATTCACGCTCTCACGGATATGTTCTAGATTCTCATCATCACTTGTTTGCGCAAAAGAAAAGGGGTATTATCCCCTCCCCGCACTCTTAAAGCCCACAAAAAGATAAAGCGCCGCGTTTTTGCTGTGGCTTTACTTGCAACCCGTTGGCTCTTTTTTGGCAGCCACAAAGTATATCTTTTGGCGGGAGTGCCTCGCTATCCCCACTTCTAGCGCAATCGTTGTGGTGGCACTGCTCCCACCTTTTTCCCGATTTTCGCCACCACGACAAGGGCGAGGGGCGGTATGCGCTACCGCACTACACATTTGATTGGATTTTTGCTCCGCAAAAATGGCAGAATCTAAATCCTTAGATTCTGCTCAGCTTGCGCTATCGCGCACATTATTATTTGTATTTAGCAAAGCCTTGTTAAGGTTTTTGGTGTTGTAGATTCTATAATTGATTTAGATTCTAAACCCACACGAGATCTGTAGTTTTCCTACATTCCGCACTTGGCTTTGCCTCTTAGCGTGGTATAGATTCTATAAGCTTGCTACTGCAAGCAAAAAACGAAGTTTCTTTAGAAAATTAGTATTGTGCAAGTAGGGTGGGTTGCTATCGCAACAGAGGCGGTGGTGCTTGTGGAGTTTTTGTCGGGTGCGGGGGTAGGAGCTACCTTAAGCGGTAGTGACCACTCCCCAAACCCGCCAAATCTCTGCGATGATTCCCAAAGGAGCCATTTTCCTTACGCACAAAAGCTGCATTTGTAGAATCTAGCTTTCCAAAAACGCCTTAGCCGCCTTTATCTGCTCCATCGAAGTTTTGGCAAGCTGCTTTTTATAAGCGAGGAGTTTGAGGGTTTGGGAGATGAGCTCCTTGGCTTGGAGCTTAGATTCTAGGGGGCTTTGGGCGAGATCGTCTGGGAGCTCTTGGGTGAGGAGAAAAGCCCTCTGATCGTCTTGGCTAAGAATCGCGACTTTGAGTGCATCTAGCCACTGCTGCGTGCTAAGGCTCATTAGCGCATGAGTTCATCGGCATTGACTTCACGCCACGCCTCGAGCAATCCTCTGGCCACATTCATCACGATATCGATTTTTGCAGTGTCGTTGGTGACATTGGCTTGGGTTAGGAGCTTGATTTGGTGGGTATAAAGCCCAGTGAGATACACCGCGACATCCCCGCCCCTCTCGTAATCAAGGGTATTGAGCAATTCTGTGAAAATATCAGTAGTGCGATTGATATAATAGATTTTTTTCTCTATATCTTGGGCTTCCATATAGCGTTTTGTCTGCGCACAAAATCGCAAAATCCCCTCATAGAGCATCTCCACAAGCTTCACAGGCGACTCCACCATCACAGAATTTTGCTGATACAGATTGTAAGCATTTGTGCTTCTCATATATCCCCCCTTATTTCTTAGCGACAGATTGATCTATCATCATCTGCACGCTATTAAAAGCGTTATTAGTCCTTGAGATTTGGCTATCATAGGCGGCAAACCTCTGCGCCATCAAATCATAGCGCGTATCAAGCATTGAGATGGCTCGCTTTCTGTCTTCTTTTAGTCGCTTGTCCTCTCTTGTGAGACTTTCCTCAAGCAATTTCAACCTTGAATTACTACCATCGACAAATTTCGCCAATTCTTTATCGAGCATTGCAAAAACGCCATCGATTTGCACCTCGCGGAACTCTCTAGTCGTCATCTTGCCATAGAAAAAATCGCGCGTGCCCTCTGGATCGTTATTTACCTCTGTGCGGAGTTTGCTCGCATCAAGACTCATCACACCCTTTTCATTGACGCTAATGCCGTATTTGACAAGGGAATATTTGTCAATCCCCCCGCCCATATGAAAAGTGAGAATCTTATTGAGTGCTGGGCGTATCATACGCACGCTGCTATCGCCATTAAACACCCCCGCGATACGCGTATCCTCATCATATCGCGTGAGCTCATCGACTTTCATACTCAGCTGATTGTAACTCTCCACAAACTTCGTAACGCTCTCTATGATAGATTCACTATCGTTTGTAACATTGATGATAGCAGGCCTGCCCGGCTCTGTGGTGGAGAGCAGCTCGATACTAATCCCCGTGGCGATATCATCGATAGTGTTTGTGGGGCGCTGCATCCGTATGCCATTGTAGCTAAAGCTCGCATCTTGAGCCCTTTGGATATTTTTGATTTTAAAGAGATCGTTTTGGGTGCGCACATAGTCCATCGCCACGCCCTGCTTGAGATTGCCTAGTGCTTCTAGAGCTTTTTTACTTTTTTCGTCATTGTTTGCGCTGATATTCACCTCGCCGGTATCGGAGTTTATCACGATTTTGCCATCATCTGTGGCGTGGGAGTGCAAGCCCGCGATATTGTCAATCGCCTCGGCGATAACTTTGGCATTTTGGTAAGAAGAGTTGTTTCTGCGCGTGAGTGTGGCGAGATCTAGGGGCACGGTGCCGATGGTTATCGTGCCCTCTAGCTTGCCGGCTTGGACTTTTTGGGTGGTGATGAGATCGCTAGATTCACGATTATCGTTGCTATTAGTTATCTTAAAGCCCATTTGCGTGCTCTTAGCTCCGCCTACCTGCACGCTATAGCCCCGCTTGTCGTTGATGATAAGGTTATCGCCACTCTCGCCAAGCCCGATATTAATCTCGCCACTCTCAAGCAATTCTTGCAAGTCAGAATCTGCAGCGATCGCGTTTATAATCGCCTCTTTGAGGGCTTTGGCATTGTCATTAGATTTAGATTCTGTGGAGGTTTGCAACTCAATAGTAAGCGTCTTGCTCCCGCCTTTTTTGTCCGTGAGCGTGAGGGTAAAATCGTCGTTTTTTAAGTCAAGATTCCCGGATTTTAGCGTATTGCCATTTAGTGTTTCGCCAAAGTAGATTCTGTTATGCTCGCCCGTCTCTTTGGAGTTGATCATCAGCTGATAGGGGTTTGCGCCACCGGTTTTCATAATCGTGCCAATCACCTCGGTGTTTGTCTTATCCGTGATGAGTTGGGCGACTTCTTCAAGCGTCATACCAGCTTTTATGCCAATCTCATAAAACTTGCCCTTAGTGTAAAAGCGCAAAGTCGCATCTTTTTGGCTAAATACTGAATCCCTCTCTGCAAACTTCGTCCCCACTTCATTGATATCGCTTTGGGCTAGTGAATCTATATCAATCTTGATATCTTGGATAGGCACGCCATCGCCTATGGTGGCTTTTACCGCGTCGCCTATCACATTATGAGATCGCCCCAAATAGGTGGAGTAGTCCCCGAGCTTGCTTGTGTGGGATTTCATCTCGCGCACACCACTCATGAGATCCACAAGTTGTGTTTGCTTCTCTACATTTTGCTCGATTTTTTTGTCTATGGGCGCGACTTGCGTGCCTTCATCGGCTTTGCGGAGTTTCTCAATCGTATCGTAGTTTAAGACATTGCTACCGATACCTAATGAGCTTAGTTTGCCTAAAGCCATAGCTAGCCTTGTTGGTTAAAGATAATTCCCACAACCTCACGCATACGCTTCATAAGCTCGATAGCTTCCTTGCTAGGAATCTCGCGTATGACTTTGTCCCCGCCGTATTCTTTGACCGTGACTGTCAAGCCGGGGATATCATCATTGTATGCGAAATTTATGCTCGTGCCCACCCGCTTCATCTCGTCATTGAGCTTTTTGCTTAGCTCCACAAGCTCTTCTTTGAGATGCTCCTTGCTTTTCTTGGCTTGCTCTTTGTTGATAGAATCTTGGATAAGATCCTGCACGCTCCCGGATTTTTGCGCGCTAGTGCCACTTGGCATAGCTTTTACCATATCCACAAGCTGGCTTTGTGCTCCCTTGATATCATTTACTGCCATATTCATAGTAGTTTCCTCCTTGAAACTTTTAGAAATACGACAGGCATATCGGCGAAAAAAATTTTTATTAAATCATTGTATTTTGATGAGCTGCAAGGGATCGATATGCTTGTCTTTTTGGGTCACTTCAAAGCTTAGTTTTTCATTGACTTTGCCGATCGTGTAGCCCTTTTTGACAAACACACCGGGCTTTATGGTATCAGAGATTCTATCCATATACGCATACACGGTATAGAGCGAATCTTTATGCTCGATGATCACCACTTTTTTAATCACGGGATTATCTTTGGCAAACACCACCTTGCCATCGAGCACATTTTTGACATCGGCATTGCGATTTTTAGGCACAAGTATGATATTTTCATAAAAAAACTTCATCTTATACACCGGATCAAAAGTGGGACCAAATTTTTGCTCGATACGGAAGCTATTTGGTGCGAGTGGCGGGATAGTCTTGCTCCCACGATAGGAAGTTGTGGAGATATCTTTATACGCACTTGAAGCGATTTTTATATCCTTGCTTGCTTGGATCGTGCGCTTTGGCTTTGGGTTTTTGGCTTGGGCTTGCTCCTCTTTTTGGATTTTTTCTTGGATTTTTCTCTGATTTTGCTCTTGAGTGATTTTGAGATTGTTTAAGATAGAATCTAGATTCTTGCGCTCTGTGTTGATATCTTGAAGTTTTTGGTTATAGACTTTGAGATCTTCTTGCATAGACGCAATGATTTGCTCTTGCTTAGTTTTTATGCCCTCAAGTGCGTCGCGCTTTTTTGTCTGCTCTTGTATGGAGCTCTGAATCTGTGTGATATTTTTTGCGACATTGAGGATTTCTCCCTCAAGCGTATCGCGCGTTTGGTTTAGGGACTTGATACGCTTTTTTGCCAGATTGATGAGGATTGTGTAAATCTCTCGTGAGAGCACATCTTCTTTGCTATCCACCTCGCCACTTAGCGCATAAAACGCCATACTCTGACTGAGCAAACCCACAATCTCCTCTTCTACCATACTGCGCTTTTGTAGGAGTTCCTCCTGACGCTTTTTATTGGCTTGCAGGGATTTTTCTTGTGTGGAGTATTTGTTTTTGTTTTGGTTAATCTCTCTTTGGAGATTCTCAATTTGTGAATCTAGCTTGATGATTTCTTGGTTTTTGGCATTAATCGCACTGCCTATTTCAGAGATTTTTTGACTCACTTTGTCTTTGGCTTGTTGGTTTTGGGCGATTTTTCGGGAATTAATCGTAATGTCTTTTTGGATATCTGCCCACACACAGGCAGATACAAGCACTATAAGCCAAAAAAGTGCGCGCATAAATTTAGAGATCTTTTTGCTTAAGTATCACAAAGCACACGCACACAAGCGAGATAACAAGCGAGCAGGAAAGCAAAATGATACTATCACTCCACACTTTGATAATCTGCGTGCTCACTTCTAGCGTATGGGCGAGCTCAGCAGCTAAAGGACTAGCCTTAAAATAATACAGCGCACACAAACTCATCACGCCCACAAGCACTGAATCTATCACAGCGAGCTTGAAAAGTATGCTATTGCGCATCCACGATGGCGCACCCAAAAAGCTCATAATCTCCATTCTCTCACTATGCTCAAACCGCCACACCTCAATTTGCTTCACCATAAGCAAGCAGCTAAGAATCGCGCTAAGGATTGAAAACACTAGCACTGAACCTTTGATGATAAGCAGGAGTTTATACACTTGTGAGTGGGATTTGCTAAAAGATTCTACCTTGGTTACGCCATTTAGCTTTAAAAGCGTGGAGTGTATCTGCTCGAGGCGTTCTTTGTCTGGAAACACAGAAAGGCGCAAGGAGTAAAACAATGGCAACTCTTTTTGGAGCGATTGGAGAGCGTCTTTGCTAAGCTCTTTTTTGAGCTCATTTATCATATAATCTGGTGCCACTGGCTTCATCTCCTCCGCCTCACGCACGAAAGTCTGCACCTTTTGCAGATCTAGGGATTCTTTAGAAGCGATGATGATGGAATAGCTATTTGCGAGTTTTTGCTCGTGCGTGGAGATGGAGCGGTTAATCAGCATAATGCTCTCAATCCCAAAGAGTAGGGCAAGCAAAGGAATGATTAATGCCAAATGTCTTTTAATTGAACTCATACACAACCCCTTCTTCGATATGTAAGCGTCTGTAATTGATATTAAGGCTCTCTGGCAGGCGGTGAGTAACCACCACGATGGTGATCCCTAGCTGCTCATTGACGCCCTTTAGGAGATTCCATATCAGCTCACTAGAGTAGTCATCGAGATTCCCCGTGGGCTCATCGGCTAGGATAATCGCGGGATTATGCGCCAAAGCCCTCGCCATAGCTACGCGCTGCTGCTCCCCACCGCTAAGCTCTAGGGGGAATTTATTTGCCTTATGCGAGAGTTTAATATGCGCTAGGAGTCGCTCCACCTGCTCTTTGCAAATCTCTTTTTTGTAGCCATTGATACTCATAGGCAGCATTACATTTCTCTCGATATTCCATTCTTTGACGAGCTTGTAGTCTTGGAAGACGATACCGATGTTTTGCCGCAGGTAGTGAATCTTGGATTTGGAAGCGCGAGACATATTGACCCCATACACCTCAAGACTCCCACCTTTGATAGGCAAATGCCCATACAGGGAGCTTAAAATCGTGCTTTTGCCGCTCCCACTCGCCCCGGTAATAAACACAAATTCCTTAGCACGCACGCTAAAACTTGCGTTTTTGATGACATTCTCATCGTTTTTGTAGCCTAGATTCAGATTTTTTGCTTCTATAATCGCACTCAAGGTGTATCCTTAGATTCTAAGATGTGTATCAAAAGCCTATGAGCCGCTAAAGCCGCTTGTGTAGGGAGTGGCGGGGCATTGAGGTAGCGCATCGCGCCATTTTGGAGTAGCACAAACGCACTTTGTGGCTCATCAAAATCCCCCAAACACAGGGCTATAACATACTCACTATCGTGTTTGTATATGGCATCTATGTGCAGAAAATACTCTTTTTCCACAATCTTTGGCAATGCGGGCGAAGCGATGAGATTTTCAATCTGTCGCACCACCTCACTCGCCATATCTCCACACGCGCCACGGAATACAAAATCGCCATTTTGGAGCGATTTTTGAGCGTTTTGTGCGCACGGGGGCGCAAATATCTTGCTATCAAAGATTTCTTTTTGCTGCTTGCGCCAGCGCGCCTCGTATTTGCTCGTGATAGGCAAGGTGGCATTTTTTTCTATGAGAATCTGCGCTTTTGGCAGGCTTAGGGCGAGGCTTAGCGCATAATCAAAATACTCCCTATCATCGGTGCGCAGGTGCAAAAATCCGCTCTGCCCCAAAGAGGCGTGGCTCTCATCATCTCGCGGAGTGAGTGCGCGCATAGCGTGGTGCAGGGACATCGGACTTATCACGCGCCTATGGGGCTTTTTATGCCACGGCACAGGAAAATGCACATAGAGATTTTTTAGCGAGGCATTTGGGATAAGCTGGAGCAAAATCCGCGCATCGATATGCGAGACATAGAGATTATTTAGTCCCAAAAGCTCGACTTGGCGCAAAACCTGCTCGATGGATGGCGTATGAATCTCTAGCCCCAAAAAAAGCTCGCTAGGATTTTGTCTTGCGAGATTTAGCAAATGCCGCCCCGAGCCAAAGCCCACTTCGATACTTAGGGGCTTTTGATGATGGAGGACAAACTCATAAGCCTGCATTTTTGAGAGCAAAAACGGGCTTTGGGTGCGCTGCCTAGGGGTGTTTTGCGAGAGATTATGCCCTATCACTCCACTAGAGCGTGCGCACAAAATCCCTAGCACGTCTTTGATAATCCCAATGGGCTTTAGGCGTGTGGATTTTTCGCATTTATACAAAGTCGAGCCCTCGCGCACACTCTCACGGATAAAAAACTCCTGCTTGCCCTGCCGCACGAGAATGAGGCGTTGGGTGGGATTGTGCGCGTTAGTGAATCTTGCTACAAACTCATAGCCCCCGCTTGAAAAAGGCATGGGGAAGTCTTGGGGTTGTGCAGTGTGAAAATGTGGCATAGCTATCGCTGCAGCGTAACGCTCCCACTTTGGGGAGATTCTATGCCAAACTTATCGATACTCACGACACTATAGGAGTAGTCAATCCCGCGTTTGGCTTCCTTGTCGATAAATTGCGTGGTTTTGATATTGTTGTAGCGATTGTTGCGATTGGTTTGTGAATCTCGCCTATACAGCGCGTATTTGACAGCGCGCCCATCGCTTGGAGCAGCCCAAGTGATTGCGATGGTGTTGCCTTGGACTTGGGAACTCGTGATGGTTGGTGTAGCGGGGCGAGAGAGCGTAGTCCCCACGATAGGCTCGCCTAAACGCTCGCCATCAAAGCCATACATATCCACGCCCACGATTTGGTAGGCGACATTTTGCCCGTGGTTTTGGAGCGTGTGTGTGTAGGAGGTTTTTTGCGTGGTGGCGATGAGCGTGTATCTGCCGTTGTTTTGCATATCGGCATAGATTCTATACGAAGTGGCTTTGGGGTGGGGCTGCCAAGCAAGCTGGATTTGGCGCGGTAGGTGCGTGGTGGCACTCACGCCCTCTATGGGCTCTATGAGATCAAGCGTGCGCACACTCACTTCTTCAGAGGGCTCGGAGATATTGCCCTCAAAGTCCTTAGCCAACACGCGATAGACATAGCTCGTGCCATCTTGGAGATTGGTATCAAAATACTCGATATTTAGGCGGTGCTTGAGCTCTTTTAGGGTTTGGAACTCATTTTGAGAATCCTTGCGTTGGATAATGTAGGATTTGACACTCGGATTTGGGTGGGGCGTGATGATGAGCTTAATCGTCCTTGGGCGTGAGCTTATGGCAAACACTCCCTCTATGGGATCGATAAATGAAGTCTGGACTTTGATAGCTTGGGAGTAGGGGCTCATCGTATTATCCCTGCCAAGCGTGGCAAAGAGATAGTAATAGGTGCTTTTGGGTTTTAGATTAGTATCAAAAAAATGCGTGGCAAGGGGATTTTTGAGCGTTGCTATGTGGGTGAAAGATTCTAAAGTGAGGTTTTGTGGTGCTTGTGAATCTTGCCCCGCATTGTGCTGCGATGAATCCGCACGAAAGATGACAAAACCATCGATACTCGTGGGCGAGCCATCTTCTAGCTTGTCCTTGCTCTCCCACTCAAACGCCACGCTGCTCACATCGCTAAGGACTTTGATTTTGTGAATCTTAGGGAGGTTTTCATCGATACTTAGGGGCTTTTGCACCCCACAACCACTAAAAACGCCCAAAACAATCCACAATAAACCGAGCTGATAGCACTTCATCAAGCTTATCCTTATCAAAATATCGTTCCAAAAACGCTACCATATCGGCAAAAAGTGGCGCTTTGAAAACAAACTGCGTGGAATCTAGCCGAGTAGATTCTGTGCAATCTCTAGGGTGTGAGAGATACATAAGATAGGCGTGCAGCAGCACTCTGTGCGCGCCAAACTCCCCCTTGTAGCCATAGAGCGCATCGCCGACGATAGATCGCCCTAAACTCTCTAAATGCGCGCGAATCTGATGTGTGCGCCCGGTATAGAGCTTCACGGCGATGAGTTGGAGGGACTGCTGCGCGCAGTCTAAAAGCGGCACAAACACGCTTTTAGAATACCTCAATCCCGCGTGCGCGGGCGTGTCGTGTGATAGCTCCTCGCGTGGCAGCAAAGCAGTGGTGGGCGTGATATGGCGCATAGACTCGCGCTCGTGTGCATTATGTGCTGCGTATGGGGCGAGCTTTGCGATTTTTAGACGATTTTTGGGGTGGCGTCCTAGGTAGCACTCTATGGTGGTAGCCTCTCTAAGCGGATTAGTGATAAGTGCGAGGTAGTAGCGTCCCATTTGGCGAGATTTGAGCTGCGCGCTTAGGGCATTGTGGGCGTAAGGGGTTTTGGCTATGGCAAGCACGCCGCTTGTGTGCCTATCAAGCCTATGCACAATCCCATAGCGCAAATCCCCACAAAGATTGCGGATAGGGGGCTGGGTGAGTTTGAGCCAATCGACTAATGTCGGCTCTTTGAGCGATGGGGCTTCGTGAATGACGATATTTGGCGGCTTATTGATGATGAGTATCTCTGAATCTTGGTGCAAAACCTCGATATGGGCAAATTCTGGCTTTGCCTGCGTGAGCGATTCTAGGCTTGTGTAATCGTGCATTGGGGGTGGCGTATCTGCTGCAAGCACGCGCAGGGTATCGCCTAGGACTACCTGTGTGCTGGGCTTTAGGCAGAGCCTATCATTGAGGAGCACCTGCTCGCGCTTAATGAGCTGCAGGGCTTGTGCGCGTGGGATTTGGAGGCAGGCACTTAGCACAGAATCTAAGCGGGGCTTGGGAGTGGTGGCTAAGTCTTTTTGTGTTATAATCGTTTGCATACAGAGAACTCTTTGGATTTTAAGGATAGCTTTAGATAAATGAATGCTAAGAAAATTCTAGCACATTTTGACTTTATTGTGATTTTGCTTGTGCTGCCTTTAGTCGTGCTCTCCTTTATGCTGGTGCGCGAACTTGATGAGATGATGTTTGCTAAGCAAATCAAATATCTTGTGATGAGCTTGTGCGTGGGTTTGGTGGTGTTTTTTATCCCCTTTAGGCGACTGAATTACTCTATTATCTTTTTGTATGTCCTGCTGCTTGTGTTGCTTGTGCTTGTGAAGTTTATCGGTGTGGAGAAAAACTCCGCGGTGCGGTGGATTGAGATACCTTTTACGAGCTTTTCAATCCAACCTAGTGAAGTGATGAAAATCGCGCTTATGCTGTTTTTGGCGTCCTATATCTCTAAAAATCCGCCACCTAGCGAGGGCTATGGGTGGAAAGACTTTGGGATTATCCTCTCCTTTGTGCTTTTGCCCTTTTTTATTATCCTGCTTGAGCCGGATTTGGGCACGGCACTCATCGTCTTGCTCGTGGGCTTTGGGGTGCTATTCCTCGTGGGCGTGCATAAAAAAATCTGGATAACTCTTGGCATCGCTGGGATTTTACTCATCCCCATTACTTATTCTGTGGCATTTAGCGCGGGGCTGCTCAAGCCCTACCACCAAAAGCGCATTAACGATTTTGTGAGTGGCGAATACCCATATCAGGTTCAGCAAGCCCTTATCGCTATTGGCTCGGGCGGGATAAATGGGCAGGCAAAAGAGATGGCAACCCAATCCCAACTAAACTTCCTCCCCTACGCAAGCACGGATTTTTTGTTTGCCTATTATGTCGAGCGATTTGGGCTGCTTGGGGCGTTTGGGCTGCTTGGGCTGTATATGTGCCTCATCTTGTATCTGCTAAGCATTTGCTTGGGCGCGATGAAGGATTATTTTTTGCGCGTGGTGAGTGGGTATATCGCGATATTGTTTTTTTTGTATGCGGGGGTGAATATCTGTATGGTGATCGGATTAGCCCCTGTGGTGGGCATACCTCTGCCGATGATGAGCTATGGGGGCACGAGCTTTATGACTTTTGTGATTTTGCTAATGATTCTAGAAAACGCCCTTGCGTTTAGATTCGTTTTTGAGTATAATGCGCACTCCCCAATCAGTCGTGGGCCTTTAGCTCAGCTGGTTAGAGCGCTCGGCTCATAACCGATCGGTCGCAGGTTCGAGTCCTGCAAGGCCCACCACTTCTCACACTACTTCTAGATTCTATCACGATATTTTTCACTTTTTGGATTGTTGGCAAGTCTGTGTTTGTGTGCGTGAAACGCGCTATTTAGAATCCTGCAAAGGCGTTAGGGCGGGGCTAAAGTCCTTGATACTTTGCTCAAAAATATTTTGCGTGCCCGAGGTAGGATCAAAAAGTGAGCGTGAAAGGCTCTGGTGGCAGTGTATGCAGGTATCAATCACTTTGTGCGACTCTGCAAGAGCTGGCGCGCGCACCCTTTGGACATCGTGGCAAGCAAAGCAATCCCTGCCACAGCCCTCGCCCATATCCACCTGCGCCATTTTTTCTTCAGTATGACAGGTTTTGCACTCGCGCATAGGAGCGTGGCGCGTGTCTTTGGCATAATCAAGCCTAAAATGACAGCTCGCACAATCCCCCGAGCAAGTCGCCCATACCACGCCTACAAGGCACGCCAATACCCACACAAAGCGCATCATCGCCCCCTAGCCTTGCTCATATCAATATGGCAATAGCCGTGGGGATTTTTGAGCAGGTATTTTTGGTGATAAGATTCTGCGGGGTAGAAATTTTGCAGCAGCATCACTTCTGTGACAACCGCTCGCGTGTGTAGCGGCGCGATATGCTCATCTATAAATGCTTGGATAGAGGGCAAAATCTGCGCGTCTTTGGTGTAGATTCCATTGCGATATTGTGTGCCTATGTCGTTGGCTTGGTAGTTAAGCGCGGTGGGATCTATCACATCAAAAAACTTCCATAATAGCTTAGGGAGGCTTAGGCTTGCAGATTCATACACGATATGCACGGCTTCAACGGCGTTAGTGAGATTAGCGCAAACCTGCTCGTAGCTAGGGTTTGGAAGGGAGGAGTTGGCATAGCCTACTTGTGTCTCGCACACGCCCTCAATGAGATCAAAATACCTCTGCAATCCCCAAAAGCACCCGCCCGCTAGATAAATCTCATCGCGCATTGCAATCCTTAAAAACTCTTTTGCGCGCTCACGCCGACTTTGCAATGTGGCAGAATCTGTGGCTTTGTGATATGAAAATCAATAGCACTAATCGCCTCAAATCGCGCTTTAAGCGCGCCACACACGCCCTCTATAAGCTCTTCTAGCAACCCATAGGCATTGGCGCAAATGGTGTCTTGGATACACTCCACCACGCGCACATAATCTAGATAGCCCTCATCATAGCGATAGTGAATCTTAGCGTTTATGCGCACTTCTTGTTTATTTACGCGCTCAGATTCTAAAATCCCTACGATAGTCTCAAAGCGCAAATCCTCAATCTCAAGGCAGTATAGCATACCTTAGAGCACCTTGCCTTCACTCCCGCTTAGGAGGCGTTTGATATTGGGGATATGCGTGTAGAGTATGAGCACGCCTATGAGCACCACGGGCGTGTGTGTATGCACTTGTGAGAGGATATTTATAGAATCTGGTATAGGCAGCACATAGGGCACGACAAAGGTGAGCGCGATACCACTTAACACGCCAAGGAGTGAAGAGAGCGATGAGATTTTTAGCACCTTGCCCACAAAGCCCCACACAACAAGCCCCAAAGCCCCCTCGATAGGTATGAGCAGGATAGTCGAGCCGATTGCCGTTGCCACGCCTTTGCCGCCATTAAAGCCTAGATATGGACTATAGCAATGCCCTAGGATTGAGAGGATAGCAATAAGCCACTGCGCCTCAAAGCCCAATCCACAAATTTTAGCGACAAGCACGACAAACATTCCCTTGCACGCATCAAGCACGATCGTGCTCACAGCCAAAATCTTGGCATTTTTGGGATTAATCTCCTTGATAGCGCGATAGACATTTGTCGCGCCGATACTGCCAGAGCCTATCGTGCGCACATCGATTTTGTAAAAAACCTTTGTCAAAAATAGTCCAAAGGGTATCCCGCCCACGAGATAGGCGATGAGGTAAAACACTACATTATTATTTGTCAAAATCTCTGCCAACGCTCCTAAAAATCCGCTCAACACACTCGCTCCTTTGCACCACGCTCACAGGCTTGAAGATTGCGCATTAGCACTATCAAGGAGTGCTATGGCTTGTTGTGAATCCTCCTCAAGCTGCTGCAGGTTTTTGACAATTATATCAGAAGTTTCTTGTGTAACTTCTTGTGTGAGGACAGCAAGTGCGGCGTGCGCGCTTGATTTGAGCTTAGATTCTATGGCGTGGATTTTCTCTGTATTGAACATTTTGATTTTTTGTGCGAGACGATCGTCATCGAGGTATTTGGAGATGGGATTGATATTTTCAAACGCACAAACCTCTTTTTTGTTATTAAAGCTTAGATACAACGAGGATTTGTATAAGATATGATCGAGCTTAGAGACGCTTAGTAGCAAGCCGCGCGAGAGCTTTTCAAACATACCAAAGAGCTCTTTAGTCGTCTCCCCAAGCCCGGCAAAGACTTCGTTAAAATGCCCCACGCTTTTGTGCGCGGAGTTCGCTACTTGCATCACGTGCGAGGAGTTTTCTAAAATCGTATTTATCTCTTGCTGCATAGTTTGCACCACGATGGCGATATCACTCGTGGCTTTGTGCGTCTTTTCAGCGAGCTTGCGCACCTCATCGGCTACCACGGCAAACCCACGCCCGTGCTCGCCCGCGCGCGCTGCCTCAATGGAGGCATTAAGCGCGAGGAGGTTTGTCTGATCGGCGATATCACGGATGATGCCAATCACAGAGCTGATATCTTGAGATTTTTGCGCGAAACTCTCGATGGTGTTGTTGTTGTCATTGATTGAAACGATGAGATCGTCAATAGATGAGGTGATTTGGGCGACATCCTCTTGGGATTGCTGCGAGACTTGCGCAATAGAGGAGACTTGAGAATCCGCAGTGCCCATGCGCTCCAAATCCTCGCCCAAATCCTCTGAAACCTTGCTTAAATCCGTGTTTTGGTTTTGCAAACTCATATTCATCAGTGCCTTTGCTAGGGCGTTTGAGATATTTTCCTTAGCACTTTCCTCCACTTTGTCAAGTGCGGAATTTATCGTATGGATACTCGTAGAGAGCGCGCCTTTGAGTCCTTGCGCCATAGCCTTGCGATAAAATCGCCCCTCCTGCGTGCTTTTGACTGCCGTGGCTATCTCGCGCATAAAGGCTTCGATATTATCAATCACGATGTTGATATTGTTTGCCAAATGGTGCAAATCCGCATCGCCCTGTATAAAAAGCACTCTGTCCTCAAACTCACCCTGTCTGTATCGCTCGGACACTTTGAGAATCCTCTGCAAAAGCTTGGTGCGCAAGTTCATCTTGTATTGTGCCACGCCAAGCACGATGAGCAAAATCCCTGTAAGCACGAGACTTGGCGAAAACCCATACCACACAATATCTAGCACGATGCCCACGATACTAAGAACGATCGCAACCCATAACAGAATCTTCATCGATAGCCCCCTATCTCGCCCTGTGCTTGCAGGGATATCATCAGTTCATTCCATGTTTGCTTATGGGATTTGAGAATCTCTGTGATGTAGTCTTGGGCTGCTTGCATACCTTGAGAGGATTCAAGCTCAAGGCATTTTTTATAAATCGTGCTTAGTGCTTCCACACCTGCCTTGCTCGCGCGCCGCCGCACGGAGTAGTATCCCACTATCTTGCCATGAGTATCGTATGATGGCGTGACATTGGCAAAAACCCAGTAAGTATCGCCCTTCATGGAGCGATTGCACACAAAGGCAAAAAACTCCTCCCCGCTCCCAATCGTATCCCATAAGAGTTTAAACGCCACGCGCGGCATAGATTCATAGCGTATGAGATTGTGAGGTTTGTTGATAAATTCCTTTTGTTCCTTAAAGCCACCAAAATAGCAAAAATCCTCATTAGCATAGGTGATCTTGCCTCTCATATCGGTTTTAGAAGTGATAAGGGTATCATCTTGTAAAAATAATTCCATGTAATGTGTCCTCCAAAAATAAAAAATCCCGCAATTCTACTGCAAAATTCCATACAAAAATCGTTTTTTTTTTTTTTTTTTTATTTGTTAGGAAATATTGCATTTTTTTGCACATTGGGGAAAATTTTTAGGTTATATTTCTCGTTTTTTTCTTTGGTGTGTGGGGTGTTCTGGTATATATTGTAAATTTTGCTAGGGCATTTGCTCCCAATTTGTGCGTGAGTATTTCGCCCTCACTCCGCTTAGATTCACACACAGAATCCAAGAGCGAGATTCTATGATTTGCTAGCATGAGCGCGTCAGGAGGGCGATTTGAAAGAATCTAGCCAAAGAGATTCACAAAGCACCTTATAGAGAATCTGTGGGATTAGATTTTGTAAGTTGTGTTAGGTCTTTAGAATCTACTCGCCTGCGTTTATAGAATCTAGGGGCAGATTCTGCAATGTGTTATCCTCATATCGTGTGAGGTGTGCGCACTCTAAGCTAGGAGGTTTTGGTAAGTTACTAACACTGAGCGGGGCTTCAAGCAAGCCCTCGCCCCTTTCTTGCGCTCAATAGGGAATCTAAACTATTGGCTTATGATGTGTAGATTCTAGAATATCGGGTTTAGAATCTAGCCTCGCTCAAACAAACTCGCCCTTTATCTGCGCCACCCATTTGGCGATACGCTCATCGCTTAGCTCGCTTTGATTGTCCTCATCAAGTAGCAACCCCACAAGTTTCCCATCCACAAGTGCTTCTGTGGAGTCAAAATAATAGCCCTCATTGGCTGTCTGCCCTATACGCTTGGCTTTTGCGGCTTTGTGATAGAGGTAAGATACGCCATTGCAAAATGTATCGCTGTAAGTGTCCTGATCGCCCACGCCGATAAACGCCACGACTTTGCCAGCAAAGTCCTCCTCGCTCAATGTCTCCAAAAAGCTATCCCAATCATCTTGCAAGTCCCCTAGTCCGTAGGTGGGCGTGGCAAGGATAAGATTGCTAAAGCCCATAAACTCCTCCTTAGAGGCTTTGGCGATATCAAAAAGCTGCGCGTCCCCGCCGAGCTCTTTGGCGACTTTTTGGCAGATGCCTTGGGTGTTTGAAGAATCGCTCCCATAAAAAATACCGACTTTTTGCATAATAGCTCCTTGTGGATAATCTTAATAGAGAAGTTAAGAATAATTCTTATCTCTATCGATGGAATGATACTATATATTTTGTAACAGAGGAAAAAATCTCATAGTCCAAGGCAGAGGATTTGCCAGAGTTTCTGCACTTGTGCGTCCTCTAGGTGCAGGGTGGAGGTGTGGGCGAAATACTCCAAAATCTCGGATTTGTCAAACGCAAAGCCCTGCACGCAGTGAGGGTGCGCAAACAAAAACGATCGCCCCAATGTGATGACAGAATCTAGCGTGCCATCACAGATAAAGCAGCGGTTTGCCTCCCACCGCCCTAGTCGCCCCTCATAGGCTAGCAGACGCGCATAGGATTCTAAAAACACGCGCAGGGGGTTTTGTTTGGCGATTTTTTGCGCGCTATGCTCTAAGAGATTGAAATAAAACTCCCCCACCTCATACACTTCATCCAAATGCCGCTCCAATAAGCCCAAAAACCGCTGCCACGCATACACGCGCTCCCACTCGCGCTCCCAGCCAAAGGACAAATGCAGGATATGGCGCACTTGGGGCAGGAAATGCGCGTTGGCGCGCTCCTCAAAGTCGATTTTATACCCCAGCCCGATGGTGCTATGACGCGCTCCATAAAATCGATAAAAGCTCCGAAAGCTCTGTGGTGTGAGGATTTTTAGTATGAGATCTTGGGTTTTGGTTGGTATGATTTTTAAGATATACCCTTGCATAACGCGCCTGTGTGGTAGGATAAAGCGTAATTATACAATGTTTTGGGGTGGAGATTCTAAAAAAGAGAGTGGGCTTATGGGCAGGAAAGGTAAAGCAGGAGAGAGTAAGGGGATACCCCCCTCTAACAACGCAGGAGAGAATCTATCGCAAAGACAGAATCTAGCGCAGCATAGAATCTAGTGCCCGCAGCCACAGCCTCCCCCGCCACCACCACAGCAGCCTCCACCTCCGTGATGATGGTGTCCGCCGCCGCTTCCGCAGCCACAGCCTCCGCCTACACCGCCTTGTAGTATCTCCATCTCCGTGGCATCACGCACATCAAGGATATTGATATTGAAATTGAGCGTTTTGCCTGCTAGCGGGTGGTTGTAGTCGATGATAACGATTTGATCGTTAAAATCTTTGACAATCACTTGCGCGGTTTGTCCATCATCACTCTGCCCAAAAAGCGTCATACCGGCTTTAAGCTCGATACCCTCAAACTGATCGCGTGCGACTTCTTGGATAAGATCTGGCTGATAGATTCCATACGCGTCTTCGGGCTTGACTTCCACGGAGAGCTTATCCCCTGTCTTCGCACCCATAAGGGCATTTTCTAGCCCGCTGATGATTTGGTTTGCCCCCACGAGAAATTCTAGCGGCGCACCACTTTTGTTAGAATCTATCATCTCTTTGCTTGCGACATCGGATACTTCGTATTCTATGCTAACGACTTTGTTGTGTGCGATCATTTGTGTTCCTTTATTGTTTAAGTTCTTTGGCTTGTGCTGCCTCTTTGCTTTGTGGGTAGGCTGCGATCAAAGCTTCTAAGAAAGAATTATAATTTGCCATATCTTTAATCCCCTTGAAACAAAGCGCGGTATGCAGTAAAAGCGTGGGCATATACGCGCCCTTATCACTTAATGCCACACTCGCCTTGTAGTATTTAATCGCTAAATGGTAATCTTTCTGCAAATACGCGATTTCGCCCAGATAAAAGGTTGTTTCAGGAGTGTTGTATTTATTGTCTTTGAGCCATAGCATAATGTCCTTGGCAGATTTGTAGTGCTTTTTTTTGATAAGCTCCTTGGCTTGGGCAAAGAGCTCGGGGCTTTTGTCTTTGTCAAATTGTGGCTTTTGGGATTGTTTGCTCTCTTGTTTTTGCGCTCCCTTGGTGCTTTGGGCGCTAAGCTTTTCGAGCTCTTGGAGGATATTCTCTTGGGTTTTTATCGTGAGCGTGTGGAGCTCTTGCATTTTAGAATCTAGCGTAGCAATCTGTGTGCTTTGCTGCTCTAAAAGCGTCTTTAATGCCGCAATCTCGCTCTTTAGATTCTCAATCTCTTGTGTGTTGGTTGTGCTCTGGGCTATAGTGCTTTGGAGTTTTTGGTGTTGGGATTCATAGAGGCTCATTAGCCCTTCTTGGGATTGTTTGAGCGTTTCTTGCTGTTGTTGGATTTGTGTAGTGAGATTTAGGAGGCTTTGGGCGGTGCCTTGCAGGGAGGAGAGATCTTTTTTAGTCGCGCCGCTTTGCCTCTCAAAAGCCGATGGCTCGGCTCCGTAGCACACAAAAGAGAGCAATAAACAAGCTAGGATATACCTCATCTTGGCTCGCTACTTGTGCCACTTCTATACGTTATTGCGCGAGTTTAAAATCCACGCGTCTGTTAGCCTTGTAGCATTCTTGCGTGGCTTGGGTGCATACGGGCTTGCTCTCGCCATAGGTTACGGTGGAGAGATTGCTAGGATTGACACCGCGTATCTCGAGTGCGTTTCTCACAGAATCTGCGCGCTTTTTGCCGAGTGCGAAGTTGTATTCATCTGAACCAAACGAGTCGGTATTGCCCTCTAGCACCACTTTGGCACCAGATTGCTTGAGAGCATTGGCGGCTTTTTCGATATTAGGGAGCATATCCTCGCTAATGGCGTATTTGTCAAACCCAAACAAAATCGTGGGCAAACCCTGTCCATCAAGCTGCACAAAATTATCACTCGCACTCGCACCGCCTCCGTTTGCGCTCTCGCTTGCATCGCCACCTTGAGAGACGATAACGGGCGTGGTGGGCGCGTCTTGTCCCTGCACAGCTAGGGCACCGCTACCACCACCAGAGACTTTCACATCATCGCCACATCCAGCGATAAAGATTGCAAGCACGCCAATCACACTTATGATACTAATGCGTTTCATGACTAACCTCCTGTAATTTATGAGCTTATAGCATTATAGCTTGTAAAGGTGTGAGAGTCAAATGCCCGCCACAGCCTGCTACCAGTCATAGGACTGAATCTTTACCTTAGGCAGTGAGAAAAAATAGCTGCTATTGTAATCTAGTCGGATAATCCCTAGCGCGCTTTGGGTTTGGGTGTGCTTGATATACATAATGTTTTTGCCATCTTTTGAGAATGTGGGCATTTGGTTGGAGCCCTTTTCGGTTAAGCGGCGTATGAAGTCGCTATTAGTCGCTATAAGGTAGATATTAAAGGTATTGAGCCCAAATTCATTGTTGCTCTCGCGGCTTGTATAGACAATGTATTTGTCGTGGCTCGCTACCGAGCTATTATTGTGCCCGTGGAAGACAAGCTGCTCGACATTGCCGCCCTCAATATTAGTCGCAAAGACATTGGGATAGCCCAGCCTATCGGAGACAAACGCCACTTCCTTTTCGCCATTGATAAACTTCCCGCCCACATCGATTCCTGAAAAAGTCGTTAGTCGCTTGAGATTTTTTGTCTGCAGCTCATAGAGATACACATCTGCCGCGCCTTTGTTTGGCGTGAGGCTAAGCAGGAGCCTTTGTCCATCGCTGCTGACATCTGAGACTACTGCCATACCATCGCTTTGGGTGATAATCTCGGCGGTGTTGGTGCTTAGCTCATAGCGCAAAATCGTGGGTTTGTCGTTGATATAGCGCGTAAAGTAGATGATGGTTTTTTCTTTATTGCCCCATTTGGGGAAGATATTTAGCCCGCCTTGTATGATATCCTGCTGAAAGGTTAGCGTGTAGTCCGCTAGCGTGATGAGGCTATTGCCTGAAGTCGTGTATTTAGAGAGCACCACAAGCTCGCGCATCCAATCTATGCGCGGTGCTTGGACATAGGTATTTATCCCGATACACATCTCGTGCGCAAGGAATGGATAGCGATTGAGCGTGGGTTGGGTGTATTCCTGCTCGAGCACCTTTTTGGCATTACGCACATCATAGAGCACCAACCGCCCTGCAATCCCCCCGCCTCTTTTGCTCGCGCTCACACGCGCGATGAGATCGATTTTTTTGTCCTTGTAGGTTTGGAGGTCTGGCTCCCTGTCTTTGACACTCTCGCCCTTTTCTACTTGGAAGTGATTGCTCACCTTCAAATCCCCCACAAGTTGGGAGAGGAGCTTTTGCCCGTATTCGTTGTTGTCTGCGATATGCTCGACTACGATAAAGGGGGGTTTGGTAGAGCTTGTGATGATCTCAAGAGTTGCATCAAGTGCTGCCATAGGCATAGCCCACAGAGCCCATAGCATAGCAAAGGTTAAAAAGCGTTTTGGCATTGTTTCTCCTTAAAAGGGCATATTGTAGCTTGAAAACTCTAAATTCGGCATTAGGCGGTTTCTTTAAACACCTAGGGCATTTGTGGGCGTTGCGCTAAGCCCTCTATCTGGCAAATCTCGCTTTGTCTGTCCGATCCTATAGAGTGCAAAGTCATAGCGCACCGGATCTGTGGGAGAGAATCTACGCAAAGAATCTGTGAGCTCCAAAGCCGCGGCAAGATCGTAGCTTTTGCGCGTAAGCAGCCCTAGATTCTGTCCTACCTTGAAAGTATGCGTATCAAGGGGTATGATGAGCTCGCTTGGATCTAGCATATCCTGCCAAATCCCAAAATCAAGCGCATCATCGCGCACCATCCAACGCACAAAGAGATTCCATCGCTTCAGCGGGCTTTTGCCCTTGGGGCTAAAGGACTTAGGTGTGGTTTGTGTGAGAGAATCTAACCCTAGATGAGGCTTGTGGGATTTGCTAGCACCGCTGGCGGTTTTAGATTCTATATTTTTATCCAATCCCGCGCCGAGTGCGAACTCCACGCCCCGACTTTGCGCCCCAATCTCCCTAGCTATCTCGCGCAGTGTCGCTATGGCGTGATAGATGGCATTTAGAACCCTATAGGGCGTGTAGGTGGTATTTGCCAACCCATAGGCAAAGACTTCCTTAATCCCGCCGCGCCTGATACACTCTCGCAAAATCCCAAACAACGCCCCTATATCCTCGGCACTTTGGAATCGATAGTATGGCAGTCCCTTACGCGTATGCAACGCGTGCAACTCGTGTGAATCTAGTAGCGCAAAATCTAGCGTGCGCAAAAACGCCACGATTTGCCTAGCACTGCCATAGGAGAGGAGCGCGCATAGCAGGGCAATCTCGGCAAAATGTGGGTGGCGCGTGTGCTCTCGCACGATGATGAGCGGATCGGCTAGCACGAGGCTGCTTGCGGTGTTGCAAGCCTGATAGTGTGAGTCCAAAAAGGCTTGGAGGTTTTTAGATTCTAGGTTTTGGCGTGGGCGCGTGGGTTTTTGACTTTGGCGCGTGGGCTTGTGGCGTGGCATTATGGCACAAATTCTACCAGTATCATACCCGCAAACGCCTCGCCTTTATAAAACTCCACGCGATAGATTCTCTCACTCTTATCAATGGCGAATTTCTTGTGCATAGCGCGTTTGTGGATAAGTGTGTCAAACTCTTGGGGCTTAGGGCTGCTATCGCCGGGCTTGACAAAGCCTATCACATTGGCGCGATAGTCCTGCTTAGATTCTATAAAAAATGATTGTTTGGCTTTGATAATCCCGCCCATCTTGACTTCTTGGGCTGCCTCTCCATCTAGGGATACGCGCACACTCGCCAAGCTATGATCAAACTCCAAATACAAGGGCTTTAGCACGCCCATCGTGCGCCCGCCGTATTTTATCCCTATGCTCCCATCATCTCGCTGCATAAGCCCTAGGATATAGCTTTGTGAATCTAAGCGCACCTCTTGGAGCTTAGTTTTGGCACTTGTGGGCATAGGGAAAAAGTTTAGTGGGGATTTGAGGTTTAGCACGGGCAAGGTGATGAGTGAATCTATACTAAAGGTAAGCTTTGGATCGTTTATGAGTTTGGCGAGGGTTTGGGGCGTGAGGGTAAAATTGCGCTCATACTCGATCCCCACTGCGTTAAAAAACCCCTCAATCCCTAGTAAATGATAATATGCCTTCTCGCGCAGGGGCAGGGTTTTGGAAGCTTCGTGGGCAAAGGCTGGCTTGCCGTGTGTGATAGCAAAAAATGTGAGGCTTTTTTGCATTTGCGTATCTTTGATAGCGGTTTGGGTGTTGCGGATATGGTAGGTGTGCAGCGGCTTCAAAAGCCCCGTGTTGGTATGCGCGACTACTTGGGCGATGATCTCTTTGAGATTCCCATAGGGCGAGACATCAATAGAATCTTGATCGATGATAGAGCAGTTCCCCCACCGCTTGGGGCTTAGCATTTCACTAATATGCTTCTCACGATAGAATCCACTGCCATCGTGCATATGGAATATCGCCTGCACATCGGGGCGCAAAATCTGCTCTTTAATCTTTTGGATGGTGTGGTATTCTGGATCTTGCTCGCTCAAAGCCGCGAATTTGCGATTGAGATCGCCATACACGCCGCGATTGTTATAAAACATCGAGTGCGGGCTAAGGACGGGGATCACGCGGACATTACCCTTTTTTATCGTGTAGTATTGGAGTAAGAGATTGGTGGCATTATACGCTCCGGGCTCATCGCCCTGTATGCCCGACATAATCAGCACGCTAGGTCCTTGTGAATCTTGTGTGGGCATATCATAGACTTTGAAGTCAATGGGAGCGATTTTTGCCCCCCACACTGCACTACAAAGTATCATCGCACACATTCCCACACGCCACATTCCTAGCCACATAACCGCTTCCTTTAGTTCAAAATGGCGGCATTATAACACAAAAGCACGCGGATATGTGGAATGCAATATGCTTAACGTGGGGCTAGATGAGAGATTCACACAAAGGGTATGATTATGATAGATTTGGCTTCATTGAGTTTAGGGCAGCATATCGCCACTGCTAGCAATCCACACAAAAACTTTGGCGAAGATTCTAAGGGATTAAACGAGTTTATCGGAGCGTTGCAAATGGCTAACATCGCCCTTGGTAAGATTATAAAAGAGATAGAATCTTGTGAGCTAGAAGACTGCGTGAGCAAGGAGGAGCTAGAGAGGCTGCAGAGTAGTGCGTGCGTGCGCATAGAGGAGATTATCCAAAATGCCAAGTTTATGGGCACGCCGCTCTTTGACACGCCCCTAAGCGCGAAAGTGAGCGGCGCACTCAAAGGCATTACTTTTGAAAACCCCTTAGCCCTCTCACAGGATTTTAGCGCGATGAAGGGCTTTATAGAGGATAAGAGGGCTGAATCTAATGATTTGCTCCTAGAGCTTAGCGAGGCACTTTTATCCCCTAGTGATGCGCGCTTTGAATCTGTAGATAGCACTAAGCTTGCTAGTATGTTTAAGAGCTAGATTCTATGCTACGCTTTGCTCCCTCGCCCACAGGCGATATGCACATCGGCAACCTGCGCGCCGCGATTTTTAACTACATCATCGCTAAGCAAACCAACCAGCCCTTTTTAATCCGCATAGAGGACACCGATACTGCGCGCAATATCGAGGGCAAGGACAAGGAGATACTAAGCCTGCTCAATCTCTTTGGGCTTTTGTGGGATAAGCTCGTGTATCAAAGCCACAATTTTAGCCACCACCAAAAAATCGCACATTATCTCATCGCCAAAGACAAGGCGTTTTATTGCTACTGCACTAAGGAATTTTTGGAGCAAAAGCGCGAGGAGGCTAAGGCGCAAAAGAGGGCGTTTCGCTACGATGAAAGCTGGGCGCAGATTCACAAAGATTCTAATCCCAAGCCGGTGGTGCGACTGCGCGGGGCGCGTGAGGCGATAGGATTTAGTGATGAGATTAAAGGCGAGATTAGCTTTAGCCCCAATGAAATCGATAGCTTTGTGATATTAAAAGACGATGGAATCCCCACCTACAACTTCGCCTGTGCGCTTGATGATATGCTCTATGATATCAGCTTTATCGTGCGTGGGGAGGATCACGTGAGCAACACCCCGCGCCAAATTCTCGTGCGCCAATACCTAGACTACACCAAAGACATCGGTTATGCGCACCTGCCTATTATTCTAGGCGAGAGTGGCTCTAAAATGAGCAAGCGCGATAACGCCTCAAGCGTGAGCTGGCTGCTAGAGCAAGGATTTTTGCCTCAAGCAATTATTAATTATCTCATCGCTATGGGCAATAAAACGCCCACCGAGATTTTTAGACTCCACGACGCCATAGAGTGGTTTGACATCAAAAACATCGCCAAATCACCCGTGAAGTTTGACATCAAAAAACTGCGCTTTATCAATCGCGAACATCTCAAAATGCTAAATGAAAGCGAGCTAGCCCTTTTGCTTAGCACCAAAGATCCTAGCATAGGTGGCTTGGCAAAGCTCTATCTGCAGGAAGCCAGCACGCTCAATGAAATCCGCGATAAGATAGATTCTATCTTTAGCCCAAAGGATATTTACGCGCTCTATGAGGGGCAGGACTTTAGCGAGCCTTGCAGGATTCTCTATGAGGCGTTTGTGGCACTCATAGCAGAGCATTCCCTAGCCCTGCGCGAGTATGAATCTCTCAAAGCCGAGCTTTTAGAGCGCACAGGGCTCAAGGGTAAGAACTTCTTTAAGCCCCTTAGAATCTTACTCACAGGCACATCGCAGGGCTTAGAATTACACGAGATTTATCCATTTTTGCAGTTTTTCCTCAGCGACATCGTGCGACTAAAATAGAATCTAATACCGCGATGAACGTCCTAGCTCTCAAAGCCTATGTTTTGCGCGTGGTGGGAGCGTATCCGCTTGGGTTTGTCGTGCTTAGCGTGCATTGTGGGTGGGTGCTTTTGGCATTGCTTACGCACTCGCCTGCCGCTCCTATCGTGTTTTGGGACGATCTTTGCCTTATGGTAGTCAGACAGCATTAAAGCACACGATGAGGGCGTTTATCTTTAAGCTTTAGTGATGAAAAGCGCGCTTTTAAACTGATACTTGTGCTAGATAACGCCATAGTAGAGAGCGAGCATAAGCCTAGCACAAACAATGGATAAAGCACCTCAATGCCAACCGCACTCATCACGACACAGGAGCAGCGAGCGGGATTTGTGCTTTAGATTCTGTGTTTTGTTTTTGTGAATCTTTAGATTCTGTGGAGCTAGATTCTAAATTTGAATCTGAAGTAATGAATCTTAGAATCTAAATTTTCTTTAGAATCTGTGGAGCTAGATTCTGTAAGTGTCTTAGATTCTGTGCTCCCTAGATTCTCCGCCTTAGATTCTGAATCTGTTTTGGATTCTGAATCCGAATCTAAAACCAAAACTCTGAATCTAGATTCTAAATCCACTTTAGATTCTGTAATTTCCATATTGCTTAGATTCTGCATTTTTCCATTTCTCAAAGTTGCATTCTCACGGATATTTTCTAGATTCTGTATATTACTTTGTTTTTTCGCAAAAAGGGGTGTTATCCCCTCCCCGCACTC
>CALVDZ010000007.1 GCA_944326445.1 uncultured Helicobacter sp.
GCACCAAAGATTCTATAATCTCGCACTAGATTGCGTGTATGAACGCGCAGCGGAGGTGATGAGGGCTTTGCTCTCATTACCGATACCAAGTTTGTGAAACAAACTTGCATAAAATGGAGGATATTATGAGTTGTTACAAATATATAGGCTTTATAGGGCTTTTGGTGCTACTGCTAGGCTGTAATTCACAAGAGCAGCAGCCCCAAAGAGGCGCATTGCCAGTGAGTGTGCAGACGATCATCAGTCAAGATGTCGATTTGAGTTTTGAATATCCTGCGCGGCTTAAAAGCGTGCAGAGCGTGGATATTTATGCGCGGGTTGAGGGGATTTTGCTCACCCAAAACTTCACCGAGGGCGATATCGTCCAAGCAGGACAGACGCTCTTTACTATAGAATCCACGCGCTACAAAGCCCGCGTCAATATGGCAAAAGCCCAATACAACACCGCCCTTGCTAACCTCACCAAAGCGAGCAAGGATTGGACAAGGACGGAGAGACTCTATAAGCAGGGCGCGCTTACCGTCGATCAATACGATAACGCGATGTATAACTACCAATCCGCCCAAGCAAATGTCGATAGTGCTAAGGCTTCGCTCGATGATGCGCTTGTAGATCTCAAATACACTAATATCACGGCAGATATTACGGGCAGAGTTGGTATAAGGCGCTATGATGTGGGCAATCTCGTGGGGCGCAATGGCGGCGGGGGCGATACCTACCTCACCACTCTCACGCAGCTCACGCCTATCTATGCGGAGTTTTCTATCCCGAGCACGGATTTTTATTATATGCGTGATTTGGACAAGGATAATGTAGTAGTGGAGTTTATCCTAGGCAATGACAGGCTTTATGACAAACGCGGCAAGCTAGACTTCCTCGATAGCGTGCTAGATTCTCAAACTGCCTCGATTAAGGCGAGGGCTATCGTCAATAACGATGCCTATATCCTGCTACCCAATGAAATCGTGCGCGTGAATCTCAAAGGTTTTAAGGCGCAAAAAAGTATCGCAATCCCACAAAACGCGCTTTTGCAAGATTCTCAAGGAAGCTATGTGTATGTGGCTAAAAACAACCAAGCACAGATGACGCGCCTAAGCCTAGGCAAAATGCTAAAAAATGGGCAAGTGATCGTGCTAAGTGGATTGCAAGATGGCGATATGCTCATCACCAATAACCTCACCAAACTGCGCCAAGGTAGCGAAGTCAGCCCACAGATAGCACCCCAAACTATGCCCCAAAGTGCGCACTAGGAGGCATTAGATGTTTTCTAAGTTTTTTATCAATCGTCCGGTATTTGCTATCGTGATGTCGATTGTCATCACGCTTGTGGGTGCGCTAGCAATCATTAGTCTCCCAGCAGAGGAATACCCGCAAGTAACGCCTGTGGAAGTCGTCGTCTCGGCTAACTACACCGGTGCGAGCGCAGAGGTTATCTCAAGCACCGTGGCAAGCGTGCTAGAAAATAGCATTAATGGCGTGGAGGGAATGCTGTATATGAAATCCTCCTCTTCCTCAAGCGGCAGCGTATCTATCACCGTGTATTTTTCTAATGATACCAATCCCGATATGGCGACAGTCAATGTCAATAACCGCGTGCAAGCCGTGATGAGCAAGCTCCCCCAAGAGGTGCAGCGACTAGGGGTTACCGTGCGCAAACGCAGCTCGACTATCCTCTCGGTTTATACGCTGTATTCAGACAATCCCGCACACGATTCTATTTATATCGCAAACTACGCGACGATTAATGTCACCGATGAGCTAAAGAGGGTGCCCGGCGTGGGCGATGCCTCTGCGTTTGGATCGCGGGATTACTCAATGAGAATCTGGCTTGATCTCGACAAGCTCTCGCAAAACAACCTCACGCCCTCTGAAGTCGCGCAGGTAATCCAAGAGCAAAATGCGCAGTTTGCCGTGGGGCAGTTTGGACAAGAGCCAATGCGCAAGGATATTGTCTTTACTTATTCTATCAACACGCAGGGGCGGCTTATCAAGCCTGAAGAATTTAGCAATATCATCATTCGTTCCAATTCTGATGGCTCGAGCTTGCGTCTAAGAGATGTCGCCACAATCGAGCTAGGCGCAGAAACCTATACTGTCCGCAATAAGTTTAATGGCAAGGACGCGGTGGGCTTTGGGGTGTTTTTGCAGCCCGGGGCTAATGCATTGCAAGTCGCACACGATGTTGAGAAAAAAATGCAAGAGCTTTCAGGAAACTTCCCACAAGGTATGCACTATGATATCGCCTATGATACGACAAAGTTTGTAGCTATCTCTATCAAAGAAGTGATTAAGACTTTTATAGAAGCCATCGTGCTTGTTATCATCATTATGTATTTTTTCTTGCAAAATTTTCGCGCCACGATTATTCCGGTTATCGCTATTCCTGTATCGATTATCGGGGCGTTTGCGGGAATGTATGTGCTAGGATTCTCCATAAATCTACTCACGCTCTTTGGGCTTGTGCTTGCCATTGGTATCGTGGTTGATGATGCAATTATCGTGATTGAGAATGTCGAGCGGATTTTGCATAGCCACCCCGAGATTTCAGTCAAAGACGCGACGATTGAGGCGATGCATGAGATGCAAAGCCCTGTGATAGCGATTGTGCTCGTGCTCTCTTCAGTGTTTATCCCTGTGGCATTTATCTGGGGCTTTGCTGGGGAGATTTACAAGCAGTTTGCCGTAACCATCGTCGTTTCTGTGGTAATCTCTGGGTTTGTCGCGCTCACCCTCACGCCCGCACTTTGTGTCTCTATCCTCAAAAAGAAAGAGCCCAAACCCTTTTTAGTCGTGCGCAAGTTTAATCTCTTTTTTGATTGGCTGACTGAAAAATTCACGCTTAGCGTGAGCAAATTTATCCGTCGTGGCTTGTTGCTTTTGCTACTTTTTGGGGCATTTTTGCTCGCCACTGCTGGGATATTTAGCAAGCTCTCTAATGGCTTGGTGCCTTCAGAGGATAAAGGTATGCTTATTGCCTTTATGTCCCTGCCGCCTGCGAGCTCGCTAAGTCGCAATATTGCAGAGGGCGATAAGATGATTGATGTGCTAAAAAACAATCCAAATGTGCAGTCCTTTATGCTTATCCAAGGCTATGATATGATGGCGAGCGCGCCTAGGACGCACGCCACCACCGCGTTTGTGAATCTCAAAGATTGGAGCGAGCGTAAGGGCAAGGGAGAAGATTCCTTTAGCGTGGCGGGGGCTCTAACGGGTGCGCTTAATCAAAAAGTCGATGCCACTGCCTTTGTGGTTAATCCCCCTGCGATTATGGGAATGGGGCTTGCGGGGGGCTTTGAAGTCTATCTCCAAGATAGAACCGGAGGCAGTGTAGCGGATTTGAACAATTACGCCAATTTGCTTGTGGCAGAGGCGAGCAAACGCCCAGAGCTCAAGGGCGTGCGGAGCCTCCTAAATGCCAATATCCCACAATATTATGTAACGCTTGATAGGGAAAAGGCAAAGGCGTTTAAAGTCAATGTCAATGATGTTTTTACCGTGCTACAAAGCACTTTTGGCAACTACTATGTCAATGACTTTAACCTCTATGGACGCACTTACAAAGTCTTTGTGCAGGCACAGAGTGAGTTTAGAGAATCTCCCGAGGATTTTAGCCGCGCCTTTGTCAAATCAAGCGATGGCAGTCTCGTGCCTATCAGCTCGCTTGTGGATTTTGAGCGTATTGTCAATACCGATATTATCGATAGATTCAATCTCTTCCCCGCCGTCAAGCTTATGGGCGATGCCAATGAGGGGTATTCGAGCGGTGATGCGCTAAGGGCGATTGAAGAAGTGGCAAAGGAAGTCCTGCCAGAGGGCTACACAATCGCGTATTCAGGCATATCTTATCAAGAAAAAGCAAGCAGCGGCACGGGTATGCTAGCCTTTGTGCTAGGCTTGGTGTTTGTGTTTTTGATCCTAGCGGCGCAATATGAGCGATGGCTTATGCCCTTTGCGGTGCTCTCTGCCGTGCCCTTTGCGGTGTTTGGTGCGGGGCTAGCGACTTTGCTACGCGGATTAAGCAATGATATTTATTTCCAAATAGGGCTTGTAACACTCATCGCCATAGCGGCTAAAAATGCGATTTTGATCGTGGAGTTTGCCCAGCACAAGCGCGAGCAGGAGGGCTTAGGCATTATAGAATCTGCCATAGAGGCGGCTAGACTTAGATTCCGCCCCATCGTGATGACTTCTCTAGCCTTTGGGATTGGGGTGCTGCCTTTGGCAATAAGTAGCGGTGCGGGAGCGGCAAGTCGGCACGCCATAGGCACGGGAGTGATTGGCGGCGTGCTTGCCACGACATTTATCGGGACATTTTTTATCCCGCTGTTTTGGACATATTTTGCGCGACTTAGCGAGTTTTTAAAGCGCAAGTTCTCAAGCAAATAATCCCTTTGGGTTGGGGGGCTTATTAGATTCTATCGTTTTATGCAAGTTTGCTAGGGCAAACTTGATACCGCTCGCGGAGAGTGAATCTCCGCTTGCTCTGGCTTATGCGAGCATACACTGCAATCTTTACGAGATTATAGAATCTTTTGGTGCAAGCGCGTCAGGAACGCGATTTAGTAATTGCATAGATTCTATAAACCCACCTAGAGCCCTATTATTTACTGCAAGTTTTACGCTGCAAAACTTGGTATCACTCACAGGGAATAAATCCCTGCTCGCTCTGCTGCGCACAGAGTCTAAAACCTCTCTGCTTGGTATCTCTAGATTCTACAATGTTGCTAGTGGGCTTAGATTCTGTAATCTTAGCACCCTCTAATCATCAAGAGGCTTATTGAGGTTGGCTACCATTGCGGGAGGGAGCTTATCAAGGAAGTTGCTTTGCGCAAATTTCACGCCTTGTTCATTGGCTTCTTGTATCAAATCTAGGGCTTTGTGGGTATTAAACACACTCCCGCCCTGATGGGGTTCAAACAAACAATTCACAATTGCTAGCGCATACGATCCCTTTTTGGCACTATCGTGTGCGGCGTGCGGGCTATTGATATAGGAGATACTCTCGATCAAAGCTTCATCAAACTTCCAGTGATTGAGCAAAAACCCGAGAAACGAGAGTGAATCCGTCCCGCAAAACTCCTCTTCAATCATTCCTATGTTGTGGAAGTGGTTTTCTTTAAGCACGGCTAGGAATTCCTTGTCTTTGCCAAGCACACGCAAAGAATTAGAAAACAAAATAATTCCCAAACGCAAAAGCATAGAGCAGGGCACGAGCATTTGGGAGAGCTTCTTATCTTCATTTGAGAGCCAATCAGAGATGAAGTTTGTCTCCTTGATACAATTCCCCAAAAACTCCTGCGTGTTGAGCCCATAGGGCGATACATCGACTTTAAAAGTGCTTCTGATAGAGTTTGCAATCGCCACATTTTTGACATTGTTAATCCCTAGGAGTGAGACGACTTGCTGGATTGTGGAGATCTCGCGCGAAAACCCATAAAATGGCGAGTTTGCCAAGCGCAAAAGCTCTGCGGTAAGCAATGGATCTTGTTGGATAATCTTGACGACTTCTTGCATATTCACATCCGCCCCGGCAGAATCTATATAATCACGCAATTTTATTACTGTCGTGGAGAGTGGAGGGAGGTTGTCAATCGTCTTGAGTAGCACTTCATTATCCATTGTCATAGCCTTTGTGAGTGAGTTTCTATAATATCGAAAAATCTTATCTAAGCTTAAATATCCATCTTAACCGCAGTTCCATAGACTAGCACCTCTGTCGTGCCCTGCGATATGGAAGAAGTCGTGTATTTGATGCCTATGATAGCATTTGCCCCTAGTGCTTGTGCCTCGGCAGCCATTCTCTGCGTGGCTATATCCCTTGCTTCACTAAGCATCTCTGTATAGCCCACGAGCTCACCTCCCACGATGTTTTTTAGTGCCGCCATAATATCGCGCCCTATGTGCTTGGAGCGCACGACATTGCCCTTGACGAGCCCCAACACCTCATAGCGCATTTGTGGCAAATACTCAATGTTATAAAACTTCATCGCATTCCTTGCGTTTGAAATAGCCTAGATTCTATAAGATTTGGGCTTTAAAAAGCTTAAACACCGCGCTTGTTTGCGCGCGATAGCACGAAATTACCCATTTGCAAGAATAAATAGAATCTAGTCGGGTTTATAGAAAAGATGCTAGCCCAAGTGGCGTTCCTGACGCGATTGCACCAAAGGATTCTGTAATCTTGCTAGAAAATGCAGTGTATGCTCGCGAGCGATAGCAATTTGTCCTCGACAAATTGCAGTTAATAATGGCTCCGCTCCGCATATGGTGCTTGACATAATGAGGGGTTAGTGATTTATGGGTTGTATGTCTTTATTGTCTGCGAGATTCTCGCGCTGCACTTTGTCCAAAAATGCGATGAGCGATTGTGCGGCTTGTAGGTAGGCTTTGGCACTTTGGCTTTGGGGTTCAAAAAACACGATGGGCTTGCCGCTATCCCCGCCCTCGCGCACTTTTGGCTCTAGGGGGATATGGGCGATTGTGGTGGTGGCGTATTGTGTCGCGATGGCTTGGCTTGTGCCTTTGCCAAAGATATCATACTCCTGCCCACAGCCCGGACAGATAAAGCCACTCATATTTTCAATAATCCCTGCGATTGGGATATTTAGCTTGCTAAACATATCAAGGCTTCGCGCACTATCATCAAGGCTCACCTTTTGGGGTGTGGTTACGACTACTCCAGCACTCACAGGCACGCTTTGGGCGAGCGTGAGCTGCGCATCGCCCGTGCCCGGTGGCATATCGATGATGAGCACATCAAGCTCACTCCATAGCACATCGGTAAGCATTTGCTCAATCGCACGCATTACCATAGGACCGCGCCATATGAGGCTCTGCCCCTCATCATAGAGCACCCCTATGCTCATCATCTCCACGCCATAGGCTTTGAGCGGGATTACTTTTTTCTTAGATTCATCTACCATCGCTTTGTTGGCGTGTAGTCCTAGCATACGCGGGATATTTGGTCCATAAATATCCGCATCTAGTAGTCCCACGCGCTTGCCCTCTTGGGCTAGGGCGATAGCGAGGTTGGTGCTCGTAGTGGATTTGCCCACGCCACCTTTGCCCGAGCTCACCATCACAAAGGACTTGATTTGGGGTGCGAGATTTTTAGTCTTAGGGGTAGGTTTGGGAGCAGGCTTAGGGGTGGAGATATTGATGCTTACCTCTTCTATGCCTGCGTTTTTTAGCGCGAGTTTCACGGCATTGCCAAGTTGGGCGAGAATCTCATCGGAGCTTGAGGGGATAGCGATATCTACGCGCGGAGGCGTGCAGCTCGTATCCACTCCTTTGAGAAAGCCAAAGCTCACAATGTCTTTTTGAAAATTAGGATAAATCACGCCCTTAAGCGCGTTGGTGATAGTTTCTTGCATTGCAATCCTTTAGTATTTTTTGAGGAAAAGCCCTATGCCATATCGCCCGCCACCCATAAAGAAAAGCGCAAGGCAGGGCAAAATATACAATAACTGATGCTCGATAATCCAGCCACCTGTGTCATCAAGCCCAAAAATACTGAATCCAAACACGCTATAAATCGCTACAAGCATGGTAAAAATCTCCACAAGTGCCGCGATACGCACCTGATAGCCGATGAGGATTAAAAGTGGCGCGAGGACTTCACCCACATACACGCCATACGCCATAAAAGTCGGCAAGCCCTTAGATTCTAAAAGCCCGCTGACACCATCGATACCATACTGCAATTTAAAAATCCCATGAAAGAGCATAAGTCCGCCCACGCACAGACGCAAGATGAGCTTGCCCAAATCGTGATTAATCATACAAATCCTTTGTAGAGGTTAGAGTTCAAACCGCGAGATTATAGGGAATGTTGTTTAATGTGTTGGTAGATATTTAGATTCCATAATAAGTATTATCCTGAAGATTCAGCGCGAGACCTTGGCTTAGTGAGAGAATCTTGGCACTTTGCTCGATGATATCAAGTTTTTTGGCAATCTCTCCTATATCCCTGCTATACGCATACACACCATACCCACGCACGATGATAAACTCCTGCCCGCTTTGCTTGAGATAGCGCACGATATCGGTATCAGCGCGCTCATACCAAGTCTCAAAATCCTTAGGATCAAAGATAGGTATGCGCTCTCCCAAATACTCATAGCCAAAATAATCCTTGGGCTCAAAGGCAGCGTTTTTGAGTGAAAATGCCGTGATATAGGGGGGCATAGCGTGAGCGATGAACTTCGCCTCGCTAAAATTTTCATAGAGATTGGCGTGGATATGCGCATCTTTGCTCGCTTCATTCCAGCGATAATCGTGCGTTTTGTCCAGCACGATGAGACTCTCTGCCGCGAGATTGGCAAAGGCTGCTTCGCTTTTGTTTATCATAAACCTATCTTGGGAGATTCGCGCCGAGAGTGAGCCATAGAAAATCCCCAAAAAGCCCCTCTCAAACATTACCGCCGACACGCCTAGAATCTGACGCATAAGTCCTTGATTAATATCGCGTATGTGTATATTCATAAGGGGCATTATAGCACGATTTTGCGCGAGGTTTTGCCATAGCTTACTCATAGCAAAGTTGCGTTACAATAGTGCTTCTTAAGATTTTGTCGTAGATTCTATCAGTGGATTCTGTAGCAAGGAGCAGGTATGGAGCACAAACTAAACGCAGGGATTATCGGGCTAGGGCTTATTGGCGGCTCTATGGGGCTAGCATTGCGCGAGCTTGGGAGATTTGGCTGTATCGCGGGCTTTGATAGCAATCCTTTGCATTCCCAGCAAGCCCTCTCACTTGGGCTTGTGGATGAGTGCATTAGCTTAGAAGAGCTTATTAGTCAAGGCGATGTGCTCTTTCTCGCCACCCCTGTAGAATCCATCATCGCGCTGTTGCCTAGGCTCAAGGCAATCAAGCCTAGCGCGACTATCATCGATCTTGGCGGGACGAAGGAGCAAATCATCGCGCATATTCCAGATTCTATACGCAAAAATTTCATCGCCGCGCATCCTATGGCGGGCACGGAGTTTTATGGACCTAAGGCGGCACTGCCACATTTGTTTAAAGATAGCATTGTGATTTTGACAAACCTAGAGGAGAGCGGCGAGGCACAGATTCAGATGGCGCGTGAGATTTTTTTGGGGATTGGTATGAAGATTATCAAAATGGACGCGCACGCGCACGATAGGCATATCGCACTCATTAGCCATATGCCCCATATCATCAGCTACGCGCTTGCTAACGCGGTGCTTGGACAGGAAGATCCACAGACGATTTTAGCCCTCATAGGTGGGGGCTTTCGCTCGATGAGCAGGCTTTCAAAGAGTTCGCCAAAAATGTGGAATGATATCTTTAAGCAAAACACGCAAAATGTGCTAGATTCTATCACGAGCTTCCAAGAAGAGCTACAAAAAGCTAAGGATATGCTTGAATCTAGGGATTGGGAGGGGCTAGAGGCGTTTATGGCGCAGGCAAATAAGCTCCAAGAGTTTATGTGATGGTTTTAGATTCTGTAGCCACTGCGCTAGCATTATAGAATCTTAGAGCAGCCTTGATAGACTTAAAGAATAATGAGCGCAAATCGGGGCGAGGGCAGGCTTTTAGTGCGCATAGGCGTGCATTTCTCAAAGGCAAAATCCTCATTAGAGTTTAAAAGTCGCGAGGCGTTTGTAGATAAGCTGATAGAGTAGGACAAATGCGAGGCTAGTGAGGATAAGCACTAGGCTATGGTGGGCAAACACCACACTCAGAACCACAAAAGGCACATACAATGCCAAAATCCACAATGAAGTTTTTGCATTGCCCTTAGTGAGGCGTTTGTAAATAAGCATATGGAAATGCACGCCATCAGGCTGCATTGGCGATAAGCCTCGTTTGATTTTTTTACGAAAGATTGAAAAGAGTACTTTTCAATCTTTTTTCTCTAAAATCTTACCAAATGCCCTAACACACGATAATACAAGCCCACAAAGACAAAAAAAAAAAACGCGCTTTTTGTTGTATAATAACAGCTTTTATACAATCTGTGGGGTGATATTTGGAAGCTTACGATAGTTTGTTTATTAGCGCACTCATAAGCTTTGCAGCAAGCTTAGGCGTGTGTTTGGGCATTATTGCTCTCTCCTCTCGTTTGCAGTGTTTTGTGGATTCTGCGACTTCAGATAAACCCCAGAGATTCCACACAGACAATACCTCTCGTGCCGGTGGCGTTGGGATTTTTATCGCGTGTGTGAGTGCCTGTGTCGTGTTCTTTGGCTTTGATAAGCCTATTTTGGGGCTTTTGTTTGGGAGTTTGATTATTTTTTTGAGTGGGTTAGCGGAGGATTTTAGCTCCGCGCTAAGCCCTAAGTTACGCCTGCTTTTGCAGTGCTTTGGGGCGTTTCTAGCCTGCTATACGATGCACACTTATATCAGCGATCTCTCACTTGGCTTTACGTTTCCATATATGGCGGGAATGTTGTTTAGTATTTTTGCACTAGTGGGGGTTACAAACGCCACAAACATCATTGATGGATTCAATGGCTTGGCAAGTGGTGTGTGCTTGCTAATCTTCATCGCTATCGCGGTTGTCGCCTATGAGGTGCAGGATTGGGATATTTTCCAAATCGCAGTTTTGACTACAGCCGCCATTTTAGGCTTTTTTGTGCTAAACTTCCCGTATGGAAAAGTTTTTTTAGGAGATGGAGGAGCGTATTTTTTAGGATTTTTGGCGGGGTTTTTGCTCGTAGCTTTGACGCAAAACCCCTCAAATGGCGTAAGTGCTTGGTTTGGACTGAGCCTGATGATATATCCAGTATGGGAAGTACTCTTTTCAATCTTTCGGCGGAAGAGACAAAAAGCCCACGCTATGCAGCCAGATTCACTGCATTTGCACACTCTCATTTTTGTGCGTTTTAGTGCGCGCAAGGTGCCATCTGCAAACGCCAAAACCTCACTGCTCATCATCGCTATTAACGCGCCATTTATGCTCTTAAGCGTGCTTTGCTATGAGCACACCGCGCTGCTTATCGTATTTTCTCTAGCTTTTGTCCTCCTCTACACACTTGCCTATCGGGCTTTTAGAATCTAGCCACCATCGTATCGCTTAGCCTTATTTCTGTGCGAGGGCGATTTGCACGAGGAGGTTGGCTATCTCTGTGCTCTCATCAACCACCGCGCTAAAATCTAGCCAATCCACTCCCTCCCTCTTGCCCTGTGCGTTCATACGCGTGAAAATCTTGCACGAAGGCGCGATAGAGCGGATTTTGTCATAGATACTGCGCATCTCATACACAGAATCTATGGCGATGATAACCCCCGCGCATTCTTGTATGCCCACTTGTTGAAAGATATTGCCATAGATGAGGTTTGCAAAAATCACATTATCGCCCTTATCTAGCCCTCTGCGCACATTGGTGGGATTGTTGTCTATGGCGATATATTCCCTGCCTCTCTCTTGGAGTTTTTTTATCACTTCCGCGCCGACATTGCCATAGCCACAGACGATGTAGTGATCGCGCAGAGATTGAGAGCTAGAGGGCAAATCCTGCGTGCTCGATTTGTCTTTGATGATATGGAGCTTTGTGAGTGTGAAATTGGTGATATGCTCGAGCTTTTCAAGGATAAAGGGCGTGGCAATCATAGAAAATATTACCATAAGTGTGAGGAATTGGTAAATCTCCTCTGTGGTGATACTCTCAAAAAATCCCTGTGGCAGTATGTGCTGGATAATCCCACCGCTTGGCTTTAGGTTTAGGACTTGGTGTGCGCTTGCAATGAGAAAGATGGCAAAGGAAAATTCCCCAATCTGTGAGAGAGAAAGCGCGGTTTTGAGTGCTACCCTATCCCCACAAAAAAAGCGCAAAAACGCATACACAACAAGCGTCTTACCAAGCATCGCGCAGCAGATAAGGATCGTGATTGGCACAAAATAATGCACCAAAAAACCTAGCTTAACCTGCATACCGATAGTGATAAAAAACACGCCAAGCAAAATATCGCGGAAGTTGATAAGCACAGATTCTACTTGATAGCGATAGGGGGTGTTAGAGATAATCATACCTGCCAAAAACGCCCCAAGCGACGCAGAGAATCCAAAATGGCTACTAATGAGCGAAGAGCCTAGCACGATGAGCAGCACCGCCGCGACAAAAATCTCATCGGTATTCATACCGGCAGTAAATCGCAGCATTTTTTTGGCAATGTATTTGCCCGGAAAAAACAGCACAAAAAGCAAAATCACAATCGAGATAAAAGTCTTTAGCAGCATATCGCTAAGTAAAAGATCCTTATTGCTCATCATCGCAATCATTAGCAAAATGGGAATGACTGCAATATCTTGCATTATCAAAATCCCCACCGAGCTTTTGCCATAGCCGGTTTCTATCTGTCTAGAATCTTTGAGGTGCTTGAGCACGATAGCAGTTGAAGAGAGACTAAGCGCGCTTGCGACGATAAGCGAGGTATAAAGCCCAAAACCAAAGAAATAATACCCCCCGACAAAAAAGAGCAGCATACTAAGCCCAAGCTGCATACTCCCAAAAAGCATTACCTCTTGCTTCATCTTACGCATTTTGTTAAAGCTAAATTCCACACCGATGAGAAACATCAAAAACACAATTCCATACTCGGCGATCTCTCGCAAATGACTCGCGTCCTCGGAGTTTAGCCGCACGAAATGCGAGACGACTATCCCTGTAACGATATAGCCAATGAGCACGGGGATTTTTAGCTTGCTAAAAATAATGCCAAACACCACGCTAAGCGCGAGTGCGAGTGTGATGGTGGTGAGTAAATCCATAGCGATCCTTTAGAGTTGTATATCGTGGCTATACACCTTGATGCTAAAGGTTTTTGCCCACTGATAAATTGCTTGTAATTCCTTAGTGTTGTCTTGCTGATTGGGAGAGTTGTGCGTAAAAAGCGGTGGCAGGACATTCACATCGCCCTTGTAGTCGATTTTTGCCTGTATGAGCACAAGCGTGGCGGATTTATCACGCAGTGGATAGACAAAACGCATATTTTGCACAAAAATCCCCGCACTTCTTAGCGCAAATAAGAAACGATAGCATTCCCGCGCGTCATAGCACATCAGTAGATTCCCACGCGGCTTTAAGAGGCGTTTGGTGCATTTAGCGAGCCTATCAAGTGGCATAGAATCTTGGATACGCGCGAGATTTTTGCGCTCATTGGGGCTTTTTAGGATATTGGCGTTATAAAAGGGCGGGTTTGAGAGTATCACATCAAAAAGCCCTTGGGTTTGGAAGTCAAAGATATTTTGATTATGGATAATGGCTTTTTTGGCAAAGTCCGTGTTTTGCGCATTGAGGCGCGCGAGCGCACAAGCCTTTGAATCTAGCTCAACCATCTCTAGCGATATGGGCACTTCACGCGCACAGAGCAAGCCTAGTATCCCACTTCCCGCGCCGATATCTAGCACCCGATTGCGAGATTTTAAAAAATCCTTAGCAAAATGCGCGAGAATGAGGCTATCGGTGTTGTAGCAATACCCATCGCTTAGCTGATAGATGGCTAGGGGTTTTTGAACCATAGGCTAATATCTCCCGTGTGCGAGGTGGTGTGTAGGAGTTTGAGCGCACAAAGCTCCTTGTGCGCCTCATCACCCAGTGAGGAGATAGGCACGTGTGGCAGAGTATTTGGGCTTGGATAAAAATTAGGCGCGATATGTAAGAGCACCATATCGACTTGGCTTTTGAGTGTTGCCAAAAGCCCAAAACCCCCCTCGATGATACAAAAGCCCTGATGCGTGCTTAGGGATTGTGGGCTATGGCAGAGTGTGGCGGGGCGTGTGGCAAAGTGTGGATTGAGGCTTGGGGCAAATGTGGAGCGCGTGAGAATCTCGATATTTGGCAAATGCGTGGCGTCATAGGGCGGCGTGGCAAACCGAGAATCTAAGCGGGGCAAATCGGTGCGGAAAGTCTCGCCTGATACGATGAGTGTGTCGCTCACGGCGCGTTGGTTGTGCGTGAAAGTCTGCGTGGCGGGTTGTGAGATCTGCCCGCTTTTGTAGTCGCCATTTAGGCGCATAGCGAGCTTAAAGAGCCTAAAGCTCCCGCGCTCTTGGTAGCACACAAAGGGATAGAGCAGTGCCTGCGCGGCGTCTTCACACACTCCACACACGACTTCTATACCACTATTTTTGAGAATCTCCGCACCGCCACTAGCCTTTGTGTGCGGATCTGTTGTGCCTATAACCACGCGCTTTGGGCGCATAGCCTTGGTGAGCTCCACGCAGGGAGGTGTCCTGCCAAAATGCGTGCAGGGCTCTAGGCTCACATACAGCGTGCAGTCCTCAAACAATCCGCGTGCATTTTGCATCAAAAAATCGTGCAATGCCGCGCTTTGCTCTGTAAGGGGCAGGGCGAGGAGAGAATCTAGGGCTTGTATCATCTCATCGCAAGTTTGTGGGGCAAACTTGTCACTTGTGAGGAGTGAATCTCCACCATCTTTCTTATCGCTCCTAGATTCTCTCTCATAGATTTTGCGCGCAGCGTGGGCGAAGGCAAGCACCTCGGCGTGCGGCGCGCCGGCTTTTTGGTGGGCTTGCAGGCTTAGGATTCCATATCGTGGGGAGTAGAGCAGCGCACCCACGCTAGGATTTGGGAGTGTGAGTGTTTGGTATTCCCACGCCTTAGCGATGGCGCATTGTAGCAGTATGGTATCAAGCATAGAATCTAAAAATCGTCTTAGCTTTTTTAATCTGTGCCAGAGGGATTGGCGTATGCCCCTCTAGCGTGATACTCTCCTCATCGCACGCACACAAAACCCCCTCTATCGCCACATTTTTGCCCTCCGTGCTTTTTTCTTTGAGCACCACACTCACTTCCTCGCCTAGGCTTAGGGCAAAATGCTTAGGCTTTTTAAGCGTGCGCTCTAGTCCCGGCGAGCTCACTTCAAGATGATAGGCGTGGGATTGCTCGAGCGCGACATCAAGGAGTGGGGAGAGTGCAGTGCTAAAGAGCGCGCACTCATCAAGCGTGATAGAATCTCGGGGCGTATTTGTATCGCCATTGTGGGGCTTGGTGAGCGAGACGCGCAGGATATTTTGCTCATTTTCCTTTACCCACACGATATCATAGAGCACAAAGCCCATCGACTCCGCAAGGTTGGTGATTTGGGATTCTAAGGCTAGATCAATCATTCTCACTCCTTTGGTTTTTGATTTGTTCAAAAATCGCATTAAGATTCTGACTTGCCCTTAGCTCATCATCAAAGACAAAGCTAAAATCAGGGCTCCTAAACCACCCCGTTGCGCTTAGCACATACTCGCGTAGGAGGGACTTGGCTTTGTTTAAGTGAGAGAGGATTTTGGGGCGTTGCTCCTTGTTTATCGCGCTAGATTCTATAAACACCTTGGCGTGGTATTTGCCCCTAGAGCAGAGCACTCGCGTGATACTTAGTGAGCGCAAAAGCGGATCGTCTAGCTCACTTAGCGCGGTGGTTAGCACCTCCTCTAAAAGCGCTTGGGTTTTTTCGATTTTAATGTTTTTAGCCATTATTTAACTCCAAATTTTACGATAGCAAAATGTGTTGTTATCAATGAGTAAAGCCCCCATTGCCTCCGCTGCGTAAGCACACAAAGAATGCTTAGAATCTAAAAAGCTATGTGGTATCAGCGCGCTAGGAATGCCATTTAGAGTAGTGCATTGTCTATGCACTCGAGTTTTGCTACGCGAGTGCATATAGAATCTAGAGTGGGATTGTAGGATTTTTTGTATGGGCATTTTTACTCGCATTTCCCCTCCTGTGAATCTAGCAGGGTGCGCACGCGTCGCTCACACTCTCTCGCGCCTAGCACAAATATCGCTACGCCCATAGCAATCCCTCCGCCTTTACCCAAAATCCCTAGTCGCAATAGCGGCATAACCTGCCCCATTTTTAGCCCATTAGCCTCGCTAAATGCGCTTAGGACGGATTCTATATCGCTTGGGCTCGTGGTGGGGAGCGTGGGGAACATCGCACAAAGCTCGCCTAGTATCTCCGCTCCTTGTGAATCTAGCCTTTTTAGCAGCTTAGGATCGTAGTTGGTGGGGGCGTGGAGGATTTCATTATAGTGCGTGGCAAACTCGACTAAAGTCTTGCTGCGATCTTTTAGCTCATAAAAAAGCGCGTCCAACGCCTCTGCGCTCGCATTTATCCCCTCATACTCCTCTAGCCCCTGCACGCCAAACTCCCTCACAAGCTCTAAGAGCTCGCGATTTGACGTTTGCTTGATATAGTGGTGATTGAGCCATAGGAGCTTTTCTTGGTTGTAGCTTGAAGGCGCACTATTTAACGCATAGGGATCAAAAATCTCTAAAAGCCGCTCAAGTGAGAAAATCTCCTCATCGCCATAGCTCCACCCAAGCCGCACGAGAAAATTTAGCAAAGCCTGTGGGAGATAGCCCATCTTTTGGTACTCCATCACGCCCATAGCCCCATCGCGCTTGCTTAGTTTTTTGCCCTCGGGGCTTAGGATCATAGGCACGTGAAAAAATTTAGGGATAGCAAAGCCTAGGGTTTGGTAGATGATGATTTGCTTAGGCGTGTTGCTTAAGTGATCGTCACCGCGTATCACATCGCTCACGCCCATCAGCGCGTCATCCACCGCCACCACGAAGTTGTAAGTCGGACTGCCATCAGCCCTCGCAATCACAAAGTCATCAATCTCCTTGGCATCGACGCGTATTGTGCCCTTCACGCCGTCTTTGAACTCTATTACGCCCTCAAGGGGGGCTTTGATACGCACCACGGGCTTTATCCCCTCTGGCGGCGTGCCGCTAAAATCCCGATAGCGATTGTCGTATTTCCACACTTTACCTTGTTTTTGCGCCTCCTCGCGCTTAGATTCTAGCTCTTCTTTACTCATATAGCAGTGATACGCCTTACCCTCATCTAGGAGTTTTTGGATATATTGCGCATAGAGGGGGAGGCGTTTGCTCTGATAAAACACCTCCCTATCGTGGGCTAATCCCACCCATTCAAAAGATTCTATAATCGCCTCGGCGGCATCTTTGGAGTTGCGCGCCATATCGGTATCCTCGATACGCAGCAAAAACTCGCCATTATGCCTTTTGGCATAGAGGTAGTTAAAGAGTGCGGTGCGCAAGCCCCCGATATGCAAATAGCCCGTGGGGGAAGGCGCAAAACGCGTGATGATTTTTGGTGCCATAGTCTTCCTTAGTGTTTAGATTCTGTGATAGATTGCTTGTAGGTGCGCCATCGTGCTCGTGGCATTAGCAAGGAGCATATCCGCGAGGATTAGTGCCAGATGCGCCTGTGCCACCACGCTGCCCCGCACCGCGATACACGGATCGTGCCGCCCTTTGATAAGAGAGCGCACGAGATTGCCCTGCACATCTTGGGTATCTTGGGGGAGGAAGATGCTAGGTGTTGGCTTAAAATGCACCTTTATCACGATTTCTTCACCATTGCTTATGCCCCCTAGCATACCGCCGCTATGATTGCTCACAAAGCCTTGAGAATCCATACAATCATTGTTTTGCGAGCCCTTGAGCTTGGAGGCATTGCAGCCCTCGCCGATTTCCACAGCCTTGACACCATTTAAGCCTAGCATTTGTGCCCCGATATGTGAATCTAGCTTGTCATAAAGCGGCTCGCCTAGCCCCACTCTCACGCCAAATGCCTTGATGAGTGCCACGCCACCTATGCTATCGTGAGTGTTTTTAGCCTCTGTGATGGCTTGCTTTTGTGCAGATTCTAGCGTGCTATCTAGGGCAAAGATTTCAGAATCTCGCGCGGCTTGGCACTCTTTTAGGCTAAAATCCACTCTCTTAGATTCTATCCCGCCTATGCCTATGATCCCGCCACCTATCGTGATACCAAACTCCCTTAGCAAAAGCTTAGCGATCGCCCCGCTAGCCACTCTCACTGCACTCTCGCGCGCCGAGCTCCTGCCCCCGCCGCGATAGTCGCGTATGCCGTATTTGTGGAAGTAGGTAAAATCCGCGTGAGAGGGGCGGAAAATGTCTTTGATATTGTCATAATCCCTAGATTTATTAGCCAGATTAGGGATAAAAAGCGCGATGGGTGCGCCCGTGCTCTTGCTCTCAAACACCCCACTTAGAATCTCCACCTCATCGGGCTCTTTGCGCTGTGTGGCATAGGGAGTCCTGCCGCCTTGTCGTAGGCGCATTTCATTAGCGATAAACTCCTCATTAATCCCAAGCCCAGCAGGGATACCATCGATCACGCAGCCCACGCCCTTGCCGTGGGATTCGCCAAAGGTGCTTATGCGCAATCTATGTCCAAAGGTATTCATACGCACTCTTTTTGCAGGATTTCATAGGCGACTTGGGCGCATTTTTGTTGGGCATTTTTTTTGGAGCTCCCGCTGCAGCGCGCGTATTCTCTGCCATCGATAAAAATTGCTATGGTAAAGGATTTCTGATGATCAGGTCCGGTCTCACTGATAAGCTCATAGCGCGGGATTTGCATAAAGCGCGCCTGCGTGAGCTCTTGGAGCGAGGTTTTAAAATCACGCACAAGCCCAAAATCGATTTTGTTGTAATTGGATTCTAAAAGCGCGTGGGTTATGCGCGTGGCTTCTTGCAAGCCAGATTCTAAATACACTGCGCCGATGAGGGCTTCAAAGGTGTTAGAGAGGATTGAGGGCTTGGAGCGTCCGTTGTTGCTCTCCTCACTTGGGGAGATAAAGATGTATTTGCCTAACTCAAGGGCGAGTGCGAGTTTGTTAAACCCCTGCTCATTGACGATACACGCGCGCAATTTAGAGAGATCGCCCTCGCTAAGCTTTGGGAATTTTTTAAACAAATACTCGCCCACGATGAGATCAAGCACCGCATCGCCTAAGAATTCTAATCGCTCATTATGAATCTTGCTTTTGCAACTGCGATGTGTGAGGGCTTGGGCGAGGAGTTTTTGGTCTTTGAAATGGTATTGGAGTTTGTGTTCTAGCTCGCTCATTGAGGGCTTGGAGGATTTGCTCATACGCTACCTTTTGTTTTAGCACTTTGGGGATATTGTAGCACACTTGAGCTAAGAGAAAGTTATAAGCGTTTGAGAAAATCTCTTAGAATCCGATAGCAAGTTTGAGCACAAGCACAACACAAAGAGGAGTTTTATCTATCACAATGCGACTTTCAGAAGTAGTGAGTATCGTGCGGGGATTTTTGCAAAACACACCAAGTATCAGTGCGTTTGAAAATATCAGCTCTAGGGTGGAGAAAATCCAAAATGGCTGGCTTTTTGTCGCGATGAGCCCTGAAAATATCCCTCAAGCTATCGCACAAGGGGCATATGGGATCGTGTATCCCAAGGATTTGTGCGTGCAAGAGGACGCGCGATGGAGCGAGGAGCTGTGGCAAGAGATTGCGTGGATTGAGGTGGCGGATATAAAGGAGGCTATCAAACGCCTCATCTACTACAAAATGCTTGTGTGGGATATCCAAATGGTGAGTGTGAATGCCATAGAATACGCGCTTAGCACAAATATCATCACCGATAAGCGCGCTTATTTCACACAGGGCGACTTCCCAGAGCTCTTAGAATCTCTGCAGCCAAAAATCCGCTATGTCCTCACGGATAATCAAGAGATTTTGCTCCTCTCTAGTAATATCCTAAGCCTGCTAAAGCCCCCTAGTCCGCCCTTTGAGCTCCTTGCCTACACGCTCTTTGATGTGCGTGTGCTCGCTCAAGGCAGGGAGTATCTGCTCCCTCTCCCCTATCTCTTTGTCGATGTGCTAAGTGTGGTGTGTGCATTTTGTCAAGCACAGGGGATAGAATTTAGTCTCGATAAGTTTGAAAGCCTGCAGTTTTTAAAGCCAAATTTTGTTGATACAAAGGGCAGAATCCGCGAGTTTGGACAAACCCAAAAAGTCGTTATCGCGCAAAAAGAGAGCGAGCATTTCCGAGAGTTTATGCGCTATTTTGATACCTATGCCAAGTGGGGCAAGCGTGTCTATGTGCTCTTAGAATCTGCGGATTTTAGTCCCCTTAGTGAATCTAGCCAAACTAGCCAAAAGGGAAAATCCACAGAATCTAGGGAGTTTGTTATGTATAAAAATAAGAGCGAGCTTTCCTCACTTATCCGCCATCAGCAGTATCATTTTATGCTTATTTTGGGCATTAGTGATGCCGAGCTCTTAGAGATTTTACGCACGCACGAGGAAGTGCGCCAACCCACGCTTTTTGATGGAATCCTATGAGCCAAAATCCCACCAAACAATCCCTGCAGCGCGCCCTAGAGCAAAAATGCCAAAAGTTTGCAGCGCGCAGGGATTATATCGCTTTTAGCAAAGTAGTGGAGGGGCTCAAAGTCCTTAAGATGAGCTTTAGCCTCACTCTGCCCCCTACCCACACGCCAAGCTATGGCATCACGCTCACGCCTAATGCGCCTCTAAACCCTAGGGAGAGAGAGCTCCTAATCCAAAGCGCGTTAGCACTCAAACCTTGGCGCAAGGGACCATTTTTTATCGATACTTTGCACATTGATACCGAATGGCAGAGTTTTATGAAATTTAACCTCCTCGCCCCTCATCTTAACCTAGCGGGCAAGGAAGTGCTCGATATGGGGTGCAATAATGGCTATTATCTCTTTGAAATGCTGCGCTTTAGTCCAAAGGCACTCTATGGCTTTGATCCAAGCGCGGTTTATAAAGCGCAATTTGAGTTTATCAATCATCTCGCCAAAGCCCCCATACATTTTTATCCGCTAGGGATTGAGGATTTGCGCGATTTTGGAGTGGCGTATGGGAAGAAGTTTGATTGTATCGTATGCCTTGGGGTGCTCTATCATCGCAGCGATCCAATCGCGACTTTAAAGAATCTAAGCTTTGGGCTCAAAAAAGGCGGGGAGCTTATTTTAGATTGTCTGCTTATAGAATCCAACCACGAGATTTGCCTCTGCCCTAAGAAATCCTATGCTAGAATGAGTAATGTGTATTTTATCCCTAGCATTGAGGCTTTGAGGGGCTGGTGTGAGCGCGCGGGGTTTGGGAGCTTTGAAGTGCTAGGAATGCAGGAGACGACTACCAAAGAGCAGCGCAAAACGCCTTGGATTGACACACTAAGCCTAGAGGACTTTTTAGATTCTAACAATGGCTTGACGATAGAGGGCTATCCGCCGCCACTGCGAGGGTATTTTAAACTCATTAAAACATAAGGATTAAGATATGGACGAGCAAGAGCATTTACCTATAGACAACGACACGCTTGCTATTTGCACCAAACTACACGCGTGCGGCGAGATACTCACACTCACTCGGGGGGCGGCAAATGTGCGCTTTGTGCCAGAGGAGTCTATGGTGATGGATACAGAGGCGCACAATAGCCTTATCCACGCGGGATATATCTTTAACGCCGCTTCTTATGCCGCGATGGCAGCGATCAATAAACGCCATAGTGTGATGATAGCAGCCGATGTGAAATTCCTCTCGCCCATCGAGCTAGGGCACGAAGTGATCTTTAAAGCCGTGGCGACGCAGATGGATACCAAAAAATGCGAGGTGAAAGTCGAGGGCTTTTTGCTTGATATTAAGATTTTTGACTCGCTTTTCCATATCGCGGTGTTTGACAAACCTCCCTTTAGTATCGCGCTAGATAGGCTTTAGATGAGAGAGGCTTTAGATAAGAGAGTCTTTAGATAAGAGAGTCTTTAGATAAGATTTGGCAAGCCAAAAAACTCCCCTAGCCTCTGCTTTGTGAGAATCTCACTCGGGCTTCCTGCCGCATACACGCACCCTTTGTCGATGAGATAGACTTTGTTTGCATAGCGCGCGATAAGCTCTATGTCGTGGAGATTTACAAGCGTGATAAGCCCCTTTTGGCGCGTTTGCTCCGTGATTTTTTCAAACAAAAGAAATTTGTTTTTGATATCTAAATGCGCGCTTGGCTCATCAAGCAGGAGGATTGGGCTCTCTTGCATAAGACTTTGAGCGAGAAGCACGAGCTGCCTCTGCCCGCCACTTAGGTGCGTGATAGGCATAGAGGCAAGGTGTGCGATACCAAGCTCTTCTAAAAGCCCCATAGCCTTATCTCTCATCGCAGAATCTGGCAGCCCAAACAAAGGCACTTGCGCCCCAAGCAGCACCATATCGAGCACCAAATACCCAAATGGGCTTTCCACAAATTGGGGCATATAGCTGATATAGCGCGCCCTTTTGTGCGCACTTAGCGTATGCAGGCAAATCTCTTGCGCGTCCTTTAGTGTGTCTTTTGGCGCGCTTTTGGGATTTGTCTTGTCGTGGGCTTTGGGGCGGTAGTTTTGCAGCACAATGCTCGCGCAACGCTCACCGATAATGCCTAGGAGGATTCTAAATAGCGTGCTTTTGCCCGCACCATTTGGAGCGAGTATCGCACACACTTCCCCAGCTTGCGCGCTAAGGGCTAGATTCTCAAAGATTTTTGTTTTTGCGTGCTTGTAGGCAAAGCAGAGGTTACTCACCACAAGCCTTGTGGGGGCTTTAGCCTCTGACATAGCCAAACCTCACGAGCAAAAAGAGAAAAAACGGCGCGCCCAAAAGGCTTGTAACAATCCCCACAGGTATATCAAAATACGCCACATTGCGCGCGATACCATCGGCTAGAGTGAGCCCAATCCCCCCAAGCAGCAGGCTTGCGGGGAGCAAAAAGCGCATATCTGCCCCAAACAAAAAGCGCGCGATATGCGGTATCACAAGCCCAATCCACCCAATCACGCCGCTCACGCTCACACACAGCGCGACTGCAAAGCTCACGCAAAAAAGCGTAACAATGCGTAGCCTCACAATAGGCACGCCAAAGCTAATAGCCTGCTCATCGCTTAGTAAGAGGGTATTTAGCCGCCAGCGCATACAAAAAAGCGGGAGAAACCCCACACAAAAGCCAAGCAGTGCTACCCACACATCGCCCCATTGCGCAGTATTGAGACTGCCTAGTAGCCACACGACGATAGCCTGCGCCTTTTGAGGCTCGACAAAAAACTTGATAAACCCACTCATCGCTCCCAAAAACGCCGAGAGAACCACGCCAGCGAGGATAAGCGACATACTCGAGTTTTGGCACAGATAGGATACGCCCACCACGCCCAAAATCGTGAGATAGCCAAAGCCAAAGGCAAAGACTTGCAGCAGCGAGCTATCGTGTAGCCATATGCACAGCGCACAGCCAAAGGCAGCACCCGATGAAATCCCAAGCAAAAAGGGATCGATAAGCGCGTTTTTAAACATACCCTGCATAACCGCCCCGCTCCCTGCTAGCACGCAGCCCACAAGGATAGCCAAAAGAATGCGCGGCAGGCGAATATCAAATAAAATGCTAGTATTTGGAATGCCAAAGCTCCCATTGCCCACAAGCGCGCTTATGCTAGCGCAAGCTAAGAGCAGAGCTAGGCACAGGAGCAGGGCTTTGTGGGGGGAGTGGGGCTTAGAATGCGCGCTTTTAGCGGGGGATTGTGCAGTGCCTGCGGTATCTGTGGTGTTTGTGCTATCTGTGTTGTCTTTGTTTGGGGATTGCGTGTAGGCGGGCTTTGTCTTAGTAGAGGGTTGGTTTAGGGAGGAGTGCGCGGGGGATTTGGTAGGCGCGCTTTGCGTGGATTGTGTGGATTGTGTTTGCTGCGCCTCGCGCTTGTTGTGTGCGTTTGTGTCGTGCGCGCAGGGCTTTGGCGTGCTTAGCGTATGCGCGCTTGTTTGGTGCGGGGGATTTTTGACACTCATTGCGCGCGCTCTAGGAGCTCAATATGTGTGGGGAAGTCTTGTAAGCCAAAGAGCGTGGCGTTTAGATTCTGAATCCGTGTCTTTACCTCGTTGTAATCATACATTTGCGGGTAGCTTAGGGCGGAGACGAGCAGGGCGGTTTGGGTGATGCGCACGCCCCAATTATCCCATTTGGGGAGCTTATAGACTTGCCTTTGCTTGATGGCTGCGAGGTTTTGTAGTTGGGGATTGGCATAGAGGGATTGTTGCGTGAGCGGCGAGCCACCCCAGATAAAAATTACCTCGGGATTGAACGCTAGCAGGGATTCTAAGCTCACTTCATAAGAATCTAGCGCGACACTAGAGCCCATACTCCGCACGCCCACGCGCGCTAGCATATCGCCCACCATTCCCGTGCTGCCCGCGATACGCGTGAGTTTATCCCAGACATACACTACTCTTTTTTGAGAATCCTTTGGGGGCTTTGGGAGTGAATCTAGCAGAGAGAGGGCGTATTTTGCCTTTTGCAAAAAGAGCTCTTGCTTGTCAAAAACCTGCGCGATTTGCCCCATATTGACAAAGAGCTCATCGATGCTTTGTGGGTAGAAGGCGAGGATTTGGACTCCAAGCTTGCGTGAAAACTCCACGAGCCTTTTATCCCCCGCCCACACGATGATTACATCGGGATTGAGGGTTTTTAGCGTTTCGGGATTGATACTGCTCCCACTGCCCCCGCCCACAGCAGGCAGAGAATCTATACGCGGATTGCTTAGGCGCAAAAGTGGCTCGCTAAAGACGTGCTGACTGAGCCCCAATGCGTCCTGCCAGAGATTAAGCAGAGCGATTTGCTCACAAAAGCTTAGGAAAATATGGCTCTTAGCGGGCTTGCTAAAGGAGGTTTCAAACCAAAAATCTTTAAGTGTGAGGGGGAAGTGTGGGGGAGTGAGCGCGGATTGAAGTCGCGTGAAAGATGGGGATTGCGTGGATTGCGCAGGTGGCGCGCTATGGGGGAGGGGAGATTGCGCAGAATCTAGGGCATAGGCAAAGCATAGGCTAAGAAGGGCTGGTATGAGTGCTTTCACGATGGGATCCTTTGAAAAAGTGGTTATTATAGCATAAGGTTGTGTTGGGGGGTGTTAAGGTATTAGGTTTGTGTTCGGGGGAAAATGGCTCTTTTTCGTTTCGCTACGCTCACATCAGCAGAGCGGGTATGCAATGTGATAAGGTTGAAAAATTTCTAAAGAAACTTTGTTTTGTGAAAGGCACGGACGCCAAGTCCGCTAACCTTCCCCAAATTTTTCAAAACTTACACAGCCACACCGCAAATACTAATTTTGTTGCTTGCAATAGCAACCCTACAGAATCCACACCAAGCGAGGCAGAGCCAAGCACGGAGTGTAAGGAAAATACAGAATCTAAGGAAAGCTTAGAATCTAGCCTAACAGAATCTCAAGCAGATTCAGAATCTAAACAGCTTACAGAATCCACAACACCAAAAAACCTTAACAAGGCTTTGCCAAATAAAATATGTAGCGCGGCAGCACATACCATCTCTCGCCCTTGTCGTGTGTGGCAAAACGAAGTTTCTTTAGAAAAATCAGGAAAAAGGTGGCAGCAGTGCCACCACTGATTTTTTGCCTAGACAAGGATACAGCGAGGCACTCTCCCCGATTGCGCAAAAAGAGCCAACGGGTTGCAAGCCAAGCCACAGCAAAAAAGCGGCGCTTTATCTTTTTCGGGGCTTTAACGAGCGGGGAGGGGATAACACCCCTTTTTCTTTTGCGCAAACAAGTGATGATGAGAAGCTAGAAAATATCCGTGAGAAAAAGAATCTAAGAGGCTAGATTCTACATTTTGCTTTTGTGAATCTTTAGAATCTGCGGAGTTAGATTCTGTATTTGAATCTGAAGTATTAAATCTTAGAATCTGTGTGTGTTTTAGATTCCAAATCTGTCAAATTAGATTCTGTTAGACTAGATTCTAAGCTTTCCTTAGATTCTGTATTTTCCTTACATTCCGTGCTTGGCTTGCCCGCTCTGACTTAAGAGCGTAGAGCAAGCAAAAGCCCTTTTCCCGAGTGCAAGCTCAATGTATAGAATCTAAAAACCTCACAACCTCCCCCCAATCTGCACATAAAACGCCGCGCCGGGCGCGCGATAGTAGCTATAATATTTGTGGTTAAAGATATTGGTAGCATTTAGGCTCACTTCATAATGCCCACCAAAGCGCACGCCAAGCCGCACATCAGCTAAAATATAAGAATCTATCGCCCCATACACGCCGCTTATGGTGTCGCTATTATCCTCCCTGCTAAAGGGCTTGCTCATACACTCCACCCCAAAGCTCCCAAAAAAGCGGCTATCATCATAATAAATCTGCCCATAGGCAAGGTGGGTGGGTATGCCTGTGAGTTTTTTGCCTATGGTGGCGGGATTTGCGGGGTTTTGTAGCATTTGTGAGTTGGTAAAAGTGTAGGTAAATAGCACCCCAAAAGAAAGCGGGAGATTTTGCCTATAAGAGAGCTCTAAGCCGTTGATGAGGGCTAGTCCGCCGTTGAGATAGGATTGGTTTGCGCTGTCGCGATAGATGATATCCTCTAGGTAGGTGTGGAAATAATAGGCTTTGATAAGCCCTTCATAATGCGCGGGGATTTTCTGCTCTATGCCTATGTCAAAGCTCGTTACGCTTTCAGGGCGCAGGGTGGGATTGCCCAGCACCTGCGTGCCATCGGAGTATTTGTAGTTTGCGATGAGTTGGGACATATTAGGCGCGCGAAAGCCCTGCCCAAAGGAGAGTTTAAGCAGGCTTGTGGGGGTGAATTGGTAGTTTAGGCTAGCCTTTGGGCTAAGTTTGGATTTGTGGTTAGAATCCGTGGGGGCACTCAGCGGCACGCTAGTAGAGAGGCTCTCATAGCCATAGCCTAGCCAATAGTCATAGCGCAAGCCAAGCGAGGTGCTAAGCCCCTTAAGCCACACGCTGCGCCACTCCACAAAGCCCCCAAGGCTAAGCGAGTTCGCGCTTCTTTGCGCCTTTGTGCCTAGGCTAGGGCTAGAGAAGTCGCGCCAATTTGTGATATTGCTCTCACTAATGCTTGTGCTGATATGGCGCGTCTGTATCCCCACTAGCACGCTCTGTTCTAGCGTATGGGGAATCTCAAAGGGGAGGCTTGTGAAAATATCGAGATTGTCAATGCCACTGCGCGTAAAGGTGCGCGTGCCCTGCCCGCCAAATACGCTTGTGTTGGCACTAGATTCATTGTTAGAATCCGCCCCGCCATCGGGATTATGAAAGGTATCAAAGCCATCAATCCTCGAGTATTTGAGGCTTAGCAGAGTCTCGTCAAAATACTGCCTGTAGCCGATATAGGCGATACTTTGGTTATAAAACTCCTTGCCTATGCCGCGCAGGGCATACATAGGCATAGGGCGGTTGCCAGTATTGCTTGTGTTTGTGTTATCGCCCCACACGACATTGCCGCTGCTATCGCGCAAAAAACTGCGTTGGTTTAGATGGTCGTAGGTGTAGTTATTAAAACTCCCGCCTAGATCTAGCGTCGCATTGGGCGTGAAGTCGTATTCTGCCCTCACTCGCACATCGTGCGTGTGGTAGCTCTGCGCCCCCATATCGCCGATTAGCGTGATGGGCGCGCCGCTCGTGGTGCTTGAGGGAATGCCCCCGCTCACGCCATTTAGGAGTGTATCATCGGGATATACCCACGCGCTATCGGCAGCATAGCCCCCAGAGCGTGCAAAACCATAGCTAGCCTTAAGGCGCAATCGCTTATGTAAAAGCGCATCGCCCACCGAGAGATAGCCACGCAGGGTGTTGCGCGGGGCGGTGTCGTTATCAAAGCCATTGCCATAGCCTAAAAAGCCATTTGCGCTAAATGCCTTTGGCATTGAGGTTACGAAGTGTATCGCCCCGCCGATAGCCCCCGAGCCATAGAGATTAGAAAAGGGACCGCGGATAACCTCCACCTGTTCCAAATCCGCGGGATTCATCGCGACAATCATCTTGGTGTTGTTGTTCATATCATTGAGGATAACGCCATCGAGCATTATCGCCGCGCCATTGGCAATCCCGCGGATAGTGAGCGTATCAAAGGTATCTAGCCCGCGCGATTTGCTCTGTCTCACTCCCTCTATCCCGCGCAGTGTGTCGCTAAACTTGGCATTGGGACGCAGCTCAATGTCCTTTTTGCTCACCACGCTCACATTCCCCGCTGCCTCATCGAGCGTGGTTTCCACACGCGTGGCGGTAACGATGCTAGATTCTAGCTTGTGGTAGTGCGGGCGGGCGTTGGGGAGTGTGTCGGCTAGGAGGTAGATGGGGAGGAGGAGGGGGAGAGGCAGATGATGGTTCATAGGTGTTCCTTTTTAGATTCTAAAATTTTGGAAATTCGTCTCTTACGCAATCTTTGAATGAGTGCGGTGGCTCGACTTCGGGCACTACCGCCTAAGGTAGCTTCCTCGTCTCGCCTTGCACAACATTCAAATCTTACGCAAGATACTAGAATTTCCGGCAAGCCAAGCGCGGAATCTAAGGCAAATTCAGAATCTAGTGCGGATTTAGATTCTAGATTCAACAATTCAGATTTAGAATCTAAACGACTTACAGAATCCACCACTTCAAAAAGCTTGTGCGAGGCTTTGCCAAATATCAATAGTGTGCGCGGTAGCGCAAGCCGAAGCAGAATCTAAAGATTCTACATCTTTAGATTCTGCCATTTTTGCTCTGCAAAAATCAAATCAATGTGTAGGTGCGATAGCACCAACCGCGCTAGAAGCGGATACAGCGAGGCTCTCTCCCCGATTGCCGAAAAGACCCAACGGGTTGCAAGCCAAGCCACAGCAAAAAAGCGGCGCTTTATCTTTTTCGGGGCTGGGGAGAGCGGGGAGAGGGGAAACCCCTTTTCTTTTTGCGCAAACAAGCGACTTTGAGAAGCTAGAAAATATCCGTGAGAACACGACTCTAAGAAACTTAGAATCTAGCACAGATTCAGAATCTAGATTTTGATTAGATTCTGTGTGCTCTTTAGATTCTGAATCTGCTTGAGATTCTGTTAGACTAGATTATAAGTCCGCACTAGATTCTGAATTTTCCTTACATTCTGCGCTTGGCTTGCTGGGCATTCTAAAATTTCCGATGAGAAATGTGGGTTGCAAGCAAAAGTGGGAGGGAGCTACCTAGGCGTATGTAACCAAAGCACTTTTGTGCCGCTCCCGCATTTATCGCCAAAACGAAGTTTCTTTAGAAAAGCGCAATGCCTACAAACACAGAAACTAGAATCTATAAATATCTCACTCCTCCACCGCAAAACTCCCCTTCGCGTGCGCCTGCAAATACTCCCAAATCAGCTTATCATTAGCCTCTGTGGGCATTGCAAAGGCGCGCATCGTGCCATAGATCCCCTCCCACTCTTGGATAGTGTGCTCGCTAGGGGCGTGCGCTGCGTGGCACATCGAGCAATTGTCGTAATACACAAACTCATTTTCACTCCAAAGCGCACTAGAATCTTGCAGCACATCTTGCTTTAGCAGCGCCACCTCTAGCGTATCTGAATCCACCCCGCCGCTAGTGAATGTGATCGCTGGGCGCATAAACTCCAAATCCCCATAGAGCACTTGGGAATCGCCCTCTTTTTTATACCCCTTGACTTTGAGCACGACATACTCGCCCATTTGTCGCACTTCCTCGCCACCAAAGCCCTTGATCGTGCTGCCAATGGCGTTTTTGCCTTCACTATCAAACACCCTCACGCCATCTTCTTTGGCAAAAAAGTGATTATCACCTTTTTTTGCCACTGCCTGCGTCTGCGCGTCCTTTAGGCTAAAGCAAGTATGGCACGAATCTTCCACGCCCGCAAACGCACTGCCACCAAACGCGCCCGCGCCACTTTTGGATTGAGCCACAAACCCAACCACGCACGCAACTCCAACCACCACAATCCCAAAAATTACTCCTTTTTTCATAACTTACGCTCCTATGATTTGGGGTGCTGATGAAGACTTGTAGGGCTCTAGCACCTCGTCTTTGCCAAGCTTTCTGATACCCACTAGGCAGGTATTTACCGATGTGGCTTGTGCCCAGCGACTTGTCGGACGCGAGCTTGTGAGCACATTGCACGATCCTGCGTTGCAGCGGGGTAGCTCATCGTCTGGATTTTGTGGATCATACCACGCGCCCTCTTGAATCTGCACGACACCCTCGCGGATAAAGTCCGTCACAAACGCCCCCGCAAGCACCGCTCCGCGCTTGTTATACACCTCCACGACTTCCCCGTGCTTGATCCCAAGCCTTGCCGCATCTTGCGTGTTGATCACTACTGGCTCGCGCCCTTGGATTTTATACATACCGCGCACCCAAGTGTTGTCAAGCTGACTATGCACGCGATAGCGCGGGTGGGGCGTGAGCAGATGGAAGGGATAGTCTTTAGATTCTGCGCTGCCTAGGTATTCCTCTGGTTCAAACCACATCAAATGCCCCTTGAAATCCACCAAATCCGCCTTTTGGAATTTATCCACAAAGAACTGAATCTTGCCGCTTTGGGTGGCGAGTTTATTGGCTATAGGATCGGCTCTGAAGTCCGCGTGGCGCACATATTCATACGCCTCCTTGTCGATATCAAACTCCACGAAGCCATCACGCCAAAAAGTCTCAAAATCCTTGAAATTCACGCCACTAGAGCTATTGTAGAATTTTTCTATCCATTCCATATAGCTCATACCGCCCGTGTAGCGATTATAGAGCTCCTCGCCACCGAGTTTTTTGCTCAAATCCGCAAAAATCTCAAAATCGTCCCTATGCTCATAAGTGGGCTCGATAACCTTGCGCATCGCATAAATCACATTGCGTGAGTAAGTCCCCCCGCTTGTGATATCATCGCGCTCCAGCGTGCAGGTGCTAGGAAATACGACATCTGCCATCTTTGCCATCGGTGTCCACCACGGCTCATGCACGACTACGGTATCCACACTCCTAATGGCGCGGATAAGCTCGTTGGTATTAGGATGGTGCCCAAGTAGCGTCGCGCCGCAGCAATAAATCATCTTAATCTCAGGGAATGTGATCACGCGCCCTTTGAAGTTGATCGACTTGCCCGGATTGAGGATACACTCACTAATGCGACTTGCAGGGATAGAGAAGCCCACGCGATTGCGCCCTTGAGAAAGTCCGGGAGTCGTCGTGTAGCCGCTATTTGCCTGCCCGCCCCCTGCATAATGCATAGAAAATCCAACGCCCCCGCCGGGCAAGCCAATCTGTCCTATCATACTCGCAAGCGCGATAAGCCCCCAATCCGCCTGCTCGCCGTATTGTGCGCGCTGCATTGCCCAATTGCCCGCGATAAAGGTGCGTTGTGAGACAAACAAATCCGCGAGATCTTTAATGCTAGATTCTGAAACTTCGGTGATCTTTGACGCCCACGCTATGTCTTTTGCCACGCCATCGCTCTGCCCTAGGAGATAAGGGAGGAATTTATCAAACCCATCGGTGTAGGTCTCTATAAACGCCTTGTCGTATTTGCCGCTTGTGTAGAGATAGTGCATCAACCCAAGCATAAGCGCGACATCGGTATTTGGGCGGATTTTTATCCACTGCGCATCAAACATCTGCGCGCTTTCATTGTAGTATGGATCGATACAGATAAATCTAATCCCCGCTTGCTTGTATTGCGGATAATAGGTATCGTTGAGATGGTTTGGCACGACATAATCGATACGATTGCATTTAAAGAGATCCGCGCCCCACATCACATACACTTTGGTGTGCTTGATGATTTGCTCGTGGGTGGTTTGCTGCGAATACACTTCCATATCGCCGATGATATCGCTATTGACGCGCCCTGCCGCGCCATTGCTATACTCTCCATCCGTGCCCACCGCGCCACCAAGCGCGATATTAAAAAACCTCCCTGCCACACTATTGGCATTATGCAATCGCCCCACGTGCCCCCAGCCACCATAGGCGGCGTTGTAGATATTCTCCCGTGGCGTGGCTTTTATCTTTTGTGCCACAAGCTCTAGGGCAGTATCCCAATCCACGCGCACAAAGGGCTCCCTGCCGCGCATATGCGGATTGTTTTTGCCCTCTAGAAATCCTTTGCGCACGCACGGATACTTCACGCGTGAATCTGTATAAACTCTATCGATCATAGATTCTATCATCACGCTTGGATTTTTGTCCTGTGGGCTTTTGAGCACCTCGACAAACTTCCCATCTTTTACCTTTGCGATAAATGGACCAAAGTGCGTGGCGTGCGGGATAAGCTGAATATCATTTATCGCACCAGCTGCTTTGAGAGAAGACAGAGAGCTCGAGAGAGCGAGAGAAACCATCGCCGAGTTTTTGAGCATATCGCGTCTTGTCATATTAACCCCTCCTGTTTTTGAAAGTAAAGGGGGGCATTATAATGCGTCTAGCAAAAAAGTAAAGGTATATAAAAATTTAGCGTTTTAGTCCATTGACGACTTGGAGCATAGAATCTGCAGTTTGAATCGTCTTAGAATTTGCCTCATAGGCTCTCTGTCCCGTGATTAAGTCCGTCATCTCTTCTACGAGTTTGACATTGCTTAGCTCGATAAAGCCCTGTCGGAGCTGCCCAAACCCATCTAAGCCCGGCACGCCTGCGATTGGCTCGCCCGAAGCGTTGGTGTTGATGAGCAGATTATCGCCTAGTGCGTGCAAGCCTGCGGGATTGACAAAATTTACAATCTCAATTTGCCCTAGCACATTTATCTCTGTTTGGTTGCCCTCAATCACGCTCACCGTGCCATCGGTGCCTATGTTAATCTGTGTGGTGTTCTCGGGGATTGTGATATTTGGGATAAGCGGGTAGCCATCGGGCGTTACGACATTGCCCTCGCTATCGAGCTTGAAGCTCCCCGCGCGCGTGTAGGCGATATTGCCATCGGGGAGCTGAATCTGAAAAAACCCATTGCCCGTAATGGCAATATCGAGGTTGTTTTCTGTCTCTTTTGGGTGCCCTTGTGAGAAGAGTTTTTGCACCGAGATGGGACGCACCCCAATCCCCACTTCTATGCCCGTTGGCGAGATAGTCGTCTCACTTGTGGAAGTCCCAGCGTATTGCAGCACTTGATAAAACAAATCCGCAAATTCCGCGCGCTGCTTTTTGTAGCCTATGGTATTGACATTGGCGATGTTGTTTGAGGTGGTGTCGATTTGTAACTGCTGTCCTAGCATACCCGTGGTGGCGGTGTAGAGAGATCTCATCATAGGCAATCCTTAATAAGGCGTGATGGCATTTGTGCCAAAAATATAGAATCTAAAAGCAAAAGTAATTCCTTTAATATCCCATAAGAGAAAATGTATTATAATCCCTGCCTAGACTACAATTCCCAAAGGCGTGAGATGTCCTACCCTATCAGCGATACTGCGTTGTTGCACACACTTTTTGTTATTGGTATCAGTGTCGAAGCTATCACGGGTGCGCTCGCAGCGGGCAGGCACAAAATGGATCTCTTTGGCGTGATGTTTATCGCGCTAGTTACCGCTATTGGCGGGGGATCTATCCGCGATGTGCTACTTGGGACTTATCCGCTCACTTGGGTAGAAAACCCGATGTATGTGATCATCATCTGTGTGTGTGCGATCCTCACCACCCTTATCCCCAAAAAACTCGTGCGTTTTGAAAAGCTCTTCTTAAGCCTCGATGCGCTTGGCTTGGTGGTGTTTAGTATCATCGGGGCGCAGGTGGCGATGAAGCACGATCACGGGCTTATCATCGCAGTGAGCGCGGCGTGTATCACGGGGATTTTTGGCGGGATTTTGCGCGATATTTTTTGCAATCGTATCCCGCTGGTGTTTCAAAAGGAACTCTATGCGGGCGTGAGTATGATCGCAGCGACTTTGTATTACACGCTTGTGGTGGGATTGGGGGTAGATTCACTAATCGCCGTGCTCATCACGCTCGTGTTTGGCACGCTTTTGCGCCTCTTTGCTATCCGCTACAAGCTCAATCTCCCCACATTCTCGTATGATGATACGCACAAACAATAATGGAGTGATTTATGTCCTTAGCCCTTGCTCTAAAATACCGCCCCACGACTTTTGAAGACTTAATCGGGCAGCACGCCGTCTCCCAAACCCTCTCCCTCGCACTAGATTCTAAACATATCTCACACGCCTATCTTTTTAGTGGTTTGCGCGGTAGTGGCAAGACAAGCTCGGCGCGGATTTTCTCGCGCTCTCTGCAGTGTGATAATGGGCCCACTTCAAAGCCCTGTGGCGAGTGCCAAAACTGCAAAGCCGCGCTGGAGGGCAGGCATTTAGACATTATCGAGATGGACGCTGCCTCTAGCCGCAAGATTGATGATATCCGCGACTTAATCGAGCAGACAAAATACCGCCCCGCCTTTGGACGCTATAAGATTTTTATCATCGATGAGGTGCATATGCTCACGCGCGAGGCGTTTAACGCGCTCCTAAAGACGCTTGAGGAGCCGCCAGAGTATGTGAAATTTATCCTCGCTACAACCGATCCGCTCAAGCTCCCGCCCACGATTTTGAGCCGCACGCAGCATTTTCGCTTTAAGCAAATCCCCCAACGCCTCGTAGTCGAGCACATCGCGCATATTTTGGACAAAGAGCAGGTGCGCTATGAGACAAAAGCTCTCGAGATCATCGCGCGCAGCGGCTCTGGGAGCTTGCGCGATACACTCACACTGCTCGATCAGGCGATTATTTTTTGTAAAAACAACATCGATACAAGCGGCGTAACCGATATGCTAGGCATTGTCGATCCCCAGATTTTTAGCACGCTTTTTGGCGATCTTTTAGCGCAGAATTTTGAGCACGTCAAAGAGAGTATGGGGGCGTTGCAAGAGTATGAAAGCGAGATGATTTTAGATGAGATGATGCTTTTTTTAAAAGATCGTCTTTTGGCTAACGACAAGGCATTCCCCCCGCTTATTTTGGATAGGTTTTTTAGAATCTTAGTGGATTCTAAAATCCTGCTCACACACAATACCGATGGGAGTTTCGTGCTTTTGCTCACTTTGCTAAAAATGCAAGAAGCCCTAAAGATAAAAGAAGTCGATGCGATGATTGCGGATTTGGAAGCCCAGATTTTTGCCACGCCAAAGCCACAGCAGGGCACTCCTAGCACGCACACGAGCGCGCCATCTCTGGTGCAATCTCGCGCGCCATCTCTGGTGCAAGCCACGGGCCAAGCTCCGATTCAAACCTCTCAAGCCCCTTTGCAAGCCCCCAAGATTCAAAGTCCTTTTGAGATTCTCACCCAAAAGCTCTATGATAGGAATTTTGAGCTAGGCGAGTGCTTTGCGCGGTGCGTGAGCTTTGTGAGCTTTGAGGGCGACACACTCACTTGGCATTCAAGCGCGGTGGGCGAGGATAGGGAGCGGCTAGCTAAGCATTTTGAGATTATCAAAGCCTTTGTGGCGCAAGTCTTTGGCGCGCAGACTAAAATCAGCGCCCAAAAGCTCCCGCCCACGCCACAGCCCCAATCCTCACAAATGGCGCAGGGTATGGCAGCACAGGGGCAAATGGCACAGGAACAAGCCACGCAGGGGGCGCAGATTGAAACCACGCACGATATGGCGCGAGATATGGGGGCGCGGGCGGATTCTCTAGATTCACAAAATACACAGACAATCACAGAATCTACAGAATCTAGCGCGCTAGATTCACAAGCCACGCCACCACAGGAGGCGCAAAAACCACAAGCCCCACAGCCAACGCCACAAGAGGCGCAAGCAAAAGGGCAATCAGAAGCACAAGCCCCACAGGCGGTAGAACAAGAAGCAGAGAGTGAAACAGGGCGTGAGAGTGCCAAAGATCCTCAAGCATTGCAAGAATCTAAAGAATCCCACGAAGCCAAAGATTCTCAAGAGCCCCAAGATTCCCAAAGTCTGCCAAAAAGCCAAAAGGAGCAAGATAGGGAGTTTATGGAGCACAACAAAGAGATTGTCGCAAGCCTTGAGGCGCATTTGGGGATTAAAGATTATTTCAAATCATAGAATCTATATAAAGGAGACAAAATGACATTTACGCTAACACAAGAGCAGCTAGAGCCACTTTGTGAGTATCTGCATTCGCTCACGCAGGGGAAGGAGAGGATATTTTTTTTGCTAAATGGCGATTTGGGGAGTGGCAAAACCACGCTTGTGAGGGAGTTTGTGCGCTATAGGGGCGGCAGAGATGAGGTGAGCTCGCCCACCTTTAGCCTCTCACAGGATTATGATGGTATTTTTCACTACGATTTTTATCAAAAAGAATACAACCACCTCCTAGAACTCGGGTTTATCGAGCTTTTTGAGCGTGAGGGCGTGCATTTTATCGAGTGGGCAAGCGTGGGTATCAAGGAGCTTTTGAAAAAATGCCAATTTACAATAGTGCGCGTGGATATCACGCCGCTAGATTCTGCACAAAGGGAGTATAAAATCAGCGATGAATAAGCTACAAGCGCGCAACCTAAGCAAACAAATCAAAAAAACAAAAATCGTCAATGACATCTCGCTAGAAGTCAGCAGCAAGGAAGTCGTGGGATTATTAGGACCAAATGGTGCGGGCAAAACCACGACTTTTTATATGATATGCGGGCTTTTGCACCCAAGCTCTGGCGCGGTGTATCTCAATGGACACGACATCACCAAGCTCCCCCTGCACGCGCGCTCCAATATGGGCATAGGCTACCTCCCACAAGAATCGAGTATTTTTAAGGATTTGAGCGTGGAGCAAAACCTCATACTTGCCGCCGAGGCGAGTATCAAAAGTGCTAAGGAGCGCAAAATCCGCATAGAAAAAATGCTAGAGGAATTTAACATCGAGCCAATCCGCGCTAGAAAGGGCGTGAGCCTAAGCGGCGGGGAGCGCAGACGAGTAGAAATCGCACGGGCGTTAGTCAAAAATCCCAAGTTTGTGCTGCTTGATGAGCCATTTGCGGGAGTGGATCCCAAGGCGGTGGTGGATATACAAAACATCATCTTAAAGCTTATCGAGCTTGACATCGGCGTGCTGATTACGGATCATAATGTGCGTGAAACCCTATCTGTGTGCCACAGAAGCTATGTGATAAAAAGCGGCGCGCTGCTAGCTAGCGGCAATGCCGAAGAGATCTACCAAAACGCGCTTGTGCGCAAATACTACTTAGGAGAGCATTTCAAAGTATGAGCGCAAAAGTAGGAGGGAGGCTACGCGCCAACATCGCGATTAAGCCAAAGCTTTCAGCGACGCTAAAGAATTGGCTGCCGATTTTGCAAAGTGGAGCAGATAGTATAGAAGAGGTGGTGCAGGAGTTTGCCCAAGAAAATCCCTATGTGCAGATAGAGAGCCAACGCACACAGAATCTAGCGCATAAACCCAGCACTCCTAGCCCCAAAATCCAAAAAAACTCCATAACCGACAAGATAGAATCCCTAAGCACTAGCACCCAAGATCTCTATGAGAGTTTGCTTAGCCAGCTCTCCCCGCGCCTTTTCCCTAGTCAGAGTTCCCAGCGCATCGCCCATAGCATTATAGAAAACCTCAATGACGAGGGGTATTTGGATGGCGAAGTAGCCGAGCTTGCGGCGGAAGTGGGCGTGAGCGTGGAGGAGTTTGAGCGCGTGCGCTCAAGGTTTGTGTATCTCGAGCCCTGTGGCATAGGGGCGCGCGATATGCGAGAGTCTTTGCTTTTCCAACTCCAAGAGAGTGATTTGGATAATGCAGCCTTTGAGCTAGGGCTAGAGATTATCCAAAACCTCCAAAACCACGCCGCGCACAAATCTAATCCGCTTTATGAAGAAGTGATGCGCACGATTAAGCGATTTAGAAACCCTCCTGCGTGCGACTTTGGCGTGAAAATCCCAGAGGTGATTCCAGATATTTTTATTTTTGAGCGGCTCAAGGAGGATTCACTCCAGCACACTTATGAGCTTGAAGTGCGCGTCAATGATATGTATTATCCAAAAATTATCATCGAGCACCAAGAGCTAGCGAGCAAAAATGCTAAGCCCCAAAGCGAGGCACAAAAAGAAGCGCAAAAACAAGCCCAAGACTTTGTCAAACTTAAGCTTAAAGAAGCAAAGGATCTCATCGATGCGCTCGATATGCGCAAGGCTACGATTTTAAAAATCGCCATTGCACTGCGTGAGAATCAGTATGATTTTTTTATGGGTGGGGAGATACGCCCTATGAAACTAAAGGACATAGCCCAAGATCTAGGCTATGCGCCTAGCACAATCTCACGCGCTATTGCCAACAAATACCTAGAGTGCGATAGGGGGATTTTCCCGATCAAAAGTTTCTTTACAGCTGCCATTGATGGCGAGACTTCTAACGCCTCGATTAAGGACTTCATCCTCGAGCTTGTAAAGAGCGAAAACAAGAAAAAGCCCCTAAGCGATGTAAAGATTCTAAAAAGCGTGGAGGAGAAGTTTGGGATTAAGATGGTGCGCCGCACGATAACCAAATACCGCCAGCAGCTAAACATAGCCAGCTCAAGCGAGCGCAAGAAGCTCTATGAGATGAGTGTGTAAGCCAAAACTTAGTCAATATGCGCCATAATTGTGCGCATTAAGCCCCACCAAAGGAGTGATAATGTCTCTTAAATCCCTTATCCGCAATAATCCCGTGTATCAGCACTATATCCTGCCCCTGCGCCAAAAATACAATGCTTATATAGAATCTAAACTTGATGATGAGGCGTATTTCACGCGCAGGCATAAGAAAATCTTTGGCTACACGCCGGACTTTAAAAATCCTCAAACGTTTAACGAAAAAATCGTGCATAGAATCCTCTATGATAGAAACCCCCTTTACACCGCACTTGCCGATAAGCTCAAAGCCAGAATCTATATCACGGCAAAACTTCAGAATCTAGCTCTCGGGGGGGGGGAATTTAGCTCTTTAGAAGACTCTCATTTAGATTCTGCGCCTCTAGGAGACTCCGCGTCCTCTCAAAATTCTCAAGACAAACTAGCCCAAAAATTCCAAGCCCTCGCACAAGATCCGACATTTTTAGATTCTAGTGCGTCCTCTTCGCCACTTTTTGCGCCCATTGATAGCGTGACTAAACTTCTCTTTGAGACCAATATCTGCCCCTTTTTGCCCAAGCTCTATGGGATCTATAAAAGCGTGGAGGAGATTGACTTTGACGCGCTACCACAATCCTTTGTGCTAAAGACTAATCACGATTGTGGTGGCGTAGTCATCGTGCCGGATAAGGAGGCGTTTTTGGGAGATTCTAAGAAGTTTGGCGAGGCTATGGCGAAGCTCACAAAGCACCTTAATACCAATTTTTACACGCTTTATAGAGAATACCACTACAAAGACATCGAGCCTAGAATCTTTGCCGAAGAGTTGCTAGGCGAGAGGACACAAACCCCGCAACACCTAAGCTTAGATTCTAAAAAGATTGAAAAGAGCGATTTTCATAAATCTTTATCACACAATCTAGCCCCAAATCACTCACAAGCTTTATCACAGAATCTAAGCCCAAATCTCCCCCAAAATACCACACACAATTCCCCACCTTTCAAAGTCCCTGATGATTACAAATTCCATTGCTTTGGGGAGGAGGTGTTTTCTGAAACCATTATCGATAGAGGTATCGACACGCGATGCACATTTTTTGACACGCAGTGGGAGCCCCTGCCTGTGAATATCACTTATGATTTTGCTAAGCGGGATATTCTCAAGCCACGATATTTGGACACGATGTATGCGATAGCGAAGCTGTTTTATCAAGATATGGGTTATCTTAGGTGCGATTTTTATGTGCTTAGGACACAGGATTTTTATATCGGCGAGCTCACACTCACGCCCGGTGGCGGCTGCCTGCCTATCAGGCCGCGTGAATACGATATGATTTTGGGGAGTTTTTGGGATACCAAAGCCCCGTAGTGTGTCATACCATTGCAATACATTTAGCTAGATTCTGTATTGCCTCATTCTTAGAATCTAATCCCTCTGAAGGGACTTGCATGTGCAGGTGTGGGCGAGTGGCAAAGCCACGCGCGCGAAGTTGCTCCCCTTAGCCCTTTTAATCCCCAAACTCCCGATGATATTTAGAGAGCGTGTGTCCCACACTGAATCTCTTTTTAGGCGAGATTCCGTGTTTGTATAGATTTTGAGAATCTAGGGCTTCATCTCCCACAAATCCCCGAGTTTCCTATCCCACTCCTTTGGGCTAAATCGCTCTGTGCCCCCGCCGTGCGTGAAGGTAATCTCCCCTGCTTTTGTCGCACCATCGATGTTATACAAATCCACTCGCACGCCGCCAAACGCACTGCCTAACGCCCTCGCCACATTTGGCATAATCTCAAAATTCTTTGGCTTTTTAGGCGTGTAGCTTGGGTTTTTGTAGAGAATCTCAAAAGGCATTTTTTGCCACTTGGCATCAAAGATTGTCCGCGTGTGGTTAGTGAATCTATCGGTATCTACTTGCACGAACACCTCCTCCCCAAAGCAATGGAATTTGTAATCATCAGGGACTTTGAAGGGTGGGGAATTGTGTGTGGTATTTTGGGGGAGATTGTGGGCTAGATTTTGTGGGGGAGTTTGGGGCAAATTTTGGGGGAGATTTGGGCTTAGATTCTGTGATAAAGCTTGTGAGTGATTTGGGGCTAGATTGTGTGATAAAGATTTATGAAAATCGCTCTTTTCAAAGAGGGCATAAAAGTGGCTAAAATGGGGGATTTTGCACTGCTTTATAAGTGGGCATTTACAAATCCTGCGATGGAGACACTTCAGCGTCAAAAAAGCATTCCTCATAAAATCAGAAAGCAAAATGCCCATAACCTGCTACAATATCCCGCAAAACACCAAGGATTCACAATGCTAGATTCTAAACCCGCAAACAACGCACTAGATTGCTCTGAAAGCATAAAGAATCTCTTTTCGACACAGCGACTACAAAGCTATACAAACACGCATCAGCATTTCAAAAACCTCGTCCTAATAGGTAAGATAGCCACTAAACTTAGTGCCTTAGAGATTTGTATCCGTAACACAATCAACACTCTGCTTATCGAGAGGCTTGGCGTGCGTTGGCTGGAGGAGGAGAGTGAGGCAGAGCACAGAGGCAGGGGGCTAGATAATCACCAACTACTCTCGCGACAGAATCTGGGCTTTTGGCACAAAATGGCGACAAAGCACAAGCTCTATAAAGACATTTTTGCGGTGCTTGAGCCCTTTGAGCCTACGCGATATAGCTTGCTTAATAGAGATAGATTCTATCACAATGGCAAAAAGCGATTTTTGCGCGATACACACAAATCAGAGATGATACTAAGCTGCATTCATACGATTAGAAATCGTTGTTTTCATTGTGAAAATCTCTTAAAAACACGCGAGATTTTCACGCGTGATAACAATGGACACAAGCTCCCTATAAGTGCGCCCAGAATCACGACTATCATCAAAATAAACGATAGGGATTTTTATTTTGGTGTGATGCCTGATAAAATCGAGGTGTTTTTGGATGATTGCTTGGATTTGTTTGATAGAGATATTAGGAGATACATAGCGGTGGCACAAGGAGCCACCAACGAATGAGCGGATATTATAACATAAAATGTGTAAAACGGAGTGGTTTTAGCGACAGAGTGGAAAAGTTAGTGAGAAAAAGAGATTAGGGTATTTGGCGTGATTTTGTCAGTATTGTGTGCGTTGCGTCCTTGGCTCCAAAAACTGCGCTAAGAGAGCTAAGGAAGTGAGATTATTAGGAAATGGCTGCGCTATGGCTTACTAAAGCCTCCATAAATCCCCATAGATTCTGTCGTATCGCGCTGGATAGAATCTACTCGTGCCCCCTGCTGGCGTGAATGTCAGCTCTCCCACATAGATTCTGTTATTTGTGCTATAGACATCTACGCGCACATAATTTAATGGCTTAGCAAGTGTCTTAGCAACTTCCAAAAGTGCTGCGAGATTGTGTGGTTTTTCTACATTTTTTGTAAGGGGCAGGTTTGCAGCGCTGAATTGAAATGGTAGTTTAGAAAAATTTTCATCAAACATGGCGCGAGTGTGATTTGCGCAAAATCGATGAGAATCCACTTCGATAAAAAGCATTTGTTCATGACATTGATTGATTTTGTAATCATCAGGGACTTTGAAAGGTGGGGAATTGTGTGTGGTATTTTGGGGGAGATTTGGGCTTAGATTCTGTGATAAAGCTTGTGAGTGATTTGGGGCTAGATTGTGTGATAAAGATTTATGAAAATCGCTCTTTTCAAAGAGGGCATAAAAGTGGCTAAAATGGGGGATTTATCTCTTTTAAGAAAAGCAATACATAAATAAAAATTTTGCGCGCGTATAAATCAAAAAATAAAGCCTAGAGCAACACAAAACTAGTAAGAAAATCCACAACTTATGCTATGATTGTGCTATGGTAAAGATAGATGAACTCAAGGAACGGCTCACAATGTTGCGCTTTTGGCTTGGAATCTTGGTAGCGACATTCCTTGCCATAGCTGGATGGAGCATTACAAATTACCAAAAAGTGGAGGCTTGGCTTACCATCGGTGCCTTGGTGCTCCTGTGTTTTTGTGTCGTCATTGCATTTTTTATCAACAAGGCAATAGACAAAAAATGTAAAGAGATAGGAAAAATAGAATAACAAAGGAGGTTTTATGGAATATATCGTATTTGGTGTGATTTTTGTCGGTATTGCGTGCATAGCGTCCTTGGCTCTGAAAGCTGCGCTAAGAGAGCTAAAGAAGTAAGATTATTGATAAGTAGCGCTAAGGCCTCTTAAAGTCCCCATAGATTCTATTGCGCTGGATAGAATCTACGCGTGCCCCCCCTGCTGGCGTGAATGTCAGCCTCCACTTAAAAAGCGTATGTGGGAGTAGCAAATAGCCTCACTCCCCATACCCAAAATTTTGAACCACAAAATCAATATCCTTATCGCCCCGCCCGCTTAGATTAACTAAAATCTTTTTGCCCTTTAGCTTAGGGGCGATTTTGAGTGCATAGGCTAGAGCGTGGCTAGATTCAATAGCGGGGATAATGCCCTCTTTTTTGCTGAGTGCAAAAAACGCCTCTATCGCCTCTTCATCGCTGATAGCCGCCACTTGCGTGCGTCCGATACTATGCAGATACGCCTGCTCAGGTCCCACGCTAGGGTAGTCTAGCCCGCTTGCCACGCTATGCACCGCCGCAGGCTCGCCCTTAGAATCTTTTAGCATAATGCTATTAAACCCATGCATCACGCCCTCACTCCCATAGCTAAGGCTCGCAGCATGCTCCCCGAGATCGCTCCCACGCCCTAGAGGCTCCACGCCCACGAGCTCCACTGCATCATCGATAAATCCGCTAAAAATCCCCATAGCATTGCTTCCGCCACCCACACACGCGGCAACGATATCGGGCAGCTCCCCAGTCATCTCCAAAAACTGCTCTCTTGCCTCAAAGCCCACAACCGCTTGAAAGTCCCGTACCATCTTAGGAAAAGGGTGCGGTCCCACCACAGAGCCGATGGCATACATACTATTTATCGGATCGCTCAAATACGCCTCAAAGGCGGAATCTACGGCTTCTTTGAGCGTCTTTGCCCCCGCACTCACACTCACGACTTTCGCACCCAAAATCTTCATACGCACGACATTTGGGTGCTCCTTAGCAATATCCACTTCTCCCATATGGATCTCACACTCTAGCCCAAAATACGCCGCCGCAGTCGCCAAAGCCACCCCGTGCTGTCCTGCTCCTGTCTCGGCGATTAGCTTCTTTTTGCCCATAAATTTTGCCAAAAGTGCCTCGCCCATACAATGATTGAGCTTGTGCGCGCCGGTGTGGTTTAAATCCTCGCGTTTGAGGTAGATCCCAGCTCCGCCAAGCTCTTTAGTGAGATTGTGTGCGAAGTAGATGGGCGTGGGGCGTCCTTGGAAGTGTTTGCGGATTTTGCGCAGCTCGGCGATAAAATCGCTATTTTGCGCGATTAAATCATACGCCTCGCTGATTTCTTGCATAGCCTTGGCGATAGATTCTGGCACGAAACTCCCGCCAAACTTGCCAAAATAGCCATTGCTATCTGGGAATTGCTTGAGATAAGATTTTTGCATTACGCACTCCTTTTTAAGTTATAAAATGTCAAAAAGTATAGCACAGATACCCTTAAAGGGTGGTGAGCCTACTATGGTCTAAGGACTTAGCTTAAGCCCTTAATAAAAATTTCTATGAATTGATTTATAAATTACCTTTGTTGGCTTTATCTGTTGGTTTTATTCTAGCGCACCGGCTTGGGCTGTGGGATTTAGGATTTTCTCTATTTGGGCATTTGAGAGCGTGAGATCAAAGACTTCTTTATAATACGCACTTATTTTTTCTCTTAGCTGAAAATCCCTATGTGGATAATGCCGTGCTTGTAGCCACAAAAGCAAAATGGGCAAATCCACGCTAGGTGCAAAAGCCCTGTATGAGCCAAGGGGGAATTTATACACACGTTTATTTTGCACTGCATCGAGTGGTTGCCAAAGCTTAGATTCTAAAATATCCTTTGGCAGTTTGTCGTTGAAGTGATTGAGATAAATAATCTCTGGATTGATGGCATAAAGCTCCTCTAGAGTGACATTTTGGATATTTTTTTGACTGATTACATTCCTTGCCCCGCTGTGTTGCAAAAGATAGTTTGCAAAAAGCCCTCCGACACTAAAATGTCTTTGATTATCAAAGCGATGCAAAATAACCACTCGCGGAGCATTAAGCGGCTGCGGTAGAGATTTGACAAATTCTTGCGTATCGCTAACCCATTGCAGAATCTTGGCTGCTTTTTGCTCGGCATTGAAAATGGGGGCAAAAATCTCTAGCCAACCCTGCAAAGTCCTAGAAGAATCGTATTCCCATTTGCTCACGCTTAAGGCAATTGTAGGGATTTTTGTCTTGCGCATAGATTCACAGAGCTTGGTATTGGCACTATGGCAGACAAACAAATCTGGCTTTAGGCCCAAAAGCTCTTCGATATTCTCGCTGTTGCCCGCTGGTATTTGGGCAATCTCTGGGTAAAAATCTAGCAAAAACGAGGATCTTAGGGCATTTGCACTTGCCCTAGGGATATACACAAGTCTCTTAGCGCTAGAATCTAGCATAACCACCAATGATGGCAGTGGCCACATACCCCCGCCAACGACAATCCGCTCAGGGCTCTTTGGCAAAAGCACTTTTGTGCCACTATTATCCACAATTTCTAATGGAAACTCCGCGCTAAGCACCTTGCCAAACAACGCACAGACAAGCAAAATTTTTAGAGCATTTTGCCAACACACTGCGCTTAGTGCTCTACAATCTATGTTAGTAAGCATCATTACACCTCATAGCAACTCTTTAGATTCTCTTTTATGCCTCACAAGACTCTTTGAGAGAAGAGCGCATGTCTAGCTCCGCCCATTCCATAAAATTGTCAAAAAATCCTTCCGTCTTAGGCATAAAGCCCTGTCCTAAGTGAAAATCCGGATCTAAAGATGTGACATAAAGATTGCCGCTAAAAGTCGTGTCCTTGTAGATAATGCACTCATCAAGCTCGTTTGTGAGAATTTTTTGGGAGTTTTTGGGGGGATAAAAGGCACCATGGTAATGCCACTTTGCTGCATCTACATCCATTTTGCTAAAAAGCTGCTTGCCATTTTCTTGGATATAGAGTGGCGTGTCTGCTCCGGGTATCAGCCACCACCAAAAATTTACAGGATATTCTTGCCAAAGAATATTTGGTAAGTATTGCTTAGTAACCTCGCCAAAAGAGATAATATGCCCTCCAGATTCTAAATACGACAAAAACTTTTGTTTATGAGGCATAAGATACTCGGCATTCAGTCGTGAGGCCAACACGATGTAATCAAACTCGCCAAAATCCATCTTATCTATGTCTAAAAAATAGATTCTATGATGAAAAAAGTTCTCGTATTTTTTGTTTTTGTTTTGAAAAAAATAATGATGAAAGGACGCGCCACCTGTGATAATGGCGTTTTTTAGTGGAGATTTTCTAGGGTTTGGGGCAGTTGTGGTAAAGACAAAATCTTTACGCGCTTTGAGCGGAGGTTTTGGCTTGTTGGTTTGGTTTTGGTTAGATTCTTGTCTTAGTAATTCTTGGTGTATCCACGCCATTAGGTTGATGCCCATTCTCCTTGCTGTCGTGTTGTCAAAAAGTCCAAAGTTTAGCAAATCAGCCCCAGCTGTGGCCAAAATCGTGCCATTACTAGAATCTCTATCGATATAGCCCACGCACTGCCCATCGCTATCGCGCAAAATAATCTCTAGCTTATGCTCTTTAGGAAACACGCTCATATCAAAATATCCGCGATTAAAAAACCCCTTCACTCCGCGCCGAAAATTTATATCATATTCCCGCACACCTTCAAAAATCATATGGGATTCTAGTCTAATCTCTCTATCCTTGATGGGCGTCTTACTCTGAATATAGCCGCTATTATAGGGCAAGAAGTGCGTGAAGTTGCTCGCAAAACTCACTAAAATCCCGCCCCTATGCACATAATCCAAAAGTTTTTGGTTAAATTTGCTCAAATACACTTCATCAATCGCCATTGGCACGACAATTGCGCAGTATTGGCGTAAATCTCTCTCCTCAAGGCTTGTGTAAAGATCAATGCACTCCAAAATATTCTTATACAAAAAACTACTGGGCACCTCGCCCATTTCATAGGCCAAAGAATTGATATAGCCGATTTTGCCAAAGGTGTTAAGTTCTTCATAGCTAAAGGGTTGTTGTGCTGCTGCGCTTATTTGATTTTCCATAATGCTCCTCCATAATTTATCCTTTAGATTCTGTTCTTTGGGGATTGTAACATAATTTTATAAATTTAGTAACGATTCTTATTTTTTATGTTAGAATACTGCCGAGATTTTCCTTATAAAGTTTCATAATACAGCTTTTATCTTAATGCCATTGGGAGGTTTTGCAATGTGGCAAAAAGCACCAAAAAGGACGATTGTAGCAGTGAGTATAGTCAGTATTGCCCTGTCTTTGAATCTGTATGCCCAAAGCACACAGCCAACGACTCGACAAGAGGCACAAAATAGTAATAATTCTTATAGTAATGAAAATACGCAAAAAGTCCTCCTCCAATCAAGTGTTACCACACAAGCACTTATGTCGGAATTGCCCATAGAATTACAGGCCAAACAAGTGAGCGTCCTAAACCAAGACACACTCTTAGAGACAAACATAGGCGGTGGCGGCATACAAAGTGTGCTAGAAAAAGTCCCCGGGATTGTCTATTCGCGCTCTGGTGGTATCAACGGACAGCTTACTATTAGGGGACAAAACTCTAATAGCACGCGCTCAATTGTGATGATTGATGGTGTGCGCTTATCTGGCCGCAATACCTTGGAGTTTAATACCCTAGATCCTTATGCCTTTCAGTCTATCGAGGTTATCCGAGGTCCTGCTAGCTCTCTATGGGGAGCTGACGCGATGAATGGCGTGATCAACTTGCGCTCTAGAATCTCAAACTACAATATCAACGGCGATACATTTAAAGCGACTGCGAGAATCCGCGCCCTAGAATATGCAAGTGTGAATAATATGTTTGGCGGTAGATTAGAAGTGTTAGGAGGGGGCAATGGCCTTGATGTCTTAGTGGGCTTAAGCACTAAGGCTGCACAGGACTATACCACGCCTCTCACAGAAAATGGCTCAAACAAGGCAAAAAATTCTAAATACAACATGCTAGGCGTGGATTTTAATGCTGGCTATACGCACAATGCCACGAGATACTATCTACAAGGCCGCTATACTAGGATAGAATCTCACCGCGCTGGCGGACTTGGGGCAGCCCCGGGATCTAGCTATGGAATCTTAATGAGTGAAGTGCCTATCACGGAGTATTATCTCCGCGCTGGAGCGAAGTCTCATAATCTTAGCTTTGCAGACTCTATGGAAGCGTATGTGTATTATCGCCAATGGGATACGGACATTTGGAATAACCGACTGGGATTTAATAAAACAACTAACATTCATCAGGAAGTGTATAACAACCACTACATAGGTGGCAGACTTGTCTTTGATGGCACATATGGGAAGCATACCCTAACCTATGGGGGCGAGATTCACAGTGCGATCTCTCCCACACAAGTGCGACAAAATAACCTTGTGAGCGGCGTAAGCAACACCACCAATCGCCCATCGACAAACACAGATTTTGCTATTTTTCTTAAAGACGACTTTAGGGCGACAAACTCGTGGTTTTTATCAGCCTCTTTGCGAGGGGATTATATCCTAACGACTATTTCCAAAACGCGCTCAAGTGTAGAAAACACTCAAATTGCCTCAAATAATGCCATTGCCATAGAAACCGCTAGATTGCTTGATGAAAATGGCATTATCCACAATGGTGCCATCACAGGATCACTTGGCTCTGTGTGGTTTATCACAGATTCTATTAGCAATGTGATAAATCTCAGTCATAACTTTAAAGATCCGGGCTCGGGCACTAGGATGGCAAGCACTCCAAGTGGGAGCTCCACTCTCACAGTAGGCAATCCACTCATCAAGCCAGAATATTCCCAAACCGCCGAATTTGGCTTTAGATTCCAAAGCGAGAATCATTGGCTTTCTCTTATTGGATTTTTTACCAATTACACCAATATGATCGCTCTTAGCTCTTACCAAAACGCCACCATTACGACACAAAATTCTAACGCGCTCTATCGTAGTGAAAACATCGGTAAGGCCATCATTGCCGGCGTGGAGCTAGAGGGTAGGCATAGCTTTTTAGATTCTATGATTGTGCTCTCTTATGTGGGCTCTTATAATTATGGGCAAAATCTCACTGACAAAAAACCTATCGCCTATCTCGCTCCACTTTATGGCTCGGCGACTTTGCAGTTTAATCTCAAATATGGCTATGTGAATCTCACAGAGCGATTTTATGGCAAAAAGACGCGTATAGACGCGCGGGAAGAGCGGGCGCATAAGTCTTATGCGATGACAGATATTTATCTGGGCTTAAAGCTTGGGAGTTTTTGGGAGAGTTGTAGGGATATGGATTTTATCCTAGGGATAAGCAATCTCTTTAATCAAGTGGGGCGCAATCCCGTAACGGTAGAAAATATCAGCTATCCCATCGCTCTTACAAATCCCCTTGTGGATCCGGGCAGAAGCTATAATGCAAAATTTGTGTGGAAATACTAATGCCACGCTCAATGCTAAAAACCATCAGCCTAAGCACTCTAAGTTTTGGGATTATTGTCCTATGCGCCCTTGTGTGCCTAAAAGTTGGCCGCTATCCTATTGCATTAGAGGACATATTAGCTCTGCTTGTTGGCACGCAATCACATACAGAATCTAACTCCGCTTATGCGATGATTCTCTTAGAGTTTCGTTTGCCACGAGTGCTTTTGGCTTTGTTTGTCGGAGCTGGGTTAAGCATTAGTGGTTGTGCGTTTCAAAATCTCTTTAGAAACCCTCTAGCAAGCCCTGATATTTTGGGCGTTACCGCGGGAGCGAGTTTTGGAGCGGTGTTGGCCCTGCTGCTTGGGCTTGGTGTGCTATGGGTGAGTTTTTTTGGATTTTTGTCTGGACTTATAGCACTTTTGCTTGTTGTGGCAGTGAGCTATGACAAAATGATGCCCTATAACACACTGACGATGATTTTAAGCGGGATTATCATCGCTGCGCTTTTCCAAAGTCTTGTCTCTCTCATAAAATACCTAGCAGATCCACAAGATACACTCCCTACCATTACCTATTGGCTACTTGGCTCGCTAGATTCTACATTTAGCCTGCAAATGTGGCTTGGCATTGCTGGGATTAGCTTGGGAAGTGTCGTGCTCTTTTGCTTGCGATGGAAGTTTAATATCCTCACGCTCAATGATGATGAAGCCAAAAGCCTTGGGGTCAATCTCAACGCATTGCGCCTTGTCGTAGTTTTGGCAAGCACATTGATTGTGGCGTGTGCTGTTGGGCTATGTGGCATTATTGGCTGGATTGGGCTATTAATTCCACATATTGCACGACTTTTTGTGGGTAATGAAAATGCTAAACTCGTGCCACTTTCTATGTTTATTGGGGCATTGTTTTTGATGATTGTGGATACCTTTTCTCGCACAATCTCTCATGAGCAAATTCCCATCTCTATCCTCACTGCCGTTATTGGCGCTCCGTTTTTTATTTATATCCTCTACAAAAACAAAGGCTTACGACTATGAATGCACACAATCTCACTCATCAAGCACTTTTTTGCGTGCATAGTCTTTGCTTTATAAGAGAGCGTAGGCAGATTCTAAAAAATATCAGCTTTCATCTCAAAGAGGGTGAGGTGCTGAGTATCCTTGGCACAAATGGTGCGGGAAAAACAACTCTGCTAAAAGCTATGCTAGGCTTACTGCCTTGCCAAAGTGGGCAGTCTTTTCTCTACCAAAAACCCATACAAAGCTATGGCAAATCTCTATGGCAGCATATCGGCTATGTTGCACAAGCCAAAACCAATGTGTTTAATCTCAAAGTGCTTGATATGGTAACGCTAGGCTTTAATCCTGTGGTTAGATTCACACCCAAAACACAACATTTCCAACAATCCCTGCACACATTAGAAACACTGCATATCGCACATCTCGCACACAAGCACTGCCATGCTTTAAGTGGTGGAGAGCTACAAATGGTGCTTTTTGCTAGAGCCTTAGTGTGCAGGCCAAAGCTCCTCGTGCTAGATGAACCAGAATCTAATCTAGACTTTGCAAACCAAAAAATCATCATCGATACCCTAAAACATCTTAGCAAGCAAGGTTGTGCGATTATTTTAAACACACATTTTCCATCTCATGCCATCTATCTTTCACACAAAGCCTTGCTTTTAAAAAACACAGATACGATTTTAGAATCTACAGAATCTAATTGCCTTTTTGGAGATGCTAAGAATATCCTCACACAAGAAAATCTAAGTGCGCTTTATAATGTCCCGCTATTTTTGCACGACAAGCCTCATCATACCCAAGAAAGCCATGAAAGCTATACGATTTATCTCTAAAAATTTACTAGGTTTAGATTCTGATTACTTACTTGCATTACAATCCCAAGCATTGATAATAATTTGTTATCAAAAATTTTTATTAAGGAGACTACGATGCTAGTTACAAAACAAGCCCCAGATTTCACAGCAGAGGCAATCAAAGCTGATGGCACATTTGAGGATAACTTCAACCTCTACAACAACATTGGCAAAAATGGCGCGGTTATTTTCTTTTGGCCTAAAGACTTCACATTCGTGTGTCCTAGTGAAGTTATCGCGTTTGATCACAGAGTGAAGGACTTTGAAGAGCGTGGATTTAGCGTTATTGGCGTGTCTATCGACTCTAAAGAAGTGCATTTTGCGTGGAGAAACACACCCGTAAAAGAGGGCGGTATCGGCGCGGTAACATTCCCAATGGTATCAGATATCACTAAGCAAATCTCTCGTGATTATGATGTGCTTTTTAATGGTGCAGTGTCCCTACGCGGAAGCTTCCTCATTGACAGAAACAAAGTCGTGCGCCACGCAGTGATAAACGATCTCCCACTTGGTAGAAATGTCGATGAAATGCTTAGAATGTGCGATGCGCTTTTGCACTTTGAGCAACATGGCGAAGTATGCCCTGCTGGCTGGAACAAAGGCGATAAGGGTATGGTAGCTAATGCCAAAGGTGTGGCAGAATACCTAAGCCAAAACGCTGACAAGCTTTAATCCTTACCTAAGCCCCTTGCCTTAAGGGGTTTGGGACAATCGCTACTTTCACTTCACTTACGCACTCATACATTTTTTAGAAAATCTAAAGATTGCTTAGATTCTATAATGCCACTAGCGGGCTAGATTCTATAAAGATTCTATGATAGTTACTTTTTAGACTTCTCTTTTTTAACGTTCTTTGCAAACCAAATTTTACCTTGCAATAAAGCTGCTTAGAGTATAATTCCCTATCTACACATTAGGAGTGAGCTATGCTAGAAATTTTGATGATTGAAGATGATGTCGAGCTTGCAGAGATTTTGAGCGATTATCTCAAAAAACACGATATGAATGTAACAAGCTATGATGAGCCCTATACGGGAATGAGCGCGGTGAATGCCAAGCATTTTGATGTGTTGCTTTTGGATTTGACACTGCCCAATCTCGATGGGCTAGAAGTCTGCAAACGCGTAGCAAAGCAAAAAAATATCCCTATCATCATATCTTCAGCACGAAGCGATGTCGATGATAAAGTCAAAGCCCTAGAATATGGTGCCGATGACTACATACCTAAGCCTTACGATCCCAAAGAATTAGTTGCGAGGATACACTCGCTCCTGCGCCGCTATAGCAAGAAAAATCCCAAAGAGCAGAGCAGGGAGAAAGATTCTGTATTCCGCATTGATAAGCATAGCCGACAGGTGTTTTTCAAAGACAAAAAGCTCGAGCTCACGCGCGCGGAGTATGAGATACTCACGCTACTTATTAGCAAGCGCGGGCACGTGTTTTCACGCGAAGCCATCGCTATAGAATCTGAATCTATCAACCCAGAGAGCTCCAATAAAAGTATCGATGTGATTATCGGGAGATTGCGCGCTAAGATAGAGGAAAATCCCAAAAATCCCCAATATATTATCTCCGTGCGTGGCGTGGGCTACAAGCTCGAAGCTTAGAATCTCGTTGCGTGTATGTGATTTGCGGATTGCTTGTAGATTCTATAAGATTCTTACAATCCCTAATTACAAAGAGCGTATTGCGCGGTGCATTCCCTTGCTCAAAGCTTTGGGCAAAGACGCATTGTGATCATAAGGCGCGTGTATTTTGTATGTAGGTATCGTATGGTGCTTGGCTTAAGGATCGTATGAGAGTGGGAGAAAATCGTAGATGGTGTCAAGGGGGAGACTTGAACTCCCGACCTCCGGCTTATGAGACCAGCGCTCTAACCAGCTGAGCTACCCTGACTAATGAGCGGATAAAGATAAAAACGCGTATTCTAAAGAAGTTTTGCTTAAAAGGCATTGAAACTCGTGCAGGAGGGCACAGAATCTAGCCCAAATACCCCTCGCTTAGAATCTGCGCATACGCGTTTTTGTAGCGATTGATAAAGCCCTCAATTTGGCTATTTTGCGCGCCAAAGGCCTTGAGCTGTCGCTGCATCTTCGCATCTAGTTGCGCGCTCTCGCTCTCCTTGCGTCCTTGATAAAAATCTGTAAATCGATACAAGCCCTGTGCCATCAACATTTTTTGGGATTCGCTTAGTCCCTGCGAGGCAAAGACAAAGGCGCGGTATTCTTCATCGCTCATTAGCTCCAAAATCCTCAAGCCATAGGTTATGCGCTCTGGGTGGGGGTTTTCATCAGTTTTTGAAAGGTTTTGTGCCTGTTTGTCGGCTATCTCTTGTGTGGTGGTGAGCGGGGAGATTTGGGATTGCAAGGATTGCGCGTCGTTGGCATCTTGGATCTTGTGAGGGTTGTTTTGTTTGGGATTCTCCTTAGTGTTTGGCTGCTGCGCGGGGTTAGATTCTGTATAGGGCGAGGGGATAAATGGCGTGAGGGTGTTAATCTCCAATGAAAACTCCTGATGCGATATACTAGGCAAGGCATAAAGCAAAAATCACTCCATTGTTTCAAGCATATAAGGCGCGTGATAGAATCTCAGCAAATCTTTAGATTCTAAAAATAGGATAATTGCGTGGTGTAGCCAAAGAGCTCGCCCTAAGCCTGATAGCGGGGCGAACCCTTGTGAAGAGTATGGCGATTGTTTATAGTGTGTAGTGCTCCAAACTGCTCTTAAAAATCTTGATATCATCTGTGCCAAAGGCTTGCAAAAGCTTATTGGCTAGGAATTTTGCATTGTCCTCACTCAAGGCGATTTTAAACATACCATAATCCTGCCTGCCGCTCACCTGCTCCATCGAGCTATGGAGCATCGAGCTAGAGGCGTATTTAGAACATCTGTGGTAAAAAAAGTCATCAAACCCATCATCAAGCAGCATATCCACGATAGAATCTTTGAGGTTAAACCTAAAGTAGATTTCAAGCACTATTTCTTCGCCCATTTTTCCCCCTATATGCCAAATTTGCGCACCACAAACTTAAAGAGCGGCGGTAGCATCACAAGCGTGAGGAATGATGAGGTTATCAGTCCTCCGAGCACCACGACTGCTAGGGGTTTTTGCACCTCGCTTCCCACGCCACTTGAGAGCAGCATTGGCACGAGCCCAAGCCCAGCGATACACGCCGTCATAAGCACTGGCCTTAGACGCCGTCTCGCGCCAATGAGCACGCATTCTTCTAGCGTCCTGCCTTGTCTCAGTAGCTGCAAGAAATACCCCACCATCACCACGCCATTAAGCACCGCGATACCAAAGAGCGCGATAAAGCCCACAGACGCGGGCACAGAGATGTATTCTCCTGACACAAAGAGCGAGATAAGCCCCCCGGTAACCGCAAAAGGAATGTTTAGCAAAATAAGCAGAGCGAGCGGAATGGATTTAAAGGTAAAGAATAAAATAAAGAAAATCGCTAGGATACTAAGCGGAATCACGGTTGAGAGACGCTTTAGGGCGCGTTGTTGGTTTTCAAACTGCCCGCCATAGATGATGCTATATCCATCGGGGAGCTGCACTTGTGCGGCGATTTTTTCTTGAGCTTCTTGCACAAATCCGCCCAAATCCCTGCCTTGCACATTGGTTCGCACGACATTGTATCGCTGCGCACCCTCACGCTGTATCTGCACGGGGCCATCGACTTCGACAATCTCGGCAATGGAGCTAATGGGGATAGGCGAGCCATTTTGTGAGCTCATCTCTAGGCTTTTTAGCTTAGTGATATCACTGCTTAGCTCTTTGCTCTGTCGGATAATCACGGGGATTCTCGCGGTGCCTTGCGGGATATACTCCACCATAATGCCCTCTAGCGAGCTTTTCATAAACTTCGCAAACTCATTGCTTGGAATCCCCATATTTGCCATTACTGGGGAATAGGGCGTGATATGGAGGTAATTCACACCTTTATTAAAAGTCGTGAAAGTCTCCTGCGCCCCATCAATGCCTTTTAGAATCTCCATAATCTGCTCACTCAAACTATTGAGCTCATTAATCTCTGTCCCAAAAATCTTAATCGCCAAGTCCCCGCGCACCCCCGTGAGCATTTCAGAGATTCTCATATCGATAGGTTGGAGCACGGCTAGATTCATTCCCTTGATATCCGCGATCACTTCGCGGATTTGCTCACGAATGTCATCGAGATCCTCGGCTTGCCACTCCTCTTGGGGCTTGAGTGAGATGAAGGCATCGCTTTGGTTAGGCCCTGCGGGATCGAGACCCACTTCATCAGCCCCGATACGCGTCACCACGCTTTTGATATCTGGCACACGCTCTAGGAGCTGTTTTTGGAGTATGAGCATAAGCTCTTTGTTTTGATCTAGCGAGATAGATGGTGGTCCCTCGACATTGATAACGATATCGCCTTCATTGAGCGTGGGCATAAACGCCGTCCCGATATAGGGGAAAAGCGAGAGGGAGAGCACCAAAAACGCAATGGCACTCAAAAACACGATCTTGAAGTGATTGAGTGAAAAATTTAGCAGCGGATCGTAAAGTTTGTGTAAAAACGCGATGAGCGCGGTTTCTTTGTGCTCTTTTACCTTCAGCACATAGGAGCTTATCACCGGAATAACCGTCATAGAGAGTATGAGGCTACCTAGGAGCGCGAATACGATTGTTTGGGCGAGCGGGACGAAAAACTTGCCCTCTAGCCCCTGCAAGGTGAGAAGCGGCACAAAGAAAATGATAATAATCAAAATCCCGCTAAACACCGAGACAGAAATCTCCTTGCACGCGCGATACACTGTGTGGAGCTTGGGCGAGTTTTTGTTTTGGCTTAGCCGCTCAAAGGCGTTTTCTACCATCACCACTGCAGAATCCACCAAAATCCCTATGGCAATGGCTAAGCCCCCAAGACTCATAAGGTTGGCAGAGATTCCGTATTCTTTCATCATCACAAATGCCACCGAGATTGAGAGTGGCAAAATCACGCTCACTGCCACCGCAGCACGCACATCGCCCAAAAACAAAAAGAGCGTGATGATGATGAGGATTACGGCTTCAGCGAGGACTTTGACGACATTATTTACTGCCTTTTGGGTGAGTTGCGAGCGATCATAAAATACGCGTAGCTCCACGCCCTCTGGAAGATTTGGCTTGAGCTCTTCCATCTTTTGCTTGATACCATCGATGGCATCGCGTGCATTTGCTCCTTTGAGCGAGAGCACGAGCCCCTGTGTCGTCTCGCCCACACCATCGATCACCACAAGCCCAAGCCTTGTCATATGAGATTCTATCACATCGCAAAAATTCCCAATTTTGACAAAGCCATTTTTGGTAATCACGGGGATTTCTTTAATCTTTTCAATCGTGAGCGAGGCGGTTTGCACCTTGACTAAAAATGTCTGCCCATCGCGATCCACGCGTCCCGCGCCCTCGTTTTTGAGATTTGCACTCAAAGCATCTTGGAGGTGGGAGATACTAATCCCAAGGCGCGCCATATTGTCAAAATCCGGCACGACCGCAATCGCGCGCGCATAGCCCCCAAGCCTATTGACATCAGCCACGCCCTTGGTATTCCTAAGCATAGGGCGGATGGTAAAATCAAGCAGCAGACGCTTTTCCACCTCGCTCATATTGCCTTCAATAGTGAACATAAACATATCGCTAAGTGGCGTAACGATAGGCGCTAGCCCACCGCTCACCTCTGCGGGCAAATCCGCCATAGCCATCGTGAGTTTTTCATTTACCATATTGCGCGCGAGGTAAATATCTGTGCCGTCATTAAAATCAATTGTAATATCTGCTAAGCCATATTTTGAGAGCGAGCGCAGGCTCTTTTGGTTTGGCAAGCCCAAAAGTTCGAGCTCTAGAGGCCTTACCACTCGATTTTCTACCTCCTCTGGTGCCATACCGGGGGCTTTTAGGATCACTTTGACTTGGGTAGAGGATATATCAGGAAATGCATCAATGGGGATTGTTAAAAAGCTATATGCGCCAAAAAACAAAAGCCCACACGCACAAATTACCACCATCAAGCGTTGGCGGAGCGAAAACTCAATAATGCTAGTGAGCATGCTCGCCACCCGATCCAAGTCCGCTTAGCATACCTTGCAGGATAATGATAGAACCCGTGGCAATCTGCATATTTGGTTGTAGCACGCCTTTGGTAATCCCAAAGCTATTATCGCGCTCCTCGGTTACATTTACCTTAGTGGGCAAAAAGCCATTTTTGGTGCGCACAAACACCACATAATCATTGCCAATCTTTAGCACCGATGAGGAGGGGATTAGCATACTATTATCAGGGAGTTTGCCGCCGATATACACTTCCACCATCTCGCCCACTTTGTATTCTTTGGCTGTGATTTTTGCCACTGCCAAAATCGTATTAGTCTCTCTATCAATAGCCACTGAAATCGTATCAATATAGCCGATATTTTTGCCAGCTTGGTTGAGGAGTGCATCGCCCTTTTCTACCGTGTGTGCGAGGTTTGTGGGTATGCGGATACGCCCTAGGAAACTATTGTCTTTGAGCGAGATTCTCACATAGGGAGCAAAGGCGTTGATTTTTTGCCCTATTTGCCTTGGGGCGACAGAGAGCACGCCCGAGGCACGTGCCACGATGGGGAATCCATACTGCCCCTGCTTGCCACTCTCCATAAACGCCCTGCTCACGCCTAATAAGTCAAGCTTGGCAGAAGTCTCGTTGTATTTGAGCTTTAGCTCATTCATCGTGAGGTAGCTTAGCTGATATTCCCTGCGTGAGATGACGCCACTCTCATAGAGCATTTTGTCTTTTTTCTCATTTTCAGAGGCGATTTTTAGCCGCTCACGCGTGTTTTTAAAATCAAAAAAGAGAGTGCTTAGCTCATTGGAGCTGATATCACAGATTAAATCCCCTTTTTTGACATACTCGCCCTCGCGTTTGTAGATATTAACCACCACGGTTTCAAAGCTCGAGCTCTGCGCCACAGAGGTTTTGTCATCAAAATCGATGAAGGCATTAAAGGGTATGCCGCGCGTATTAAAGCCCTTGTTCCCCACGCTCACGACTTTGATACCATTTGTTTTCATCTCGCTTTCACTGATGATGATCTCATCATACCCCCATAGGCAGGCACACAAACTACACACTAGGGCAATCTTTCGCATATCCTCTCCTTACTCTTGTTTCTCTACAGCCAATACTTGCGCGAGGCTTTCTTCTAGCATAGCCAAGGTGTTGATATAATCCCGCTTTGCTTCAATCGTGGCAATCATAGAATCTAGATAATTATTCTTTACTAGCAAATACTCAAACACGCTCGTTTTCCCAGCTTCATAGCCGATCCTGCTAATCTCTGTGAGGTTTTTCTTGTTTTCCTCATCGGTTTTTGCCACATTGATGGCGTTTTTTTTCACTTCAAGTTGCTCAAGGTAGGAGTGTGCGTTGTTTTGCAAGGTGTTTTTTAAAATCTCACTTTCACGCACAGAGCCACTTTGCAGGGCGAGATACATCGCTTTTTGGTTGCCATATTTTGTCGTGAGCGGGAGGGGGATTTTGACTTTGAAAGCCGCGCCAGTGCTAGATTCTGCGATATTGGCTCCAGCTCCTAGTTCTAGGGAGTCAAAGCGACTTCTTGAGGCAAACTTCGCGCTATTAGAATAATCCGCGATATCAAGCGCGACAATCTCTAAATACAAAGAATCTTGCAGACTAGATTCTATATCCACATCGCCTAGCTCAATGTAACTAAACGCAAGCCCATCAACTTGGATATCCACGCTATTATCGATAATCCCAAGCCCGACTTTGAGGGCATTGAGAGTGTTTAGGAGGTTTTTTCTAGAGTTTTCACACAGCACCCGCACGCTCAAAAAGTCGCTACGGAAAAATAAATATTGTGAGCGCGAGATCCGCCCCGCATCGAAGCGAATCTTTGCTATATCTAGCTGCTCTTTGGCATTTGCGAGCCTATCCTCATAGATATCAAAGAGCTCTTTTTGCGCGAGATAATCTAGATACAATCGCTTGGTGCTAATCACGCTAAGTCGCTTGGTAAGCTCATAGTTTTTTTGCGCCCTGATATGGCGGGTTTGATACATTTGGCGCAGTATGGAGCTAACCCAAGGCAGGCGCGGAGCAAGCATAAAATACGCTTCAGTCTCTAGCTCCTTGCCGCCACTTGGCGAGCGCACCTGCATCGCACTCACATCGGCATAGGGGCTATTCCACGCTCTCGCTGCCTTGCCCTCATAGATGAGCGATTTGGCATAGGCTTGGGATTTGGCAAGCGCGATGGAGTTTTGCTCTATGCGTTCAAAAAACTCCGCGACGCTCATCGTATGCACAGATTGCGTGTTTGTGGCGGGTGAGAGCTCTTGTGGCATTTTAGCTTGAGGTGTGGCGAGGGCAAGCGCACCCATACAGCACACACACAGCACGATTTTTGGGAGTTGTTTCATCTTGGGGTTGTCCTAATCTCTTTAAAGCTATTTTATAAAAAACCTTCTTCTTTAAAGTATCCTAAAATATTTTTATAAACACGCTTCTTAAAGTGCGTCACATGGTGGAAAATTTCCTTGTATTTGACGAATTTATACGCGTCAAATTCCGGGGTGTGGGTGCAGAGATTGATTTTTGCGCTTGGCTTTAGGCGCACGAGAAAATACTTCTGAATCTGCCCATCAAAGGGATACATTTTTTTGCTAATGGTTTCTGGGAAGTCGTATTTCACCCACTGCGGGCATTCTGCGATGATTTCTACCTCGCTTGTGCCTATCTCCTCGCTAAGCTCCCTAAAGAGTGCTTCTCTCGGATTTTCCCCCTCATCAATCCCGCCTTGGGGGAATTGCCACGCGCCTTTGATATCATTGCGCTGGGCGATGAAAAACTCACACTCGCTGGGGTATTTGGGCGAGAGTATCACCGCGGCGACATTTGGGCGGTATCGCTTCGTCTGCTCTTGTATCTTTTGCATAGCTTTTGTGTCCTTGTAGATTTTAGATTCTAAATGCGTCTTAAGAGCCCTGCCCTTAAAATTATCTAAAATTATACCCCACCCAAAACAACAATGCCTAACACAGCCACATAGCTAGCTCATCGGCTAGAAACACATCTCTTGCGATGATATACTCGCCCCACGCACCTTGAGAATCTGCGTGCGTGGTTTTGGTGAGTTTGTGAGAATCTAGCAGTAGGGCGAGATTGGCAGCAGAGCGCACGAGATCATATCGCACGCCACTTTTGCACCTAAGCCCTAGCATAATAGCCTCTAGCCTCAAATCCTCCGCGCTTAGGACTTCTTGCGTGCGATGATGGGGATTAGCGATATAGCTTCTTGGATTGCTAAGAGCCTTTGTCCGCACGCTCCCCACGCGCCCAAACGCCCCCGCTCCGCACCCGATATACTCCCGCGCCTCCCAATAACCCAGATTGTGCCGACAATACGCGCCATTTTTGGCATAGTTAGAGACTTCATACTGCCCAAATCCTAGAGCCCCTAGTATCTCGCGCACTTTATGGCTTAGATTCTGTGTGGGGGCTTTGAGCTGCTTTGCCCCAAATCGCGAGCCTTCATCAATACTTAGAGAATACGCCGAGATATGTGAGAGCGGGAGTTTGGCGAGGTTGGCGTATTCAGATTCTAAACTCCGCACAGAATCTAGGGGCGTATCGTATATCACATCGCAGCTGATATTGCTAAACCCCGCCTTTTGGATAGAACTAAACGCGCTAAAAATATCGCCCACGCTATGCTCGCGCTCCAAAAATGCGAGCTTTTGTGGGAGGAAGCTCTGCACGCCCACGCTGATACGATTTGCCCCGAGCTTGTAGAGGTGCGCGCACCAATGCTGCGTGATGAGATTGACATTAGATTCTATACTGATTTCACAATCCCCACTCACATACGCTAAGAAATTCTCAAAAATCCGCTCATAATACCCCGCGGGCAGGATATTTGGTGTCCCTCCACCGATAAAGACGCTTGTTATCCCTCCCGGCGCGACTTTGTGGCTCTGTAGCGATGCGCTGATATCCGCGCACAACGCCTCCACATACGCCAAATACATCTCTTGTGAATCTACCACGGAGTTAAACGCGCAATACCCGCATTTACTCGCACAAAATGGTATGTGGATATATAATAGCATTCTTAACCTCGTATGCATTTGGTTTATAGAATTTAGGCAAACGCTACATTGCGCGCCTAACGCGGCTTATACCAAACAATTATAGAATCTCGCCTTAGATTCTGTGATTGCTCACGCCCCGAGAGCAATTTTTGCCCTAGCTCGGTTTATAGACAAGGTGTTTGCCCAAGCGGCGTTCCTGACGCACTGACACCAAAAACACACAGAATCTCGCATTTAGATTGCGTGTATGCTCGCGCAGCGGAGCGAGTGGAGATTCACTCTCCACGAGCGGCAACAAGTTTCACTAAAAGTGAAACTTGCATTAAATTCTATACCAACTGCCCTTGCTTCTGGCTTGAATCTAAGCTACAATCTCGCCCACACTTAAACCCCTCTAGGATTGCCTATGGCTAAACTCGTATTTTGCGCTCTTGCTCTTGTGTGCTTTGCTTTTTTGGAGGCGTCTGGCACGCACGCCATAGCCCTCTTTGGCACGCCCAAATACCCTAGGGGCTTTAGCCATTTTGCGTATGCCAACCCACAAGCCCCTAAAGGCGGCACATTAAAGAGCTTTGAGCTTGGGGACTTTAACTCGCTAAATCCCTTCGCCCAAAAGGGCAATGCCGCCCAAAGTATCGCTGCCCTCGTGTATGAGACGCTAGGCGTGGGGAGTCTTGATGAGAGTGCGACGGAGTATGGGCTCATCGCACAGGAGTTTGTCCTCGATCCTAAGGGCTTTTTTTTAGAATGCCACCTAAACCCAAAGGCGCGCTTTAGTGATGGCGTGAGCGTGAGCGCAGAAGATGTGAAGTTTAGCTTCGAGACGCTTATAGGTCTTGGCAAAATACAATATCGCCGATATTATGCCGATGTGAAACGCGTAGAGGTGCTAGATTCTCACACAGTGCGCTTTTATTTTGCTACCAACCAAAACACCGAGCTCCCCCTCATCCTCTCCCAACTCCCCATTTTGCCAAAGCATATTTTTATGAGCAAAGAGGGCAATACCTTTGGGCAAAATCCCCTAGATACGCCCATAGGAAGCGGTGCGTATGTGCTAGATTCCTACGATTTGGGGCGCAAGATTACTCTAAAGCGCAATCCAAACTATTGGGCGAGTGAGCACCCCACGCGCAAGGGGTTTTTTAACTTTGAAACAATCGAGATAGAATACTACAAAGATCCCGTGGTGGCGCAGCAAGCCTTTATGGCGGGGGCGTATGACTGGCGTATAGAATCTAGTGCCAAAGTCTGGGCAAAGGATTATGAAAGCCCTAAGCCCACACTTACCAAAATACTGATACCAAATAACCTCCCAAGCACGCTGCAAGGGTTTTTTTTCAACACCAAACGAGCGGTTTTTGCCGATAAGCTCGTGCGTGAGGCGATTTTTTATGCCTTTGACTTTGAGTGGAGCAATGCCAATCTTTTCTTTGGGCAGTATGAGCGCACCATAAATATTTTTGACAACTCCATTTTTGCCTCTAGTGGCATACCAAGCGGGCGTGAGCGCGAGATTTTAGCGGGATTAGCCCTCACAGATTCTAGAATCTTAACCCACAAATACCTAATCCCTCGCACTGACTACAAGCTCCCGCCGCGTATAGAATCTGGCTATCGGGATTGGCGTGGTATCACACACACCGATGATGCCCCGATTTTTGCCCAAGATAAGCGAGAAAATCTCAAATACGCCGCCTCACTCCTAGCCCAAGTGGGATTTAGATTTAAAAACGGCGTGCTTGTAGGCACAGATGGCGCGCCGCTAAGGTTTGAGATTCTCATCAATTATGAGGGTTTTGAGCGCATTTGCCTGCCCTTTATCCAAAACCTCAAAAAACTCGGCATACAAGCCACGTTAGCCAAAGTCGATGATACGCAATACACCAACAGAGTGCGAAATTTTGATTATGATATGGTGATTGAGCTTGTGGGGCAGAGCCTAAATCCGGGGAATGAGCAGCGGTTTTATTGGGGGAGTGAAGCGGCAAACAATCGCGGTGGGCGCAACTACGCACGCATTGATGATGAAAATGTGGATAGGCTCATCGAGGGGCTTATAAATGCTCAAGATTCTAGTGAGAAAATCGCCTATGGCAGGGCATTAGATAGAATCTTGCTCTGGGGCTTTTATGTGATACCGCATTTTCACGCACAGGGCTATCGTGTGGCGTATTGGAATGACAAAATCGCTATGCCTGAGACTATGCCACTCTATGGCTTTGATCCCTATGTGTGGTGGGCGCGTGATGGGCGCAATGAGGCGCGCTAGAGCGTGATAGCTAGAAGCGATGAAATGATGAGTGAGAATCTATATACGCCCCACACGCTCCCAAAAATCGCTCTCTTTGGCGGGAGCTTTGATCCGCTGCATAATGGGCATTTGGGCATTATGCACGCTGTGCTTGGGGAGTTGGGCATAGAGCATCTCATCATCTTGCCCACATTTTGCTCGCCTTTCAAATCCCGCTCGCTCCTTAGCCCGCAGGCTCGGCTCAGTCTGTGTGAGCTAACCGCAGCCCACCTCGCTGAGTGTTACCCAAAGGCGCGCATTGAAGTGTGTGATTTTGAGATCGCGCGTGCCAAGCCCACCTATAGCATAGAATCTGTGCGCTATCTGCAAGCCCGATTGAGGCAGGAGTGCGCGGCGGGGCGTGGAGTAGATTCTCACTATAGCAGCCAAAGGCTAGGCTTTGTGCTAGGGTGGGATAATTTTGAGAGTTTTCATCTGTGGCGCGATTTTACCTCTTTGGCGCGAGCTTTACATTTGTTTGTGTTTGATAGGGGAGGGCATAGCGAGGGGGAGTTTAGGACTCTGTTAGAGGGTTTTGGGATTGCAAGTCTGCGTGCGCGCTTTATCCCCTTTGCGCGCGCGGTTTCTTCTACGCGCATTAGGGAGCGGCTCTCACGCGGGGATTTTAGCGAGATTCCGCCCTTTTTGCTCCCTACACTTAAAAAGTTCTTACAAAAACCCTGCTATAATGGCGCGCAAAATTTATCATAAGGAGCGCGTTTGCAGAGCCTTGCAAAAGAAGTGATGACAATCCTAGAGGACAAAAAGGCGGAAAATGTCGTGTGTATCGATGTGAGTGATAGGGAATATCTCGTGGATTGTGTCGTGATAGCTACCGCAATGGTGGGCAAGCATTCCTTTGCCCTGCTTGATCATCTCAAAACCACGCTTAAGGCTAAGGGCGTGGAGTTTTATGCCACCGATGAGGAGAGCGAGGATTGGATCATCGCGGATTTGGGGAGTGTGATGGTGCATATCTTTACCCAAAACCACCGCGACAAATTTAACCTCGAGGAGTTTTTGCAAACACTTCCCAAACGCCTTATTTAGAATCTAGCAAATGCCTGCTAGGGCACTGCAAGGCTCTCGCACTCCCACTCACTAAAAGATTTTTGGGCGACTTCTATCACGCAGTCTATCCCGCCAGCAAGTGAAAAGAGCCAATATTTGTGCGCATAGAGCAAGTCGATTTGCTTGGCTTTGAGCGCGATTTCATCTTGTGCCACGCGCACGATGATTTTAGCGATTTCCATCTCCTGATGCACAATGTAGGACTGAATGGCGTCATTAAAGCAAGTCGTGAAAGTTTCATCGGCAAAAAATTCCTTGATAGATTCTATATGCTCTAGCGCGCTGCTTACTTTGCTAAAGTCAAAGTTTTCTAAATCGCTCTTGTGTGCCTCCAAATCCTCAATAAGCCCCGCCACTTCCAAAAACACCTCTTCGATACGCGCCTTTTTCTCCCGCGCATAGGCTAAAAACTCCCGCGTTTTTTCACGCGCCTTGGCTATGTTAGATTCTATCATCTCTAGGGGTGGGGGCGTGAGGGCTAGGGGCTGCTTTTTCCCCCTCATCTCTATGCCCTCTAGGGCTTTGATAAAGGGCATTTCTATGCTGCCTTGTATCCTCGCGCCGCCCTCTGTGGCGTTGATGACTTCTAGCGGGTATGGAGTCTGCGCGATATCGGCTTCATAAAATTCCAAAAAGAGCTTCCACACGCTTGTGCTCTCCACCATGCCTTCTCCGCCATAGGCGGGGAGTAGGACGCGTTGTGAATCTTGCTTGGGCGTTATTTCCCGCTCGCCATACACGGCATTTTTGGCGTGCGAGCTGCCGTCTTTGGCAAATGCGAGATCCTGCCCGATGAGGATACAGCGTGAAAACCTCGCATACACCACCATTTCATACGCCATATTTGCCGCGCTCATTCCCACGCCGATATAGCCATACTCGCTAAATCCGAAGTAATAAGTGTAGCCAAAAGGGCGCATACTCCATTGCACGCAATCCCCTTGCAGTGCGCGCCATAGGCGTTTATGCACGATGGTGGTAATGGCAAAAATCACATCTTTGCGCGCCTCTTTTGGCGTCTCTTCATAGAATCTTGCCGTGAGATCCACGCGCTCAAGCGAAAACACCACATCGGGCTTAATCCCCTCTCTAGCGAGGATTGGCAGGGACGCATCGATACAAAAAATCGTGAGATAGTCTTGGTATTGTTTTAGCAGCGGGAGCTGCTTGCTTAGGCTTGGTCCGGTAGCAACGATGATAGCGGTATCTCCCTTGTGTGCGCGTTTGGCGCGTAGCTCCCTAATGAGTGCTATGAGCGAGGGGGAGTGCAGCATTTTGGGGAGGTTGGCGATATGGTGCGCGATACCTGTGATGGCGTCTTTGCTATCATTGCCCACGCTGATGACACAATGCTCTAAGGCTTTGATAAAATAGCGGTTAAACTCAATGCTAAGCGCGGCATACCGCTCGTAGTAGGCGTTAAAAATATGGAGATTATAGAGCTTGGAGTAGATTTTAGTGTGCTTGTCTTGGAGGAAGAGCAAAAGCACATCTTGGAAAGTGCTTTGTGAATCCAAAAACACGATTTTAGATTCTGTAATCTCTTTGGAAAAATCTAGCAAATGCAGCACGATAAAGAGAATCTCAAGCTCGGGCTCGATCACCACTACGCGTTTAAGAAACGCATTTTGCAAAAGCACCTTATAAAACACCCCATTGCCAAGCCCGAAGCAATACAAATACGGATATTGCGCATAGGGCATAAAGTCGATGATTTTTTGATTAGTCTGCTCTATGGGAGAGTCGATAAATATCGGCGTGCAATCACGCGTATCGATGATATTAAAATTGAGTACATCATCGCCCAAAAACACTTCATAATGCGTGTTTGGCACGATGGCTTGAAGCCTTTTAGCGAGTTTTGGCGAAGTGTCCGCAAGCGCGCTGAGGTTAAGCGCAAAAAAATCCTGCATAGCCACCCATCTCTAGGAGCTTTACGCGCAAAAACGCTTATTGGAGCAATCGTAAGACATTTTGCTGCACGGCATTAGCTTGCGCGAGTGCGAAACTCCCGCTTTGAGCCAAAACATTGTGCTTGGAGAAAGTCGCAGATTCTGAAGCAAAATCCACATCGCGGATTTGGGATTCTGCGCTTTTGACATTGACTTGGGTTACGGAGACATTGTTGATAGTCGCCACGAGCTGAATCTGCGCTGCACCCATATCAGCGCGCAATTTATCAAGCTGAATGCGTGCAGATTCTGCCATATCCATTACCACCATCGCGCCTTTGAGGCTTGTAACCCCCGCACCGATACCGCCCGCGTGGAGCTCGGCTTGGGCGACATTGGCATTGGCTCCAGAGGCTGAAGCGATATTAGCGTCCATCTCGCCGCGTAGTGAGCGGAGATTTACCGTGTATTCTGCGATACCTTGCGCAGTGTGGAATCCCACGTGGCTGAAGTTGTATCCGCTGATGATGATATCGCGCGCATCAGTGCGGATAAGTGTCAATCGCCCGATGATAGTGTGCTCTGTCCCGCTAATCCCTGCGAAATTCCCGCCACCAAACACAAAGCCCGTGGCGCTTTGTGTTTGCACTGCGATAGCGCGCCCATCGGTGCTGCGCAAGTTTAGCCTACCAGTAATATCGATAAATGCCTCTGTGCCTGTGCGCTCTTTGACTGAATTTATGGCATTTATGAGGCGTCCATCGGCATCGTTTTTGCGCACATCATTAATCGTCCCAATGGTTACGCCATTGATGATTAAGCCCCGCACCGTCCCAGAGAGTACGGGCGAGCTACCTGTCCCCATCACGCTCCACGCTGCGCGCACGCCTAGCTTGTCAGAATGCTTATTGATAACCTCTGAGAGCACGCCAATACCAGTATTTGCTGAAGTAGAGATTTTGACGGTTTCTATCTCAAAGCTATTTTTGCCATCGACTTCTTTGACATTAAACATTACCTCAGTGAGGTTGCGCGCCGCACCAGAGGCGAGCATACCTACAGCAGAGAATGATGAGCTCTCCATCCTAATATGCCCGATTTTATCCGAGCTTGTGGGACCGATGGAGGCTTTTATGGTGGTGTTGGAATACGCTCCGATTTGGAATTCTTTGTTAGAAAACGCGCCAGAGAGCATTTGCTGCCCATTAAAGCTTGTGGTGTTGGCGATATTATCTAGCTCTTCTAATAGGCGCAAAATATCGCTTTGGAGTGCCTTTCTCGTCTCGGTGGTTTGCCCATCTTGCGCGGCTTGGATCGCTTTGGTTTTGATCGTATCTAGGATTTTTAGCTGCTCATCCATCGCCTTGTCCGCCACTTGAATGATACCAATGGCATCATTTGCGTTTCTCACAGCCTGTCCTAGCCCCTCGCTTTGACTCCTCAAGCTATCGGCAATCGCCATACCAGAGGCGTCATCAGCGGCTTTGTTTAGACGCAAGCCAGAGCTTAGCTTTTCAAGCGAGTTGTGCAAACTTCTGTTGTTTGCCACCCCGATAGTGTGGGCGTTTAGTGCGGATATGTTGGTGTTAATCCTAAAACTCATTAGGCATCCTTTGCTAAAGTTTTTTTGATTTTGTCGATTAAAGCAAAAGATATTCCAACAATTTATGCCTATTTTCTCTTGCGTTTATGCTAGAATTCTCACTTATAAGGCTTGCTAGAGCCTATTTTAGACAACGAAAGTGCAGTAACTATGAAAAATCTCATCATTGTAGAATCCCCAGCAAAAGCGCGAACTATCAAAAATTTTCTTGGCAAGGATTATGAGGTGATAGCCTCAAAAGGGCATATCCGCGATCTCCCCAAATACACTCTTGGCATTGAGGTAAAAGATAAGCATTTTATCCCCAAATATATGGTGGATAAGGACCACGCAAAGATTGTTGAAGAGATTCAAAAACTTGCTAAAAAAGCCAAAACCACTTACATCGCCACCGATGAGGACAGAGAGGGCGAGGCGATAGGCTATCACATCACCCAGACACTCGGGCTGCCTAGCGAGGACTTCCCGCGCATCGTCTTTCACGAAATCACTCAGAGTGCCATACAAAACGCGCTCAAATCCCCGCGCACCATCGATATGGACAAAGTCAATGCCCAGCAGGCAAGGCGTTTGCTCGATAGAATCGTGGGCTTTAAGCTAAGCAATCTCATCTCCTCTAAAATCGCGCGGGGCTTAAGCGCAGGGCGCGTGCAGAGCGCGGCATTAAAGATCGTCATAGATAGGGAGCGCGAAATCCAAGCGTTTGAGAGCATCACCTACTATCTCATCAGCGCGAAGTTTGTCTCTAGCTCCAGCGAGATAGAATCTGAACTCATAAGCTATGGAGGCAAGGCACTCCAAAAGCTTAGCCTGCAGGATAAAGACGAAGTGAGTGCTATGCTAGATTTTCTAAAAACCCAATCCTACACAATCGCCCAAATCAACACCAAGCGCAAAAAAACGAGCACCCCTCCGCCCTTTATGACTTCCACACTCCAGCAAAGCGCCTCCACAAGGCTAGGGCTTAGCCCCACGCGCACGATGAGTATCGCCCAGAGGCTCTATGAGGGCGTGCAGACGCATAGTGGTGTGATGGGGGTTATCACCTATATGAGGACTGATAGTCTCAATATCGCCAAAGAAGCCAGCAGTGCGGCGAGGGCACTCCTTGCCAAAGTCTATGGCAAAGAATATGTCCCGCCTAAGCCAAAAGTCTATACAGCCAAATCCAAAGCCGCCCAAGAGGCGCACGAAGCCATCCGCCCGACAAATCTCGACTTCACTCCAGAGATTGCTAAGGCATATCTCAAGCCAGAAGAGCACAAGCTCTATAAGCTCATCTATGAGCGGTTTTTAGCCTCGCAAAGCACGGACGCGGAGTTTGAGCTCCAAAACATCATTTTTGAATCTAGCGATACCAAAGCTCAATTTAAGGCAAATGGCAGGAAGCTCATCTTTGATGGATTCTATAAAATCATAGGCTATGAGGAGAGCGATACGCTCCTGCCTGTATTGCAGGAGGGCAGTGGTGCGACTTTGGTGGATTTGCAAAGCCACCAAAAGCACACAGAGCCGCCTGCGCGCTATTCCGAGGCGAGCCTTATTAAAACCTTAGAATCTCTAGGTATCGGCAGGCCAAGCACTTATGCGCCCACTATCGCGTTATTATGCAGCCGCGACTATCTCAAAAATGAGAAAAAAACCCTAATCCCGCAAGAAAATGCGCTCAAGGTTACCCAAATGCTCGAAGAGGGCTTTAATGAAATCGTGGATAGCTCCTTTAGCGCGTCTTTGGAGGATAAGCTAGATTCTATCGCGCAGCAAAAGGCGGATTGGAATGCGGTGCTATGGGAGTTTTATGAGCCATTTATGCAAAAAATCGAGGAGGGCAAGCAAAATATCGCTAGTCAAAAAATCGCTATCCCCACGGGGGAGATGTGCCCCAAATGCGGCAAAGAGCTCGTGAAACGCAATGGCAAATTTGGCGAGTTTATCGCGTGTAGTGGGTATCCTAAGTGCAAATACATCAAGCCCGATGAAAATGCTAAAGATGAGCTTAGCGGCGAGGTGTGTGAGAAATGCGGCAAGCCGATGGTGAAAAAATTTGGCAAAAATGGCGAGTTTATCGCCTGTAGCGGGTATCCAGAGTGCAAAAACACAAAATCGCTTAAAAATAAACCCCAAGAAAAGCTAGAGCTCCCCTGTCCAGAGTGTGGCGGCGAGATGCTCAAGCGATTTAGCAGGCGCGGGGCGTTTTATGGGTGTGGGAATTATCCTAAATGCACTTTCCTCTCCAAATACCCGCTTGTGGCTAGCAAATGCCCCAAATGCGGCGGAGCAATGTGTGAGCGCGAGCTACGCAAAAAGCATATCTATGAATGCCTAAAATGCAAAGAAAAAATCGAGCAAGACTAAGAAGAGCAAGTGCTAGGCTATATTTTTAAGCGTCTTTTGCTCCTTGTCCCCACGCTTTTTGGCATACTCACGCTCAATTTTTTGCTTATCCAAATCGCACCCGGAGGTCCCATAGAGCGCACCATAGCCCAGCTAGAAAATCTCGACAAGCCCACAGAATCTGCCCTAGCCCAAAAGAGCTTTTATAAAGGCGCAGCGGGGCTAGATCCGGAGCTCATCGCGCATATCAACAAGCTCTATGGGTTTGACAAGCCCTTGCTAGAGCGGTATTTTGTGATGCTCAAAAATTATTTGTGCTTTGATTTTGGCGAGAGTTTTTATCGGCAGAGCAAGGTGCTAGATATCATCAAAGAAAAATTGCCCGTGAGCGTTTCGCTAGGCGTGTTTAGCACGCTTATCATTTATCTTATCAGCATTCCGCTAGGCATTGCCAAGGCGAGGCGGCATAGCAGTGGCTTTGATGTGGCAAGTAGTTTTGTCATCATCGTGGCAAACGCCATTCCCTCGTTTTTGTTTGCGATTTTTCTCATCGTGCTTTTTGCTGGAGGGAGCTATCTCGATATTTTCCCACTTCGGGGGCTTGTGAGTGAAAATTTCTCAACCCTTAGCCCATTTGATAAGCTCAAAGACTATTTGTGGCATTTGGTGCTACCGGTGTTTTGTATCTCGATGGGGGGCTTTGCCACGCTCACGATGCTGACTAAAAACTGCTTTTTAGAAGAGATTCACAAAACCTATGTCCAAACCGCGCGTGCCAAGGGCGCGAGTGAGGGCAGAATCCTCTATGGGCATATTTTTCGCAATGCTATGCTGCTTATTGTGAGTGGCTTCCCAGCGGTGTTTGTGGGTATGTTTTTTAGCGGGAGTTTGCTCATAGAGATTATTTTTAGCCTCGATGGACTTGGGCTTTTGGGCTATGAAAGCGTGATTAATCGCGATTATCCCGTGATTTTTGGCACTTTGTATATTTTTACTTTTCTCGCACTGATTGTGGGGATTGTGAGCGATGTGCTCTATATGCTCATCGATCCGCGCATACATTTTGATAAGAAGGCGTAGCGATGGAATCTAGGGCAGTGTGGAGGCGATTTAGAGCAAACAAGCGCGCGTATGTGAGCGCGTGGATTTTTGGCATTTTGGTGGCTTTGAGCCTCCTTGCGCCATTTATTGCTAACCAAAAGCCGCTTTTTATCTACCACGAGGGTAGGGCGTATTTTCCGGTGTTTGTGGATTATCCAGAGACTACCTTTGGCGGGGATTTTGAGAGCTTTACGGATTATTTAGATCCGTATGTGCGGGAGGTATTGCTTAGGGATAGCTTTGTCCTGCGCACGCTCGTGCCATATAGCGATGATAGCATTTTGTTTGATTTACACGCACCCTCGCCCACGCCCCCAGATTCTAAGCATTGGCTAGGCACAGATGATAAGGGCAGAGATGTGCTCGCTAGAATGCTCTATGGGCTGCGCACTTCCATAGCCTTTGGGTTTTTGCTAAGTGTGTGTGTGCTGCTCATAGGCGTGAGCGTGGGGGCAGGGCAAGGGTATTATGGCGGGGGGATCGATCTTTTGGGGCAGCGGCTGATTGAGATATGGAATTCTATCCCTGTGCTCTTTGTGATTATCATCGTGGCAAACACCATTATGCCGAGCTTTTGGTGGATTTTGGCAGTCGTGCTTGCGTTTTCGTGGATTGGGCTTGCGAGCGTAGTGCGCGCAGAGGTGCTCAAAGTGCGCAATCTCGAGTTTGTCAGAGCCGCTAAGGCGATGGGTTTTGGCGATTGGCATATCATCACGCGTCATATTTTGCCAAACGCGATGGTAGCGACTATCACCTATGTGCCATTTATTATGGCGAGTGGGATTATCACGCTTGGGAGTTTGGATTTTTTGGGTTTTGGGACGCAAGATGCGAGCCTAGGCGAGCTGCTCGCACAGGGCAAAAACAACCTCACTTCGCCCCATCTAGGCATTAGTTCATTTGTGATTATCTCGGTGCTGCTCTCTGTGCTCGTGTTTATCGGCGAGGGGCTGCGCGACGCGCTCGATCCCAAAGCCCATAGTGCTGAGAAAGCCCATTTTTTGTGATTTTGTCTTTTAGAATTTAGCCTAAGCTAACTAAGTGTTTAGTCTATAAAGATAGGCTTTGTGCATCTTAAAAACAAAGGAGAGCAAATGCTACACCATATCAACACCCAACAATACCTAGAAAACATCAAAAATGGCTCTAGTGTCGTGATACTCGGGGCTTCTTGGTGCCCAGATTGTCGCAGGATAGAGCCGATTTTGGATATGTTGGCTAAAGAATACGATGGCAAAGTGGAGTTTTATCACATCTCTATAGATTCAGAGGGCGCGCTCAAAGATACGCTAGGCGTGCGTGCTATCCCCACGCTGATAGGCTACAAAAATGGCGAGGAAGTCGGCGAGCGTCTTGTGGAGCCAGATTCTAAGCAAGTGATAGAGGTTTTAGTAAAGCAGGTTTTGTAGATTCTAGAATCTAAGAAATTCGGCTTGTGCGCAAGCCGCAGTTTCTTTAGGAATCCTACAATTGCTCTAAAACTTCACAAGGCAAGGCAATGAATGTCGCGATCCTAAACTACAACATCGGCAATCTCGCTAGCGTAGCAAACGCCCTCACATACGCGAGTAAAGAGCTGCCAAACACCTCCATCATTATAGAATCTAATCCGCACAAACTCGCGCATTACGACAAGATTATCCTGCCCGGCGTTGGGGCTTTTGGCGATGCGATGGAGCATTTGCGCACAAGCGGTATGTGTGAAGCCATCAAGGAATTTGCCAAAAGCGGCAAATATATGCTTGGGATCTGCCTTGGTATGCAGTTGCTTTTTGCCCAAAGCGAGGAGTTTGGCACGCACGAGGGGCTTGGGCTGATGGAAGGCAGGATAGAATCTTTTGATCGCAGTGCGCTTAGTGGGCTAAAAATCCCCCATATCGGGTGGAATCAATGCCATCTTACTGAGCAGGGCAGCGCAAGCGCGCTTTTTGCGGGGCTGCCACAGGCGTTTTATCTCTACTTTGTGCATAGCTTTCATAGCAGGGATTGTGCGCACACGCTTGCAACCTGCGAGTATGGCTACACATTTAGCGCGATTGTGGGGTGTGACAATGTCTTTGGTATCCAGCCCCACCCCGAGAAAAGCCACGAAGTGGGGCTAAAGATTCTTAGCAATTTTTTAAGGTTATGATTTTATGCAAGTTTTTGCTTTAGCAAAAACTTGTTACCGCTCGTGGGGAGTAAATCCCCACTCGCTCCGCTGCGCGAGCATACACGGCATTTTCTAGCAAGCTTATAGAATCTCTTAGTGCCGCCGCGTCAGGAACGCCGCTTGGGCAAACGCCTTTTCTATAAACCAAGCTAGGGCAAAGCCCCTCACCGCTGTGGCTTATGCAAGCATATCGCCTAAGTCTAGTTATTTAGATTGTTTAGATTCCATAATGCCGCTAATTATTGTAGAATCCATAAATCCAATCCAAAGAAAGAGTGCCTATGCCATTAAAAACAAAAGCGCGCTTGTTTAGAAGCACAATGCGCAAAAAACTGCAAACAAAAACCAAAGATGAAGTGCTAGTGGGCTTGATCGTCGCTGCGAGTGTGTCCGCGCTCGTGTGGAGTTTGAGCATTTTTTACTACGATGCGAGCTTTCAGGTAAGCGCGTTTTTAGGGATACTCGCCTTTCTCATCGTGCTTTGGACAAATGGCGCGCTGCCTTTGGGAATGGTTTCACTCCTACCTATCGTGCTTTTCCCCGCCTTTGGGATCTTAGATGTCAAATCCGCCACGAGTAACTACGCCAACCCCATCATTTTCCTCTTCCTTGGGGGCTTTATGCTCGCCACTGCGGTAGAAAAAATCGGGCTGCACAAAATCATCGCTAAAGTCCTTCTATCGCGCTTCCCCAAAACCCCAAAAGGCATTATTACCGCCTTTGGCGCGGCGAGTGTCGCGCTAGGGAGTGCGCTCTCAAACTCCACGGTGGCTCTGCTGCTCGTGCCTATCGCCCTCTCTATCACGCAAGATTGTGTGCTAAAGACGCGCTTTTTGCTCGCCGTGGCATTTGGCGCGAGCATCAGTGGGATCACTACGCCCATAGGCACCCCGCCAAACCTCATCTTTTTAGGATTCCTAGAGACTACGGGGCTTGGGAGCATTAGCTTTGTGGGCTGGATGATGCTTATGCTGCCCTTAAGCCTCAGTATGCTCTATGCAATGATTGCTATCCTCTCCTATGGGCTAGATAATAGCGAGGAGATTCCCATCAGCTCCTTTGAATCCATCACGATGAGCTTTGCGCACAAAAAGCTCCTAGGCTATATCGCCGCGCTGCTTGTGCTACTACTGCTAAACTCGCCCATTAAGCCCATTTATCCCGGGCTTGGGCTAAATGAAAACATTATCCTGCTAAGCTTTGGGCTTATGATGTTTATCCCCAAAGTGGGCTTTCTCACTTGGGAGGATTCTCGCTCCATTCCTTATGAGATTATCTTTCTCTTTGGGGCGGGGTTTTGCGTGGCGATGGCGATTTCTAAGATCGAGCTAGGCGAGGCGTTTGCCCCCGTGTTTAGCTACTTTAGCACCCTGCCACTGCTGCTCTTTGTGCTCTGTGTGTGCGTGTTTGTGCTTTTTCTCACGATGTTTGTGAGCTCCACGGCACTAAGCGCGATTTTGCTCTCCGTGCTTTACACCTCGACGAAGGAATTTTTAGAGCCAAGCTATCAGAGCCTTATTATGCTTATCGCCACGATTTGCATTGGCTTTTCCTTCCTGCTGCCCTTTTCCACACCGCCTAATGCCATCGTCGCAAACAAGGGCAATATCAGCACTAAGGAGATGTTTAAATTTGGCGCGGTGCTGAGTGTGTGTGGGATTGTGCTCACTACGATTTTTGGGCTTGTGTATTGGCAGTGGTTTTTGTGATTCCAGATTCTGTGTTTAAGGCATTCATCTTTTGGCGATAAATCGTTGATTCTGCGTGAGGCGCTTGGTCACATACGCCTAAGTATGCTCCCGGCGCGCCTCACTTGAAAACAACGATTTCTCATCCAAAATCCTAGAATGCCCGGGCAAGCCAAGCGCGGAGATTCAAGAAAATACAGAATCTCGTGCAGATTTAGAATCTAAGGAAAGATTAGATTCTAATTTTGATAATTTAGATTCAGAATCTAAACAACTCACAGAATCCACAACGCTAAAAAATTTTAGCGAGGCTTTGCCAAATAAGATAAATAGTGCGTGCGCAAGCACGAGCCGAGCAGAATCTAAGGATTTAGATTCTGCC
>CALVDZ010000008.1 GCA_944326445.1 uncultured Helicobacter sp.
AAAAAAAAAAAAAGAAAAAATAAAACTAAAGAAGAAAAAAGTTTATAAAAGGTTTTTTTTTTGCCCCCCCCCCCCGAGGACAGAATCTAGGCTTGCTCTAGGAAATGCGTCAATCATTGAGTTTGAAGAGCAGTTGGTAATGTGTGAAAAAATCTCTCCAAGCTCCTGATATGCCCTAAACGCCTCCGTCATACATTGCATAATAAACGCAAAAGTATAAGGCATATACGACACGCTCTGCGCGTCCTCATAAAAATGTTCATTCTGCACAAATACTCTATTTTGAGAATCTACGCTAAGGCTCTTGTGCCAATCACTATCTGCCCCAAGCAAATAAATACGCTCATACCCCACAGCAATCATACAACAAAGCGAGGCAATCAGCACATTTATCCCGCTTGGAATGGCGAGATTAGCCCGATACATTGCCCTAGCGAGATTTTTAAAGCTATAAAGCTCCACGGCATTAAAAGTCACAATATGCACTTTAGGATTTGTGCATAAGCAAAGATTCTCACGCACACTTTTTGTTATATCTTTTGATGAAGCCTTATAATGCTGGTAGGGGACAAACAGCACCATCTCCCAATCCACCCTCTCCAAAGCCTCACTCAACTCCGCCACACGCCGCGCAAACTCCACGTCTATATCGCCACCGGGTAATATCCCAAAATACGCTGGATCCATAAGGACATAATACCTTGGTTTGAGTTCAAAGCCTAGTGGTGAAGCAAGACTTTGATTAACCATAAGAATATCCTCGCAAGCAAGCTTGCCTTTATAATCTGCTATATCCTTGATGAGTGATGGTCCATTGCCCAACACAAACACGCGACTTTTTGCAGGCTCTACACTCCGCACACTAGGGCTAAAACTCCCAAATCGTAACTGCTCCTGCGCCCACCACAAAAGCTGCCATGAGTTTTTGACAAATGTCCTAACGCCACCTTTAATGCTCAATCCCAAACCTTTTCATAATCGCAATGTAAAAACTCCGGCGATTGTAGCCAAAACAAACTTGGAGATTTTTTAAAGAGAGCTGTTTTTAAGTTTTAAGCCCATATAATGCGTGCTTTAGATTCTAAATCCCCCACTTTAAGGAGCAAACTTATGATACTAAAGGGCAAAAAAGGGCTCATCGTAGGTGTGGCAAACAACCGCTCAATCGCGTATGGTATCGCCAAAGCCTGCAGGGAGCAGGGTGCGGAGCTAGCTTTTACATTCCTAAATAGTGCGCTAGAAAAGCGCGTGCGTCCCATAGCACAGGAGATGGGGGCGGGTGAGCGTGTGTATGAGCTCGATGTGAGCAAGCCAGAGCATTTCGCTAGCCTTGTAGAAAGTCTTAGGAACGACTTTGGCAGCCTTGATTTTGTCGTGCATTCGGTGGCATATGCGCCCAAAGACGCGCTAGAGGGGGCGTTTGTGGATACGAGCAAAGAAGCCTTTAACACCGCTATGGAGATCTCTGTGTATTCGCTCATCGAGCTTAGCCGCCATGTGCTGCCATTGCTCAATACCGGCGGGGCGATTTTGACACTAAGCTATCTAGGCAGTGTCAAGTATGTAACCAACTACAATGTGATGGGCGTGGCAAAGGCTGCGCTAGAATCTAGCGTGCGCTACCTCGCCTACGATCTAGGCAAACGCCATATCCGCGTCAATGCCATCTCCGCAGGTCCGATAAAAACCCTCGCGGCAAGCGGCATAGGGGATTTTAATATTATGCTCAAATGGAATGAAGCCAACGCACCACTACAAGAAAATGTGAGTATCGAGCAGGTGGGCAACTCCGCGATGTATCTTTTGAGTGATCTTGCAAGCGGCGTCACGGGTGAGGTGCATTATGTGGATTGTGGGTATAACATCATGGGTATGTGCGCCACCGAGGAAGTCGATGGCAAACTCGTGCCGCGATGGGATAGCGTGAAAAATAGCTAATGCCAAAACAACTCCACCTCATCTCACTAGGCTGCACCAAAAATCTCGTAGATTCTGAAGTGATGCTAGGCAGGCTCGCTGCCTATGAGATCACGCAGGATTTGGGCGCGGCTGATGTGGTCATCATCAATACCTGCGGCTTTATAGAATCTGCCAAGCAAGAGAGTATCGCCACAATCCTAGAAGCAAGTGCGAATCGCAAAAAGGGCGCGCTGCTCGTGGTGAGTGGATGCCTAAGCGAGCGGTATTATGACGAGCTAGGAGAGCAGATTCCAGAGATTGATATCATCACGGGCGTGGGGGACTATGACAAAATCGATGAAATGATAGAATCTAGGCAGAGCCGCCACTCGCCTAAGGTTTTTCTCGCTGATGAACTAAATGAGCGCGTGATTACTAACTCTAGTTTCCATAGCTATATCAAGCTAAGCGAGGGCTGCAACCAAAAATGCAGTTTTTGCTCTATCCCCTCGTTTAAGGGCAAACTGCACTCACGCACGCTAGATTCTGTGATAAAAGAGCTAGAGATTCTCTACTCTAAGGGCTTTAGGGATTTTAGCTTCATCGCACAAGATTCTAGCTCGTTTTTGCGTGATGTGGGCGTGCGCGATGGGCTCATACAACTTATAGAGCGCATAGATTCACTCCAGCTCCCTATCACCGCGCGCCTGCTCTACCTCTATCCGAGCACCACGAGCCTAGAGCTTATAGAATCTATTGCCAACTCACGCACATTCCTGCCTTATTTTGATATGCCTATCCAGCACATCACAGATCCTATGCTAAAGACTATGCGTCGCGGAGCAAATCGCGCCACACACGAAAAACTCATAGAATCTATGGACAAGATCAAGGGGCGATTTATGCGCACAAGTCTCATCATCGGGCACCCCGGCGAGAGCGAGGAGGACTTTAGGCAGTTATGCGCGTTTGTGGAGCAAAGCCCCTTTGATAGGGTTAATATCTTTGAATACTCGCCCCAAGAGGGCACAGCGAGTTTCACGCTCCCCAAGATAGAATCTAAAGTGGTTACTAAGCGCATAGCCACCATAAATAAGATTCTAAAAGCCAAGCAAAAAGCCTCGATAAATGCGCTACTAGGGCAAAAACTCGAGGTGGTTGTAGAGGGCGTGAGCGAGATGAGTGAGTATTTTTATAGCGCACGCGCAAGGCTATGGGCGCGTGAAATCGATGGGGAGATTCTCATCAACGACAGGATAGATTCACTAGGGGCTATCGAGCCAAAAGCCTATCTGTGCGAGGTTACGCAGATTAAAGATGACTTTGTCTTTGGCAAGCTCATAGCAGAGGCTTAGGGAGCGTGAGGAGGGCTCTTATACACATCAGCTAAAAGCGTGTCGATGATACACGCTACACTGCCTTTGGGTGGAAAATAAAAACAGCTTTTCAGAATATCCTCTCGTCTAAACTGCAACGGAGCTATCATACCTTGAAAATCCTCTTGTAACCTAGCGATAAGCTCTCGCATAGAATCTAGAGTGTCGATGATAAAGCAACCTTGCAAAAGCTTCACTGCCCAATTGTTTAGCTCCCCACCCATAAGGTTTTGTGTGTAAATCACAGGTTTGTTTGCCAAAAACGCATATACGATTGTAGAACTCGCATCAGAAACAATCACATCAGCTTTTTTAAAACTATCCTCATAACTAGGATTGGTGTCTAAGGAGAGGTTTGGAGTGTTAAAACGCGCGATAAACTCCTGCCACTGCGCACCGCTAAGGATATTGTGATTGCCTTGCTTGGTGTCATACATATTTGGGTGTGGCCGATAGATAAAGTGTATCTTATCTTCCTTAGCTTGCTGCATAAAATACTCAATAAAAGTAAAAAAGGTGTTGTAACTATCGCCTTTGCTATACCGAGAGGTATAAAATATGGTAAGTTTTTGCGTGTGTGGCTTGGAAAAATCTCCTTGCTTGAAGTTTTCTAACCGAGGCGATCCCGTAACGACAAAACGCGTATAGGCGTCTTTGCTCTTATAAAATGCCATAACATCCCTATGAAAGGTATCAGGCACAAACAAAAAATCATAATACCTATTTGCCCTGCTATACCATGGTGCTGATGGGTGATCGCTTGGTGCAAAGTCAAGATATAACGCCGTGAGAAAGAGGGCATACTCTATTCTAGCGAGCTTCATACACTCCGCGATATCGGCATTGCTCCAGCCTTTGGGTCGCAAGCTATCATAAGGCCTCGTGGTGAAGCAATACTGCGCTTGTGTCTGATTTGGGAAAAGTGTGGGGCGCATTTGCGTATCAAAGCCCACGATACACTGCACTCTAGAGCGTGAATCTAAGGCGTGTGTGATAGGAATCCCAATCTTATCCCCAAAGGCTTGCAAGGCTTTAGTAGCACCCAAATCATAAAAATTTTGGCTTTGCACCAAAGTGGGCATCGCTAGCACGATAACCTCAAATCGCTCATCGCTAGCTAGGGCTAGTGCCAGAGGCTCTAAGGCCTCCCAGCTCCCACCCCAATCGTTATAAAATAAGACTTTGATTTTTGTATCGCGGTTGTGTGTGGCGAATTTTTGGAAAGATTCTATGGTGCGGAGACGATAAATGCGCGCAAATCGCTTATCCTCAATATAGCGATGGATTTTTCTTTTAAGGGCTACAATGGGGGGGGGGGGTGAGAAGTCTTAAGAATTTTTTTAGTTTTGCAAACATCAACGCTCCTTGTGCTATGGGATTTGAATGTGCATTATATCTGATTATGTTTTGATACGATCTTAACTGCTCTAGCCCAAGGGGGTTTGCCTCCTACCGCGCCTATAGAGACAAAGCGCACTCTAACTTTTTGGTATCCTAATCCCAAACACTACGCCGTATTTTTGCAATGCGCTGCACCCAAAAGTACCCTCACACGCGCGAGCTACTTGCATAAAAAACTCCATCTGCACCCCATAGCGCGCTAATCTCTCTAGCTTCTCCATATCAAGATTCTCTAAATAGGCTTGTGTGCCTATCAGCACGACTTTGAGCACGCGTTTCCCCGCCTCACAGCACACACACGCATTCTCACACACGCGTGCGCACTCCTCCCCACAGCCGATAAGCACATAAGGATTGTTGGCATAGCGCGCTAGGATCTTGCCTCTCATTTGTTGTAAAGATTCACTAAAATTTACTAAATCTCTTGGCACTCACCAAATCCTCCCCCTCCCAAAAGCTCACTTAGCATAAGCACAATCGATGGCTTGATACTATCGCCATGCCCTCCTCTAAAGGCTTTAGTGCTCACGCACGAGCATTGCGCGCTTAGAGCCTCATAGAATGCCATAAGCGGCATACCGCCCTTGCTAGGCTCATCTGTGCCATAGCTAAAAGCAATCTTAGCATCGCACAAAAAAGTGCGTGGGATCTCCACATCGCCCCACCACAGCGATGGCGAGGCGATCATATAGTGGCTAAAGGTCTCTTGGTGGTGCAAAAGCACATACAGCCCAAAGAGCCCCCCAAATGAATGCCCAAAAAATCCTATGCTAGAGAGCTCCCCACCCGCGCTCTTACGGACTAAAGGCAGAATCTGCGTGTGCAAAGATTCAAAAAAACGCGCCGCACCCCCGCCCCTGCCCTCTCTCACTAAGGGCGTATAGTCGCGTGTGCGCCTTGGGGTATCATACGCCAGCTCCCCCTCATAGCCCACGCCCACGATAAGCAGCGGAGATTCTCTTGGCGTGTAGTGGTGGGCAATGTATTGGTTGATGGCTATGGGGAAGTGTGCGTTGCCATCTAACACGACTAAGGCGGGGTATGTGGCGGCATTTGTCTTTGGTTTGGCGATGAAGATTTTGCGCTCCCCCATAGTGTGCGTCTCTATCGTGAAATACTCGCGTGCTAGGGGGTTTAGGGATTCTATCTCTTGGCTTGGGCGCGCGTGCAATGCCACGCACACCGCCACACACACGAGAAATTTATGAAAAATACTTCTCATCGATGATGGCTTTTATCTCATCTTTGTGTAGTCGCTCCTGCTCTAAGAGCCTGTGTGAGAGCCGCTCAAGCAGTGGCTTGGCGTTAGCGAGAAAGTCTTGCATCTCTTTGCGGCACTGCTCGAGTATCTCTGCCACATCGCTAGAATCTGCGATGAGTTTTTTGCCCATACCATAGTCCTCACACATCTGTAGCGCGATTTGCTTGGCTTTGGCGATATCCTCCTTGGCATTGCTAAAGACTTGGTTATAGAGCATCTCCACTGCGATACTTCCAGCTAGGTGGATTTTTATCTTATTGCTCATCTCGGTTTTACTCACAAGCTCCTTGTCGATATCCTTAAAACTCTCGCTAATGAGTGAAATCTTGTCAAAATCGACATCTAGCCAATACGCGCTAAGTGCCTTGGCACTCTGATAAGTCGCCAAAATCCGCTTTTCCTCCTCGCTAAAGCTAAGCATTTTTTTCTTGCCCAACAGCACCTTGTCTTTGGTATTGAGGATATCCTCCTTTTGTATCACATCGCTTTGTCGCCTTAGCGCGCTTAGGGCGGCTTCATTGACAAGCGAGGCGATCGCCGCACCGCTAAAGCCCACGCACAGCCGCGCCACCTCATTTACATTAAAATCGTATTTTTTATCACGCAAATACACTCCAAAAATCTTTTCACGCTCGCTTAAATCCGGCAAATCCACATAGATTCTACGATCAAATCGCCCACTGCGCAGTAATGCCTCATCGAGCACATCGATTTTATTCGTCGCGCCGATGACAATCACCCCGCTAGAATCTTCAAAGCCATCCATCTCCGTAAGGAGCTGGTTTAGCGTGGCTTCACGCTCATCATTGCGCGTGCCACCTCGTGCCTTGCCCACCGCATCGATCTCATCGATAAAGATAATGCTCGGACTCTTTGCCTTAGCGCGCATAAACAGCTCCCGCACGCGCTTTGCCCCCATACCCACATAGATTTGCACAAAGCTCGAGCCACTTTGATAAAAAAACGGCACGCCCGCCTCGCCCGCCACGGCTTTAGCAATCATCGTCTTGCCCACGCCCGGCGGTCCCACAAGCAGCACGCCCTTAGGCAGTCGTATGCCCAAATCCTGATATTTTTTGGTGTTTTTGAGATAGTCGATAATCTCAAAAAGCTCCTCTTTGACTTGAGTAATCCCCGCGACATCCCTAAAGGTAATCGCGCTTTGGAAATGCGGCTCAAAGCCCTGCTCAAGGGGTATCATCGGGCTTTGTTCCTTGCGCGCGATCGTGCCGCTAAGATTTTGTGCGTTGATATCTAAGCCCTTGGGTTGGGGCTTAGGTGGCATAAAGAGCAGCGAAACTGCCTTAATAAGCACCGCCACGCCGATAAAAATAATCACAAAAAGCCCAATCTCATCTAAGAAACTTCCGCTTTTTTGCGCCACCACCACCGCGATATGGGGATCAAGCTCGGATAGATTGATAGCATCTCGCGCGACTTTGTAAGTCTCATTATACGTGCTAAAACTTAGCTCATTGTCTTTAAGCACGATGCTTTGGGGCTTAGCCTCTAGGAGCTTTTTGTGAAACTCATAGGGGCTTAGCACCACGCTAGAATCGCGCAAAAGCATAAACGCGATGAGTAGCCCCGCAAGGCTCAAGGCTATGAGTGAAAAAATGAGATTTTTAGATTTTGGCATAATTCCCTTCTTTGTTTGCTTGGTATTCTCTAATCTCTAGCCATTGCCCATTTTGGAGCGGCTTAGAGCTCTCAATCGTGATTTTGTTAAAAAACTCATCAAGCCCGTGATAGAGGCGCAAATCCCCACTCGCTCCGTCATCATCAAATCTTGACGCCAACGCACTGCCCTCTTTAGAATCTAGAGATGGCTTAGATTCACTAACGCTGCTGGCTGCGCTAGATTCTATCAAAACATTGAGTGGCTTAGAGCAATGGCGGCGCATTTGGTAGTTGTTTTCTTGCACAATGTTTTTGAGCGTATGGAGGCGTTGCTTTGCCACATCGCCCTTAGTGGTGTTTTTCATACTCGCTGAGGGCGTGCCGGCGCGCGGAGAGTAGATAAAGGGGTGCAAATGCGTGATAGGGAAATGCTTAAAATTCTCCAAAGTCTGCGCCCAAATCTCCTCGCTCTCGCCCGGGTGCGCCACGATAAAATCTGTGCCAAGGAAAAATCCCTGCTTGTGCAATCGCATAAAGAGCTCCAAATCCTGCTCCACGCGGTTTTGGCGATTCATAATCTCTAGCATTGTGTTGTGTGTGTGCTGCAGGGCGATATGGAGGTGCTTTTCAAAAAGTGGCTCTTGGGTGAGATTCAAAAACTCCTCGCTTATCTGACTAGGCTCTAGGCTGCCCACGCGCAGACGCTTTAAGCCCTGAAGTTTGAACAGAGATTCTATAAGGCTTGCGATACTCTCATCGCCCAAATCCTTGCCATAGCTGCCGACATTTGTGCCTGTGAGGATAATCTCGCTCACTCCAGAATCTAACAACCGCTCCACTTGCCTAATAATCGCTGCTTTTGGGAAGCTGCGCGCCCCACCACGCACAGAGGGGATAATGCAATAGCTACACGCAAAATCACAGCCCTCTTGGATTTTGATAAATGCGCGCGTCTTGCCCACAAACTCACTCACAATCGTGCTATCAATATGCAGGGGCTGCTCCTCGGCATAAAAAAATCGCTGATTTTTTGCTAGCAATGCGCTAATATCCTCTTTGAGACTATGAGGGAATACCCCAAAGGCAAGGTTTTTGTCATAATTCTCCCTGCCCTTAGAGCCCGCACCACAACCTGTGAAGTAGATTCTCTTCTTAGAATCTCTAAAGCGATTGATATAGCTCTGCACGCCAGAATCCGCGCCATTAGTCACTGTGCAGGAATTCACCACGATGATATCGGCGAGATTCTCATCGCTCACGATCTCATAGCCCCTAAGATTTGCCATCATCACTTGGGTATCAAAGAGATTGCTCCGACAACCAAAGGTTTTAAAAAACACACGCATCACACACACCCTCACTCTAGCTTATTGGGAAGTTCCCGTGATCTAAGTCTTTGTTATCCACAAAGGGTATATCCGGTGCGCCTTTGGGGCGTGTGGGGGGAGTAGAGGGATTTGGCATAGAGGCATTGGGTGCGATAGGCTGTGGCTCGATAAAGGGTTTATTGCCCCTGCCATCGCCACCTGTGGGCACGACTTTTGTCGTCGGATAAGCTATGTGTATATCCTCCTCGCGCAAAAACGCCTCGATAAGCTCGCCTGAAATCGTGCTGCGCAAAGTCATAATCGCATAAGAATTGACGTGATACCACAAAGAGATTCTAATCCCATTTGGCTCGAGCATACAAAATGCGCGCGTCTCGAGGTTGATATTGCGCAGTGAAAAGCGATCTTTGAGCCGCTCCATACGCTTGCGCGTAACCTCTGTGTAGCCTTTGGAGTATTTTTTGCCAATCTCTGTGGCAATACCTAGGGCTTTTTTGTAATTGCTATCAAAGGTTATGCTAATATCTATCCCATCCCACACGGTTTTGAGCCCAGCGTGCGTGTAGTTTGCCAAAAGCGTGGTAAAAATGTAGTTATTAGGGATAAAGATAATCCGCCCGGCACGGCGATTTTCCATATAGGAAGTGAGCGTGATATCCTCATAAATAGTCATACGCAATACCGAGATATCAAGCACATCGCCCACATACACCGCGCCATCTTTTACCACGCGCACCCTATCGCCCACGTGGATACTGCCCCCTAGCACGATGACAAACCACCCAAGCACGCTCATAAACAAATCCTTCATCGCGATCGCCAAACCCGCCGAGGCAAAACCCAAAATCGCCACGAGATAGCTGACATTTTCTAAATACGAAAAAAGCAGGATAATCACAACAAGGCTAAGGTTAAAGATATTGATGATTTTGTTTGCGGTATAGACGCGGTTGCTATCAAGGATATATTTGCGCAGCGCGATTTTGATAAAAAGCCCGATGAGGAAAATCGCACCGATGGCTACAAGAATGGAAATCATCTTGATAATCTGCTCTTTTATCTCAGATTCTAATGTAGCGATGATGCTCTCTGTCTCTTTGGCATAGATTCCATAGGAGGTTTTGAGAATCTCCTTAGCAGATTCTAGGCTTTGGAGCATTTGGAATGCCTCAATACTCTCAATCTGATATTCCTTTGCTTTTTTGGCGATGTTTTCATCGATATAGTAGTCATTGAGTATCTGGGCTATCTCATAGCGTTGCTTTGCCTTATCGAGGATTTCCTCTAGGCTTTTAGCATTGCTCTCAATTGTGTGCTGATTTTCTTGCAAGCTTTTGATAAAGGAATAGCCGCTGATGATAAGGATTGGGTTGCTCACATGCGGGACATCTTGGATCTCGGGGAGCTCGAGGAGCTGGGAGTAGTTTTTGGCATAGGATTCTAAAATATCGCGTTGTCGCTGGAGGGTTTGGAGCGTGTTTTTGTATTGGAGGATTTGTGAGGCGACTCTAGAGCTCTTATCCTCGATAGATTCTAATCGCTCAAGCTCGCTTTGTGTGCGCGCTATCTCTTGGAGGAGGCTTTCATACGCCTTGATATTGGTGTATTGCTTATACCACGCGTTATTACTCTGGGCGATATCTTGGGTTATCTTAGCGAGCTTAGATTCTAAGCTCGGTGCGTCTATGCCCTCATTATTCGTGTTTGTATTGGCGTTTGCGCCCATATCCGCACCCACACTCGCCCACGCCACACACATAGCGCACAGCACACTTACGACTACTCGCCTCATCGCCTAATCCTCTTTTGTCATTTGCTATATTGCTCTAGCACTTCCATCACGATTTCTTTAGGGATATCATCGCGCATACACACACCGCCGATATGCACAGGCAGCACAAAAGTGATCTTGCAATCCCTGCTCTTTTTGTCTAAGAAAAACTTCTCCCAAAACTCCCTAACATCGGCTATTTTGTAGGAAGTTGGAAGGTTATAGAACTCTAAGAGTGCCTTGATACTCTCGCGCTCTTCTTGGCTTATGAGCGAGAGTTTAAAGGCGAGATCGTTTGCCATACACATACCTATGGCTACACACTCGCCGTGCAGATAGCCCCTATAGTGCGTGAGATTCTCTATCACATGCCCAAAGGTATGCCCATAATTAAGTGCAGCGCGCAAGCCCTGCTCTTTTTCGTCCTTGCTCACCACCATAGCCTTTATCTCTATGCTTTTAGCGATGGCATACTCTAGGCTTTGGGTATCTTGCAAGCACGCGCCCTGCAAGTAGGCAAAAAACTCCTTATCAAAGCACACCGCCATTTTGATAATCTCCGCCACCCCCGCGCTAAACTCCCTTGAATCTAGCGTGGAAAGCAAGTTGGTATAGGCATACACGGCTTTTGGCTGATGAAAAAGCCCGATGAGATTCTTCCCAAAGGCATTATTGATCCCACACTTCCCACCCACGCTAGAATCTACCTGTGCTAAAAGTGTGGTGGGAATCTGGACAAACTCCACGCCACGCTGATAAATCCCGCTCACAAAACCCACGATATCGCCCACTACTCCGCCGCCAAGTGCCACAAAGAGCGAGTTTCTATCAAGCTTATGCGTGAAAGCACACTCCAAAATATACTCCACGCTCCTTAAGTCCTTATACGCCTCGCCATCGGGGATAATGCACACATACACTTCCTTTGCCACAATCTTTGGCAAAATGCTAGAGAGGTGCAGCCCGGCGACTTTGGGATTTGAGACGACAAGCACCTTGCCATTATGCGTGAGTGGCTCTAGATTCTGTATGTTAGTAATATACACGGGGTATTGCTTAGTGGGGGTGTTTATGATGATTTCTCGCATTAGGCAATCCTTTTTGGTGGGTTAATAGGGGATAAAAATCTGTGGGTTTGTATCAAGCCCGAGCGAGAGGCGTTGAGAATCCATCGAGCCAAAGGCAAAGAGGCGCATTTGGGTAATGCTGCTATCAAAGGGCACAAACTGCAAATACACTTCGTGCGAGCCCTGCAAAAACAAAATGGGATTGTGCGAGCTAGAATAAGTAATCTCTGGCTTTTGTGAAAAAATCTTGCCGAGATTCTCGATATTATTTAGCAATGTGCGCTGGTGCTCTGAATCTGGGTTAAAATCATAGAATCTCGTCGTGATATGAAGCTGCTTAGAGATATCAAACATTGCTGAAGCGATGTTTTCGCCCTTTTGCAAGCCCTCATCGACGACTAGGAAGCTCTTTTGCACCTCTGCTAGACGCTTATAGCCCGTCTTTAGCACCGGTGTGTTGGCTTGGTAGAGGGCTTGGCGATGGGCGCGCGGGACAAAAAGCGCGTGGCTTAGCACAATGAGCCCCGGACGCTTTTTGCAGTCTTTGTGAATCTGGGCGCAAAAGTCGTTGTTGTCATAGATGAAATGTATCTCGATCTTTGGGGCTTGGTGGGCGCGGATAGATTCTAAAAGTGCGAAATTGCTAGGATTTAGCACAAAAATGCGGAGTTTGTCGCTTTTGATATGCGTGTGCAAAAAGAGCGCGTCCTCTATATCATCTAGCACGGACTGCACGCTAGAGCGGCTCGCATCGACATACAAAAATATATCCTTGCCAAAGGGTGCTGGAAACTGCCCGATATCACTTTTGGCGCTGCGATAAATCTCGCTTAGCACTACAGAATCTCCCGCCACAAGCAGCACATCATTTGGCTGGATCACTAATGTATGCGTGGCGAGGATAAACTCCGCGCGGCGATAAATCCCCACGATACGCCATTTTTTTTGCTGGATAGAGCCTATGTGGCGGTAGGCAAAGATACTCCCCGGCGGGATAGCGATCTCCATCAGCTCGCCCTGCTCTAGCCCAAAGCCGCGCGGTATGAGCGGGACATTGGCAAGGCGTTGGGTGAGGCGGTTTGCTACTAAGTGTTCAGAATCTATCACGATGAGATTGGGATCTATCGCGCCTTTTAAACGCAAATCCTCGCGTAGCAGCACGACATTGTTATTGCCCTCAGTCGTGTGGATGGTAAATTCGTGGTTGTTAAAGAGCACGATACGCACTTTGGCATTAAACTTGCGGATAAGCTCATAGAGCACAAAACGCTCCTTTGGCTCATCAATCACGATAAAGACATCTTGGATATCGCTCCCACACAGAGATTCTAATCGAAACGCTGAAGTGTAGTCAAAGCAATGGGTTTCTATGGAAGTGGGGATAGAGGCTGGGAGCATCGTGCTATCCTTGCACACGATGGCGTAGGCGTTGTTGCTAAAATATTGGGTGATGATTTTTTGGATAAAGATTTTTGCTACAATGCCATCGGCAAAAACAAGCGTTTTTTTCAAACCAAATCCTTCTAGCCACAGGGGTAAATTTGGCGTATTATAGGAAGCTAAGACTAAAGAGCCTCTGAAATCAATAAATTTAATATAAGTTTGGATTTTAAGGAATAAAGGAGAGTGTATGCAGGTGCGTATTGATGGGCGAGATTCACACGCTAGAGCACTCACGCTCACGCTCGCTCACGGGGAGATTCACACGCCTATCTTTATGCCTGTGGGCACACAGGGCTGTATCAAAGCCCTAGATAGCTATGATATCTCCCACCATTTGCGCGCCCCCATAATCCTCGCAAACACCTACCATATGTATCTGCGCTGTGGGATTGAGAAGCTAAAAGCCCTTGGGGGGATTCACAACTTTGCCAACTTTGGAGGCAATTATTTGAGCGATAGTGGGGGATTCCAAGCCTTTAGCCTCGGGAGCAATGTGGCTTTGTATGAAAATGGCGTGGAGTTCAAATCCCATATCGATGGGAGCAAGCACCTCTTTACCCCCCAAAAAGTGCTTGAGATTCAATACGCGCTCAATAGCGATATTATGATGGTGCTTGATGATCTCGTGGGGCTGCCCGCACCTAGGGAGCGTATCATAGAATCTATTGAGCGCACGAGTGCGTGGGCGCGCACAAGCCTTGAGTATCATCTGCGCCAAAAGAGTGAGGGCAACGCACGCACTAACCATCTCTTTGCGATTGTGCAAGGTGGCACGGATACGAGCTTGCGTGCGCAATCTGCTCTAAGCCTCACGGCGATGGAGGAGTTTGACGGATACGCCATAGGGGGCTTGGCAGTGGGAGAGAGCGCGCAAGAGATGTATGACACGATAGAATCCACCATCCCCTACCTGCCTAGCGACAAACCGCGCTATCTGATGGGCGTGGGCACGCCCCAAAATATCCTAGAGGCTATCGAGCGGGGCGTGGATATGTTTGATTGCGTGATGCCCACGCGCAATGCACGCAATGCCACGCTTTTCACAAACCTTGGCAAGATTCATATCAAAAACGCACGATTTGGGCTTGATAGCGCACCGCTAGATTCAGAGTGTAGCTGCCACACCTGCCAAAACTACTCGCGCGCGTATCTCCACCACCTCTACAAAAGCGGGGAGATGACTTACTATCGCCTTGCCTCAATCCACAATCTGCATTTTTATCTCACACTTGTGCGCGAGGCTAGAGAGGCGATTTTGCGCCAAGAATTTCACACCTACAAAGCCAAAAAGCTAGAATCTCTACAAACCCTGCGCTAAGGCACACCCACTAAGCACCTCCCTAAGCTCGCCCCCACACTGTCACTTCTTAAGAATCTAAGCATTATAGAATCTCTTTTTAGATTCTGTTGTGTATGTGCGCAGCGGGGCGGAGGATTCACCACTCTTTATTACACAGAGTTTATGAGACAATCCCGCGACTAAGAATCTAAAATCCCCGCATACAAAAATATCAAAACACATATTGTGTTTGTTACTTTTTGTATCAGTGAATCTAAAAAATATCAAAACACATATTGTGTTTTAAAAAAATTATGCAATAATGCCTCTAAACAAATTTCACTTCAAAGGATTGCAATGAGTAGTATCATCGGATTTCCGCGTATTGGACAAAATAGAGAGCTTAAAAAAGCCCTAGAGAGCTTTTGGGCGGGGAAGTGTAGCCAAAGTGAGCTAGAGAGTGTGGCAAAAGATTTGCGTGCTAAGCATTGGGAAGCACAAAAGCACCTTGATTTTGTGTGTGTCAATGACTTTAGCTATTATGACAATGTGCTTGATCTCGCCTATGCGTTGGGGGCAAAACCTGCGAGATTTAGAGAGCTTAGCGGGCTAGAGGGGTATTTTGCTATGGCGAGAGGACACACAAAGGGCGTGGCGTGCGAGATGACAAAGTGGTTTAACACCAACTACCACTATGTCGTGCCAGAGCTTAGCGAAAATGATAGCTATGTGGCGAATGTGGATTCTATCCGCGCTCAATATAATGAGGCTAAAGCCCTTGGGTTTAAGCCAAAAATCTCGCTCATTGGGCTTTTTACGCTTTTTGGACTAAGTAAGATTGTAAGCGGCGAGCCACAAGCGATTTTTTCTAAACTCAAAAGTGCCTATCTTGATTTAATCGATGAGATTGCTAAGCTAGATTCTGAAGTGGTGGTGGAGTTTAGCGAGCCTATCTTTGTGCGAGGGTTTGGGGGCGAAAATGCGGTTTTTAAAGAGCTCGCGTGCGTGTATGAGAGAGATGTGATCACTTGCATTTATGATTCCATTGGCAAAAAGGGCATTAAGGCGATTGTAACCACCTTTTTTGAGCATAGCAACGAACTCACAGAAATCCTGCTAAACACAGGCATTTATGGTATCGGACTAGATTTTCTAGCGGGGAGTAAAAACACACAAGCCCTAGAGCTTATCGCTAAAAGTGATAAAGTCCTCTTTGCCGGGCTTATTGATGGACGCAACATTTGGGTGGCGGATTTGGATTCTAAACTCAAAACTTTAGAATCTATTGCGGCGATTGTGCCAAAGAATCGTATCGTGCTAAGCACTTCTTGCTCCCTGCTCCATGTGCCTTTTGGCAAGGACGATGAGCACAAAATTAATTCACAAATCCTAAGTTGGATTAGCTTTGCTAAAGAAAAGCTTGAAGAATTGCGTGTGCTAGAGGATTTATTCCAAAATGGCGTAAGTGGGGCTAGTGGGGCTAGCAAAGAATTTTTAGAATCTAATAAGGCCATCAATGCTACCCGCAGGACTTCAGAAAAGACAAATAACAAAGCCGTGCGTGAGCGCGTGAGTGCCAACACCCTAAAAGTGCGTGATGTCGCCTTTAAAGAACGCATTAAGATTCAAAGAAGGGAGCTAGGCTATCCAGATTTAGCCACCACGACGATTGGCTCATTCCCCCAAACACCAGAGCTTAGGGCATTGCGACTTGGCTTTAAAAAGGGCGAGATCACTAAAGAATCTTATGAAAGCGGGATAAAGGAATATATCAAAGACTGCGTGGCATTCCAAGAGGAAATCGGGCTAGATATTTTGGTGCATGGCGAGCCAGAGCGAAACGATATGGTGGAGTATTTTGGCGAGCAGCTTGAGGGCTTTGTGTTTAGCCAAAATGGTTGGGTGCAAAGCTATGGTAGCCGATGTGTCAAGCCTCCTATCATCTTTGGCGATGTGGCACGCCCTAGGGCAATGACGCTAGAGTGGATACAATACGCTCAAAGCCTCACAAGTAAAGTTATGAAAGGTATGCTAACAGGACCGGTAACAATCCTAAACTGGAGCTTTGTGCGTGATGATTTGAGCCGCGCTCAAGTGTGTGAGCAAATCGCCCTAGCCATTGCTGATGAGATTGATGATCTCCAAAAAGGTGGGGTTAGGATTATTCAAGTTGATGAAGCAGCGTTTAAAGAGGGTTATCCCTTGCGTGCTGAAAATATCAAAGAATACGAGCAGTGGGCACTAGAGTGCTTTAAAATCTCAACAGCAGTAGCGAGGGCAAATACGCAGATTCACACACATATGTGCTATAGCGAGTTTAATGATATCATTAAAACCATCGAGGCAATGGATGCCGATGTCATCAGCATAGAAACCGCACGCAGTGGCAATGAACTCCTCAAAGTCTTTAAGCAAGTGGGCTACACGCACGAGGTGGGACCGGGAGTGTATGACATACATAGCCCCAGAATCCCCAGTGTAGAGGAGATTATCACACAGATTAGGGCACTCTTAGAAGTGCTACCCAAAGAGCAGTTGTGGATAAATCCTGATTGTGGATTGAAAACACGCAAGTGGGAGGAAGTCAAGCCCAGCCTTAAAAATATGGTGGAGGCAGTCAAAGCGGTGCGAGGCGAGCTCTAAAAGGTGGCGCGTATGCCTACAACGCCAAGCCTAGAATCCACGCAGCCACTAGATTCTGTGCTTAAAAGTCGTGATTGTGCGCTAGATTCTGTGTGCGCAGCGGGTTCTATGGTAGCAGATTCTATGATAGAGACGCTCATTAGGGATTTGCATACCAATAAGCCGTTTTTAAGTCTTGAGGTTACCCCGCCACTTGCGGGCGCGCTTAAAGGGAGCAAGGAGATAGAGAGCCTCTGTGCGCTCTCACGCGAGATCCCTATTAATGCCCTTGTCTGCACAGATTCGCCCCTAGCGAGGTTTAAACCAAGCTCCATTCTAAGCTCTATTAAGATTCAAAACCTCACCCAAAAGCCCCTTATTTGCACGCTTTCTATGCGTGATCGCAATTCTATCGCGCTGTGTGGGGATATTTTGGCGGCAAACGAGTTTGATTTACGCGCGTTTTTGTGTCTCACGGGCGATCCCATTAAACTCGGGGATTGCGCGCAAACTAAGGGCGTGTTTGAGGAAAACTCGCTTGGGCTAGTGCGTATTATTAGCGAGCTTAACGCAGGCAGGGCGATAAATGGCAAGCCGCTCCAAACGCCTGCTAAGCCCATTTATAGCTTCCAAGTCATCAACTCCTATGCCAACAACCTCCAATCGCTCAAAACCAAAATGCGCAAAAAAATCGCCCAAGGCGGCGTGCAGGCACTCTTTACCCAGCCCGTGTATTCTATAGAAGTGGCGGAGTTTTTGTGTGAAAGCCTAGAGGAGCTAAACGCCGAGTATGGCACGCATACCACGCTCATCTTTGGATTTTTCCCTGTGGTGAGCTATAAAGTCGCGCTTTTTTTGCGCGACAAGCTCCCGGGTGTGTTTATCCCAGAGTCGTGGATAGCGCGGCTTGAGGCGGCTAGGGATCGCGAGTATAAAGTGGGTGTGGAGCTATCATCTAAGTTGCTAGCGGAGCTGCGCGGCTTGCACGATAAAATACATTTTATGAGTGCCAACAAATTAGAGCTTGTGCGGGAGTTTTATTAGATTTCTGTATGTGAGCATTTTGGGACGCGTATGCAGAAAAAAGTGGAGAGTATCTCGCAGTGGAAGCAGACGGGGCAAAGAGCAAGTTTAGGCAGGATATCGACGCGAGTGGGTGCGCGCGTCAAAAGTGGCAGTATAGGCGGGCATAAGTTTATATTTGGCGAGCGAGGGAGGTTTGGCGTGCGTCCATATGTGTGTTTTGGCTATGGTGCTACAAAAAGCGTAGCATACAATATGGGCGCGGATGTGCTGTATAATATCATCGATAACACAAACAAAATCTTTGGTGTCTTTGCCAGCGTGGCTATCGGCGGGGAAACTTGGGTGGCAAATGGCAAAGACTACAAGCCAAATGGGGGCAAAGGCGAGGCGTATGGGAATTTTCAAACAATCCTTACTATCAACGCCACCAAAACCACGATGCGCCGCCCCTATGCTCTAAGCCTTGCCTATACTTACAACTTCTAGAAGGAGGTGCTATGGCGTATCTGGCGGTTGTGGGCTCTCATACCGATGTGGGCAAAACCGCCGTGAGTGCCGCGCTGTGCCACACGCTAGGGTTTGCCTATCACAAGCTTATCCAAGCTGGCACGCCCACCGATAGCGAGGCAGTCGCTGCCCTCACGCCCCACACACCCATAATCCCTAGTGCCATCACACTGCGCACGCCCACCTCTCCTCACCGCGCCAAGAGGCTAGAATCCCTAGAATACGACGCCCTCGCCCTGCCCCTACCCACGCTCCCAATGCGCGATGAGCCTGTGGGAAAATCTGCCCCCACGCCTAGCCCTAAATCTACTCCCAAAAAACCCGCGCCCAAACCTGCGCATATCCTCATCGAGACTGCCGGAGGGCTCTATACGCCACTAGATTCTGTGCATTGTGTGCTTGATTGGGTGGCGCACCATCGCCTGCCCGTGGTGCTTGTGGGGCGGCACTATCTAGGCGCAATAAACCATATGCTATTAAGCTTGCAATCTCTCAAAGCGCGCGGGGTGCCTCTCCTAGGGCTTGTCATCAGCGGGGCGTGCGATGATGAGGGGCGCGATAGCGAGGCGTTTATCTCACAATATGTGGGAGTGCGTATCGCGCATTTGGGGGAGTTTGGGAGCAGTGAGGAGTTTGCAAGTGCGGCAAATGCGCTAGCGCGTGAGCTAGAAGCACTCAAATCCCCCCTACTACACTTGCGCACCACGACACACAAGGAGCAGCTTTAACCAACCCCTAATGCTTTGCGTGCTAAAATCCCAAGATTTTATCACAAAGGATACCCTTGAAGACTGCTACACTTCTCATAGAGATACTCACCCAAGAACTCCCCGCAATCCCCTTTTTGCAAGAATTTCCCCATATCGCTACCAAATGGCAGGATTCACTCCGTGCCCACCATATCGCGCCCTGTGAGGTACAAGTATTTTTCACCCCTAGGCGTATCGTGCTCTATGCTAGGGACTTCCCGCTCTACTCCCAAGATCGCGTGATAGAATCTTATGGCGCACCCATTAACATAGCCTATGAAAATGGCGATGTGTGCGGCGCGCTCACTAAGGCGGGAGAGAGCTTTTTTGCTAAGCATAGCCTAGATCCAAAGGAGGATCGCGACAAAGTCAGCATAGCTACCAAAGATGGCAAGGAAGTGCTGTATTTCTCCCATACCCAAAAGGGCGTGGAATCTGCTAGCTTGCTCCAAGAGATTTTTAGCGCGTTTTTGGGGAAACTAAGCTTTGGCAAGAGTATGCGTTGGGGGGCTCTAAGCGAGGGCTTTATCCGCCCTATTGAGAATATCTGCGCGTTTTTGGGCGAGACTTGCCTACACCTTAGCGCGTTTGGGGTGGATTCTAAGCCACAGACTTTTGGGCATAGGGATTTGGGCTTTGCGCCCATTAGTGTGGGGAGCGCGGCGGAGTATTTTGAGGCGTTGCACACACACAAGGTGATTCTCAACCAACAAGAGCGCAAGGAGCAAATCCTAGAGCAAATTAGCGAGATTGAGCGCGCCCATAGCATAGAGGTGGAGATCGATCCCGTGCTGCTTGATGAAGTGGTGGCGATCACGGAGTATCCGAGGGTATTGCTTGGGGGCTTTGGCGAGGAGTTTTTGGAGCTGCCAAAGGAAGTCATCATCACTTCTATGAAAGAGCATCAGCGGTATTTTGCAATCCACAAGCAGGGGCGGCTTTTTAATGGCTTCATCGTCGTGAGCAATTCCACAAGCAGCGATACTTCACTCATCATCGCGGGTAACCAAAAGGTGCTCAAAGCGCGCCTAAGCGATGCGATGTTTTTCTATCGCAACGACTTAAGGCGCGGGCTAGAGACAGAGGGGCTAGAGCATATCCTCTTTGTGCAAAATCTAGGGAGCTTGGCGGATAAAAGCAAAAGAGAGCTGCAAATCGCACAGATTCTGTATGCCAAATACGCGCCCACTCACAACTTCGCGCCTAAGAATTTTGCGGAGCTTTTGGCGCAGAGTGTGCGCTTGGCTAAGGCGGATTTGCTCACCGAGATGGTGTATGAGTTTCCTGAGCTGCAGGGGATTATGGGCGGGTATTATGCGCGCGCACTCGGCTTAGATACGCTAGTAGCACAAGCCATCAGCGAGCAGTATCTGCCCACGGGGGAAGATTCTGCGCTGCCCTCAAATGCGCTAAGTGCGATAGTGAGCCTCTCAAATAAGCTTGATAGTATCTTTGGGCTTTTTAGTATTGATAAAATCCCAACGGGCTCTAAAGATCCCTTCGCCCTGCGGCGCGCGGCAAATGGCGTGATAAAGATTATCCAACATATGGGCTTTAGCTTTAGTCTGCGCGAGGATTTGCGCACGCTCTATGAGACGCTAGGCTATGGCAAAGATTCACAAAGCAGAGCGAGCGAGGATTCACTCGCCACGAGCGATACGCAATTTTCACAAAGTGAAAATTGCAATGAAAAAATAGAATCTGGCTCGGTTTATAAAAAAGGTGTTAGCCCAAGCGGCGTTCCTGAGGTGGCGGCACCAAATGGGGTTTTAGATTCTAAAAAATCTCCTGTATGCTCGCGCAGCGGAGCGAGTGGCGATTCACTCGCTACGAGCGATAACAAGTTTGCTACGCAAACTTGCATTAAAAGAATAGAATCCACAACCACCAACGGCGTTATAGAATCTAAACAATCTAAGCAAAGAGATTTGGGCAGTGTATGTGCGCGCAGCGGAGGCAATGAGGGCTTAGCCCTCATTGACGATAACAAGTTTGCTACGCAAACTTGCATTAAAAAAATAGAATCCTTTTTCCTCGAGCGGCTTGAAAACGCCCTGCCCATAAACCCCTCGATTTTCCGCGCGGCACTCTGTGGGCTTGATACACACAACCAACCACAGCGCGATATCAATACCCTTATCCAAAACGCCCTCACACTCCACGAAGTCTTTGCGAGCACGCAGGATAAGCCCGCGCTCCTTAGCACCTTTAAGCGCGTGGCAAATATTTGCAAAGACATCGATCTTAGCGCGCTAGTTTCTATCAATCCCGCGCTTTTTACCCACGATGCAGAATCTCGCCTTTTTGAAAGCTTTATGGGGATTAAAAATCGCTCATTTACCTCGCGCCTAGAGCACACGCAGGCACTCTTTGCGCTCAAAAATCCGCTTGAAGCATTTTTTGAAAATGTGCTAGTCAATGATAAAGATGAGCGCTCAAGGGCTAATCGATACGCGCTTATTGGCGGGATTTATCGGGAGTTTTTGACTATCGGCGACATCGCCCAAATCGCTATCTAGCGCGCGTGCGCCACACACAACAACAAAGGAGCAACAATGCGAGATTATGAGAGTTTTGCACAAGAGTGCAGGGAGTTTTTGTTTGACACACACGCGGGAGTGCGCCAATACAGAATCTATGAAAGCTACATTATGCGCTTTGCCTATGGAGTGGATGCCTCGTGCTACCGCTATATCCCTAAACTCGTGCTAAAGCCCGTGAGTGAGGCAGAAGTGGTGCGTATCATTGGCTTAAGCAAAACCTACAATATCCCGCTAACTTTTCGCGGCTCTGGCACGAGTCTAAGCGGGCAGGCGTGCGGGGATAGCGTGCTTGTAGTGTGTATGCACAAATGGCAAAATATCAAGGCGAGTGCGGATTCTATATGGTGTGATTGCGGGGTAATAGGCATAGAGGCAAACAACGCGCTTAAAGCTTTTGGCAAAAAAATCGGTCCTGATCCCGCGACGATCAATAACGCAAGCATTGGCGGGATTTTTTCAAACAATTCTAGCGGAATGTGCTGCGGTGTGAAGCAAAATAGCTACCAGACGATAAAATCCATCCGCGTGATCTTACACGATGGCTTTATCCTAGACACTTCAGATGCTGATAATGTGCAGGAGTTTGTGCGCACGCACGCCCAAATGGTGGAGCAAATCCTATCCTTGCGTGAAGAGATAGTGAGCGATGAGGCATTGCGCAAAGAGATAGAGCGCAAGTTTGCCATCAAAAACACCACGGGTTACGCGCTCAATGCTTTGAGCGATTTTGCGGATATAAAAGACATTTTAAACCATATCTTTATCGGTGCGGAGGGGACACTTGGCTTTGTCTCGCGGGTGGAATACACACCGGTAAAGGACTACGCGCTCAAAGCCTGCGCGCTGCTTTTTTATGAAAATCTCGGGTTGGCGGCGGGGGCGATTGAGATCCTCTCGCGCAATGATGATAAGGTGAGCGCGGCGGAGATTATGGACTATGCGTGCCTAAAGGCGGTGAGCGGTATAGAGGGTATGCCCCAAGAGCTCGCAAAGATAGCGGAGGGGAATTGCTGTATCTTAATCCAAATAGAATCTGATAGCAAAGCGGAGCTAGATTCACACATAGAGGCGGTGAGAGGGGAGCTAGAGCGCGTGCCTACGCTTTTTGGGATAGAATTTAGCTTTGATGAAGCCACGCAAGCCAAATGGTGGAAAGTGCGCAAGGGGCTTTTGCCCATATCAGCAGGCACTAAGAGGCGCGGTAGCACGGTGATCACAGAGGATATTTGCTTTGAGATTCCAAACTTTGCTAAGGGGATTGAGGGGATTGGGCGGCTATTTAGAGAATACGCGTTTGATGGGATTATCTTTGGGCACGCGCTCAGTGGGAATGTGCATTTTATCATCACGCCCTTGCTTAGCGATACAAAGGAGCGTGAGAACTTCGCGGCGTTTATGGATAAGATGGTGGAGCTAGTCATCGCGCTTAAGGGCAGCACCAAAGCCGAGCACGGCACGGGCAGAATGATGGCGCCATTTGTGGAGCAAGAGTGGGGAGAAAAAGCCTATGGGCTCAATAAACGCATTAAAGCCATTTTTGATGAGCGCAATCTCTTTAACCCCGATGTGATTATCTGCGAGGATAGGGAGATTCATATCAAGAATCTAAAGCCCGCGCATAGTATTGAGGATTATCTAGAGGCGTGTATGGAATGTGGGTTTTGCGAGAAGGTGTGCCCAAGCAAAAACATCACGCTAACCCCTCGCCAGAGAATCGCGGTGTATAGGGAGATAAAGCGGCTTGAGAGCCTCACGCACATAAGCGCGCAAGAGCGCGAGGAGCTAGAATCTTTGCGCAGGGATTATGCGTATTTTGGCGTGGCGACTTGCGCGACTTGCTCGATGTGCGCCACCCTCTGCCCGCTAGAGATCGACACTGCCAAAATCGCCACAAACACCAAAAACGCCAATGCCTCCAAGCTCGCAAGCACCATCGCAGGCGTGATAGCGCGCAATATGGACAAGGCGAGCAAGGTAGCAAGATTTAGCGTGGGCGCGGCAAATGTGGGGGCTTCGCTACTGGGGAGCAATGTGCTAAAAAGCTTTAGCACTTCCCTCAATAGAGCCCTCCACACGCCCATAGTGCCCAAATATATGCCCACCAAAAACACCTACGCTCTAGAATCTAAAATGCTAGATTCTATAAAATCCGCTATGAGTGGCGGAGCGAGCGATAGCAATTTGCCACAAGCAAATTGCAGTGAAATGATAAGCCCTAGCCCGGTTTATAAAAAAGGTGTTAGCCCAAGTGGCGTTGATGACGCGCTGGCACTAAATGGGGTTTTGGATTCTAAAAAATCTCCTGTATGTTCGCGCAGCGGAGGCAATGAGGGCTTAGCCCTCATTGACGATAGCAAGTTTGCCACGCAAACTTGCATTAAAAATAATGACAAAATCCTCTACCTCACAAGCTGTCTTAATCGCGTGTTTGCGCCCCCTAGACAAGCAGCAGACAAACGCCCAATACAAGCGGTGTTTGAGAGCCTCTGTGCCAAAGCAGGCATAAGCGTGCTCTACCCCAAAAATATCGCTAAAATGTGCTGTGGCAAGGCGTTTAAGGACTTCACAACCAAAGATCCTAGCCTAAATCCCCTCCACCACACACTACAAGAGCTCCTAGAGGCTTCAGAAAATGGCGCAATCCCCATCGTGTGCGATCATAGCGCGTGCAGTGGCGAGCTAGTGGAGCAGCTCAAACACTTGCGCGGCTTTGAGGCGTTGCGCGTGGTTGATATGAGCGTGTATGTGCGCGATGAAATCCTGCCGCGCGTGCGTATCGCGCCCCTTAGTGAATCTGTGGGCGTGTATGCGGTGTGCTCGTGCAAAAGACACGCGTGGGCGGAGAGTATCTATGAGATAGCCGCGCACTGCACGCGTGGCGAGGTGGTTACGCACCCACAGACTTATTGCTGCGGCTTTGCGGGGAATAAGGGCTTTAGCGCGCCAGAGCTCAACACTTCAGCTCTAGAGGACTTAGCGGAGCACTTCGCCACGCACAAGCCTAAGCGGATGTATGCCACTTCTAGCACTTGTGAAATCGGGCTGAGTGAAAGCACAAACCACGCGTGGCAGCATATCATCTATCTGCTCGATGAAGTGGCGCAATCGCGTGAGAGTGTGCAAGCCCACGAGGGCGCGCAAGTGTATGAGGGCGTGCGTTGAAACATATCTCTGTGCTAAAAGATGAGGTGCTAGAGGCGTTTGCCCACCTTGAGCGTGAGGCAAATCCCCTAGTCCTCGATCTCACGCTTGGCTTTGGTGGGCACACGCTCGCGCTTTTGCAATCTTACCCCCACGTGCGAGTTATTGGCGTGGATAGAGACGCACACGCGCTAGAGCTAGCCAAAGAGCGGTTGGGGGCGCATAAAGGGCGCGTGGAGTTTGTGCAAAGCGACTTTGGGAGCGTGTGGGCGCGACTAGATAATGAGGACAAAGCGTGCGTGCGTGCGGTGCTAGCGGATATAGGCGTGAGCTCTATGCAGCTAGATTCAGCGCAGCGGGGCTTTGGCTTTGCCTCACACACGCTAGATATGCGTATGGATACCTCCGCGCCCCTTAGCGCAAAAGAGGTGCTAAATGCCTACAGCCCTACGCAGCTAGAGCGGATTTTTAGCGAGTATGGCGAGATTAGAGAAACCAAAAAGCTCGTGCGCGCTATTGTGCAGCGGCGTGAGCGAGAGCCCTTTGGGAGCGCGAGGGAGTTTAGCGAGCTCTGTGCGCGCACCCTCACGCGCACCAAGGGGATAAATCCCGCCACGCAAGCCTTTCAGGCGATTAGGATAGAAGTTAATGATGAGCTAGGGCAGCTAGAGGGGCTTTTGGATTCACTGCAAGGGGCGTGGGGTGAGGGGTTTTTGCGCGGGGCGCGCGTGGGGATTATTAGCTTCCACTCGCTAGAAGATCGGATTGTCAAAAACGCGTTTAAACAATGGAGTAAGGCGTGTGTGTGCCCACATAGCGCGATGAAATGCGTGTGTGGCGGGGATAGTGCGCTGGGCGAAGTGGTGCATAAAAAGCCCATAATCCCAAGTGAGGGAGAAATCGCCCACAATAGCCGCGCAAGGAGCGCGAAGCTACGCGTCTTTGCCTTTAGGGAGGGTGGGCGATGAGCCAAGAGAATGCCTTTAGTTTTGAGCAAGATGGGTATGATGAGCACTCGCCTTTGAGTGCGTCTGCTCATACGTGCCAAAGCCCACAGGAGCGAGAAGCTCTCGCGCAGGGCTTGCAGGAGGAAAATGTCGTGGGTGCTAGGCATTTGCTGTATGGGCTTGGGCTCTTTGTCGTGATTGTGGGATTGTGCTTCCCCAAAATCTATCTCACAAACACCATTTATGCCACGAGCAAGGAGGTTTTGAGCCTGCAGACGAGTAGGGAAATCCTTTATGAGGAAAACAAAAAATTGCGCCGCGAGCTTGAGGATATCGATTTTAGATTCCGTGTGCTTGATAACCTCGAGCAGGAGCAAAACTTTTGATGCAATTTGTCTTTGGCAAAGTGTTATTTGGGTGTGAGGCAAAGCCCTACTGCGCGTGTAATTACAGAATCTAGAGCGAGATTCTGTAGTTTTTTGGTTTAGCCGTGTCAGGGGTGCGATGTGGCATTTGCGCAGATTTTATCAAAACGAAGTTTCTTTAGAAAACTTAGAGACTGATTTTTTGCTTGTAGCAGCAAGCCCGTAGAATCCACACCAAACAAGGCAAAGCCAAGCACGGAATGTAGAGAAAATACAGAATCTAGTGTAGGCTTAGAATCTAGCCTAACAGAATCTCGTGTAGATTCAGAATCTAAGGAGCTAGATTCTAAACTTTCCTTAGATTCTGAATCTGCCTTACATTCTGCGCTTGGCTTGCCCCCTTGGTGTGGATTGCGTGGGGTTACCAACGCAAACAAAAAAATTAGTCATTGCGGTGGTGCTTTGGGAGTTTTGTGCTGGTTTTGGGGTAGGAGTTACCTAGAGGGTAATGACTACTCCCAAAACCAGCACAACCTACCAAATGATTACCCAAGGAGCCATTTTCCCTCGAGCAAAAGCGCAATGCCCTAACAGAATCTAGAGCCCTCTCTACTGCCCCTCCACAAAGCTTATACTAAGCTCCAAAATCTCTGCGTGCTTGGCGATAAAATCATTAATCTCTTTAAGCGAGAGGCGAGAGATTTTAGCGATGTCCTTTTTGTGATTATCAAGCGGGAGGTTGCGCATATAGTTCATAAGCTTAGCATTTAGTCGCTGCGAGAGCGTCTCCTCGCTAAGTGGCTCACTGCCGAGTATGAACGCCTTGGCAGCGTCTAGCTCCTCTTGGGTAATCCCCTTGTCGATAAATTCCCTCATCACTTCCTGCACGACTTTCATCGCCTTGTCTTTAGAATCTAGCCCTGTCTGCAGATACCCCACGCCGTAATTCACCAAATCACTCCCGCCTATGATACTAAAATACGCGCTGTATGCAAGCCCCCGCTTGACGCGCACCTCTTCCATTATGCGCGAGCCAAAGCCCGATGCGCCCAGCACGAAACTCATCACTTTTGTTTTGTAGTTTTCTTTAACCTTTGCGCCAAAGGGCGAGGCGAAGTGTATGTAGGCTTGCTTGGTTTGCTTGTGTGCGATGATTTCTTTTGGAGTGGTGCGGGGCTTGATATGAGGTTTGGTGGGCTTGGTGCCTAGGGGTAAGAAACTTAGCTCTTTAGCCAACTGCTCTTTAAGCTCCTTAATCTCCATATCCCCTCCCGCCACGATGATGAGACGCTCTAGCACGAGGTTTTGGCTCAAATACTGCTCGATATCGCCCAAAGTGATAGAATCCACGCTCTCCTCGCTGCCCATACTCGGGTATTCCATCGGGGTGTTTTCAAAAAATATGGCATTGAGATTGGTGCGTGCGACATAATCAAAGTCGTTTGCCTTGCGCAAAATCGTGGCTTTAGTGATTTCTTTTACCTTCACTAGGCTCTCTTGGGTTGTATTAGGATTTTTTAGCAAATCCACTAGGCAGGCGAGCGCGAAGTCCTTATGCTCGCGCAAAAACGACACATCAAAGCTAAGGGTTTGCGCGCCTGTGCCCACATCGAGCGTGATGGCTTTGGATTCTAGCTTGTCTGCAAAGGCGATATTGCCTAGCTCCCGCGTGCCCTCATTGAGCACTGCCGAGGCGAGATGAGCGAGCCCCGCCTTTGCTTCCTTGGCATTTTTGGGATTTGGCAGAGCATCTTTAGCATTGAGCGCGTCATAGATACTCCCGCCCCCCTCAAACACAAGCTCGATTTTGCCCACCGGGAGCAAATCGCTCTGCTCAAAAATAAGGGGCACATTCACGCCATTAATCTGCACATACTCTAGGGCAGAATCTTCAGATTCTATGTAGTTGTTGCTCTTTAACACCATATACAAACCTCCGATAAAAATCAAAAACCCAAACACACCCACATAAAACTTCTTTGGCATTATCAATCCTTAGTATCGCTGCAATATCTCATAGGCGGTATTGCGCTTGGCAGGGTGGTAACCTAAGTCTTTGATGAGGGCTATCATTTCTTGTTCATTCATCGAGTGGCACGCCCCTGCGGAGGAGACGACATTTTCTTCCATCATCGTGCTGCCCAGATCGTTTGCCCCAAAGAGCAGGGCGAGCTGCCCGATATAGGAGCCTTGCGTAACCCACGAGCTTTGGATATTAGTGAAGTTGTCTAGGTAGATTCTGCTGCATGCTAAAAGGCGCAAATACCGGTGCGAGCTAGCACATCGGATATGCGGAAACTCCTCTTTAAGCGGCGTGTTATGAGGCTGAAAGCTCCAGAGGATAAACGCCCTAAAGCCGTGGTATTTGTCTTGGAGATTGCGCAATGCCTCCCAATGCGCCACGATATCCTCATCGGATTCCACACTGCCAAACATCATCGTCGCCGTGCCCTTCATACCGATTTTGTGCGCTTCCTCATGCACCTCTAGCCACTCGCGTGTATCGAGTTTTTTGGGCGCGATGATATCACGCACTCTATCGCTTAGTATCTCCGCGCCAGCACCCGGTACCGAGCTAAGCCCCGCAGCCTGCAGGCGTCTAAGCACTTCAGGGATAGTGAGTTTAGAAACCTTAGCTATGTAGTTTATCTCGATTGCTGAAAAGCCGTGGATAGTGATTTGTGGGTATTTTTGGTGTATATGGCGCACGAGATCTTCATACCACTCGATTGTAAGCTTAGGATGCACGCCGCCTTGGAAGAGGATTTGCGTGCCACCGATGGCGATGAGCTCCTCTATCTTGGTATCAATCTCATCAAAGCTGAGTATATACACGCCCTCCTCGTTTATGCGCCGCTTAAACGCGCAAAATTTGCAATCCACCCAGCAAATATTGGTGTAGTTGATATTCCTATCCACTACAAAAGTGATGGTTTGGCTCGGATGGAGCGTGTCGCGAATCTGCGTGGCGCGTATGCCTAGATCTTTTAGCGAAGCGTTTTTCATCAAATCCAAAATCTCATCATTGCTCACGCGCTTTTTGGTAAGCGTGGGTGTCTCGCTCATACTGCCTCCTTGTGAGGGGATCTAAAACCTCGTCCCCATGGTAAATTCAAATGTTGAAGTGAAATCGTTTGGCGCGGGATTGATGGCTCGTGGGAAGACAAGCACCAGCGGTCCGATAGGGCTCACCCACTCTATGGCTAATCCCCACGACTGCCGCACCGTCTCATTGATAGAATCCACGCCTATCATACCATAATCATAAAAGACAGCTAGGCGCATTTGGGCTTTTTCTAGGATTCCATAGCTTAGCTCTAGGGAGTTTGTCATCATATAGTCACCGCCTATGCGGATACCTTGGGGATAGCCACTCGTATAATAGCGCGGCGTGAGGGAGCTAATCTGATAGCCTCGCACACTCGTGATACCCCCCATATAAAACTTACTCGTGATAGGCGCGTAGCCCTGATCGATGATCATACCTGCTTGCATTTTATAGCGCGCGATCAGATCCAGCCCTATGAGGCTCTTTAGGTGCTTATAGCCCGCAAATTTTCCATAGATTTTGGTGTATTTTTCCTCGCCGCCAAGCCCGGCGTATTCGATATAAGCCGAAGCAATGATACCATTTTTGGGGAAGTAGTAGTCATCGGTGTTGTCAAAATAGATACTTGGGCTAATCGCGCTTTTTAGTGGCGCATCAAGCGGGGTTATACCGCTTTTGTAAGCTTCTTGAAAATACTGCTTGTAGGCTTGTTCTGTGGCTTCTTGATAAAATCCTAAAATCCTCGTGGTGCTCAGCGTATAGCCCAAAGACACTCTAAAAGTATCGGTGATGAGGCGTCCGAAATTCACACTTCCGCCGACAGTCTGCTCACGATAATCCCAGTTCCAATAAGTCGAGACAAACGCGCTCACAGATTCACTATATTCAGAATCTAAAATGCGCGGGTTGGTTAGCGTGAGGTTAAAAAGCTGCCTACGATAGGACCAATCCACATACAGCTGCCCGCTATGCCCTGTCCCAAAGAGATTGCGCTCTCTGATAGAGGCATTTATCATCAGCCTATCATAGCTCCCATACCCAAAGCCAAACATCAGCTCGCCCGTGCGCGCCTCCTCCACACTCACGAGCAAATCCATAGAATCTTCACTGACCCTTCTCTCCTCAATCTCGACTTTGTTAAAATACCCCAAGCGTTTGAGGGCGTTCTCAGAGCGGCGGAGTTGGGAGAGGGAGTATTCATCACCGGGAGCTAGGAGGAGCTCGCGACGGATGATTTTATCTGCAGTGCGGGTGTTGCCCGTGATAATCACATCATTGATTTTTACCTTTTGCCCTATTTGCACATAGTAGATGACCTTGACTTCAGAATCTGTAGTGTTTTTGTCCAAATCTGGCGATACGCGTGTGAAAGCATAGCCTAGATCTGCGACTTCTTGCTTGATAATCTCCATATCCGCGCGCAAATTCTCAATGTTAAAATAGTCTTTTTGTTGAATCTTGAGTTTTTTTAGGAGTTTTTCTTCCGAGATGACGGGCGATTGGAGCACGACTTTGACTTCTGAGATTTTGTATCGCTCGCCCTCCTCTATTTTGTAATAAAGCTGCGCACTATGATCGTTAAAATCCGCTTCCAAAAACGCCGGGGACACGCTCGCGTCTAAAAAGCCTTTGCGCATATAGGCATCTTGGATTCTCGCACCATCAAATTCTAGATCGTTGAGCTTGAGTTTGCCATCATTGCGCCCCCAGAGCCACCCGGCAAACTGCTTTTCTCTATTGGCAGCGAGCTCTTGGACTTCACTCACGCTAAGCTTTTTGCGCCCCTCATAATGGGCTTTGGTGATGATGATATTTTCGCCTTGATTGACATTGAGCGTGATCGCATACGCGCCATCACTCCCCACGGGCGTGATTTCCTCTTGGATCACGCTGCCATAGTAGCCTTGGTATTCTAAAATCGTCTTGATGATGAGCTTGGCGCGCTCTAGCTTGATTTCATCGTAGCTATCGCCCTTTTTGATACCAATTTGGCTATAAAGCGTTTCTTTTTCTTGCTCACTGCCATAGCCCTTTATCTCGACGCTAGCGATTTTGGGGCGTTGTTTAAAGTGAAAAGTCAAAACCCCATTATCAAAAGTCGCATAAATATCCTCAAAATATCCTTGTTTGAAAAACGCGACAATCGCCTCATCGACTTTATCCACATCAAGTGTATCGCCGGGCTTTAGCTTGGAGATTTCTGCAGCGAGGGTATCGGATATAGAGGTGCTGCCCTCATAGTGTATCGCGGTGATTTGCGCGCTATGGGCTACTCCCACACAGAGCACAAATAGCACCAAAAGTAGTTTTGGATAGGTTTTCATACGATTTTTATACGCTCTTTTAAATTTCTATTAATTTTGCACAAACAAGGGGCGAATTATACTTGAAAAATCGTAAAAAACAAATGCTTGGTATAAATTGTTTCATATATGCCACATATGCCCAAAAATTCCCCAAAATTCCGACCCGCTTGACTTGACAACTAAAAAATACGATAGAATGCGAGAGCTTGCTCTCCGAAAATGATAGGTTTCTAGCAAAGGGACGAGGACAAGCGAATAAACAACTAAGGAGAGCATTATGTCATATGCACAAGAAGTTTTGGCTAAAGTAAGAGCGAACTATCCTTCACAGGTGTTGTTTCATCAGGCGGTAGAAGAGGTTTTAGAATCTCTCAAACCAGAGCTTGAGAAAAATACAAAATACCAACAAAATGCTATCTTAGAGCGTCTTGTAGTGCCAGATCGTGAGATTCACTTCCGCGTGAGCTGGGTGGATGATGCGGGCAAGGTGCAAGTCAATCGCGCATATAGAATCGAGTTTAACGCAGCCATTGGTCCATACAAAGGCGGTTTGCGATTCCACCCAAGTGTGAATGAAGGCGTGATCAAATTTTTGGGATTTGAGCAGATTTTCAAAAACTCCCTCACAACGCTTGCTATGGGCGGAGGCAAGGGCGGAAGCGACTTCGATCCCAAGGGCAAAAGCGATGGCGAGATTATGAGATTTTGCCAAGCATTTATGAATGAGCTCTACAGGCATATCGGCGCCACTACCGATGTCCCCGCAGGCGATATCGGTGTCGGTGGGCGCGAGATTGGCTACCTCTTTGGGCAATACAGAAAGCTCACCAACAGATTTGATGGCGTGCTCACAGGCAAGGCTCTCGCGTGGGGCGGAAGCTTGGTGAGGACGGAGGCGACTGGCTATGGCTGCGTGTATTTCGCACAAGAGATGCTAAAAGCGCGCGGCGAGAGCCTAGAGGGCAAAGTCTGCACCGTTTCAGGCAGCGGCAATGTCGCCATCTACACCGTCGAAAAACTCCAGCAACTCGGCGCAAAGCCCGTAACCGTGAGCGATTCTAAAGGTATGGTTTATGACAAAGAGGGTATCGATCTCGCACTGCTCAAAGAGATAAAAGAAGTCAGACGCGCCTCGCTTGAAGAATACGCCGCTAAGAGAAGTAGCGCGGTTTATACAAAAGCGAGTGATTACAAGCCCGGCACTAATGGCGTGTGGGCGATTCCTTGCTTTGCGGCTTTCCCTAGTGCGACACAAAATGAGCTAAGCCTAGAAGACGCTAAGACATTGCTCCAAAATGGCTGCCAATGCGTGAGCGAGGGGGCTAATATGCCTTCTACTATCGAGGCGGTGCATCACTTTATCCAAGCAAAAATCTGCTATGGTCCGGGCAAGGCGGCAAACGCTGGCGGCGTGGCAGTGAGCGGACTAGAAATGGCGCAAAATGCGAGTATGAATCCTTGGAGTTTTGAGGTAGTTGATGAGAGACTTCAGGGAATTATGAGAAGCATTTTCACAAACGCAAGTCAGACTGCAGCGGAGTTTGGCGAGCCTACAAACCTCGTGCTTGGCGCAAATATCGCGGGCTTTAGAAAAGTCGCCAACGCGATGATTGATCAGGGCGTGTTTTAATCACACCCCCTTAGGGCTTTGGCTCTTAAGCCAAGGCTTTGGGGCAAAGCAAAGCATACAAGAAAACGCGACTTTCACACACTCCTTATTTGTGCTGATATTTACACACAACCACCAATTAGCGTTTATAAAATCTAAATAACTCACAGAATCCACTGCTTCAAAAAACCTTATCAAGACTTTGCCAAATATCAATAGTGCGTGCGTAAGCACGAGGCCTAAGCGCAATTGCAAAATTGCGCCATTTTTGCGGAGCAAAAATCAAATAAAATGTGTAGCGCGTCAGCGCATACCGCCCCTCGCCCGCTTCGTAGGTTGGATTCTAAATCTCTTAGAGATTCTGTGCGTCTTTTAGAATCTCCGCGCTAGATTCTGTAAATGTTTTGGATTCTGAATCTACTTTGAATGTTGTGCTCTCTACATTTGCTTTTATAGATTCTGTAATCGTCTTTGAATCTGTTGGGCTAGATTCTGTAAATGCCCTAGACTCTGTATTGCCTAGATTCTGTTTTTGCTCATTTTTTAGAATCTCTTTAGATTCTGTGCTTCCTAGAATCTCCGCACTAGATTCTGTAGTTTCTAAGTTTCTTAGACTCGCATTCTCACGAATACTTTCTAATTTTTTTTAGAATCTCGTGTTTGCGCAAAAAGAAAAGGGGTTTCCCCTCTCCCCGCTCTCCCCAGCCCCGAAAAGAATAAAGCGCCGCTTTTTCTTTTCGGCAATCGGGGAGAGTGTCTCGCTATATCCGCTTCTAGCGCAATCGTTGCGGAGGCACTCCTGCCTCCTTTTTCCAACGATTGCACACCACGAAGCGGGCGAGGGGTGGTTGGTGCTATCGCACCTACATATTGATTTGATTTTTGCTCCGCAAAAATGGCGCAATTTTGCAATTGCGCTCGGCTCGTGCTTACGCACGCACTATTGATATTTGGCAAAGCCTTGATAAGGTTTTTTGAAGTGGTGGATTGCGTGAGTTGTTTAGATTCTGAACTAGATTCTGAATCTGCACGAGATTCTGTCAGACTAGATTCTAGGCTTTCTTTAGATTCTGAATCTGCCTTACATTCCGCGCTTGGCTTTGCCTCACTTGGTGTGGATTCTGTGGGGCTACCAACACAAACAAAAAAATTAGTCATTGCGGTGTGGCTGTGTAAGCTTTGCGGATTTTTTGGAAGGTTAGCGGACTTGGCGTCCGTGCCTTCCGAAAAATCCGCAATCTTATCGCATTGCATACCCAAGGAGCCATTTTCCCTGCACACAAAAGCCAAATTTTAGAGCCTAGATTCTAAGACTCTCCACCGCCTTGGCATAATCCTCCGCGCCAAAGATATAGCTTCCTGCTACCACCATATCCGCCCCGCTTTCTTTGATGAGCGCGATATTCTCCGCACTAATGCCGCCATCGACTTCTATGAGGCATTGGGGGCTAAGCTCATCGCGCAAAGTGCGCAAATCGCGCAGTTTTTGCAAGCTATATGGGATAAACTTCTGCCCGCCAAAGCCCGGATTGACGCTCATCAGCAGCACCAAATCTAGCTTTGGCAAAATATAGCGTAGAGATTCTAGGCTCGTGTGCGGGTTTAGCACCACGCCGGCTTTGATGCCTTGGGATTTGATCTCCTCTATCAGCCTATCGAGATGGCACACTTCCTCCATATGCACGCTCAAAAACGCGGGCTTAAGCGGTGCAAAGAGCTTGACAAAAAATTCACTATTGCGCGTCATCAGATGGATATCGAGCGGTTTGGTAGCGATTTGGGCGATTTTCTCCACCACAAGCGGTCCTATCGTGAGGTTTGGCACAAAATGCCCATCCATCACATCGATATGCAGATAATCACATCGCGTCGCACAGATAGCCTCCACCTCCCGCTTAAGATTGAGAAAATCCGCCGAGAGCAGGCTGGGAGCGACGAGCATCGTGGGTTTCATAATGTGTCCTTGTGGTGTGAGATTTGCGCGCATTGTAGCATTTTTGCCCTAATCCTTAGCACTCAAGCCTTTTAGCCAATCGGAGTGCTGGGCGATAGGATCTTTTTGCAGCAGGCTATCACGCAGAGATTCTAACTCCTCGCTTTCTAAAAGCCGCATAATCTCGGGATTCAAACGCGTGGTGTGCGCGCCCACACTTAGGGTGTTTAGCAGAGATTCTATCTCGCTAATGAGTGCGCCCTTAGTCGTAATCTCGCCATTTTTGGTTGTGTATGGAGTGTCCATTGCCCGCCTTTAGAATCTAGCTTCTATCAGAATCTAGCTCTGCTAGCTCTTGTGTGATTTGTGTGTCAAAAGATTCAAAATAGCCCTGATTTTGTGGGATCTTTGCCCTAAACTCCTCCAAAATCGCTCCATAATCGCTGACAAGCAGTTCGCCCTTTAGCAGCAAATATTTGAGATAGAGCCAATAGGTATTGAGCACATCGCTTTGGCAGTATTCTTGTATCTTCTCTAGTGCCTCCTTACGCGTGAGACTAGGGCTAAAAAACACCTCATACACCTGCGAGCCACTCATATCGTATTTGCCCACGATCCCACACATCTTGCACACAGAATCTAAGCTAAGTCCGCGCACCGCCCCAAATCCCCCTAGGCTATCGAGCAAATCCGTGTGGAATCGCTCGCTGTAGCGTTGGCGGTAGTTTTCCCATTTGTTTTTATTAGCCTGTGGATTATCTGTCTCAAAATACGCGTGTGCTTGGATACGATAGCGCATAGCACGCAGAGTGAGTGCCACCATATCAAAGCCCCTGCCATTAAAGCTCACAAGGCTTGGTTGCTTGGCATTAAACCATTCCCAAAAATCTCTGAGGATTCCAGATTCTAAACCATCAAGCGTTTGTGAATCTAGCTCCCCACTCTCTTTGGCAAACCTCTCGCCTGCCTTCAGCCCGAAGTTACCCACCTTGATAAAATGCCCAAAATCATCGCATAGCACGCTTGAGATACTAATGATACGATGAAAAGGAATGGGCAAAAACTCCGAGCCGCTTTTTTGGGCTTGGTGGGCAAAGGCTTGGGTGCAAATCTCCACCGCACTTCCGCTAAAGCCAAAAGTTTGGGCGAGTAGGTGGGTATCAGGGATCGTCTCGATATCAAAGACACAAATCATTTAAGTCTCCTCACACGCGATATAGGATACAATCAAACTCCACAATTGTAACAAAGTCAGCATAAAAGGAAGCAAAATGTATGCACTACTAAGTGTGAGCGACAAAGAGGGGATTGTCGAGTTTGGCAGGGAATTAGTGAATCTAGGCTATGAAATCTTAAGCACGGGAGGCACGCTTAGGGCATTGCAGCAAGCCGGTGTGGGCGCAAAAGAAGTGAGCGAGCACACGCAGAGTCCTGAGATGTTTGATGGCAGGGTAAAAACCCTCCACCCCAAAATCCACGGCGGGATTTTGTATCGCCGCGATGACGCCGCGCACCGCCAAAGTGCCAAAGCGCACAATATAGAATCTATCGATATCGTGTGCGTGAATCTCTATCCGTTTAAACAAACTATTGAGCGCACGGAGGATTTTGATGAGATTATCGAAAATATCGATATAGGCGGTCCAGCGATGGTGCGCTCAGCCGCTAAGAACTTCCAAAGCGTGCTTATAGTCACAAGCCCTAGCGACTATGCGCGCGTGATTATGAATCTAAAAGCGGGTGAGAATACCCTAGAATTCCGCACAGAGCTTATGATAAAGGCTTATGAGCATACCGCGAGCTATGATGCAATGATTGCCAACTATATGAACAAGCGATTTAAGCAGGGCTTTGGAGAAAGGCAGTTTATCGTAGGGCAAAAGGTTTTTGACACGCGCTATGGGGAAAACCCCCACCAAAAGGGCGCGCTGTATGAGTTTGGCGAGTTTTTTAGCAAGCATTTGCGCGTCAAAAAGGGCGAGCCGAGTTTTAATAATCTCACAGATATTAACGCAGCGGTATCCATCGCCACTGCTTTTGGCAAATCGCCTGCTGTGTGTATCATTAAGCACGGTAATCCTTGCGGCTTTGCGATGAAGAAAACCCTGCTAGATTCATACATAAGCGCACTTAAATGCGATAGCGTGAGCGCGTATGGAGGCGTGGTGGCGGTAAATGGCGTCATCGATGAGACATTGGCGCAAAAGATGAGCGAGATTTTTATCGAAGTGATTGTGTGTGCGGATATTAGTAATGAGGCGCTCAAAGTCTTTGAATCCAAAAAGCGCACTAAGATTTTTGCCTGCGCGCGCGAGGGGGAGAGAGTGCTGTATATGCCGCGCGATAGCTATGATTTTAAGCATATCCAAGGGGGCTTTGTGTATCAGCAGGGCGATAGCGTGGGTGTGAGTGAGGTGCAAGAGGCTAGACTTGTAACTAAGAAGGCGGCAGATAAAGCGCAATTTAGGGATTTAGAGATTGCGTATAAAGTCGCTGCACTTACCAAATCAAATTGTGTCGTGTATGCCAAAGATGGCGCGCTGCTGGCGATAGGTATGGGTATGACAAGCCGAGTGGATGCCTCAAAAGCCGCCATTGCCAAGGCAAAGGATATGGGGCTAGATTTGCGCGGGTGTGCGTTGGCGTCCGAGGCGTTTTTTCCGTTTCGCGATAGTATCGATATGGCGCATAGCGTGGGTGTGGCGGCAGTGATCCAGCCCGGTGGGAGCATACGCGATGATGAGGTGATAGCGGCGTGCGATGAATTTGGTATAGCGATGTATTTTAGTGGTGTGAGGCATTTTTTGCATTAGATTCTAATAAATTTGCTTGTGCGCGGGAAAAATGGCTCTTTGGGCAATCGTTGCGCGGATTTGTTGTTTGTGGTAGTGGGATTATAGAATCTAAGCAAACAGACTTGAGGAGTGAGTGCGTGAGTGCATGCTAGACAGAATCTAGGGCTTTAGATTCTGTAGCGGGGGCGGGGCTAGAGTGTGTGAGCAATAGGCATTTGTGTGTTTAGGCCTGCATTAGGAGCGATAGAATCTCTGCGCGATTTGCTCGATGATAGCGCGCATAGCCTGCTCTCTGGGTGCGCGGAAAAAGAGCGTATCTTGCCTAAGCCTTGGGGCTTGGCGTGCTAATGCCTCTCTCACAAGCCCTAAAACCTCCTGCGCGCTTGTGGCGTGGCTCATCAAGCGGTGTTTTAAAAGATATGTATCGTGAAAAAGCAGCAGGGAGCGCGTAGAGATCGTGGGTATGCCTAGGTAGGAGGATTCTAGATTCATCGTGCCCCCACCGCCCACAAGCACATCGATAAAGGGATAAAACTCCTGCGGCGCGAACTTTTGGCGGATAATAGAGACATTCTCCAAATCCCCAAACTCCCGCTCTAGCTCTCTAAACCCATAGCGGGGCATAATAGCGATATTTGCATTAAGATTTTGGGCGAGTAGCGCGATACTCTCATAAATCACGGGCAGTTTTTGCGCGACATAGTGGGCTTGATACTCCTCCTCGCGCACGAGGATCGTGGGGCGGTGCGTGGGCAAGCCTAAAATCTCTCGAAAATCCCTGCCCTTTGGCATATCCTGCAGCCACAAAGCCACATCGATAAAGGGATAGCTAATGAGGTTTTCCTCACTCATACCAAGCAGCTTGAAGCATTCCCGCGGCAGCACAAAGGGATAAAAGATGAGGCTTGAGAGCGGGAGGGTGAGGCGTGCGAGCTTGGTAAGCAGGCGCGCATCGCAAATATGCCCCGCCATAGGCGTATCGGCAAAATGCACAATAGGTATGCCAAGCCCAAAGGCTACCTGCGCCGCATCGGCACTCGCGCCCGTGATGAGGAGTGTGGGGAGATTCTCGCCAAAAAGCCTCAAAAGTTCCTCTTGTCTGCGCATACGCGCGCGGAATTTATCCGCTATGTGCGCCCCACCATAGCCACCCACACAGCGATGCACCATCCCAAAAAGCTCCAAAAGCCTCACGCACTCATCATACTCACTGCTTGCACGCGTGGTGATACAAACCTCATCAAGCGCACTCAAATAGGGCAAAAATGCGCGGAAAAAGAGCACATATTTGGGATCAGTGATATCAAGCCAAATCATTGCGCAAGGAGTGACTGCGGGGTGAGTGCGCGTATGATGAGAAGGGGCTCCATAGCGTGTCTTTAGGCGTGTGGCGTGGGATTTTTTGGCGTGGGGGATTGCTCGAGGCAGTGGGTAAAGAGGTATTTGTGTGACTGGGGCAGGGCTTCAAAAATGGCGCTGGCGAGCTGCTGAATCTCCCACAACGCGCTTCTGGCACTACGCAGCGAGAGGAAGTTTTGCAGTGAGCGGGCGTTGATGCTCCAAGCAAGCTCGGTTTTATAAGATTCTGGCATACAAAACTTCGCTAAATCGTTGCTAATCCCCTCTCTTAGCAAGATTCTGAGGTTTTCGAGCGCACGCACGCTCGCTTCATTGACTTTTGGCTCTCCACAAAACACAAGGAATTGCTGCGCGCGCGCAAGATTCCTAGAATCTAGTGGCAAAAAACTCTCGCAATTTTTGAGCTCTTTGAGCGTGTAGCGCGTGGATTTGACACTTAGGCTTGCCATTCTGTGGCGTGCTAGCTCCTGCAAACACGCACGCGAGATGCCTTTTATATAAAAGTTATAAAACAAATGCTCCAAAGTCGAGCTGTGCTTGTTTTTATTGCCCACGCGATCGATAAGTGCCAAATCCCTCTCCCCGCCATTATCGCTTTTATCAAAGCTCTGCCAACAAGTCCTGATGGCGTTTGAGCAGATTTCTAAAGGCGTGGCGTGTAAGAGAGTGATTTGCATAACAATCCTTTATACTGGGCTTTGGGCGGGGATTTTAGCAAAAAATTACTTTAAAACTCGCTAGCGTTTGAGGTTGATAGCCTCTTTGATGAGATCATCGCCTGTTGTGAAAGCCTTGGCATTCATCGAGTAGCCCCGCTGCATTACGATGAGATCGGTTAGCGCGCTGCCCACATCGACATTGCTTGTCTCTAGGTGTTTATAGAGCACCGAGCCAAAGCGCAAATGCTGCCCACTCCACCCAAGCAAGGGCTTGCCGCTACTGATATAGGTATCGCCACCACTAACAATCTCACTCATCTCAAAGAGATTGCCTCCCACTTTTTTTAGCCCCTGATCATTGACAAACGCCGATATGCCCACGCGCCCCATAGCCTCAAATGCGCCGTTGGTAAAGGACAAAAAGATAATGCCATCTCTATCGATACGCAAATCCTGCAAATGCCCCTCGCTCCGCCCATCTTGCTCGGTTTGGAGGATTTGTGAATCTTGATAGAGGCGATTGGCACTGCGTCTATCAGCACTCCCTGCGATATTATAAGTAATCTCCCCATCGCCAAAAGCGATCGTGATAGGCTGTGTGATTGGGTTGTTATTTTCATCAAAGGCTATTTCGTGCGTGCTTGCCTCGCCTAGCGCGATTGTGCCATCTTGGTTAAAGAGCTGCGTGCGCACCTCCCAGCGTTCATTAACGCGCGGATTGGTCGTAACATCTGCGGAATTTAGGAGATAATAATGGCTTTGGAGCAAAAACTTCGCCCCGCTCTCATCATACACCTCGACATTGCTCTGATAGCTAGGCACTTCGAGGTAGGCACTCTCAAAGCTATGTGTATCTAGCGCCCTCCAGCCTATTTTATCCTCTCTAGGGTTTGAATTCCCCTCGCTTATGCGCTCATAAAGCCTGCCCTGATAGCTCACGATAGTTTTTGGCGCGTAGTTTGTACCCTCGGTAAATTCCTGCGGGAGGTTGCGCGCTGATGGGAGCACCTGCTCCCAGCCACCTTCTAGCGGATTGCTATTGCCACTAGATTCTATGCGTTTATAGACATTGCCCTGATGGTTAATGAGCTCGCCCACTTGATAGCTCGTGCGCTCCTGCCACTCCCCTAGCGCGCTTGTATCTAGCACTTCCCAATTTGTAGAATCTTCTAGCGGATTGCTATTGCCACTCTCGCCTGTGTAGGCAAATACAATCCCCTGTGCATTGATTATATCGCCCCTGCTATAAGTTTTGCTAGGGCTATATGCTGAATCTATTCCGCTAGCAAAGCTATCATTACGCCCGGCTATGCCGAGTTTCTCGGCGAGATTCCCGCTAATGCTGATGTCTTTTGTGGAGTAGGTGGCGTTTGAGAGCTTTAGCCCTGCCTTTGAGATACTCCCATCGGGGAGGCGCGTGAGATCTAGCCCCAGCCCTGCGCGCTCTAAAAGGGCGTTTTTGAGCTCATTAAAGGTGCGAAAATCCCTGCCATAGCGTAGTTCTATATCTTGATTATGCCCATTGTGGCGCAGAGTGATAAGAAGCTTATCAAAAGTCGTGGCGTCCAAAGTCTCGCCATTAGCACTAAAGCCATTTAAATCAGCGTTTAAAAACCGTTCCTCATCAAAGCTCCCATTAGGCAGGCTATACACTTGCGTGGCGTTGGTGGTGTTTTGCTTTTTATTGAGGTTAATGCTCAAATCCACTTTGGTAGTAAGCACGGGTTTAAAATACAAATCTTGGGGGATTTGCAGCGGCTTTAGCTCGCCTGTGCCAAGCTTGGCAAAGTCCTCATCGCTATTATTTGAGGTGGTAAAGACATTATTGCTAATCTTGCCCAAATCCACGCCATACATATAATGCCCACTAGAATTGACGATATAGCCCTCCCCATCGCGCAAAAAGCTCCCATCGCGCGTGAAATAAGTCTTTTGCTTGCTCTCATAGCCATCATCTTTTATCACAAAGGAGCCCTCTTTATTCTCCCCCACGACAAACCACCCCTTGCCCTCATAGGCGACATCAAGCTCCCCATCGCTATTTTTGTAGCTCCCACTGCGTGTGGAGATGGCATTGCTTGCCTTGGTAACGCCGTAATTGTAGTCGTTGTTGATAGCGGAATTGGCATTGAGCGAGTCCATAGAGCTGGCAAAGAGACTTTCAAATTGTGGTTGGTTTTCGCGATAGCCTAGCGTATTGACATTGGCGATATTATTAGCGAGTGAATCTAGTCCAAATTGGTGGGTTTTTATCCCGCTAAAAGAATTGATCATCGTGCCATTCATAGATTGTGATCCTTGTTATAAAACTCTATGGCACTTTGCAGCGGCAAAATCATATCGCCCATTCTAAGCATCGGCGCGCCTTTATCAAAGATGATGCTTTGCACCTCGCCACGCCCCACGCGCGCAGTGTGGTATTGGCTCGTGGTGGGATCGAGATTGTATTCTGCGCGGATATTGTAGCTCCCGCTTGGCATTTGCGTCCCATCATCGCCTTTGCCATCCCAGCTAAACTCCACATAGCCGCTCTTACCCGCGTATTCTTTGAGCGAGAGGGCGCGCACGAGCTCATTTTGCTCATTAAAGATATGGATTTTTGGCTCGCCCTGCTGCGCGTCAATCGCCTTGTCAAAAAATATCTGAAACTTCACGCTATCCCCCGCGTTTAGATTCACTCCAAAGACATCGGTTTCAGCGATTTTGCCTATCATCGAGACGGATTGGAGGGCATTGAGTGCCGCCATCGCGCTATTTGAAGACGCGGTGGTTTTCATACCCTCATTGAGGCTCTCAAGCGATTCTTTCATTTTTTCTTGGAATTCTTTGAGCTCTTTGTTGGTTTCTTGGGTGGATTTCATCGCTTCAGCCACTTCTACCATCGTTTTTTTGTTTTGTTCTTGCATTTCCACTTGCGTGAGTTGGGCGGTTTGGGTGATGATTTTATCCGTCTCCATTGGCGCGGTGGGATCTTGGTTTTTGAGCTGCTCGAGGAAAAGACGCATAAACGCGTCGTTGTCAAGTTCATTAATATTTTTTGGATTTTGCTTTTGTTTTTCTATCTTAGCAGTCGCGCCCGTTACTTCCCCTAGATCAATCGCCATACTCGCCCTTTATGCGTATTGTGGTATCGTGATAACCATTGTGTGGGATTCTAAGCCATTTTCATTCCCCTCGCTTGCTTGGTAGGCTTGGCGTTGGTTTCTGCGCCCTTGTTGGTGCTTTTGCCCCGAGTTCGCGCCATTTTGGGAAAAGCTCAAATCCACATTGCTAAAGCCCATTTGCGCGAGGTTAGCGCGTAGTTCGGCTTGGTTATTGACAAAGAGATTGATAGCAGTGGGGTTAGACACCACTTGCACCTGCAAATCTTTGCCTTTTTTGGAGATAGTGAGCTCTAGCGCGCCTAGATTCTGTGGATTTAGCTCTAGGGAAAGCTTGGTGATGGGGGGCTTGTAATTTAGTACCTCTTGGCTGAGTTGCGAGGCAAAATTGCGCACCGATTCGCGCGCGGCTACGCTTCTATAGAGCACTTCGGGTTTGATTGCCTGTGCGCTAGCTGTGGGAGCTTGGGGCGCGTCTTTGGGCGTGTGGTTGGCTTGTGGGGCTTGTTTGGTGGGCTTAGATTCACTAGATTTTTGTATGTGCTCAATAGCGCGCGCACTCTGCTCCAAATCCTGTGCAAACTCCTCGTTTGCCATCTGCACACTTTGGTTAGCTTGGGGCTTTTGAGAATCTAGGGGCGTGTGGGAGGATTGCTGTTTAGAATCCCCGCTAGATGCGCTCTCTCCTTGTGGTGCGGCTGCGTGCTTGGCGATATGGGCTTGGGGCTTTTGGGGCGCGTCTTGCTTGTCTTGTTTTTGCGCCTTTGGCGCGCTTGGCTCGTGCGTGTTTTTTGTGTGCTCTTTTGGCGTGGTGGGGGGAGGGAGCGTCTCATCGGGGGAAATCTCTTGGGGAGTGTGCGCGCTAGATTCTTGGGTGGCTTGTGCCATAGCCTGCGTTGCGGGAGTTTGCTCCGTGGGCTTTTTTGCAGCTTGCTCTTTTGGCTCTCTCACGCTTGCTTCTTTTGATAATTGCTTAGAATCTCGCGTATTATCGGCTTTGGTGGGCTTCTCCTCATTGAGGGTGGTTTTTGGCTTTGGCGTGGCTTTTTGGCTTGTCTTTTGCGCTGCTTTGGGGGCGTTAGATTCTAAAGGAGGCGTTAGAGAATCTAGCTCTAGATTTTGAGAATCTTGCTTGGGTGCTGTGGGCGTATCGTGCGTTTTTTGCGTATGTGGCTCGTGCGTGTTTGTTTGTTGCGCACTTAGATTCTGTGTGCCCTCCTTTACCCTCCCCACTTGCGCTTCTTTAGAGTTTGGCGCACTCTCTAGTGCCTTGCCTTGCTTTTTTTGCGCTACCTCATCTTGGGATTTTTGGGCTTTGGGATTTTTGGGCGCGCTCTTTTGCGTAGAACCGCCTTGCTCCTCTATGGCTTTGTTTTGTGAATCTTGGCTTTGTGGCTTAGATTTGTCGGGGTAAGTCCTTTAAACCAAGCATTGAGCCTAGCGTAGAGCCGCCTTGCTCTGCTTTGCTTTCTTCATAGATATTAGAAATCTTGCTTGTGATATTTTTGGGCTTTTGTCTGCCGCGATTGATGACTGCCACGCGATCCTCGGCGTTTTCTGCCTCGTATTCTATTTTTTGCTTAGCAGATTCTGGCGTCCTCTTTGGCTTTTGTGCTACCTCCTGTGTCTCTAGTGCCGTGACTCTGGTGGGATTTAGCCCCTTTTCCTTGGCGAGATTTTGCACATCTTCAAGCGTTTTTGAATCGCTCGGATTAATTGCCGCAACAGGCTTAGGAGCGGTGTTTGTAGCCCTATCTTGCAGGGCTTGTCTCTCTTGTGTGCCTTTGGTGCCTTGATCTTGCGCGGCTTTGAGGGCTTGGGCGAGCGGCGTGTCCTTGGGTGCTTTGGCTAGTGTGGTGGATTCTTGGGATTTGAGTGCTTCGGGCGAGAGGGAGGCGGCGAGCAGCTCTGTGGTGTTTGGAGCAGCTTTGGGCGCGGCTTTTTTGGCTTCCTTAGCCTCGCTAGATTCTATTTTAGATTCTGTCATAGAAGTCTTTTGTGTTTTGCTCTCTTTGCTCTGCGCGGGCTTTATGCTGCTAGCCTTTAGCCCCTCGAGGTTTTGGGTGCTTTCTTTGAGATATTTTTCAAACTCCGCGCTGCGCGTTTGACTTTTCTCCACAAGTTTTTGGGCTTGGGGTTGGGCTTGCAGGATATCTTCTATCATAATGCACTCCTAGATTCTGTTTAGAATCTACTTTAAGCAAAAGGCATTCCCCCCAACCACTTATCTCTACTTGCTTTGGCGTTTAATCCGCAGGGAGTTTAGCACCACGATGATAGAGCTAAAGCTCATCGAAAATGCCGCAAAAAGCGGTATGATAAGCCCCGCAAGGGCGATTGGGATCGTGAGGGCGTTGTAGGCGATACTAATTGTGATATTTTGCTTGATGGTTGCAAAAGTGATTTTGGCTAAGTCTAGGGCATTTTGCACGCCCTGCAAGCTATCATTTAGGATCACTACATCACTGCTTAAAATCGCTATATCGCTTCCCGCACCCATTGATATGGCGATATCGCTCTTGCTGAGTGCTAGCGCGTCGTTTATCCCATCGCCCACCATTACTACGATCTTATTTTGGGCTTTGAGATTGTCGATAAACGTGCCTTTATCTAGCGGCGAAAAACCCGCGTGATACTCGCTAATCCCGAGATCTTGGGCGCATTTGCGCACGCTTACTTCCCTATCGCCACTTAGCAAAACTGCCTCCATACTCCGAGCGCGCGCATAGCCCACTAGCTCCCTCGCATAGGGCTTAGGCGCATCTTCTAGCTCAAAGAGCGCGAGCAGCTCCCCGCCTTTAGCGAAGCCAAACACCATACCATCCCCTAGCTCTAGCGGGGGGATTGCCACGCCTTGCTCTTGCAAAAACACCAAGCTCCCGCCAAGCACACGCTCGCCTAAGCTTAGTGCGCGCATTCCTCTAGCATCTACCTGCTCATAGGCTTGCAGTGCCACAAGGCGTGGGCGCAAATACGCATAGTGCGTTTCTACATAGGCGCACACGCTAAGCGAGATGGGGTGCTTGCTAGAATGCGTGAGTGTATAAAGGAGCGCGGCACTTTTAGAATCTAGTCTATCGGTATGCACCTTGCACACTTGTGGTTTGCCCAAAGTCAGTGTGCCGGTTTTGTCAAACACGATCACTTGCGCTTTGGCAAGCGTCTCTAGGAAGCTCGCTTGGCGGAAAAGTATGTGTTTTTTATAGCCCTGCGCGATCCCCACGATCGTGGCGATGGGCGTGGCGAGCGCGAGCGCGCAAGGACAGGCGATGATGATGACAGAAATCGCGATAATCATCGCCCCTTCCGCCCCCTTGCCCCCTAGCACATACCAGCCCAGAAAGCACAACAGCGCGATGGCTAGTATCGTGCGTGAGAAATTTTGCGAGATGGCGTTGGCGAGATTTTGTATATGTGGCTTGTGCGCAAGGCTCTGCTCCACGAGGTTTAGGAGCTTGCTCATCAGGCTATCATCAAAGCTCTTTGTGGCGCGATAGAGAATCTTATGGGTAAGATTGATAGAGCCAGAGAGCACTTCCTGCCCAGCATTTGCCTCTAGGGGCATACTCTCGCCGTTAATCGCCTTGGTGTCAAAAAGCCCCTTAGCACTTAGCAAGATTCCATCGACAGCGATTTTCTCGCCCGGCAGACTCATAATCACATCGCCCACCTGCACTTCTTGGGGTTTTTTGACTTCTAGCTCGCTCTCATCGCCGTTTTTGCAAATCGTGATATTTTGGGGCAAAAACGCATACAGAGATTCTAAGCTCTCTCCCGCGCTCTTTTTGCTCCGCACCTCTAGGAACTTCCCAATGAGCACAAAGGTGATGATCATACTCACAGATTCAAAGTAAGTCTCCCCGCTATGTGTGAGTGCGGCATAGATGGAGTAGGCATAAGTGAGGCTAGAGCCCACGCTCACAAGCATATCCATACCGATAAAGCCGTTTTTGAGCCCATAATACGCCCCCTTATAAAACACAAAACCCGAGTAAAAAAGCGTGAGTGAGCACAGGAGGAATGAGGCGAGGTTTAGCACATTGCGCGCATACTCCTCTATACCCAGAAAATACCCGCTATATTGCGCCACCGCGATCCACATAATATTCATCGTGCAAAAGAGCGCGACAATCACGCGCGTGTAGTATTCTCTAGTTTGTTTTTTGTCAGCATTTTCTTGAATCTGTGGGTCGTAAGCATAGGCGTCATAGCCGATGGAGCGGATGAGCCTGATGATTTGTGAAAGGTTGATGAGCGCGCTATCCCAAGTGATGTGCAGGCGGTTGTTGGTGTAGTTGATACTCGCGCTTTTTATGCCCTTTTGGGAGTTGAGGACTTGCTCATTGAGCCACACGCACGCCGCGCAATGGATATGGGTGAGGATAAGCGCGCAGCTTTTTAGCTTAGGATTAGCAGAATCTAAACGGATATATTTTTGCTCAAAGCTCGGGGAGTCAAAAAAGCCCAAATCCTCCGAGCTATCCTGCGTGGGCGGAGTGAGTGCCACCTCGCCAAGCTTTTCATAAAAGCTCCCCAAATCCGCCTTTTGCAGCAGCATATACACGCTCTCGCACCCATTGCAGCAAAAATACAGCTCCTCGCCATTATGTGAGAGCTTTTTGAGCGTGCTCTCCTCATAGGCGAGCTGGCAGTGGTTACAATGTCTTAGCACTAGGTTTCCTTGTAGTGGATTTAGCAATCCTAAAATTCTAGCAAAGCCTTGCATAAGATTGCGTGGGAAGTTTGGGGATTTTGATAAAAACTTAGAATCGAGCTTATAGACTCTAAAGCCATTACAGAATCTACTCCCATAGAATCCAACCAAACTCACAAAAACAAAATAGAGAATCTCAAGATTTACAGAATCTAGCCCTATAGATTCTAAAGATTCACAAAAGCAAAATGCAGAATCCACGACTTCAAAAAACTTGTGCGAGGCTTTTTTGGCGTTGTGGATTCTGTAAGTTTCTTAGAATCTGAAAGGCTAGATTCTAAGCCCACACTAGATTCTGTATTTTCTCTACATTCTGCGCTTGGCTCTGCCTCGCTTGATGTGGATTGTGTGGGGCTACCAACGCAAACAAAAAATTAGTCATTGCGGTGGTGCTTGTGGAGTTTTTGGCGGGTGCGGGGGTAGGAGCTACCTAGAGGGTAGTGACTACTCCCCAAACCCGCCAAATCTCTGCAATGATTACCCAAGGAGCCATTTTCTGGCGCGTAAGGAAAACTAAAACCCAAAATACCTATAACTAACCCCAAAAGAAACGATATGCAGCTCCCTTATGGGATAGCTAAGCGTGTCGTTTGTTGTGTAGAGATTGTAGCGCGCATAGAGGTTTAGCCCGTGAGTATCGGAGGGCAAAAACGCGAGATACAGAGTGTTTGTGAAGCTAAAATCATAGCCGCGATTGTTTCGCTGATCGAGGTAGCGGCTTGCCTCGCTCCGTATCCGCACGCGCCCTAATTCAAGCAACAATCCCGCCCTAGCGATAAGATAGGTGTTGCTCACAAGCTCATAGCGCGAGCCGAGAATGGGCAGGGCATAGAGCGTGAGTCTATCCCATTTGGTGATGTAGGGTCCAAATCCGATTTCTGCTTGTGGGGAGAAACGCGTCTGGGTATTGAGCGTGGCTTGGTAGCGTCCATCGCTGATATTAAAGAGATTAGCACGCGTGCTAAGATCAAACCAAACCACAAAGGGAAACTCCCTCACGCCGACAAAATCATAATGCCATAGCTCAAAGGCATTGACAAACACATTTTCTCTATCAAACCCGAGCTCTAGGGCTAGCACGCGCGCAGTTTGAAAATGCGCGGTATCTAGCGTCTCCTGCGGGCTTGCATTCAGTAGCAACGCGCCCCTTTGCGTGCTTGAGCCCTCAAGCACGAGATTGGCATCGCCCCCATACACAAACGCACCCCAAAGCCCGACAAAGAGCGAGAGTAGCGATGGGCGCGCTGCTGCAAGCATTGAGAAAATCCTATCCCCTCTGCACGAGCACGGATTCTATGAGCTTGTCAATATCCCCATCGAGCACGCCGCTCGTATCACTCGTGGCATACCCACTGCGCAAGTCTTTAACCTGCTGATAGGGTGCAAGCACATAGGAGCGGATCTGATGTCCCCAGCCTATCTCGCTTTTTTCTTGCGTGGCGATGCCCTCTTGCTGTTTTTGTCGCTCTAGCTCATAGAGCTTGGATTTGAGCATTTTGAGCGCAGTGGCTTTGTTTTTGTGCTGACTTCTGTCATTTTGGCATTGCACGACAATCCCGCTAGGGAGGTGGGTGATCCTAATGGCAGATTCTGTCTTATTGACATGCTGCCCGCCCGCACCGCTCGCGCGATAGGTGTCTATACGCAAATCTTTCTCTTCGATGATGATGTCGATATCATCATCGAGCTCGGGGCTTACCTGCACACTGCTAAAGCTCGTGTGCCGCTTGGCATTGGCATCAAAGGGCGAGATACGCACGAGCCTATGCACGCCGTTTTCGCCCTTTAGGTAGCCATAGGCATTTTCGCCCTTGATGATAAACGCCACGCCCTTTATCCCCGCTTCCTCGCCGTCTTGATAGTCTAGTAGCTCGATCTTGTAGCCCCGCCGCTCGGCATAGCGCAGATACATACGATAGAGCATACTCGCCCAATCTTGGGATTCTGTCCCGCCCGCACCGGGCTGAATCGTAACAATCGCATTAACATTGTCGTTTGGCGCGCTAAGCATTACCTGTATCTCAAGTGCTGTGATAGTGGATTCTAACTCTGGAGCTTGGGCAAAAAGCTCGGCTAGGGCTGCCTCATCGCTCTCAGATTCTAAAAGCGCAAAAAGCTCCTTGCAGTCTTTTAGCATTCCCTCTGCTTTACTAAACGCCTCTAGTAGCCGCTCGTTTTTGCGCTTGAGCTTGCCCACTTCCCCCGCCCTCTTAGCATCCTCCCAAAACTTTGGATTAAGCTCTTGGGCAGCGATTTCCTCTAGCTCGTGGCGCAACTCTTGGGGCTTGATGATTTTAGCGATATTTTCTACCTTGCTACTAAGCTCTTTTATAAGCTCACTGTATTGATAACTATCCATTTTTAAGATACCTTGTGTGATGAAAATGTGCTGTGTGGCATTATAAAAAAAAAGCTTTTAGAGAATGCTAATTTAGGCGCGTTTTATCAAGCACTCTGTATAATCCGCCCCGCTTACAATCACCTACATTACGGAGGCTTTTATGCAGCAAGATTCACTACATAAAGGAGTAATTAGGGGGGAGCAGTAGAAGAAACCAAAACCCCCACAACCTCACTCCTACCCTAAAATCCCTCACTTTTGCTTTTGTCTGTGTCTATGCGGTGTGTATCATCATCTATGCGCGCTACACATTCAATCTCGATGATGTTTGGATGTGGCTTGATATTTTGCACGATAAGCCCATATTTAATGGCTACCAACCACACGCGGGGCGATTTTTCCCCCTAGCCTCGATAGATCTCAATCTCCTAATGCCCCTCTCGCACTCGCCCTATGCCTTTTTCACGCTCAATGCCCTTATCGTGCTTGGCAGTGGCATTTTGCTATGGAAAATCCTAGATTGTGTATTCCAAACTTATTGCATACCCAAACGCTATCAGTGGTTTGTGTTGGCGATGTTTGTGGGTTTGTTTTTGCATCCGGGGTTTGTAACCATTATGGTGGGTATCTGCTATCCGGAGCGATTGAAAAGCTTGTGCCTACTGGCGTTTGTGTATATGAGCCTAAAATTTTATCTTAGTCCTCGCGTGCGCTATATGGCACTTGGGATAGTGAGCGCAAACCTCGCAATTTATCTCAAAGAGCCGACATTCCTCGCCATAGGGGTTTTTGGACTCTTTGGGCTAGTGATGAGTGCTAGAGGCAATGGGGCGCACAAAAAGCGCGCTTTGGTGTATTATGGCTTGCTTGTCTTAAGCGCAGTAGCCTTTCTCACACTCTATTTGTGGCTTGTCTATCCACAGATTCTCAAATCCTACCAACGCCCTAGCGTGATAAGCGAAGCCTTGCGCGTGCTAAAGGGTTTGGCAAACTTTAGCCTCAATGATTGCTTTGTCATATGGCTTTTTGGCACATTGGCAGCATATCGCGCCTATAAGCTGCTGTGGCAAAAAGCGCGAGATTCACTCTTTTTTGACGCCCTGCTTTTTAGCGCGATGGCGTATCTGGGGGCTTTTATCGCGCTGCGATTGTTTGAGCATTACTATCTCATACCCGTGTATATCCTAGGTGGCGCGAGCGTGGTGTATTATCTCTTTGCCCTAGGATATGCCAAAAAGCTCTTTTTTAAGGTTGTGGCGATTATATGCTGCGCTTTGTTTGCGCTCAATGCCCTGCCCACGGGGATTTATACCTTTGTGTGGCTTAAGGGCGAGGGCGTGAGATTCCACCAAAGCCTTGAGTTTATCGCCGCGCAAGCGAGGCAAAATTCCCATATCACGCTCTATTTTGATGGCAATGGACGCAGCAAAAACTACAACACTTGGTATTGGGGATATTTCGGGCGATATTTGCAGGAGGTGTATCATATCTCAAACTTTGATATCAAAACCCACGAGCCAAACCACGATGGAGTGGTGCTCGAGCATAGCGAGACTTCATCGCTTAGCATTTATAGCCAAAGTGCGCCAAGCACTCCGAGCAAGGGCGATTTTATCATCATCAATAGCTCTTCGCACCATTTTATAGATTCTGCTTATCTCAAAAATATGGCACAAAAATACGATCTCGTGTATCAAAGCAGCGCCTTCACGCTCCCATATATCACGCCAAAATCGCTTATCAAATACGCCTTTTCTAGTGCCCCACTCATAGGGCAAATCAAGGTTGGCGATGAAAATATCTTTAGGCTTCCGCAATTTGATTATATCTACCAAGTGCGCTAGAGCCTAGAACATTTAATGCAAGTTTTGCGTGGCAAAACTTGTTATCGCTTGTGGGGAATAAATCCCCACTTCGCTCCGCTGCGCGAGCATACACTGCATTTATTGGCAAGATTACAGAATCTTTGGTGTCACCACCTCATTAACGCCGCTTGGGCTAACACCTTTGCTATAAACCGGGCTAGAGCAAAGCCCTCATTGCCTCCGCTTACGCGTTCATACACGCAATCTAAAGCGAGTTTCTGTGATTGTTTGGTGTAGCCGCGTCAGGAGTGCGATGTGGCAATGGAGTAGATTCTATAAACCCCCAAAGCGGCGGTTGCGCTGCGCAAATCGCTGCAAAATCCCCTCGAGCTCCTTGGTGCCAAAATCAGGCCAAAGCGTGGGGGTAAAAAACAGCTCGGCATACGCGCACTGCCAAAGCAGGAAGTTTGAGAGGCGCATCTCTCCGCCCGTGCGTATGAGCAGATCCACCGCGCTCACCTCGCGCGTATCGAGAGTGTTTTCGATATTTTTTATAACATAGTCGATAGATTGCTCGCGCTTTAGGCTCTTAGCCTGCTCAAACACGCCGCGATCATAAAGCGAGAGCACCGATCGCGCGATTTCATTTTTTGCCCCATAGTTTAGGGCGAGAAACTGCGTTAGCCCCGTGTTGTGCGCGGTGGCGTCCTGCATAGCGCGTATGAGCTTTTGGAGCTTTTTGCTTAGCCCCTCAATATCGCCGATGACGACAAAGCGGATATTGTTGCGCTGATAGACTTCTAGCTCACTTTGCAAATAATGCTCTAAGAGCTTCATCAAAAATTCCACCTCCTGCTTTGGACGCAGCCAATTCTCGGTAGAAAACGCATAAAGCGTGAGGTATTTGATATGTTGCCCGGCGCAATACTGCGTGATCTCACGCACGACTTTTGCGCCCTGTCTGTGCCCAAAGGTGCGGTTTTTACCCTTTGCACTCGCCCATCGCCCATTGCCATCCATTATGATGGCCAGATGTTGCAAAATCATTTTATTACAAGAGCTGCGCTCTTATTTATCGCTCGCAGAGAAGCAATCCGCCCTCGCCCCGCAATCGCCAAGCCTTTGTGAGCATACACAATCTGCCTTTGAATCTTTAGGCTTTTAGATTCTGTAATGCTCTTTATGGTTGCTAATTCTCCCATTCTCACTCCATTTCTCGTAATAATCTAGCCGGATTGCCCGCATAAAATCCGCTTGTTACTATGTCTTTGGTTACCACGCTACCCGCGCCGATGACTACATTATCACAGATTGAGACGGGCAAAATCGTGGCGTTTGAGCCGATAGAGACATTATCGCCGATTTTGGTGGCGCGCCATTTGTCTTTAGAATCTGCCGGAGTCCCCTCGCTAAAAAGATCATTGACAAACATCACACCATGCCCAATAAAGCAATCCCGCCCAATCTCCACAAGCGAGCAGATAAAGCTATGACTCTGAATCCGCGTGCGCGCCCCCACGCTCACTTCGCTTTGAATCTCACAAAATGGCCCCACAAACACCCCATCGCCCAAACTGCAGCCATACAGATTGCTTGGCGTCATCACCACGACCCTCTCGCCACTTTTTACGCCCACTATTTTGCTCTCTACTAGCTCCATACCTAGCCTCGCAAAGCCTCTAGGGCGTCTTTGACTTCTTTTAGCTGATTAGAGAACGCACAGATTTGCTCAAATCTCTCTTGGCTATGGGATTCAAAGTCTGTGGGGATGATGAGGCTTTTTAGATTCTGTATATCGATACTTTTGGTGTAGTGCTCATAGAGCGTGCTTAGTGCCTTTTGTCCTTGGTGTGAGTAAAAATAACAATACAATCCGATGGCTTGCTTAGGGCTCACACAACGCACGATGACAATCCCAGCATTTGCCACCGCGAGTTTGTGCGCGATATTTGGGCTAAAAATCGTAACCTTTGGCGTATTGCCACGCAGTGAAAGGCAAATATCATAGGGTTTTAGCGCGTATTTTTGCACCTTGAAGCTATCGCCTAGGGAGCGTTTGGTAAAAAACTCCTCGCTAAAGCCATACTCGCTAAAATCCGCCAAACCCACATCGTAGTAGTCGATACGCGTGTCGCTTTTGCCCCCATACACGCGCTGCCCGCGAAAAATCTCCACGCCTAGTGCGCTTAAGCTCTTGCCCTCTTTGTGTTGGGTGTCTTTGCGCGTAAGGGGGAGATGGTAGGAGGTTAGGTGCGTATAAGGCATAAGGAAGCAAAAGTCGTTTTCCTTGCGCGTAAAAAACGCCTCCAAAATCTCATTAAGATTAACAAGGCGATTGTATTTGCCATCTTTTTTCCAAAAACGCTCACCCTTAGCATCGATGTTTAGAATCTCCTCATTATCGGGCGAGAGCACGAGCACGCAAAAATCGGCGTTTTGGTGGGGGAAGATGTTTTTGGGCAGCTCGATAATCGCCTCGATAAGCCCCTGCTTATAGAATCTCTGCATAAACTCACTCTCAAGGCTGGATTTTTGCAAAGTCTGTGTGCGCAGGATAAAGACTGCGCGCTTTTTGAGATAATACAACGCGTGGATTAAAAACACCCATTCAGCATAAGTCTTAGCAAGGCTATGCAAGCCCTTAAAGCGCTTATCGTCTTTGAGATACTCCACGCCGATATGCGCGCTAAATGGGGGGTTGCAGATGATTTTGTCAAACTTTTGCTCAAAAAATGGAGCTTTTAGAATGTCATTAATGATGAGGTTATCACAGGCGATGTTTGCGAGCTTGCAAGTGAGCTTAGCGACTTTGGCAAGGCGCGTATCTAGCTCCTCGCCATAGAGGGTGATGGGCGAGTCTGGCTGCTTAGCGCGCAAAATCTGGGAAATCATCAAAAACAAGGTGCCAATGCCATAGCAGGGATTATAGATTTTTTCATCGCTCTGTATGTCTAGTAGGCGCACGAGGAGTTCGTTTATCTCTAGGGGCGTGGAGTAGTAGTAGAGCTTATTGGAAGTCTTTTTTTGGGTAATGATGTGCAAAAATTCTTCGATATTGCCTAGCGTGGTATCGGTGGCTTGGATAAGCTTTAGAATCTTTAGGAAGTTGATATTGGGATTGATAGCGATAAAAAGCTCCTGCCCGATGAGATCCTCGATCTTAGCATTGAGGCTTTGGGCGAGGGGCTTGCGCTTACTACCTAGCGCGATAGATTCACTCAAAATATCGGGGTGGAAATTTTTGATGATAAAAAGCTCGAGCATAATGCTAATAGAATCTAGCATATCGACGTGATAGCGTTTGATATACTCAAAACACTGCAGTAGCTTCTCCACGCGACTCCTTAAATGTGTGTGTTTGTTTTGGGGTTGATTGGGGCGTTATTTTAGCATAATTTTGAATGCCTGTTGGCTGGGTTGGGGGTGTAGTCAAAGAAATTTGGCTCTCTCACAGGAAAATGACTCCGCAGACTTGCAATGCGATAAGGTTGCGGATTTTTCGGAAGGCACGCTCGGTTTGTTTGCCAACCTTCCAAAAAATCCGTAAAACTTACACGGCCACACCGCAATGACTAATTTTCTAAAGAAACTTCGTTTTGTTGTTAGCGATAGTAACCCCACAGAATCCAACCAAGATTCACAAAAACAAAATCTAGAATCTAGTTTTTCAGAATCTAAACAACTTCACAGAATCTATCACTTCAAAAAACCTTATCGAGGCTTTGCCAAATATTAATAATAGTGCGTGCGCAAGCACGAGCCGAGCAGAATCTAAAGATGTAGAATCTTTAGATTCTGCCATTTTTGCAACGCAAAAATCAAATAAGATATGTAGCGCGTCAGCGCATACCGCCCCTCGCCCGCTTCGTGGTGTGCAATCGTTGGGGCAAGGAGGCAGCAGTGCCTCCGCAACGATTGCGCTAGAAGCGGAAAAAGCGAGGCTCTCTCCCCGATTGCCGTGCCGAAGGCTTGCAAGCAAAGCGCAGCAAAAACAGTGGAGACTTTTTCGGGGCTGGGGAGAGCGGGGAGAGGGGAATACCCCTTTTTGCGAAAAAACACAAGATTCTAAAAAATTAGAAAGTATTCGTGAGAACACGACTCTAAGAAACAGAGAATCTACAGAATCTAGTGTGGATTCAAAGGCAAGCATAGAATCTAGTCCAACAGATTCTGAAACAAGCACAGAATCTAAAGAGATTCTAAAAAATGAAAAAACACAGATTCTGCTTAGTCCTTGCACCACGCCATCAAATCTGCTATTTACTCAAAACCCGATTAAAAAACTCCTTACATAGCGGCGTGGCGTAGTGGCAGGAGATCTTGGGATTTTGGCTCAGATCTTGGGGCTCTATGCTAAAGGCGATACGCACCTCGCCCACGCGCGCATACAGCATAGGATGCGCGTAAGCAAACCCACACGAGGCACTAGGCGTATGCAGAGAATCCAAAATCGCCCGAGCCTGCAGGGGCACATTCTGAAAAGATACAGAATCTAAAAACTCGCGCAGATACAGCGTGTGCAGCCGCTCGTGCGCCATAGCGAGCTTGGTGCGCAGATTCTGTAAGCACATCTTTTGTGTCTGCAGCTCCACCACCCTAAGCGCGCCAACACTCAAAACCCCCACAACGATAATCACTAACAGCAATTCTAGCGCGCTAAATGCGCCCCTAAAAGATGGCATTTGAAGTGTTAAGCGGGATTTGTTTGCCCCCATTTGGGTGTCTGGCAAAGAGCTTTTCACACAGCGTGGAATCCGCCTTTTGGGTAATCTTGAGCTCCAAAATCGCGTTTGTGAGGCTTAGGGCTATACAGGAGTTTTGCGTATCTGGCGTGGCGTTTTTGCCAAGCGTGATGGCATTGCCCTGCAGCACCCACCGCGAGGAGCTAAGCCCTGCGAGCGTGAAGATTTGGGAGAGCGTGAGGGTTTTGGGATCGAGGTTTTGTGAGAAGACTTCGCGCTGAATGGTGCTAATGGCGTTGTTTATGTCGTTTTCTATCGCCACGACTTGCGCGTCTATGCGTGTGAGCGAGAATCTCGGGATAGCGATAGCCGCCAAAACCCCGAGTATCACGATGACAAACACGAGCTCTAGCATACTAAACGCCCCGCGCATTTACAGCCTTTTGGGATCAATAAGGAGGCTAAGGCTAAAGGCATTTTGCCACATCGTGGGCTTGTCTGAATCTCGGCTAGTCCTGCGCACAAGCTCTAGCACACAGCCCTTTTTGATCGTGAGAGCCCCACAGCCTGTCAGAAACTCCACAAAAAGCCCAATATCGGGCTGATGCCCCACGATGAGCAATGTCTGCAAGTCCCCACACTGCTCCAAAAGCCTCATATAGCCCTCATATCCGCAATCTGGCGCGATGAGTGTAGAGATCTCAAAAGGCGTGTGAAGGAGGGATTTGGTGAGTGGTTTGATGGTTTGGAGTGCCCTTGTGGCGGGCGAGCTGATAAGGCGATCGATGGATTTAGTATCCAGAAAGTCCCGCACAAAACGCGCGATTTTTTGACTCTGTGCCTTGCCCTTTTTGCTAAGGGGGCGTAGCAAGTCGTTTGAGGATTGGCGCGCGAACTCCTCTCTATCCAGAGCGTGTGCGTGCCGCACGATGATAATGCGCTCAAGGCGACTAGAGCTCAAGCGCGTATCCTAGGGCTTTTAGCATTTGGAGGGTAAATTGCGCGCTGACTTTGGCTGCGGATTCTAAAAATTCATCAAAGCTCACATCCGCGCTGCCATCGGCACTATCGCTAATGGAGCGAAACACACAAAAGGGCACGCCAAAGGCATTGCACACCACCGCTACGCTCGCGCCCTCCATCTCCACGGCGTCTGCGCCAAATTCTTTGATAATCCACGCCTTTTTGGATTCGCTAGCGATAAACTGATCGCCCGAGGCGATGACGCCCTCGCGGAGCTCCTTGCCTATGAGCTTGGCGACTTTATGCGCTAGGGCGTTTAGCTCCGCGTCTGCTGCGATAAAAGTCGCGCTCTCGGGGATAAAGCCTAGCGGGTGCCCAAACGCGCTGATATCCACATCGTGCTGGCAGAGCTTGGAAGCGATGAGCAAATCGCCGACTTTGAGATCCTTTGCCAATCCCCCTGCCACGCCGCTAAAGAGGATTTTTTCACAACCAAAATGCGCGATCATCACGCTCGCAGTGATTGCGGCATGCACCTTGCCGATTTTGCTATAGGCGATATACACCTCATTTGCGCCCACGCTTATCTTATAGTAGGTATTGCCCCCGAGATTTTCTTGCGCGGTAGGGCAGCCCAAGCCCCTAAATGCCTCGATAAGCGGGGTAACCTCCTCAACCATCGCACCGATAATGCCAACTTTCATCATAGCTCCTTTATAGCGATTCTAGGGTTTCTTTGAGCGTGGCGAGGCTACTCACATTATAAGTGGGCTTTTGACTTAGGCGCTTGTTAAGCCCCTTTAGCACATTGCCATTGCCAAACTCTATATACCCATCGACTTGTGGATCCACCTTGAGCACGGATTGCTTATAGAGCACGGGGGCGATAAGCTGCTTGCTTAGGAAATCCTTTGCCTCCTGCTTGCTTTGGTAGGTTTGCATAGTCGCATTGGAGAGGATTGGCACGGACGCATCGCCGCTCAAACTCTCCTCCAAAAGCGCGCCAAACTCCCCCAAAATCGGCTCTAGCATAGGACAATGGCTCGCCACAGACATAGGCAAAAGGAGTGCGCGCTTGGCTCCGAGGGCTTTTATATCGGATTCACACGCGCTTAGATCGCCTTTTTTGCCCGCTAGGACGACTTGCCCATCGCCATTGTAGTTGGCACACCATATTTTTTTGCCCCCATCTTGGGCTTTTTGACAAAACGCCTCTAGCGCACTATCCTCAAGCCCCACGACAACCATCATACCCGCATCCTGCCCCTCACAAGCCTTTGCCATTAGCGCGCCTCGGGTATGCACGAGCTTCACACCCGCGCTAAACTCCGCGCCACCTGCCACCACAAACGCACTCACTTCGCCTAGCGAGTGCCCAAACGCGAGGCTTGGCATTATAGGGTGCTCCTGCTGCAGGATACTATGAGCGATGTAGCTGGTGAGAAAAATCGCTGGCTGCGTGTATTGCGTGAGATTGAGGTTGTCATTTGGGTTAAAGAGCAAGTCTTTCATATCGATTTTTATCGCCTCGCTCGCTTCACCAAACAATTCTTTAGCAAGGGTGAAGTTTTCATAAAACTCCTTGCCCATACCTACGCTTTGGCTCCCTTGTCCGGGGAATAGAAACGCGTATTTTTTCATCGTATTCCTTATTTGTCTGTCATTTGTGTTCAAAAGCTCGGATTCTAGCATATTTCTCGCTAAGATTTGCTAAAAGCGCGTTAAGCCTTGTTTTATGTTTTTTGGGTTAAAATCCCGCTTTTTATCCGCTGGACCGGTGGGTGAGTTGGCTGAAACCACGTCCCTGCTAAGGACGCGTAGCCGCAAGGTTACCGAGGGTTCGAATCCCTCCCTGTCCGCCATACTTCTGTGCATATTTTTCTTTCACGACTTTATCATTTTATTCTTACTCATAGCTTTGATTATGTGGCATTATCATTCCGAGGATTTGGGCTAGATTCGCTTTTTGATTTTATCCATAAACAAAATTTTTGAGGAATTTATCAAAATAAGAATTGTTATTAATTTTCATTTAAAGAAAAATGTTTATAATTACGCCATAAAAATTCAAAAGATGCACTTGGTTGGGCGGGTGGGTTGAAGTGCATCTTTCCTTCCTTATTTGTTGTTGTGTTCTCTGGAACTCTCCAAGCCTCCTTTGGAGAGGGAGGACAAATCCAAAATCTACATCCACACACAAGGTATTACAGAATCTAAAGAAAGATTAGAATTGGGTTTTAATGTTTTAGATTCGCAATCCAATTGAGATTTGCACAAGCTAGAATCTAAGACTTTTTATAGAAACTAGTCCAATAGATTCAAAAGCATTTACAGAATCTAGCCCAGCAGATTCAGAATCTAAGCAACTCACGCAATCCACAACGCCAAAAAATCTTAGCGAGGCGCTCGATTCTAAGAATAGTGCGTGCGGTAGCACGAGCCTAGCACAATTGCAAGATTGCGCCATTTTTACTGCGCAAAAATCCAATCAAATAGATTCAGTGTGCAGAATGCACCCCGTAGTAAGCTCAATCGGGGTGGGGGGAGGCTAAAGAGTGCTTACCCGCCCACCTAAGTTGTAAAAAATGAGGAGGAGCTACCTTCGCACGCTTAAGGCTGCCACTTAGCCCTACCTGCACATTGTAAGCCTCACTCCCCCTCTTGCAAAAACAAGCGATACAAAGAAACTAGGAAATATTCGTAAGAATGTGACTTTGAGAAATGAGAAAATACAGAATCTAAGCGGCACAGAATCCAAGCCCCAAAGAATTTACAGAATCTAGGGCGGACTTAGTTTCTAGATTCAGAGTTTTAGATTCTGTAAGCTGCTTAGAATCTCGGTTTATAGAAAATGCGCTAGCCCAAGCGGCGTTCTTGACGCGCTAACACTAGAAAATTACAGAATCTCGCCAAAAAACGCCGTGTATGAACGCGTAAGCGGAGGGGCGAGGGGCTCTGCCTCACGCCCCGATACACAAGTTTTGCGGCGCAAAACTTGCATTACAATCATAGAATCTGCGCGATAACCTCTGAGAGCACCTCTTGGCTTAGCTCCAAAAACACCGGCGCGAACTCGCGCATATCAGCAATTTGCTTCTCGCGCACGATCACGCCGTTTTTGAGCAGGCTCGCGTCCTTGGCATCTAGCAAGTCATAATACACGCTCAATGTGGCGTATTCTCCGCCCTCTTTTTGGATAATGAGAATCTTATCGATATGGAGCTTGATGATTTTGCTCATCTTCACGCTCCCAAATGGCGGCTTGATGAGGCTTAGCCCCCGCTCGCTCATCATCCCCCCCAAAGTCGCGACAAGCATCTCCTTGGGCTTGCTCACCCATTGGGCATTGGGCAGGATACGCGTGCGCAAGGTGTGTGAATCTAGCTTGTAAATATCGGTGCTATCATAGGGCAATGCCGCGCTGATGATCATCCCATAGCTCTGCTTGGGGCTTTTGAGGATTTTTTGGCTATGCAGGGAGATATCATAAAAGCTCACTTCTGGTATCTCAGTCTTTATATCCACGCTCACGCACCCTGCGTATATGGCTACGATAAGTCCTGCGATTAGGTATTTTGCTCTCACTTTTTGCTCCTTGCTATGTGTTGGTGTATATGCCCGCTAGATTTGCGCACTGCTAGATTCACTCATCGCCGCTTTGCCTTTTGCCAAAGAGGCTATCGTATGGGTTTTTCTCGATTTTATCCACCAAATGCGTGGCTTTGGAAAAAAAACGATCGACTTGCAATAGCGTATCTTGGAGCTGCAAAAGACTAGGATTTAGGATCGCACGCACATCGTATTGCCCGGATTGGAGATTGGTATCCACAGCCTTAGTGATAGAATCTAGGCGTTTGGTGATCTGTGCCATATCTTGGCTAATCTGGGAGAGATATAAAAAGGTGCTTTGGATATTTGCTATAGTTTGGGCATTGGTGAGCTCGCTGATACCCTCCATCACATTGAGGCTTTTATCGCCGATAGCCTCTACCTTTTGGAGTAGGACATCAAGCCCACCCTTCTTAAGCTCGATGATCTGCGAGGTGTTTGGCTGCGTGCTAGAGCCCTGAAAAAACGCGAGGTAATTCGCCCCCGCAAGCCCGCTAGAGGCGATGGTGAGATAGGAGTCCTCACGCACCTCTAGGCCAGAATCTAGCGCAAGCGTGATTTTAATAAGCCCCTGTGCGAGATCTTCAAAGCTCACATTACTGATTTTGCCCACCGCAATGCCTTTGAACTTGATAGGCGTGTTAATCCCTACCGAGGAGGCTTCGTCCTGCGTGAGGATATAGTAGGTGTTGTATTTGCTAGTGCTAAAGTCAAATCGCCCTAGCCACAGCACAAAGACACAAAACCCTACAACAATCCCAAGAAAAACGATACCAATGCTCAAATATTTGACATTGCGCTCCATAGTCCCTGCCCTAAATGATTTGCAAAAAAGATTCTGAAATGATACCAAAATATTGAAAGGTAGTGAGGAAGTTTCACGGAGTTGCACCAAATGCAGTGCGAGATGGTGTGCTCGGAGGGATTCAAACCCCCGACCTACAGGACCGCAACCTGTTGCTCTATTCAGCTGAGCTACGAGCACACAAAATGTAAAGGCGGCATTCTAGCGCATCATTCCTTAATGTTTGTTTTAGACTTTTTGCTTTACAATGCCACCCTTATTTTATACAAGAAAGTGGGTGATGCATATGCCGGGTATCAAAGTGCGTGAAAACGAGAGCTTCGATGAAGCGTATAGAAAGTTTAAAAAGCAAACCGATAGAAATCTCGTCGTTACCGAGACGCGAGCTAGGAGGTTTTTTGAGCCACAGACAGAGCGCCGCAAGAAACAAAAGATAAACGCTAAGAAAAAACTCCTCAAGCGTCTGTATATGCTCCGTCGCTACGAGTCTAGACTCTAGGCAGACTTGCGGCAAACATCGGCGCGCTACGCGCCCGGTGTTTGTGTTTGGCAAAGCCTTGCTTAGGCTCTTAGCCTTGTGGATTGTGAGTGCTTAGATTCTGCACTTGCGCATTTTTTAGAATCTCTTAAATCCCCCGCCTTAGATTCTGTGCTTCCTGATATTTTGTCATTGTCTTTAGAATCTGCGCTAGATTTTACACCGGCTTAGATTCTGTAAAGATTTTAGATTCTGCTTAGGCTCGTGCTTACGCACGCACTATTATTTATATTTGGCAAAGCCTTGTTAGGATTTTTTGGTGTTGTGGATTGTGTGAGTTTCTTAGATTCTGAATCTACTTGAGATTCTGCTAGGCTAGATTTTAAGCCCACACGAGATTTTATATTTTCCTTACACTCCGCGCTTGGCTTTGCCCCGCTTGGTGTGGATTCTATAAGCTCACCACTGCAAACAAAAAATTAGTCATTGCGGTGGTGCTTGTGGAATTTTTGGCGGGTGCGGGGGTAGAAGTTACCTAGAGGGTAAGTGAGCACTCCCCAAACCCGCCAAATCTCTGCAATGATTACCCAAGGAGCTATTTTCCCCGCCCAAAAGCCGCATTTCTTCACAAGAGTGCAAAAGCCTCTAGGGCTTAGAAGTCATAGCGCATCTCTACGCGCCCTCTGCCGTAATTCACCTCGCCGACATTTTGCCCATAGTAGGCTGTCGCAGTGAGTCTGCCGACTTTATAAGTAACCGATGGCGCAATCTCTTGGAAAGTGATCCCCTTGCCATTTTGTGCGTCATTTATGTCGCTTTGGCTCAACACGCTTGGAATGTATGGGTAGTTGTTGTCCCCGCTTATGAATGAGTAGTCTAGCCCGAGCTTCCATGCTTTTGTCAATGCATAATCTAGCACGAGGTAGCCCACCTGTATGCTAGTATCAGCGCGTCCCCCAGCACCCATAAAGCCAAAGCCCTCTGCTGTCGCTCCTGTGCTATTTACCCAGAATTTCCCAGCGACATTTATCCCGCCTTTGTGATCGAGCAGTGTGCCATAGCCATCGCCAAAGCTCCCCAGATAGCCGAGCTTGAAGGAGAAGGGATTTTCTTTGCTCTTATAGCCGATTTGGAAGTTATAAAGCCCGCGGCTTTTTGCCCAATCTTTGTTAGCAAAGCCGCTGTAGTCTGCTAGTCCAAAGTCCCCGCTACCGCTGCGGAGTGTGAATCCCCAAGCCGTGTTGGTAAAATCCCCCGCACCTGTCATGAAGTTGGCATTATCCACCATACCTGCTGCCGAGACTTGCCCTAGCACATAAAATCCACCAAAGTCGTATTTGGCCTCACCAAAGGCCATATAGTTTAGCAACCTATTGATATGCGCCAAAGAAACATTGTAGCTAAAGCCCCCGAGCTTTTCTCCGCTCACAGAAAGGCTGATGAGATCGTTACCCATAGAGCCTCGGCTGTTGTTGCTACTTCCGAGGCCTACGCCACCATTGCTAGTGCTACCGCGGAGGCTGTAGATGACATGGCTTGTGATCCAGCTATCATAGAGGTTTATGGCTAGCTTAGTCTTGCCTGTTTGGATCTTGGCGATAGCACCTGTGCCTATATCTGTGTTTTTATCACTAAAGACTGAATCCATCGAAATCCGTCCAGCGCGAAACTCGGCTTTGAGATCCTCGCCCTTTAGCTCCTTATTAACCGAGAGTTGGGAGATACCAAACCTGTCGTTAAACTCCTTGCCTGTAATCACGGCCATAGTCCCCTGTGCAGCACCATTTGTGTTGCTGCTGCCTGTGGGGTTTGAGCTACCGTAGTTAAACATTAATCCCGTGGTGAGGCTCCACCCATCGACTTTGCCCGAAGTGAGATCGATCCTAAATCTGTGCTGCTGATCCGCACCGCCGCCGCCAGCACCCTCAATCGTGGTAAGTCGCATACGCGCAAATCCCTTAGCCTCCATTCCTTCAAAAAAACTGCTCACTGCCTTTTTGCTCTCACTTGGCGCGGGAGCTTGTGCGCTCTGTGCGTCTTGAGCACCCTGTGCGCTTGGTGCCTCATTAGCGATAAGCAAACTCGAGCTAAGCAATCCTGCCAATACTAACGAAATTTTGTTGCTCATTGTTTCTCCTTGGTTGAATTTAAAGGACGGGAAAATTGTAATAACCCAATTTAAAATGTGTGTGTAGAGCGTGTAAGGATTGTGTAAAGTTTGCGCACAATGAGTAAATCCCCCTTAGATGTGGCTTTATGAGAGATTAAGGCGAATAATGCGATGATTTGCCAAAGGCGCAAAGGGTGCGTGGCACACGCGTAGGGCGCACTTGCGATTACACATAAGGGCATAGGTTGGAGACTTTGAGAGATTTTGCACTCACGCCATTTGTATCGCGCTGCATTGTAGCGGGGCGAGAGGTTATCGCGCGATTAGATTCTGCTGATAGCACGCTCTATGCTAAGCACTCCCTAGGAGCGGGGGGCGATGTGAGCATAGGTGCGGATTTGGAAGCGCAAAAAATCTTTGTGCGCCACCTGCTCCCCATCGCGCATATAGATTCTGAAGAGAGTGGGTTTATCCCCTCATCGCAGGGCATAAGCGATATAATCCTCCTTGATCCACTCGATGGCAGTGACAACTTCCTCTCACACATTCCCTATTATGGCGCGTCGGTGGCATTGTGCGATGCGCATAGAATCTGCAAGGAAGCGGTGGTGATAGATTTTTGCGCCCAACGCCTCATCGCGCGCAGCGGGGATACAATCCTAGAATATAGCCTGCGAGATTCTAGCCCTCGCGCTATCAAGCCCTATGTAGCCACGCACTCGCACACCCCCAAATGCGGGATTTTTGAGAAAGCCTACTCCAATCCCCATATCGCCGCGCGCCTCTTTGCTAATGGGCTAAAATTCCGCTCTCTAGGCGCGAGTGCGCTCTCATTTAGCCTAGCGCACAAGGTGAGCTTTATGCTCTTTGTGGGTAGCATACGCGAGTATGATAGCAAGGCGGGGCTATATCTCTGCGAGGGGCTCTATATAAATCACAATAGAGATTTCGTGCTTATAAGTAAAGATAAGCAAATTTTTGCTACCATTATGCAACTTCTCACCCAAGGTAAGGATTAGGTATGTCATTTAGCGATTTTTTCAAGTCCAAAAAAGCCGAGCCACGCGCCCAAAAAGGTGAGGCACCATCGCATTGGATCAAATGTCCAAACTGCAGCGCGCTGATGTATTATAAAGAAGTCTTTGCCCAATCCCAAGTCTGCCCCAAATGCAACCATCATCTTAGAATCTCCGCGCAAGAGAGGATCGAGCTTTTGTGCGATGCGGGGAGCTTTGAAGAATACGACAAGGATTTACGCCCCATCGATCCGCTAGAATTTGTGGATAAAAAAAGCTACAAGCAGCGCGTAGAGGAGGGTGAGCAAAAAAGCGGCAGACCAAGCTCGGCAATCGCTGGGGAGGCGTTTATCGAGGGCATTGGCACGCAATTAGTCGTGTTTGACTTTTCCTTTATGGGTGGCTCTCTAGGCTCTGTGGAGGGCGAGAAAATCGTGCGCGCCATCAATCGCGCTATCCAAAAACGCCAAGCCCTCGTGATATGCTCCACAAGCGGTGGTGCGAGAATGCAAGAATCCACGCATTCGCTTATGCAAATGGCAAAGACTTCCGCCGCGCTCAATAAACTCTCTGCCGCCAAGCTCCCCTTTATCTCGCTGCTAGTCGATCCGACTTTTGGGGGCGTGAGTGCGAGTTTTGCATTTTTGGGCGATGTGATTATCGCCGAGCCGGGTGCGATCATCGGCTTTGCTGGTCCTAGGGTTATCAAGCAAACTATTGGCGCGGATTTGCCACAGGGCTTCCAAACTGCGGAGTTTTTGCTCGAGCACGGGCTCATCGATATGGTGGTAGAGCGCAAAAATCTCAAAAAAACCATCGCGGATTTGATGAGATACCTCAACACAAACTATGAGATACAACCTATATTGTATTAGCAAGGCGGATTCACAGGAGCTAGTGGAGGATTTTGTGATGAAGTGCAGAGGGTTTGGCGCGCAGCTGCTCATACACGATGTTTTTAACAACGCCATCGCCAAGGCGCAAAAAATCTCCGCCGCCAAAGCCCAAGAATCCTACTCTAAAGCCCTCACATCCTTTGTCAAGCACACGCCCTCACACCTTAGTATCGCGCTTACACCTAGTGCCAAAATGCTAGATTCACACGAGTTTGCCAACCTCATCGCCAATTACCAAGAGGTGAGCTTTTTTATCGGCGGGGCGTATGGGTTTAGCTCTGATTTTTTGCGCTCGCTAAAGACTTTGAGCCTCTCTCCGCTCACCCTAAGCCACAAAATCGCCAAAATCGTGCTGTGCGAGCAAATCTATCGCGCGCTAAGCATTATGACAAACCACCCATACCACAAATAACTTCTACAAAGGGCACAAATGGATTATGAGTTTTTTAGCACATTGCTGACACAAAGAAAGCGGGTTTTGCGGGATTCTATGATAGAGAAGGGCGAGCTTATGGAGCAGTGGTATAGCTCTAGGCTCTCTGATGATAGCGATGTCGTGGCGGCTGCGCTCTATGAGAGCAAAGTCGCTAATATCCTCGAGCTGCAAAAAACCGAGATTGATGATATAGACTACGCGCTTACTAAAATCAAAAACAAAACCTATGGAATCTGTGAGATGTGCGATGATGAGATTGATATCGAGCGGCTAAAAATCAAACCCCACGCGAGGTATTGTATCGATTGTCGCGAAGATGTGGAAAAAAGGCAGATTTTAGAGCAAAAAATGCAAAACCTCAAGAAACGATAAGGAGTGGCTATGCGATTTAAATACTATATGGCTTTTGTGGTGGTGTTTTGTGTGGTTTTGGGCATTTATGCCTACACATTGGAGCTTGGGAATTTTGCCCTCACGCTCCCAACCGGGCGTGAGCTCGATCTCCCCGTGAGCCTGTGGCTCATCATCCTCATACTCGTGTTTTGTCTGTGTAGCTCCATACTCTTTGCCTCCTCGTGGGCGAGCTCGCTTATGCGCTCCTATCGCACGCGCAATGACTTCAGCCATCTCTTCTCACAGATAAACGAGCAAGCCCTCAACAAACCCATAGAATCTCGCGTGTATAAAAATCCCGATATCTCCAAGCTCTCCAAAATCCTCGCGCGCTTTTATCTCAAGCCGCGGCTAGATTCTAATGAGTGCTTTGAGCCCAAAATCGATAAGCTTTTTGAAAACTACAAAGATGTGATGAGTGGCAAAAGCGTGGATTTGCGCGCGTATAATTTGAGCAAGGATAATAAATTCTCCATACAGAATCTAAAAAACAAGATTCAAAGCGATAGCAAATGCGCCTTTAATGCACTAAGCGATACCCAACCCCAAGAGATACGCGATTTTGCAGTGGTGCAGATACTCACACACGGCTCCTCTAAGGATATCGAGCGACTTCTAAGCTCACAAGTGGGCTATAATGCCTCGATGAAGCCTTCCCTCATACACGCCTTTATCGCCAATCACGAGCTTTTTAGCCCAGAAACGCTCTCGCGCATCTCCCAGCAAATGTCTTTCAACGCCCAAGACTATGTCCAGCTCGCCCAGCAGAGCAAAGACATACTAGAGCCGCACGCGTGGTATAAACTCCTAGAATCTCTCGCCAATGCCGATGAGCACGCCGAAAACGCGCTGTTTTATGTGATGTTTGAACTCGAGATGATCGATAAGGTGCGTGAGAGGCGCGCCCTGCACGGCAAAGACGAGTATCGCCTCATCGATGCGTATTTGGATCTCAAAGATTCAGGCAAGCACTATCCGCTTGATATATTTTTTAATCAATGCAATATTTAGGAGGGGGTATGATAGCACCGCTAGATTCTGTGCATATCCGCGCGCTGAAGGCAATCGTAGGGGAGGAAAACTGCTATGACGATCCCGCGCACCGCATAGCGTATTGTTATGACGCCACAAGGGAGCGATACGAGCCCCAAGCGGTTGTGTATCCTAGAGACGAGCGCGATGTGAGCGAAATCCTCAAATACTGCAACACACACAAAATCGCTATAATCCCCCGCGGCGCGGGAAGTGGATTTACCGGTGGGGCACTGCCGGCAAATGGTGGGATTGTCCTAGCACTTGAGAAACACTTCAATAAGATTCTAGAAATCGATGAGAAAAACCTCATCGCGCGCGTGCAGCCGGGCGTGGTAAATAAGCACTTCCAAAACGAAGTGGAAAAGCGCGGACTTTTCTACCCGCCCGATCCTGCTAGCCAAGAATATAGCACGCTGGGGGGCAATGTGAGTGAGAATGCCGGCGGTATGCGCGCAGCGAAATATGGCATCACCAAGGACTATGTGATGGCACTGCGCGCGGTGCTGCCCAATGGCGATATCATCAAAGCGGGCAAAAAGACGATTAAAGATGTCGCGGGCTACAACATAGCGGGGATTCTCATCGCGAGTGAGGGCACGCTAGCGGTTATAACCGAGATCACCCTCAAGCTCATCGCCAAGCCCAAATACCGCCAATCCGCTATGGGTGTCTTTGGCAGTATCAACGACGCGATGAATGCGGTGTATAAGAGTATGGCGAGCGGTATCACACCCGTGGCGATGGAGTTTTTGGACAATCTTAGTATCCGCGCAGTCGAGGAGCGATTTGCCAAAGGCTTGCCCATAGACGCCGGAGCGATCCTCATCACGCAAGTAGATGGCGATATGCCCGAGGTGCTTACCTATCAGCTTGAGCAGCTTGAGCAGAAGTTTAGAGAAAATGGCTGCGTGGCGTTCAAAAAGGCTCAAAACGCGCAAGAGGAAGAGGATTTGTGGTTTGCTAGGCGCAACGCTAGCCAAAGTATCACGATCTATGGCAAAAAAAAGCTCAACGAAGATATCACCGTGCCCAGATCGCGCCTGCCCGAGCTCTTAGAGCATATCGCGCGCCTAAGTGAGCAGTATGGCTTTAAAATCCCGTGTTTTGGGCACACGGGCGATGGCAATGTGCATACCAATGTGATGGTGCCAAACCCAAGCGATCCAGATGAGCTAGCGCGGGGCTATGCGTGTATCGAGGAGATTTTTAAAATCGCCGTGGAGCTAGAGGGGACTTTGAGCGGGGAACACGGCATAGGGCTCGCCAAAGCCCCCTTTATGCCCCTAGCCTTTAGTAAAGAGGAGATGAATCTCTTTAGAGTAATCAAGCACGCCTTTGATCCCAATAATATCCTAAATCCGGGCAAAATGGGGCTCTAAGCCTCACTATAACGCCTCACAGAGTAGCCAAAATCGCCTCCAAACTCTCAAACACATACGCCACCTCTTGCTGTGTGATCACATAAGGTGGCATAAAATATATTGTATTCCCTAGCGGGCGTAGCAGCAAACCTCTCTCAAGCGCTTTATTATACACTTCTATGCCCTTGCGCTGTCCTTCAAACCCTATAAGATCAAAGGCGAGGATCATACCGCGTTGGCGCATATTGCCCACAAAGCTAAAGCGTTTTAGAATCTGTGAGCATTCCCAAATATACGCGCTTAGAATCTTATTAGATTCTATAATTCCTTCATTTTCAAAAATATCAAGCACGGCGTTAGCGCACGCACACGCCAAAGGATTGCCGGTATAAGAATGCGAGTGCAAAAACGCCCGATGGCTCTCATAAGGTGCGTAAAAATGCTCATAGATTCTCTCACTCGTAACCACCACAGACAAGGGCAGATACCCACCCGTGATACCCTTGCTAAGACAGAGAAAATCGGGCACCACCCCGCACTGCTCAAGTGCGAACATACTGCCTGTCCTCCCAAATCCCACCGCCACTTCATCAAAGATGACAAAAATCCCGCGACTTTGGCACATTTTGGTAGCCTGCGTGACGAATTCTGGCGCGTGCATCGCCATATTGCCCGCGCACTGCACGAGTGGTTCGAGGATAAAGGCGATAATATTTGGGTGTGAATCTAGCGTAGATTCTAAATCCTGCAGGGCTTTGTCGGTATTGCCTAGCGTGGGCGCGCTGCTTGTGAGCGTGCGGAGCAATATGGGCTCATAGACTTGCTTATACAGCCCCACATCGCCCACGCTAAGCGCGCCGATTGTCTCGCCGTGGTAGGCATTCTCTAGGGATAGGAAAGTATCATAAAAACTGCTTTTAGATTCTATAGCCTTAGCGTGATACGCCATTTTGAGCGCGACTTCTATCGCGCTTGAGCCATTATCGGCAAAAAAGCACTTGCTAAGCGGCGCAGGGAGGAGCTCACACAGGCGTGAGGCAAGTGTGATGATGGGCTCGTGTGAAAATCCCGCTAGGATAATGTGCTCGAGATTTTCAAGCTGGGCGCGAAGTTTTTGGTTTATATAAGGGTGGCAATGCCCAAAGAGATTCACCCACCAGCTCGAGATACAATCGATATAGGCTTTGTCCTCAAAGTCATAGACATACACGCCCTTGCCACTTTTAATCGGTATGAGCGGGTAAGTCGCCTCGTGATCGTGCATCTGCGTGCAGGGGTGCCAGATATGGGCGAGATCTTGGGATTTTAGAATCTGTGAAGCGTGCATTGTCAGCCTTTGTGTGAGATTTGGGGCATTGTAAGTGCTCTAAGCTTTTGTTTGGCTTAGCAGGGATATAATACCGGCTTAGGCATAGCAGGTGGTTGCTTTTAGAATCTAAAAGAGGAAAGTCCGAGCTACATTAAGACAGGATTCCATTTAACAAATGGCTGGTGTGAATCAAGGGAAAGTGCAACAGAAAACAACCGCCAACTAGAGAAAATGGCTCTTTGGGTAATCATTGCGTAGATTTGGCGGGTTTGGGGAGTAGTCACTACCCTCTAGGTAGCTCCTACCCCCGCACCCGCCAAAAGCTCCACAAGCACCACCGCAAATACTAATTTTTTTGTTTGCAGTAGTAAGGATTCAGAATCCATACTAAGTCAAGGGGCAAGCCTTGATGAGATTTACTAGCAGGTTTAGAATCTTAAAGAAGTTTTGGGATTCTAGATTCAGAAAATCTAAGGGGTTGATAGAACTGCCACTTTATAGAATCCCATCAAGGCTTGCCTTTGGCGTGGTGTGGATTCTATGGGGCTACCACTGCAAACAAAAAAATTAGTATTTGCGGTGTGGCTGTGTAAGCTTTGCGGATTTTTTGGAAGGTTAGCGGACTTAGCGTCCGTGCCTTCCGAAAAATCCGCAATCTTATCGCATTGCATACCCAAGGAGCCATTTTCCAAAAAAGAAGTTGGTAAGGGTGAAAAGGCGGGGTAAGAGCCCACCGACATTGTAGCAATACATTGTGCCGTGCAAACCCAATCCGTAGCAAGAAGAGCAGGTTAGAAGTCTTAAAATCTCTTAGCTCTTCGCAAGAGTGCGGTAGTGATACCGCACCTAGATAAATAGCCACCCACGACAGAACTCGGCTTATGCTATGCCTAAACTCCGAGATTCTCTACACTTTGTGCTAAAAACTTTTACTTTTCTACACTCTCCTCCTTACTTTTTGCTTAATTCCGCCCCATTTTAAGCGTTTTTTTTTTTTTTTGTAATAAAATTGCAACACTTTAAGCTTGGCGCTCAAGGCCCTGTGTGCTTCAAACACGATGTGGCGAAACTTGATTGCCTTGTATGGGTTACAAAGAAATCAAAGGAGAATAGATGAAAAAATGGTTTAACTCTCTAAGTATTGCCACAAAACTTCTTACTTCTGTGGCAGGTATCGTGGTGGTGGGCATTGTCGTCTTAGCTACGGCGGTGGTTAATGAGGTAAGTAAAAATCTCATTAGCAGCACAAAGAGCACGATTACACAAGCTTCCAAAAACTACGCCACGACTATGAAGGGGCTCTTTGATGAAACGATCGTGCTCACTAGCGGCGTGGGCTCCTCGCTCAATAAAATCTATCGAGAAAACCATAAAGAAGTCGATCTGGGCAGCGTGGCAAATATCATCGAAAATATGCTAGATAATAGCCAAGCAAGTTATAGCTTTTTGTATCTTTTGTCGCGCCCAGAGGGGGAGCTTGATAAGAGATTTTTTACCCAAAGTGGTAAATTTGTGATGCTCTATCATAGCCCAGATGAGCGCAAAGACAGCGCCCGCTTGCAACAAGCACACGATAACATCATCAATATTCCTGTGATTAAAAAAATGCTAGAGGAGGCAAAAGATGGCGAGCAAAAAGCCTATGTGGGGCAGCCTATCAAGCTCGATTTTGGCTCTGGCGAGTTTTTGGGGCTAAATATCGTCTATCCGATTTTTGGTGGCAATAAGCAGCTGCTAGGGATTGTGGGCTATACCTTTAATCTTTTTGATGTCTCTCATAGGCTCATTGATCCTAAGCTTAGCTTGTATGCAGGGGATTTGCGTGTGCTTACAAACGATAGTGGTGTGATAGCCATACACGAAAATCCTAACCTTATCCTAAAGCCTCTACAAGAGGTAAACCCGCACCCAAAAGCCAAAAACACGCTCAATGCAATCCTTACAAACCAAAGCGGTGTGTTTGATGACTATGTCACGGTTGTGGGCAATGAGAGCTATGCGAGTGTGGAGTCCTTTAGCACTATAAATGACACAAGCCGTTGGTCAGTCTTTGTAGCCGCGCCAAAAAAAGAGGTGCTAAAGCCTCTGTATGATTTGCAGCTCCATATCGGGCTTTTGTCTGTGGTGTTTTTGCTCGCTGTGATGGTGGTGGTGTGGTATTGTATGCGTAAAATCGTGGGCGTGCGACTGCCTATCATCCTCTCCACCCTCTTCAATTTCTTTAAGCTCCTAAACCACGAAAAGGTAGAGATAAAGCCCATCGCCATTATGGCAAATGATGAGCTAGGAGCTATGGGCAGAGCTATCAATGAAAACATACAAAAGGCTAAGAATGATTTGGATCGAGACTCCGCCCTCGTCTCCCAATCCCTAGAAGTGATCAACCACACTCGTGAAGGATATGCTGATAGACGCATCACCC
>CALVDZ010000009.1 GCA_944326445.1 uncultured Helicobacter sp.
GCGCTTTATCTTTTTCGGGGCTGGGGAGAGCGGGGAGAGGGGAAACCCCTTTTTCTTTTGCGCAAACACGAGATTCTGTGAGTTGCTTAGATTCTGAATCTGCACGAGATTCTGTTAGGCTAGATTCTAATCTCACACTAGATTCTGTATTTTCTTGAATCTCCACGCTTGGCTTGCCCTCTTGGCGTGGATTCTGTGGGGCTACCAACACAAACAAAAAAATTAGTCATTGCGGTGGTGCTTGTGGAGTTTTTGGCGGGTGCTGGGGTAGGAGCTACCTAGAGGGTAGTGACTACTCCCCAAACTCGCCAAATCTCTGCAATGATCGCCCAAGGAGCCGTTTTCCCGTGGGGGAGTCGAATTTGTTGTGTGATTACACCCCTTATACTGCCTACTCTGCGGATTTAGCCCATCGAGATTTTTGCTTAGCATCTCATCATACACGCCCAGCTTGTAATCCAGCGTCTCTAGCACCGCTTTTAGCTCATCGATACTATCCGCCACGATTTCACGCTGCCTTGCGATGATATCCCGCCGCTCCTGCGCGCTCTCATCGCCCCTATTTGCGAGCTCGATATAGTGCCTAATCGTGGGGATATCCATTTGGGCTTTGCGAAACCAATTGATCCAGCGCACCCACTCCACATCACGCTCGCTAAAATATTTGACTTGGTTATCGTCCTTCTCTACAAAGGGAAACAAACCCTTTTTCGCCCAAAATCGCAGCGTGTGCGAGGATACGCCGGTTTTTTTCTCCACTTCGATGATGGTGTATGCCATTTTGTCTCCTATTTATTCACTGCAATTTGCCAAAGGCAAATTGCTACCGCTCGTGCGGAGTGAATCCGCCCTCGCTCCGCTGCGCGCCCATACATTGCATTTTTTAGCAAGTTTATAGAATCTCTTAGTGCAATCGCGTCAGGAACGCCGCTTGGGCTAGCACTTTTTGAAACCAAAGCCCACAATCACAAAAGCGATTATAAAGCATTAGAGCTACTCTAAGTCAAGGGGCAAGGGACACATTTTGCAATATTTTAGAATCTAGCGCAGCTTTTAGAAGCGCGCACCCACATCACGCCCTCGCTGCTAAAGGCAGGCACACAATCCACTCATCTCGCGCTAGATTCTGTGCGCTCACGCAAACAAAATAGGCGGCTCTCTCTCATTGCCCACACAGAATCCACAGCCACCAACCCCGATACCAACTTGCCTCACGCTCCCCACGCTACGCAAATCCTAAAACAACGCCTCATCCATCTCTTGGGGCTTTGGCAATCCCATAAGCTTCAAAATCGTGGGCGCGATATTATTGAGCCCCCCGACTTTTGCCACTTCCCTCACATTTTCATCAAGCACAAACGCCCACACATCGCCGATAGTGTGGTTTGTGAGCGTGTTGCCCTGCGCGTCCTTCATCTCCTCGCAATTCCCGTGATCGCTGGTTATCACAAGCCCATAGCCTAGCCTCTTAGCAGATTCTATAATCCTGCCTAGCTGCGTATCCACCGCCTCTACCGCCTTGATAGCTGCCTCAAAATTCCCCGTATGCCCCACCATATCGCCATTTGCGAAATTCACCACGACAAAGTCGTAGCCCTCCTCCATCGCTCCTAGCACCGCATCGCCCACCGCTGGCGCGCTCATCTCTGGCTGCAAGTCGTATGTCGCCACCTTGGGCGAGGGGATAAGCACGCGCTTTTCGCCCTCAAACTCCTCCTCACGCCCGCCGTTTAAGAAAAAGGTAACGTGAGCGTATTTTTCTGTCTCTGCGGTGTGGAATTGCCGCAGCTTAACCCTAGATAGCACTTCTGCTAGGGTATTTTGCACCTTGTCTTTAGGGAACAAAATGGGGAAGTCAAAACTGCTATCATACTCGCACATTGTGGCGATACATAGCCTCGCCACGCGCTTGCGCACAAAGCCCTCAAAGCCTACATTGCCTATCGCATCGACGATTTGGCGCGCCCTATCGGAGCGAAAATTCACAAAAATAAAGCCCTCGCTCACTTCTTTGCTATCCGCACTCGTGTTACCACTCGCCCCGCTCACTTCTCCACTTTTCTTTGCGCCCTCATTGAGGCTTGCCACATCTGTATTCATACCCCGATATGGCGCAAAACTCACAGGCGGGATAAACTCATCATACACTCCCTTATCGTATTGGCTTTGGATATACTCCTGCGGGCTTTGGGCGATTTGGTTCTCGCCGCATACGATGGTGTTGTAGGCAGATTCTATCCTCTCCCATCGTTTGTCGCGATCCATCGCATAGAATCTCCCGCTAAGCGTGGCGATATGGACATTTGCATACGCGCTGGTATGCTCTTGCACTTGCTTTAAGTATCCTAGCGCGCTTTGGGGCAGGACATCGCGCCCATCGGTGATGAGATGGAGCCACACGCGCTTACCTTGGCGCGCACAGATACTCACAAGCCCTAGCAAATGCGAGAGATGAGAATGCACGCCCCCATCGCTCATAAGCCCACACAGATGGATACTCTCGCACGCCTTTGCCACGCTCACAAACGCCGGATTGGATTCTATCTCGCCATTTTGCAGGGCGAGTGAGATTTTCACTAGATCTTGGTAAAGCACGCGCCCTGCGCCTATACACATATGCCCCACCTCCGAGTTGCCCATCTGCTCCTTTGGCAATCCCACGCTAAGCCCATAGGTGTGGATCATCGCATAGGGGGCATTGGCAAGCAGATAGTCGTATGTGGGCTTTTTGGCGTGATAGAAGGCATTATAACTCGTGCTCTTGCTATACCCAATCCCATCGGTGATGACTAAAACTGCTTTTTTCTTTGCTTTCTCCATACTCACTCCTCGTTAATCATCATTCAAAAAACGTTCATTTTAGTTTAAAAAACATTAATATTTAGCCTAGTTTTACAAATTTAAAGATACAATCCCCGCTTTATTGTCCCTTTGGCGTTTGTGTTTTGTTGTGTTTAGCGTAAGTTTGTGGAGGTGGAGATGCTATATTGGCTTTGGAGCGTGGCACATATCAATTTGTTCCAATACATCACATTTCGGGCGGGAGTGAGCTTTTTTCTCGCATTTATCTTGAGTGTTGCAATCTTTCCGTATTTTATCCGCTGGGCGAGGGCGCGCAAGGCAAACCAACCCATCTCTACCTTCGTCCCCCACGAGGAGAAAAAAAACACTCCGACTATGGGCGGTATTGTCTTTGTCCTCTGCACCATTATCGCCACGCTCTTATGCGCTGATATGGCTAATCCCTATGTCCTGCTAGGGCTCTTTGGGCTCGTGGGCTTTGGGCTTATCGGGGCGCGCGATGACTTTATGAAAATCTCTGCACGCTCTAATGCCGGTATGAGCGCGCGCCTAAAAATGCTCCTGCTTGTGCTACTCTCCCTCCTCATCGCGCTCTGCCTTGCCAACATCGGGCATATTGGGGATTTTTATCTCCCTTTTATGAAAGCCCCGCTTTTTGGTATGGATTCACTAGCGCGCCTTGAGCTAGATTCTGTGCGCGTGCCTGTCGTGAGTATGGTGTTTTGGGCGTTTGTGCTCGTGGCGAGTGCAAACGCAGTCAATATCACCGATGGGCTTGATGGGCTTGCCACGGTGCCGGGGATTTTGGCACTGCTTAGCCTCTCGGTGTTTGTGTATATCAGCGGGCATATCGGGCTTTCGTCGTATTTGTATTGGCCCCGCGTGGTAAATGGCGGGGAGCTCATTATCGTGAGCTGCGCGCTTATTGGCTCACTCTTTGGCTTTTTGTGGTACAACTGCCACCCCGCACAAGTCTTTATGGGCGATAGCGGGAGCTTGGCTCTGGGCGGCTTTATCGCGTATATGGCGATAATCTCGCATAATGAGATTTTGCTCATCCTCATTGGCATTGTCTTTGTCTTTGAAACACTCTCGGTAATGCTCCAAATTGGCAGCTACAAATACCGCCAAAAGCGCATTTTCCTTATGGCACCCATACACCATCACTTCGAGAAAAAGGGCTGGGCGGAGAACAAAATCATCGTGCGCTTTTGGATTATCGCGATTTTGGCAAACATCATCGCCCTTTTGACGCTCAAAATCAGGTAGATTGTATGATAAACATCTTTGGCTATGGTGTTACGACAAAGCCTCTTGTGCGCTTTTTAAACTCCCTTGGCATATTGGTGAGAATCTATGATGACAAGTTTAGTGGCACAAAAGACGATGAGTGTGGCAATACCCTGCTAGATTCTGCGCTATTTGTCGATGAGGGCTCTGCTAAGGCTACACACGCCAATGATACAAAATCTAGTGAATCTAGTGCGCTAGATTCACTAGATTCACTCACGCATAATTCCCTTAAAAGCGCGCATCTCTCTATCATCTCGCCGGGTATCCCGCCCACGCACCCACTTGCGACAAAAGCCCGCAACCTCATCGGAGAATACGACTTTTTCTACCGCCTGCTAGCGCATTGGGAGACACCGCCCCAAAGCGTGTGGATTAGCGGCACTAATGGCAAAACCACAACCACGCAGATGACTACCGCGCTTTTAGAATCTTTTGGCGCGCGTAGTGGGGGCAATATCGGCACGCCCCTAAGTGAGCTCTATATGAGCCGCACGCCACTTTGGGTGCTAGAGACGAGCTCTTTTAGCCTGCATTATACGCGCTATGCCGCACCCCAAGTCTATGCGCTCCTGCCCGTGCGCGAGGATCACATCACTTGGCACGGGAGCTTTGAAGCCTATGTGTGCGATAAGCTTAGCCCCCTTGCGCGTATGGGGGAAGATTCTAGCGCGATTTTGCCCCTTGAGCTTGCCACGCACCCGCTTGCGCGGGGCTTTAGGGGCAGGGCGGTTTTTTATGCAGATTCTAAGGACTTAGCGGGGCAGCTTGGGATTGAGTATGAGCGCGTGCGGATCCAAGAGCCCTTTTTACTCGATGCCCTCATCGCGCTTGGGATTGCCAAAATCCTCCGTGGTGTGTGTGATATCGCTGCTATCAATGCCTTTAAGATCGGCGCGCATAGGATTGAGGAGTTTATGGATACGCACAATCGCTTGTGGGTGGATGATAGCAAGGGCACCAATGTCGATGCGAGCATTGAAGCGGTGCGCCGCTATCAAGATAGGCAGATATGGCTCATTCTAGGCGGCGATGACAAGGGCGCGGATTTGCACCCGCTCTTTAGGTTTATGCAGGGCAAGGCGATAAGAATCTTTGCGATTGGGAGCAATGCGCACAAAATAGTGAGCTTGAGTGCGCAGTATGGGGTGGAGTGTGAGGTGTGTGGAGAGCTGGAAGTGGCAGTTAGAGCGATAAAAAAGATGCGCAATGTGTGGCATTCAGTATTGAGCGATAAAAGCGGGAATCTGCGCTCGGATTTTCAGTCACTTACCTCTAGTAAGCTCCTTCAATCCTCGCTTGATAACCCACTTTTTTCATCTCAATCCTTAGAATGCCAAGAGGGCAAGCCAAGCGCGGAATGTAGAGAAAATACAGAATCTAAGAAAGGTTTAGAATCTAGCCTAACAGAATCTAGCGCAGATTCAGAATCTAAATCAATTACACAATCCATAACGCCAAAAAATCTTAGCGAGGCTTTGCCAAATATCAATAATAGTGCGTGCGCAAGCACGAGCCGAGCAGAATCTATACCAATAGATTCTGCCATTTTTGCAGAGCAAAAATCCAATAAATATGTAGGTGCGATAGCACCAACCACCTCTCGCCCGCTTCGTGGTGCGCAATCGTTGGAGCAAGGAGGCAGCAGTGCCTCCGCAACGATTGCGCTAGAAGCGGGAAAGCGAGGCTCTCTCCCCGTTTGCCGTGCCGAAGGCTTGCAAGCAAAGCGCAGCAAAAACAGCGGCGGCTTTTTCGGGGCTTTAGCGAGCGGGGAGGGGATAAACCCCTTTTTCTTTTGCGATACACAAGATTCTAAGAAACAAAGAAATATCCGTGAGAATGCGAGTCTAAGAAACTTAGAAACTAGCGCGGAGAATCTAGAAAGCACAGAATCTAAAGCAGATTCAAAGACGATTACAGAATCCAAAGAGATTCTAAACAACGCACAAAGACAAAATCTAAGCAACACACAAACCAATCAAGATTCACAAAGAGATTCAGAATCTACCCCAACCCCACAACCAAATCAAACCCTCGCAGATGTCGCGCTGCTCTCCCCAGCAGCCGCGAGCCTCGATCAGTTTAGTTCCTACAAGGAGCGCGGGGATTTGTTCAAGCACTATGCGCTATTAGACTAAGATTTAAGGAGATTTGATGAAACGCAAAAAAGAAAGCACCCTAACCACCCTCAACAAACTGCGCTACACGCTCACGCGGCGCGATAAATTCATCATCATCTTTCTCGTGCTTGCCACGATAGCTTTCTCCATCATCGAGACATTTAGCATTAGCATCATTATGCCCTTCATCAGCTTTGCGAGCAATCCCTCCCTCATCACCAAAAACCCCATTTCCCACGAGATCTACACATTTTTTGGCTTTGAGAACACGCTGGACTTTATGGTAGCCTTTAGCGTGGCACTCGTGGTGTTTTATATCTTTAGAATGCTCTATAGCATTGCTTATACTTACGCACAAAGCCGCTTTGCCTTTCGCAAATTTCACTTTTTTGCCTATCGGCTCTTTGGCAAGGCAGTGGAGCTAAACTACGCGGATTTTGTGCAGCGCAAAGTCGATAGAATCCGCGCCAATATCACCCAAGAAGCCCTGCAAGCCTCGATGTATATACAGAATTTTTTGCAGCTTTTTGCCGAGATTTTTACGATTGCGATTTTGTATATTTTGCTCCTTATCACAAGCTGGAAAATGACGCTCGTGCTCACTATCCTGCTAGCCCTCCAAGTCCTGCTCATCAGCAAAACGCTCAATAAAAAAGTCCAAAAAATGGGACATATCAGGGCGCAAATGAACGCAAGGTTTAATGAAATCATCTCTAAGACTTTTGGGAATTTTAAAATCATTAAGCTAAAGGGCAACCAAAAGCAGATTTTTGATGAGTTTGAAAGGGCGAGTATGGAGCGCACCAACGCCGAGATCCTCACCCAAACCATACTCCCCACGCCCCGCTTCATCTTAGAATCCCTAGGCTTTAGCATACTCATTGGCTGCGTGGCGTATATCCTCATCACTTACAAAAATGTCGATGCGGTGCTGCCCATTATCTCGATGTATGCGCTTGCGCTATATCGTATCCTGCCCGCAGTGAGCCGTATCCTCACCGCGCACGCCCAGATGAATTTTAACGCAAGATCCGTCTCGCTCGTGTATGAGGATCTGCTCTATCACACTGATTTTGAGGACGATGAGCCCTGCGCGTTTGAGGACAAAATCGAGCTTAGGGGCATCACTTTTGGCTATGATGCGCGCAAACCTATCCTAAAGGACTTCAACCTCACGATACACAAGGGCGATAAAATCGCATTTTGCGGCGAGAGCGGCGCGGGCAAGAGCACGCTAGTGGATCTCATCATCGGTATTTACAAGCCCCAAGAGGGCGCAATCCTCGTAGATGATACGGAGCTGCACAACCACAACCTGCGCTCGTGGCGCAAAAAAATCGGCTATATCCCCCAAACCATCTATCTCTTTGATGGCAGCGTGGCAGAAAATGTCGCCTTTGGGAGCAAGATGGACGAGCAGCGCGTGATAGAGGCGTGCAAAAAGGCAAATATCTATGAGTTTTTACAGGAGCATAGCGGGATTTATACGCGCGTGGGCGAGGGCGGCATACTGCTTAGCGGCGGGCAAAAGCAGCGCATAGGGATTGCGCGCGCCATCTATGACAACCCCGAGATCTTAGTGCTCGATGAAGCCACGAGCGCGCTAGATACCGCCACAGAAGAGAGGATAATGGAGGAAATCTATGATGTGGCACAAAACAAAACCCTGCTTGTCATCGCCCATAGGCTTAATACTATACAGAGATGTGAGCGCAAAATAGAGATACACAAGCACAGGGCGTAAGGGTAGGCTTGGGTAGGCTTGGGCAGGCTTGGCTCACACGGCTCTTAAGATTCTATAAATGCTTGAAGTAGCCTCTGGCATTAGAGAATCTCTCACAAATCCGCCGCGTGCTGGGCGCTCCTAGCCTCGCGATGTGTTTGTGCCTAGAGCTCGCTCTCTAGGCTTTGCTGGCATTCTAGTGAAAAGATGATATTTTGTGAATCTCGCTCATAGCTTTTGTTCCAATCTAGCACGATCTCCGCGCCACTTGCATTGCGCACAAAGACATTGCTCCGCACTAGCGCGCACGAGCCCTCCATAATGTCGTTAGAAAACTTTTCAATCACCAAAATATCGGGCTTGACTGCTTTAAGCGCGTAGGTTTTGGGCGCGATTTTGGCATAGAGATTTGTCTTATTATTGCTCGTGTAGTAGAAGTCGGCGCGCGTGCTGATAAAGCCGCTTTGGGTGCGGACTATGCGGATTTTTTGGGTGGATTGTAGGTTTTTGCCCTCGATAAATGCTATCAGCGGTTTAGAGACGATATAAAGCGCGAAATGCTCATTATACGCGCCTATGCGGAAGTCCTCTGGGTGCAGCGGGTAGAGATTGCCCTCGATGAAGCCAATCTGCTTGCGCGTGGGGGATTCTTGAGAGAGGATAAAGGTATCTGCCCACACGCCACATAATAGCACCAAAACTCCCAGAATGCTTCTCATCGCTAGCCCTTAATGTCTTTTGTATCAAAGTTTGAGTAACATATCGCCTAAATTTTCTTTGCGTTAAGGGAGTGTGATGAAAACCATCGCGATTTTGGGCAAGCCAAATGTGGGCAAAAGCTCGCTGTTTAACCGCCTGTGCAACCAACTAGATGCCATCACTTCCGATGTGAGCGGGACGACACGCGATGTCAAAAAGGGCACTTGCCTCATCAATGGCACGCCTTGCCTCCTGCTAGATACCGGCGGGATTGACGCTAAGCAAAACGCAGAATCTCTCACAGACAAAAAGCAAAAAAAACACGCCTACAAGCAAGCCGAGCTTTTTAAACGCGTATCAGAGGCGAGCATACAAGCGGGTTTAAGCGCGGATTTGGTGCTCTATCTCATTGATGGGCGCGGAATGATAGATGATGAGGATAGAGAGGTGCTGCGCAAGATTCAAAGGCATAAGCGCGTGTTTTTGGTGCTCAATAAAATCGATAACGACAAGCTCAAAGAGGGCGCGTGGGAGTTTGGCAAGCTTGGTGTGCGCGAGATGTTTTTTGTCTCTGTAAGCCACAATCGCGGGCTTAGTATTTTGCTAGATTCTATAGGTGAGGCACTAAACCTCGCTCAGATAGAGAGTGTGAGCGAACACGATGAGAGCTTGGAGGAGTTTTTGCAAGCTAAAGAGGCGCAGGAGGAGGCAGGAGAGAGCGGGCTAGATTCTGTAGAGATTATAGAATCTAGCGAGACAAACCTCATCAAAGTGGGTATCATCGGGCGCGTGAATGTGGGCAAAAGCTCGCTGCTAAACGCATTGCTAGGGCAGGAGCGCAGTATCGTGAGCGATATTGCCGGCACGACGATAGATCCTGTCGATGAGCGCGCGGAGTATGAGGGGCATACGCTGGAGTTTATCGACACAGCGGGGATACGGCGCGCGGGCAAGATAGAGGGGATTGAAAAATACGCACTAGATAGGACAAACAAAGCCCTTAGTAAGTCCCATATCGCGCTGCTCGTGCTTGATGCGAGCGAGGGCTTCGTGGAGCTTGATGAAAAGATTAGCGCGCTTATCCCTAAGCACAACCTAGGTGTGATCATCGTGCTCAATAAATGGGACAAGGCGCGCACAGAGCACAGAGCGATGATACAGGAGCTGCGCTATAAGTTTAGATTCTTAGAATACGCGCCGGTGGTGTGCGTGAGCGCGCTCACAAGGCGCAATGTCAATGCGCTCAAAAAGCAGATTCTGTGCGTGTGGGAAAACTTCAATCGTCGTATCCCCACCGCAGAGCTAAACGCCCTCATAGCCGAGGCGACAAAGCGCCACCACCTCCCAAGCGATCACGGCAAAATCGTCAAAATCTACTACGCCACGCAGTTTGGCGTATGCCCACCCCAAATCTCGCTTATGATGAATCGCCCCAAAAGCCTGCACTTTAGCTACAAACGCTACCTTGTCAATGTCCTGCGTGAGGGCTATGAGTTTGGCGGCGTGCCAATCCTCATCGAGCCTAGGGGCAAAAAAGATTTAAGCTAAAGTTTCCTATAATGCAGGGATTATTCCAAAGGAGCAAAGGCAGGCGATGAGGAGCTATAAGATTTTTTGCGGTTCGGCACACCCAGAATTTGGCAGCGAGATTAGCAAGTATTTGGATGTCGTGCTCTCAAGTGCGTCTATCACACGCTTTAGCGATGGCGAGATCAATGTCCAAATCGGAGAATCTGTGCGAGGCAAAGATGTGTTTATCATACAACCCACTTGCGCGCCTACAAACGACAATCTTATGGAGCTTCTCATAATGACAGACGCGCTCAAACGCAGCGCGGCAAACACGATAAACGCCGTCGTGCCATACTTTGGCTATGCGCGTCAAGATCGCAAAGCCGCGCCGCGCGTGCCTATCTCAGCCAAACTCGTAGCAAACATTATCCAAAATGCCGGGATCGATCGCCTCATCACGATGGATTTGCACGCGGGGCAGATTCAGGGATTTTTTGATATTCCCGTGGATAATCTCTATGGCTCAGTGATTTTCCGCGATTATATCAAGTCCAAGCAGTTTGGCGATCCCATCGTGGCAAGCCCCGATATCGGTGGCGTGGCGAGGGCGCGGTATTTTGCCGATAAGCTCGGGCTTGATCTCGTGATCGTGGATAAAAAGCGCGAGAAAGCCAACCAAAGCGAAGTGATGAATATCATCGGCGATGTGAGGGATAAAGATGTGATCCTCATCGATGATATGATCGATACTGCCGGGACGATGTGCAAGGCGGCTGATGTGCTCAAGCAGAGGGGGGCTAGGAGCGTGATAGCACTTGGCACGCACCCCGTGCTTAGCGGTCCGGCGTTTGAACGCATAGAATCTAGCGTGCTCGATGAAGTCGTGGTAACCAACTCAATCCCCCTAGCGCGCAAAAGTGAGAAGATAAAGGTGCTAAGTGTCGTCCCGCTCTTTGCAGAAGTGATACGCAGAATCCACCACAACGAGAGCGTGGATTCACTCTTTATCTGAATCTAGGGAGGTGGGCGATGAAAGAGATTGATTTACTCTATTAAAAATGCCGGCGTGCTCAACCTAGGCGATATCCTCAATGTCGCTATGGCACGCGAGCTCTTTGGACTACAAGTCAAGCGGCTATGGCAGGCTGCTTGGGAGTATGCCGCCCAAACGCTATAAAGTGGGCATCATCCCCCATATCGATGAGCTCACGCACCCGACATTCCCCACCATAGCGGGCGCGATAGAGGGGAGTGTGCTTATCAGCCCTAGTGATGAGCCTATGCGCGTATTGGAGATGATCGCATCGTGTGAGAGCATACTCTCAAGCGCGATGCACGGGCTCATCATCGCCGATGGTATGGGTATCCCAAATAAGCGCATTTTGACTTGTGGTTCTATGTATGCGCAAAATGGGAAGTTTGAGGATTATTATTCTGTGTATGAGATTAGCCCAAAAATCCTTGATGTGCGCGGCAAGGATCTAAGCAGCTATGATTGGGCAGAGGTGGCGGAGAGTATCACGCGCGATTATGCTATCCTCTACGACAAGGTACGCTCCATCAAGCAAGAGCTTTTGGAGTGTTTTCCGTTTTAAGAATCTTTATTGTGTTTTGTGGGTATTTAGCAGGGATGAGAGACTTAGGGGATTTAAGATTTATTGTAAATCCTGCTCCAAAGCTCCCGCGAGGTTTGTCCCCACAAACTCCCGCCCTAGCTCCTTGCAGCATTCAAGCACACTAAAGCTCCCCGCCGCTGGATCGCATACCAAATCGCCCTCATTTGTGCAAGATTCTATCAAAAGCTTTTGCAAGCCTTTGGGCTTGCTATGGGGGTGGAGTTTTAGCTCTGTCTGTGGGATTTTCTCACAATGCACATCGCGGATCGTGTGGAGATTCCAAGTGCCCTTTGCCTTTAGCGGGGCTTTTTGGATGATGAGCAGATACTCGCTCTGCTTTCTGGTGCGATAGCCCATACCCATTTTGCCCTTATCCCAAGTGATGAGATCCACGATTTGCAGCGGAGTGGTATCTAGCCACGCGCCCACGCCCTCGCAGAGATGGAATTTGTCAATCCATAGCATAAGGTAGTGAGCAGGCTTAAGCGTGCGGCTAATCTCGCGTATAAACTCCCCGATAGTCTCCTCACTCATCTGCACAAGCGCGCTGCGCCCCTTTTGTCGCTGCCCCTCATTGCCATAGCGCATTTTATCTAGCACTCCGCGATATTGTGGATCAAAAAAACACAAATCCACGCTTTGGGATTCTAGATTTTTAAGCAGCTTTAATCCATCGATGGTGAGTTTGGTGTTTTTGGTAATGCGCACTACATCTCCTTTTTATGGACTTTGGCTTACTTGAGTAATTATCAAAAGGGCTATTGTCTCATAATGTTTATAAAAAGAGGGATAAGACAGAGTGTATTTAGAGTGGCGGAACGGACGGGGCTCGAACCCGCGACCCCCTGCGTGACAGGCAGGTATTCTAACCAACTGAACTACCGCTCCACCATAGATAATAAAAGTGGTGGTCGCTATAAGACTCGAACTTATGACATCCACCTTGTAAGGGTGGCGCTCTACCAACTGAGCTAAGCGACCAGAGGAAATAAAAGTGGTGACCCCTAGGGGATTCGAACCCCTGTAGCCACCGTGAAAGGGTGGTATCCTAACCGTTAGATGAAGGGGCCACTTTTATTTGGGTAAGAAAAATCTGTGATTGATTGATCTCGTGGTGACCCGTGTTGGATTCGAACCAACGGCCCATTCCTTAAAAGGGAATTGCTCTACCAGCTGAGCTAACGGGTCTTAGCACCTTTGCGCCTCTGCATCTTTAACAAAAAGCGAAATTATATTTATTTTGCTTGTGTTTGTCAAGAGATATGTGCTTAAGTTTGTGCGCTTTTTTGCAAAAGTTTGGCTTCATACAAAAATCTTGATGGCTCATACTCGATATTTTTGAGCCCATCTCTCTTAGCATATGAAAGCACGAGATTTTCTTTAGCGCGCGTGATTGCGACATACATCAGTCGCCTCTCCTCTTCCAAACTCCCGCCCTTATTCATTAGTTTCACATTTGGGAATCTCCCATCCATCAAATCCACGATATACACATCGCGAAACTCCAAGCCCTTGCTCGCATGCACGCTTAGCAGATTCACGCCACTCCCCTCATTTGCCTCACTCGAGCCAAGTATCATCGCATTGAGAAACTTCCCCACCTCTTGGTAATTGCACGCCAAATCGCGCAGGAGCGAAACCTTGCGCTGCACAGAATCTAAAGCCCTCTGCAGACGCTCACTATCGATACTGCCATCTTTGTTTTTGGCGCGAGTGTGGGCGAGATTGTGCGCGATATCTCTAAAAAACTCGCTATGGGCAATGCGCGCGATAAGATCCTTTGGGCTTTTGATCTCTTTTATCTCGCTAAGCATTGTGAAAAATCTGTCCAAAAACTGCGCGCCCTTGATACTTAGCTTTGGGTGCTCCAAAATCGGGTGGGAGGCAAAGCCCTTAGAGATATGCGCATCAAAGCGATTTTTTGCCTGCAGGGCAAAAAAATCATCAAAAAGCCCAAGCTCTGTGTTTTTTGCCCTCTGCTCATAAGGACGCACCTTAGAATCTGGGCTAAAAAGCCCCCTAAGCGCCACACCATCGCCAAGCCGCAGGAGGGATTCATAAATATCCTTGGCTATCGCGCTCCCTATGCCCTTGCCATAGCCGAGGATATGGATATATGCCATCATATCGCGCGGGTGGATAGCTATGGCACACAGATCGAGCACGACATTGACTTCCTTGCTATCAAAAAAGCTTGCACTGCCCTTGCGCTTGCACGAGATACCAAGCTCACGCAACGACGCCTCCAATCCGTCCGCGCTTGCGTTGTTGCGGAAAATGATCGCGATATCCTCGTGCCTATAATTGCTTAGCGCAATGTGCTTGGCTATCCCCTGATATTGCGCAAATAGCTCATCAAAGCCCAAAAGCTTAGGCGGCGGGAATGCCCCCTCTTTAATCACTTCTAAATTTTTGGGATAGATTCTAGGATTGTGCCTAATAATCATATCGGCTAGGGAGAGAATCTCTGCTGAAGAGCGATAATTTTTGCTTAGGCTAAAAACCTGCGCCTGTGGGTATTTATCCGCAAAACTCCCGATAATCCCAATATCCGCGCCATTAAAGGCATAAATGCTCTGATCGTAATCCCCCACGCAAAAAAGGCTCTTTGGCTGCAGTGCTTGCAGGATAGAATCTTGCAGGGGATTAGTGTCTTGATATTCATCACAGAGCACCTCCTCAAAGCCCAGCGCGCGCTCTCTAATCTCACGCCGAAAAAGTAAGAGCAAATCGTTATAATCCGCGTAGTTATGGTATCGCTTGAGCTCATCAAACTCCGCTAGCACATCTTCGTAGATTCTGATATAGGGGGCTTGTGCGGGGATTTTTTGGCACACCCACTCGCCAAAGCTAAGCTCTGAGCCGCTATTGAGATAGAGCGAGTGACTATCATAGAGGTATTGTGGAGAATACACCGCCGCGGAGCTACGCTCGCTAAAAACGCGCTTTTCAAAGAGGCTTTTAAAGAGGATTTTTAGCTCCTTTGGTTGTTTTAGCGTGATGGATAAATGCTCTTTTAGGTAGCGGTATGCCACTGCGTGGAAGGTGCCAGATTCTATCTCTCCCGCGACTTTGGGGCTAAAGAATCTCCCCACGCGCTCAATCATCTCGGCGCTTGCTTTGTTGGTAAAGGTTAGGAGTAAAATCTGTTTTGGGTGTATGCCGCTTTGGAGCAAAAAGGCTATGCGCCCCACAATCGTGGAAGTCTTGCCCGTGCCTGCTGAAGCGATGATGAGATTGTAGCCACGCTTGGCAGTCGCGGCGAGATATTGCTCTTTATTTAGGCGAGAAAGAGGCATTATTTGCTAAGAGATTCTAAAAGTTCTTGAGGCAAAAAGGCTTTGATAGGCTTAGTAATCCCAAACTCGGGATACTCGCGGATACCAAGGCTCATTTGTGCGACATAGCCCTTTGCAGGATTAAACACAAAGGGCGAGGAAAAGCCCACTTCAGAATCTTGCACGGGATTTTGAAGCACGAGCGGGCAATACACCTCGACTTTGTCGCGCTCCTCCTGCAGCTCTAGCAAAATCTGTGAGGCAGTGGGGATAGTGAAGTTGTATTGCTTTAGCAGGACATAGGGATTGATAAGCGTCATCTCAAACGCCCCATCCACCGCCTTTAAGCGCGCAAAAGTCTCATCGATCCTCTCAAGCTCCACGCCTAGCACATCTTCAAAGCCCAAAATCGGCGATTTGACTTCATACACCATACAATCTCCTTGGAAGTTTGTTATAATGCCAAATTATACAACCAAAGAAGTAAGGGTGCTCTTATGCAGGAAAAAAAAGCCTACAATCCACAAGCTATAGAATCTAAAATCTATGAAATCTGCCAAGAACGCGGGTATTTTGAAGTCGATAGGAGCAAGCAAAAGAATTTTTGCATTATGATGCCCCCACCAAATGTCACAGGCGTGCTACACATCGGGCACGCGCTCACTTTCACACTCCAAGACATCATCGCGCGCTATAAGCGAATGGACGGCTATGCCACACTCTATCAGCCCGGTATGGATCACGCCGGTATCGCCACGCAAAACATCGTAGAAAAGCAGCTCCTAGCCCAAGGGATAAGCAAAGAGAGTATCGGGCGCGAGGCGTTTATAAAAAAAGTGTGGGAGTGGAAAGAAGAATCAGGGGGCAAGATTTTAAACCAAATGCGCAAGCTTGGTATCTCTCCGGCGTGGAGTAGGCTACGCTTTACGATGGATGATGGGCTCAAAAACGCGGTGAAAAGGGCGTTTGTGCAGTGGTATGAGCGAGGGCTCATCGTGCAGGATTCTTATATGATCAATTGGTGCACCCACGATGGCGCACTAAGTGACATCGAGGTGGAATACAAGCAAAATGATGGCTTTTTGTATCACATCAAATACCCCATTAAAGATTCCGAGCAATCCCTCATAGTCGCCACCACGCGCCCCGAGACATTTTTTGGCGATACGGCGGTGATGGTGCATCCTGATGATGAACGCTACAAGCACCTCATAGGCAAGAGTATCCTGCTGCCATTGCTGGGTCGCGAGATCCCTATCATCGCAGATTCTCATGTGGATATGGGCTTTGGGACAGGTTGTGTGAAAGTAACTCCAGCACACGATATGAACGACTATGAAGTGGGCAAACGCCACGATCTTCCCTCGCTCGTGGTTTTTGATGAAAAGGGGATACTCAATGACTTAGCAGGGGAGTTTGCGGGGCTAGAGCGATTGCAAGCGCGCGAGCAAATTGTCTCAAGGCTCAAGCAAGAGGGCTATATCCACGCCATAGAGCCCTACACCAACCAAGTGGGCGTGTGCTACCGCTGCGGCAATATCATCGAGCCCTATATCTCTAAGCAATGGTTTGTGCGCAAAGAAGTCGCCACAAAAGCCATAGAGCGCGTCAATGCGGGCGAAGCGAAGTTTTTCCCCGCACAATGGCTCAACAACTACAATGCGTGGATGCGCGATCTGCGCCCTTGGTGCATCAGTCGGCAGCTGTGGTGGGGGCATAGAATCCCCGTGTGGTATTGCGCGTGCGGCGAAAAAGTCGCAAGCGAGCACGACTGCCCCACCTGCCCCAAATGCCACGCTAGCATTACCACACAAGATGAAGATGTGCTTGATACTTGGTTTAGCTCGGCATTGTGGGCGTTTAGCACGCTTGGTTGGGGCAATGAGGCAAGTGAGTGCGACGCACACAATGCACAGAATCTAAGCAATACACAAGATTCACAAAATCCACACAATCTAAAGAGTGCGCAGGATTCACACGCACTCTACCACGCCGATGACTTGCAGAGATTCTATCCCAACTCCTTGCTGATTACAGGCTTTGATATTTTGTTTTTTTGGGTGGCGCGTATGCTCTTAGCTGGAGAATCTCTGCTAGACAAACTGCCCTTTAGCGATATCTATCTACACGCCCTTGTGCGCGATGAAAAGGGCGATAAGATGAGCAAATCAAAGGGCAATGTGATCGATCCCCTAGAGATTATTAGCACTTATGGCGCGGATTGCGTGCGCTTTACGCTAGCGAGCCTGTGCGCGCAGGGCAGGGATATCAAGCTCTCTTATAATCAGCTCGAGCTAAGCAAAAATTTTGCAAACAAAATCTACAACGCCGCGCAATTCCTCCTAATGTATGCTGCTAAGCTCGCCCCACAAGCCCCCCACTTCCGCGATGAGCTAGATTCTATGCCATTTCACACACCACTTGGGCTTTATATGCGCTCACGTCTTGGCTTTGCGACTATGCAGCTGCGCCACGCGCTTGAGCACTATCGCTTCAACGACGCCACGAGCGTGCTCTATCACTTTTTGTGGAATGAGTTTTGTGATTGGGGAATTGAGCTTGCCAAGGCGCAAAAAGAGGCGATTTTTGAGCTAGGCGCAGTGTTTAGAGAATCTCTCAAACTCCTGCACCCCTTTATGCCCTTTATCAGCGAGGACTTGTGGCACGCACTTAGCGGCACGCGCCTAGAGGATAGCCCCTCGATTATGATCGCGAGCTTCCCCACGCACACGCACCAAGATGAACGCATAGAGAGCGAGTTTAGCCTCATCAAAGACTGCATCACCTCCCTGCGGCGTATCAAGGCGACTTTGGAGCTAGGCAATACACCCATTAAGCACGCCTTTGTGCGCCTGAATGCCCCCATAGATTCTGCCCTGCTCACGCTTTTTGTGAGCAAGCTCGCTAGGATTGAGAATCTCACGATTTTAGATTCTACAAGCCCCAATCCCACGGAGTGCATAAGCGATGTGGGCGAGATGACACAAAGCTTTGTGGAGCTAAGCGGGATTGATGTGAGTGCCATCATCACGCGCCTCACTTCCCAAGAGCTCAAGCTCCAAAAAGAGATCACTAAGCTTAGCACAATGCTTGAAAACCCAAATTTTGTCAAAAATGCCCCCGCTCAAGTGCTAGAGCAAAACCGCAGCGCACTCACAAACGCTAAGGACAAACTCCAAAAAGTCCAAAACGAACTTCACACCCTACAAAGGAGCTAATATGCCAACACACACCAACACCAAAAAACGACTAACGCTTGGGATTATTGCTATCCTCATTTTAGGCGCAGTTATCGCGCTTTTGGTTTATTCCAAAACCCCTAGTGAGAGCACTCCAAACAAATACATCGCCCTCACACAAGCCTATCTCCACCTAACAAATGCCCACAATCACGCCCACCACGATAATCACGAGCACCACAAACACCACGATAATCACGCCCACCACGAGCATTCACACCACGCCCAAAGTAACGCCCAAAATCAACAAAACGCCCATCAGAATGCTGATGAAAGCGCCCACGAGGACGCCCTCGCTCTTATCCAACGCGCCAAAGCCTCTGGCTATGAGCTCATAGACGCGCACACGCTTGCCCACGATCTTAATTCCTTTGTCATCATTGCCACGCTTCCACGCGGGATTTACAATCTCGGGCTGATCCCGGGGGCTAAGCACTTTGGCTTTGCCAAAAGCCCAAGCCTGCAAGAAGTGGGCAAGACGCCCCAAGATCAATGGGCACAGGACGCGCTCAATCGCTCACAGCAGGAGTTTGTAGAGTTTTTAGGCGCGCAAAAGGACGCAAAAATCGTCTTTTATGATGAGGGTGATGATATCTTTGCACCCGTAGGGAGCGCGCACACAGCACTTTTGTGGGCACAGAATCTAGGCTATACCAACCTCTATCGCCTTGTAGGAGGCTTTGGCGCGTGGAAGGCTCTTAGCAATACCACAACTACGCAAAAGCCCCACTGCTGCGAGATGGAGTGATGCTCGCCATCACGGGCGGTGGCACGGGCGGACATCTCGCCATCGCCAAAGCCCTCGCACAAGAGCTTAGCAAGCGACAAATCCCCTGTATCTACATCGGCTCTCTCACAGGGCAGGATAGAATGTGGTTTGAGCGCAGTGATTTGTTTAGTGCCGTGTATTTTTTAGACAGCACGGGCGTGGTGAATAAACGCGGATTAGCTAGGCTCGCCGCACTACACAGAATCTACAAGGCAGCGCGCGAGTGCAGGAGGATTTTTGCACGCCATAGCGTGCGCGCAGTCATTAGCGTGGGGGGCTTTAGCGCAGCGGGGGCGTCTCTAGCGACTTTGGGGAGTAAAATTCAGCTCTTTATCCACGAGCAAAACGCCATAAGCGGCGCGCTAAACAAGCTCCTAGCCCCCTTTGCCACGCAAATTTTTGGCTCGTTTGCACCCGTAAGCAAAAACTTCTATCGTTGCGATTATCCCGTGCGCGAGGAGTTTTTTGGCAGGGCACGCACGCGCACAGAGATCCGCACGATCCTTTTTCTAGGTGGCTCGCAGGGTGCTAGAGCGATAAACGACATCGCGCTCACGCTCGCCCCCAGCCTCCTAGCGCGCGGGCTAAGGATAATCCACCAATGCGGCGCGCGCGATGAGGAGCGCGTGCGAGAATCTTACGCGCGCGAGGGCATTTTGGAGCGTGTGGAGCTCTTTGCCTTTAGCCCCGTGCTCATTGACTTCCTAGCCCAAAGCGATGTGTGTATCAGCCGCGCGGGAGCTGGGAGCGTGTGGGAAAACTGCGCCAATGGCTTGCCCTGCTTTTTTATCCCCTATCCTTTTGCTGCCAAAGACCACCAATACCACAACGCCCTAGAGTTCGCCAACGCCAACCTCGCGCAAGTGTGTAGAGAATCTAGCCTAGATTCAGAGCAGATTTTGGCGTTTTTGGACGCGCTTAGCCCTCGCCTCGCCCAAGTCTCACAAACTCTGCAGGGCAAAATCTCGCCAAATGGCGCGCAAACTATCATCTCACGCGTGCTAGAGCGCGTAGGCATTTAATGGACTATCATTTAATGCAAGTTTTGCTAGGCAAAACTTGATACCGCTCGCGGAGAATGAATCTCCGCTCGCTCCGCTGCGCGAGCATACACTGCGATTTTTGGCAAGATTCTAGAATCTTTGGTGCCGCCACCTCATTGACGCCATTTGGGCTAGCGCATTTTCTATAAACCGAGCTAGAGCCTATTGTTTTATGCAAGTTTTGCTAGGCAAAACTTGATACCGCTCGCGGAGAATGAATCTCCGCTCGCTCCGCTGCGCGAGCATACACTGCGATTTTTGGCAAGATTCTAGAATCTTTGGTGCCGCCACCTCATTGACGCCATTTGGGCTAACACCTTTTCTATAAACCTGACTATTTAATGTAAGTTTGCTGGGGCAAACTTGGTATCGCTCGAGCGGAGTGAATCCGCTCTCGCTCCGGCTTATGTGAGCATATATTGTCAGAATCTATGGGCTTAGATTCTATAACGCTCATTTTTACCACATTGCGCGTCGCTCATTTAGGCTAATCCACTCCTTTTATCCTGCTATTGATTGTCTCTCTTAATGTATTTTTAACATAACTGTGTTTTGCAAATCTCCTACAAACTCTACAAAAATCTGTCTTTTTAAGTTCCTTATAAAAGGGGGTGGGATAGAATGGGGCGTTTTGTTTATACCCTTTAAGAATCTCCAAAAAGGTTTTTATCGCGAGTAAATAAAACTGCAAAAACACAAATAAGGAGTTTGTATGAAAAAACTTATGGTAAGTGGAGCATTGGCTCTAGCGCTTAGTGGTGCCCTAGTGGCAGAGGAAAGCGGAGCGTTTGTAGGAGTGGATCTAGGAGTGAGCAGCCTCACAAAAGCAGAGAGCGATGCACAAGGAAGCGCGTATTCTTACGGGACTTTGCGCTATGGGCTTGTGGGCGGATATAAGTGGTTTTTTACCGAGAATGTTGGCTTGAGAGCGTATGTGAGCGTAAATAATGGCGCAAACTATATGCAAAGCACAAACGCAGGCAATCAATTCAATACCTTGCTTGTGCATGCAAATGTGGATTTCCTAAACACTTTCTACAATAGCGAGCAAGTCTCTGCAGGGTGGTTTGCTGGTATAGCACTTGGTGCAGGGATTCACTCCGGTGGCGTTGTGAAGAAAAACACTGCAGCCTTTAGCAACCTCTCAAACATCTCTGGCTTTGATTTGGGGATCAATCTCGGACTTCGCACGCTCTTTGGCAAGCATCATGGGATAGAGTTTGTAACCCGCCTTGGTGTAGTGGGTGCGAGCGCGACAGGCGAGATGGGTCCTGCGAAAATAGATATGAGCACCAACCAAATCTATAGCACAGGCGTGCGCTACACTTATAATTTCTAGCTTTTGGGGCAAAATCGGGGCTTGTGAGACAGAGCCTCTGCCCCTCTACACATACAAGGAATTTTAAAAATCCAAAAATTAGCTAGATTTTGCTCGCAACTACAGAATCTAAAACCTATGCGGGCGTTTGATACGCCCTAATCGCACCTCTCTATAAAATCGCTCCAAGCCTCGCTTCTCCTTAGCCCCAATGGCATAAAAAATATGCTCCAAATACTCTAAAATATACCGAGATTCTATCCCGCTTCTGCGCGCTGCCGCTGCTAGCATATAATGTGGAATCTTCTTGCGCTTAGTGGCGTAGCGTTTGTTAAAAGCCCTGCTAATGCGCCCTACTAGCTCCCCGTGAGCGCGGAAGCACAGCCGCCCAAAGACAAAGGGCAGCCCCGTGCGCTCCCACCACTTCTCGCCCATATCCTCAAACTCCCCGCCATCGCGCTTAAAAGCCAACGCCCTATCGCCGATAAGCACCTCGCCCCGCAATCCCAAAACCTGCGAGAGCGCGTTTGAAGTATCAGACTGGTAGTCAAACCCGCTGCCCTTTTTGACAATCACGCTCCACACAGCACCTTTAGCGATAATCCCGCTAGGGCACGCCTTGTGCGCATAGTGGGATTGAAAGCCCGCAATCGATGAGATAAACCCCGCATCGATACGCCCAAACAAAAAATCCTGATTGAGCTTGGCGGGGTAGGATTTTTTGAGCAGTATGCACTTTTTCATATAGGAGGGCAGCGGATAGGCTTTGACACACACATCAAAGGGCAAAAGATTGAGATAATCAATTTTGCCAAAGCGCATTAGATCACCACTCTCACGCTTTTGTGGCGTGAAAGCGCGCTAAAGATACTATCGCGCTGCTGCTTAGAATCTACCTCTAGGCGGATATGCACACTCACAAACTTCCCTCCGCTAGATTGACGTATCCTACTAATCTCATAAGGCACCTCTAGCACCTCAAATATCGCGCCCTGCACTGCTCTCTCATCCGCGCCAATCACTACATATTCCCACAAAGTCGGATAGTGTATCTGTGGGCTTTGCTCCAAATCGTTGTGAATCTCTGCCATTCTCTCCTCCTTGTTGTAGCCCCGCCCTTTAGCAGCACGCCTTTGTGATAGCTCCTAGGCGCAAGCCTCACACTCCTTGCAAAAGCGACAAAAACGCATTTGGAATCTTAGTAACTCTCTGGCGCGCGGTATCCACAAACGCGAGCATCACCTCCATACTAAAGATAAGCTCTTGTAATGCGAGCTCTGTGCTGCTTTGCCCATTGTAGATTCTATAAATCTTTTGCTCCATACGCACTGAGCTCTGCCGCGTGTGCAAAATCTCTGATCGCACCTCAAGCACATCGCCTAGCCGCGCGCTTGCGTGAAACTTCGCCTCTAGGCTACTCACTACAAAGCCACAATGCCCATCATAGGGCTGCGTGCCACGCGCAAAAAACATCTCGCTACGCGCACGCTCACAATATTTGATATAGTTGGTGTGATAGACAATCCCGCCACAATCGGTGTCTTCAAAGTAGATTCTCACTTGGTATGTCTGCATAGCTCCCCCTTAGAGCTTTAGGCTCTCTAAAAACTGCTTATAAAGCGCGTTTAGATTCTCAAGCTCCTGCGCGCAGTCTTTGGAGCTTGTCTGTTCGAGGATTTGGAGGCGTTTGCAAAGATACTCAAAGAGCACTCTATCAATATCTGGGAGCTTGTTTGCCGCATTTGCCTCCTTGGATCTGCCCTTGACAATCACGCGCGCGGGTATGCCCACTGCGGTGCATTCGGGCGGGACATCTTTGATCACGACAGAATTCGCGCCAATCTTAGCGTTTGCCCCTATGGTGATATCGCCTAGCACTTTGGCACCCGCGCCGATAACCACGCCATTTTCGATAGTTGGGTGGCGTTTGACTTTATCCAAACTCACGCCACCCAAACTCACGCCCTGATATATCGTGACATCATCGCCTATGATAGCCGTCTGCCCGATTACCACGCCAATAGCGTGATCGATAAACACGCGCCTGCCGATTTTTGCCTCTGGGTGGATATCGACATTAGTGATAAAGCCCGTGATACCCATTAGCACACGCGCTAATCGCCTAAACCCGCGCACATAAAGCCAATGCGCGATTCTATAATGCACGATAGCAATCACGCCCGGATAGAAAAAAAGCTCGATTTTGCTCTCTAGCGCGGGATCGCGTAATTTTACAACGCCAAAGTCCTCTTTGATAAGCTGCCAAAGATTCATATCCTGCCTTTAGCTCTTTTTGACACTAATGGTGCGCAGGTAGCCATTTTCGCTAAGCATCACATACAAACGCCCTAGGACTTCTTTTTTGGTATCAGAATCTAGCTCGTGGTTTTCCTCAATATAATGCTTTAAAATGCGCTCAATCTCTTTGGTATCATAATCCAAGTCATCGAGCACATCAAGGATTGTTTGGGCTTGCAGGAGGTTGCAGAGCTCATAGCCTTTGTTGAGATCGTCATCAAACACCACGCTAAATTCAGTAGGGTGGGTAAAGAGATTATGCCGCATACCTAGCACCTCCTGATACGCGCCCACTAAGAAAAATCCCAAAAAATACTCCTCTTTAGTCACATCGACATCGTGCAGATAGAGCGGCTTGTTTGGGTTAAAGGCAATCTCGCCATCGCTATCACAGGTAATATCCCATAGGCTCGCGCTGCGTGTGGGGCGGCGGTTGAGCCTATCTAGGGGCATCACGGGGAAGTTCTGCCCCAATCCCCAATAATCAGGCAGGCTCTGGAAAAAGCTACAATTAAGCAAATACCGCTCTTGGACTTGCTCTTGTATGGCGATGATTTCGTTGTGGTTTTTGTGCTTTAGGAGTTTTAGCACTTTTTTGATGATGAGATGCACGAGCACTTCGGTATTACTCCGATCTTGCAAATCGATATAACCCAAGTCAAACAAAGTCAGCAAAGATTCCATATGATCAAAGCTATCGTGCAAATACTCAATAGCAGTCTTCTCACTCACGCTCTCATAGAGATCATAGAGCTCTTGGATAAGCGGCGGGTTGGTATCTTTTAGTTTCAACGCCTTTTCGTCATACTCTTGTGAGAGGAGCTCTAGCACAGGAGCTATCAAAACCGCGTGGTTTGCCGCGATGAATCGTCCAGATTCTATAAAAATATCAGGCTCTTTTTCGTTTTTGTTCTTAGCAATCTCGCGCAGTGAAAACACGACATCGCCGCTAAATTCCTCAAGCGTGTAGTTGCGGTTGTTTTCATTTTCGTGTTGGGTGTATTCTACTGCCAAGCCCCCGCCGATATTGACACAGGTTAGGTTTTTTGCGCCCTTTTTGCGTAGCTCGGCATAGATATTGCCCGCTTCGCGCAGGGCTTTTTTGAGTGGCAAAATATCGCTCATCTGACTACCGATGTGGAAGTGAATCATCGTGAATCTATCAAGCAGGTTGTGTCGCTCAAGCATATTAAGTGCTTCTAAGAGCTCGGTGGAAGTCAAGCCAAATTTTGAATAAATCCCCCCGCTTTTTGCCCACACGCCTATGCCGCTGCTATGGAGGCGGATTCTAAGCCCGATTTTGGGATAGGGCTCGCCCATCTCCTTAGCCACCTCGATAATCGTTTCTAGCTCATTTAAGCCCTCTATGGTGATGGTGATATCATGCCTCATATTTGCTGCGATAAATCCTAGAGAGATCATCTCGCGATCTTTAAAACCATTAACCGTGATTGGCGTGTTTTTATTCGCATACGCCATAGCTAAAATCAGCTCGGGCTTGCTCCCGGCTTCTAGTCCATAGCATTTATCCGCGCTCTGCTCCACGAGCGGTAGGACAAAGTGTGGCATTTGATTGACTTTGAGGGGGAAAACGGCTTTAAACCCGCCTTGGTAGTTGTATTCTGCGATGGAGCGCTCAAAGGCATTAAATACCTTGTGAATCTGATTTTTGACAAGATGAGGGAAGCGCAGGAGCAATGGACCACGATAGCCCTTTTCTCGGATTTCTTGCACGATTTGTATGAGTGCGGGCTTGCTTTTGTGATTGACTACAACCCGCCCATCATTGATGATAAAATCCCCATTAGCCCAAAAGTTGATACCATAATCCACCATAGCGATCCCTTGCAAATCTAAAATTCCAAAGCCCCATTATACAAACATAAGGATATAATTTAGCCAAAACGACGCCAAAGATTCTCGCTCTTAGAGAATCTAAACGCGCAAGGAGTGAGCGTGCTAGAGCTAGAAAACCTAAGTGGCTATGAGCTAGATTCTGTGCTATTTGATGAGATTTTTGCCACCCTAGCTAATACCTATATGCCAAGCCTAGCACCTAGCCTCTGCCTAGAGGTGCTCATCACAGATTCAGCACATATGCGCGAGATAAACAAAGCCCATCGCAATCAAGACAAGCCCACCGATGTGCTTTCATTCCCTTTGAGCGTGGAATATACAGATGTGCCCACGCAATGCACGCTTAGCCTAGGCTCTGTGGTGCTCAATGCTGAGCTCGCGCAAAAAGTGGCTAGGGAGCTAGGGCATATGCTAGAAGATGAGCTAAAGCTCCTTTTTATCCACGGGCTTTTGCATATCTTTGGCTTTGATCACGAGTGCGATGATGGCGCGCACAGGCGCGAGGAGTGTGGGTGGATTGAGCGCTTTTGCCTCCCCAAAAGTCTCATAGAACGCAGTGATTGTGTTTAATGCAAGTTTGTTGGGACAAATCTTAGAATCTAGCCCAATAGATTCAGAATCTAGGGCATTTAAAAACACTCACGCAATCCCCCCCTACTTCAAAAAACTTGTGCGAGGCTTTGTCAAATATAAACAATAGTGCGTGCGGTAGCGCAAGCCTAGCGCAATTGCAAAATTGCGCCATTAATGCAGCGCAAAAATCAAATCAATGTGTAGGTGCGATAGCACCAACCGACACTCGCCCTTGTCGTGGTGTTAAAAATGCGTTAAGAAAATGCAGTAGTGCATTTTTAACTAGACAAGGATACAGCGAGGCTCTCCCGCCAAAAGATATACTTTGTGGCTGCGCAAAAAGCGGCGGCTTTTTCGGCAATCAAGGGGATCGAGGAGGGGATAACACCCCTTTTTGCGAAAAAACAAAGCGATTTTGAGAAGCTAGAAAATATCCGTGAGAATGCGAGTCTAAGAAACTTAGAATCTACAGAATCTAGTGCGGATTCAAAGACAAGCATAGAATCTAGCCGTATAGATTCTGAAGCAAGCACAGAATCTAAAGAGATTCTAAAAAATGGGCAAGGACGGAATCTAAGTGGCACAAAGCCCGCGCAATCCACCATCATTTCTGTAACCACATTTTAAGCGCGGCTTGGATACAATCCTGCCATTTGCAGACACTTTCCGCATTTTTCACAAAGGACAGACTATGCCAAAACGCACAGACATTCACACCATTTTACTCATCGGCTCTGGACCCATTATCATCGGGCAGGCGTGTGAGTTTGATTATTCCGGCACGCAAGCGGCTAAGACGCTAAAGGCTCTAGGCTATCGCGTGGTGCTTATAAACTCCAATCCCGCTACGATTATGACAGATCCAGACTTCGCCGATCGCACCTATATCGAGCCTATCACCGAGGAAGTTATCGCTAATATCATCAAACAAGAGCGTGTCGATGCGATACTGCCTACTATGGGCGGGCAGACGGCACTCAATGTGGCGATGAGTATGCACGAGCGGGGAATGTTAGAAGGCGTGCAATTCCTAGGGGCTAGACCTGAGGCGATTAAAAAAGGCGAGGATAGGCAGGCGTTTAAAGAGGCTATGCTAAAAATTGGTATGGATTTGCCAAAATCGCGCTATGCCTACACGATAGAGGAGGCGGTTGAAGCGGCAAAGGAGATTGGATTCCCGCTTATTATCCGCGCGAGCTTTACCCTCGCAGGCGGGGGAAGCGGCGTGGCGTATAACATCGATGAGTTTAAGGCGTTGGCACAAAATGGCTTAGAGGTTAGCCCCATAAATGAGATTCTCATCGAAGAATCGCTTTTGGGGTGGAAAGAGTTTGAAATGGAGGTTATCCGCGATAGGAATGATAACTGCATCATCGTGTGTAGCATCGAAAATCTCGATCCTATGGGCGTGCATACCGGGGATTCTATCACGATAGCCCCTGCATTGACGCTAACAGATAAAGAATACCAAAGAATGCGCGATGCGTCCTTTAAAATCCTGCGTGAAATTGGCGTGGATACCGGCGGGAGCAATGTGCAGTTTGCGATAAATCCCCAAAATGGCAGAATGACGGTTATCGAGATGAATCCGCGTGTATCGCGTAGCTCTGCCCTTGCCTCTAAAGCCACGGGCTACCCCATAGCCAAAGTCGCCACGCTCCTAGCCGTGGGCTACACCCTAGATGAAATCAAAAACGACATTACCGGCACGCCTGCGAGCTTTGAGCCTAGCATTGATTATATTGTGACTAAAATTCCGCGTTTTACCTTTGAGAAATTCCCGCAGGCAGATTCTACGCTCACCACTTCTATGAAGTCCATCGGCGAGGTTATGGCGATTGGCGGGAGCTTTAAAGAATCCTTGCAAAAGGCGTTGTGTAGCCTAGAGACGGGAATATTTGGGTTTAATCCCATTAGCGGGGATTTGAGTGAGATTCAGCGTGAGATTCGCCGCCCAAATGCCCATAGGCTGCTCTATATCGCTGAAGCCTTTAGAAATGGCGTGAGTGTAGCAGAAGTGCAGGAGTGGAGCAAAATCGATGCGTATTTTTTGCACCAAATAGCCGAGATTATCGCATTTGAGGGGGAGATTACCTTTGAATCTCTGCAAGATAGGGTGTTTTTACGACAGGCAAAGCAATATGGCTTTAGCGACAAAATGCTAGCATTTATTACCAACAAAAACGAGGGGCTAGAGCTAAGGGAGGAGGACATTTATGCCTTGAGGGAGCGGCTAGGCGTGCGGCTGCAATACAATGAAGTAGATACCTGCGCAGCGGAGTTTGCCACACAAACGGCATATCTCTATGGCACAATGCCTTTTAGCGGGGAATTACAGAATCTAGATTCTAAAAATGTGGCAGAATCTAACGAGGTGCGAGAATCTACCACTTCACAAGATTCTAAGGATATTACAGATTCCCGCAAAAGTGCCACGCTAGCACAGAGCATACAAAATGGCGAAGTATTTTGTGATGATTTTGGGGGCTTTGCAAGTGAGGACAAGGGAGCTACCTTAAGCGGTAGTGACCGAAGTCCGAATGCAGCAATCGCCCAAAAGCACGCAAAAGACGAGCCAACGCCCTCTAAAGTGCTGATTATTGGGGGTGGTCCTAATCGAATCGGTCAAGGAATAGAGTTTGATTATTGTTGCGTCCATGCCAGCTTCGCCCTTAGAGATATGGGCGTGCAAAGCCTTATGTATAACTGCAATCCCGAGACGGTGAGCACGGATTATGACACGAGTGATACTCTGTATTTTGAGCCTATCACTTTAGAATGCGTGCGGAGTGTGATTGAGCGTGAAAAGCCTGATGGCGTGATTGTGCATTTTGGTGGGCAGACACCGCTCAAACTCGCCAAACACTTAAGCCTCATCGGTGCGCAAATCATCGGCACAAGTGCCAAAGTCATCGATATAGCCGAGGATAGAGAGAAGTTTGCTGCGTTTGTGGAAAAACACGAGCTTTTGCAACCAAAAAACGGCATAGCACGCACCAAAGAGGAAGCCTATAGTATCGCTAATGCGCTTGGATTCCCCGTGCTTGTGCGTCCGAGCTATGTGCTAGGTGGGCGGGCAATGCGGATTGTGGATAATGTCGAGGAGCTGCGCACCTATATGGAAGAGGCGGTGAAAGTGAGTGAGGACTCGCCCGTGCTCATTGATAAATTCCTAGATTCTGCGCTAGAGCTTGATGTGGATTGTATCAGCGATGGGGTGGATGTGTATATCGGGGGCATTATGCAGCATATTGAGGAGGCAGGGATACATAGTGGCGATAGCGCGAGCTGCCTGCCGCCTTTTAGCATAGATTCTGCAATGCTAAAGCGCATAGAATCCACCACCGCCAAAATCGCCCTAAACCTCGGTGTAGTGGGGCTTATGAATGTGCAGTATGCCATCTATCAAGAGGAGCTCTACCTCATTGAGGTAAATCCTAGAGCCTCACGCACCGTGCCCTTTGTCTCTAAGGCTACGGGCATACCGCTCGCCAAAGTCGCCACGCGCGTGATGTGGCAGGGCAATCTGCGTGAGGCGTTGGCGTATTATGATAGCTTTGGCAATGTGGATTATTCCGATGAGATTCTAAGACACAAGTCCCTCAAATCCGTGGCGATTAAAGAATCCATCTTCCCATTTAATAAGCTTAGCGGCGCGGATATGTCGCTAGGACCAGAGATGAAAAGCACGGGCGAGGTGATGGGAATCTCTCAAGCGGTGGGTGTGAGCTTCGCCAAATCCCAAATCGCGTGCAAAAACGCCATACCCGCAAGTGGCAAAGTCTTTATCTCCCTAAGCCAACGCGACAAGCAAGCTGGCTGCGAGCTTGCCAAAAAACTTTTGGCACTAGGCTTTAGCCTCTGTGCCACAGGCGGCACACACAGGGCGTTTGCGAGTGAGGGCATAGAATCCGAGCTCGTGCTCAAAATCAGCGAGGGGCGTCCAAATATCACGGATTTGATGACAAACCACGAAATCGCAATGGCGATAAACACGAGCGATACACGATCAAACAAGGGCGATACGGCACTCATCCGTGCGCAGATTCTCAAAGACAATATCCCATACTTCACCACGCTTAGCGCGGCAAATATGGCAGTCTTAGCCCTTGAGGCGATGAGCGATAAGGATATCAACCAAGCCATCGCCCTGCAAGATTTTCTATAAAATTGGGATTTTTATACAATAAAAGGAGAGGCGATGAGCGATACACAAGAGAGCGGCACAAAGAGCTTCGAAGAGCTTATAGAAAATGCTAAAGATATCATCACAAAGCTAGGACAGAGCGATATCAATCTCAAAGAGGGCTTAGAGCTGTATAAAAACGGCGTGGAGACGCTCAAAAAAGCTCAAGAAATGTTAGAATCCGCTAAACTGGAGCTTGAGGAGATTGGGGGTTTTGAATAAAGTAAGTTAGATTCTGTGTTAGGGCATTTGGCTTTTGGCGACTTTTTAGGGAATCTGCGCTCGGTGCTTGGTCACTACCGCTTAAGTAAGCTCCCTTCGCCCCTTGCTTGATAACCCTAAAAATTCATCCAAAATCCTAGAATGCCAAGGGGCAAGCCAAGCACGGAATCTGCTAAAAGCTTAGATTCTAGATTCACAAACCCACATTTTTAGAATCTAAAGCAATAGATTCAGAATCTGCCATTTTATAGAATCTCATCAAGGCTTGCCCTCGGAAATTCTAGGATTGTGCGTAAGATTTGCTTGTTTTTGGAGGTGAGGCGAGGGAGTTACCTTAGGCGGTAATGACCGAAGCCGAACCGAACAAATCAAGCAAATATTGCGTGCAAGCCGAATTTCCTTGAATCTAGGGTTACACAACTACACCCCACACAAAGGAGCATTTATGCAAAAATTCCTCTTCACCGGAGCGAGCGGCTATATCGGCTCGCACACCGCGTTTTGTTTTCTCACACAGAGGCAGGATTGCCAAATCGTGATTTATGACAATCTCAGCACGGGCTTTAGGCAAAATTATGAGTATCTCGCGAGTATCTTTGGGGAGCGCGTGCGTTTTGTGCAGGGCGATGTGGGCGATACGCACACGCTCTCTAGCCTTATGGAGTGCGAGAGGTTTAGCGCGGTGGTGCATTTTGCCGCGTCACTCATCGTGAGTGAATCTGTCGCCCTCCCGCTGACTTACTACCAAAACAACACGCTCAATACAACCCTGCTCATTGATTTGTGTATCAAACACGGGATTAATACCTTTATTTTCAGCTCCACCGCGGCAGTGTATGGCGAGCCTGATATAAGTCTCGTGCCTGTGAGTGAATCCACCCCGCTAAATCCCATCAATCCCTACGGCGCGAGCAAGATGATGAGCGAGCGCGTGCTGATGGATACGCACCGCGCCTATGGGCAGTTTAATTACGCGATTTTGCGCTATTTTAATGTCGCGGGGGCGAGCAGCGCGAACACACGAGAGATTTTGCAATCCGCACGGGGCTTGGGGCAGCGATCCCAAAACGCCACGCACCTCATCAAAGTCGCGTGTGAATGTGCGTGCGGAGCGCGCGAGGGTATGAGCGTGTTTGGCAGGGATTATGAGAGCAAAGATGGCACTTGTGTGCGGGATTATATCCACGTCGATGATTTAGCCAGCGCGCACCTAAGCGCACTTACCTACCTCGAGCGGGAGGGCAAAAGCGAGGTTTTCAATGTCGGCTATGGGCACGGATACAGTGTGCTTGAAGTCATAGAGATGGTAAAAAAGGTGAGCGGAGTGGATTTTAGCGTGGTGGATTCTGCGCGCAGGGCGGGAGATCCCGCAATCCTCATCGCGGACAATGCTAAGATTTGCGCACTCACAGATTGGAAGCCGCGCTTTGATGATCTTGCCTATATTATCAAAAGTGCGTATGAGTGGGAGAGAGCGCAGAGGGGGTAATTATGGAAACATAGATTCTGTGTTTGTGGGCATTGCGCTTTTCTAAAGAAACTTCGTTTTGGCGATAAATGCGGGAGCGGCGCAAAAGTGCTTCGGTTACATACACCTAAGTATGCGCCCTCGCACTTTTGCTTGCAACCCACATTTCTCATCCAAAATCTTAGAATGCCAAGAAGGCAAGCCTTGATGAGATTTACTAGCAAATTCAGAATCTAAGACGGGTTTATAGAAAAGGTGTTTGACTAAAACGCGTTCCTGACGCGCTGACACTAAAAGATTCTATAAACTTGCTAAAAACGCAGTGTATGAACGCGTAAGCGGAGGCAATGGGGGCTTTGCTCTCATTGCCGATAACAATTTGCCAAAAGGCAAATTGCATAAAATAATAAAAGGAGCACCAATGAACTACCTATCAAAAATCATCGCAAAAGCAAAAGAGTTGCTTGACAAAATCGTGTATCACAAACGATACAAGGCATTCCAAAAATGGCTGACAACACAAAATCTACAATCCTACGCCCAACATCAGCAGGATCTTTTTGTCCAATATTTCTTTAGAGGCAGGCGCGATCTTTTTTTCGTCGATATCGGCGCAAACGATGGAATCTCTCTTAGCAATACTTATCTTTTAGAAAATGCAAATTGGGGGGGGGGGGGTGCTCATAGAAGCCGATAGCAATGTGTTCGCAAAACTCCTCTCTAACCGCCCAAATCCCAATGTCGCCAAATACAATGTCGCTATCTGTGAGTATGATGGCGAGGTGGAGTTTTTGCAAGTCAGTGGCTATGCGCAAATGCTAAGCGGAATCGTGAGCGCGTATGACAAAAGGCATTTAGAGCGTATCGAGCGTGAAGTGAGGAGGTTTGGGGGCAGCATCAACAAGATAAAAATGCAAGGCGCGCGCTTTGATAGCATTATGAAAAACCACCAAAGGCATATCGACTACCTCTCTATCGATGTCGAGGGCGGGGAGATGGGCATACTAAAGAGCATTGACTTTAGTGCGTATGATATCACGCTAATTGGGATAGAAAACAACTACTACACTAATGAGATACCAAATTTTTTGCACGACAAGGGCTATGTGAAGTTTATAAGGCTGGGCTGTGATGAGTTTTACACAAAGCCCCACAAAGGACAAGGCATAGGCTAAAATCGCGTCTGATTGGGGCTAGTGGTAGGCGCTAGATTCACAAGCAAGCCCCACAAACGCGTGGGAAAATGCGCAAAATAATGCTATACTTAGTCCGTATTTTGGTCCGCATTTTGTCCCGCACTTTTGTGGTGCGCTTATTTGCCACACTACACACCAAAGGAGTTATGATGACGCGTTTTATCAAAGATATTTTGCGCAAACCCTATCGCAAATTGCAGCAGATTTTTGGGCAGCTTGATTTCGTGCCCAGCGGGCATTTCTACTCGCCTATTGCCAATGACTTTGAGATTAAAGAGGGTATTGAGCGCATAAGCTATGAGGTAGATTCACTGCAAGGCATAGATTTGCACCTCTCACAGCAGCGCAAGCTCCTTGGGGCTTTTGGGAGACTTTATGCGCAAATGCCCTTCAAAGAGACAAAGCAGCCTAATATGCGCTATTATTTTGACAACAACACCTACTGCCATAGCGATGGAATCTGCCTGTATGCGATGATACGCCACCTCGCCCCCAAGCGCATTATCGAGGTGGGCAGCGGCTTTAGCTCTGCACTGATGCACGATGTCAATGAGATGTTTTTTAAACCAAATAGGGGGGGGGGGCAATACAAGAAGGTATCCATATCACGCATATTGAGCCATACCCAAAGGTTTTAGCGAGCCTCTTCTCGCCCCAAGAATTCTCACGCCTCAATCTCCACCGCCAACGCCTCCAAGAAGTCCCGCTCACGCTCTTTGATAGCTTAGAATCCAACGATATACTTTTTATAGATTCTACCCACGTGAGCAAGGTCAATTCCGATGTCAATCGCCTCTTTTTTGAGATTTTGCCAAGGCTCAAACGCGGCGTGTATGTGCATTTGCACGATATTTTTTATCCATTTAGCTATCCCAAAGAGTGGCTAGAGGAAAAACGCTCGTGGAATGAAGCCTATATCCTGCGCGCGTTTTTGCAATACAACACTGATTTTAGGATTGTCTTTTTCAACACCTGTCTGAATTATCTCTATCCCGATGAGTTTGCCAAAGCCCTGCCGCTTAGTCAGAAAAATACCGGCGGGAGCATTTGGATACAGAGGTGCTAGGGCGAGATATTTATCGCCCCTAAGGTTAATCTCATCACCATTAACCACGATATCAATCCCTTTAATCGCAACACGACTATTGCAAGCCCATACATATAGAAAAGCGTGTGTGGATAGGCGTGGCAGCGACGATCCTCCCGGGCGTGAGGATAGGCGAGAACTCTATCGTGGGTGCAAATGCGGTGGTTACCAAAGATGTGCCACCAAATAGCATTGTAGGCGGCAATCCCGCTAAGCTCATAAAACATATTGATACAGAGAGATATAAGCAATCGCTCAAAGAATCTTGAGCAGTTAATTTTGTCGGTTTATAATCCAAGGTGCTACCCTAAAACCTTAACTTACAAGGAGCTAAAATGAGCAAATACAAGACCATAGCAAATGTGTTTAAGAGGCAGTATGAAAACTATATCGGCGGTAAGTGGGTGCCACCAGTAGATGGGCAGTATGTCGATAACAAAACGCCTATTTCTGGCGAAGTGCTTTGTAAAGTGCCATTTTCTAGTGATCAGGACATACAAAACGCACTAGATGCAGCACACAAAGCCAAAGACAAGTGGGGAGCGACAAGCCCGCAAGAGCGTGCTAGAATCTTGCTAAAAATTGCTGATAGGATTGAGGAGAATCTAGAGTTAATCGCATATGCAGAAACTTGGGATAATGGCAAACCGATCCGCGAAACGCTCAATGCCGATATTCCGCTTGCAGTCGATCATTTCCGCTATTTTGCGGGCTGTTTGCGTGCGCAAGAAGGTAGCATCAGTGAGATAGATTCTGATACTATTGCCTATCATTTTCATGAGCCACTTGGCGTGGTGGGGCAGATTATTCCTTGGAATTTCCCAATTCTTATGGCTGCGTGGAAGCTAGCACCCGCACTTGCGGCTGGGAATTGTGTGGTATTAAAACCTGCTAGCCCGACTCCAGCAAGCATTCTTGTATTGTTTGATATTATCGGCGATTTGATTCCTGATGGTGTTGTTAATATCATCAATGGTAGCGGAGGCAAAATAGGCAAAACCCTCGCCACAAGCCCCAAAATCGCCAAAGTAGCATTTACAGGTTCTACAAGTGTTGGTCGTCAGATTATGCAGTTTGCTACGCAAAATATCATTCCTTGCACATTGGAGCTTGGCGGAAAATCCCCTAATATTTTCTTCGAAGATATTTTTGAGCACGAAGATGACTATCTGGATAAGGCGATTGAGGGGCTTGTGCTGTTTGCATTCAATCAGGGAGAAGTTTGCACTTGCCCATCACGCGCGCTTGTGAGTGAAAAGATTTATGACAGATTTATCGATAAAGTCCTAAAACGCGTTCAGGCTATCAAGATTGGCAATCCGCTTGATAGTGATACGATGATGGGTGCGCAAGTCGATGAAAAGCAAGTAGAAACGATTTTGAATTACATTAAAGTCGGCAAAGAAGAAGGTGCGCAGTGTCTGATTGGTGGCGAGCGCAATCAGCTCGGTGGCGAGCTTGCAAATGGGTGCTATATCAAGCCTACCATTTTCAAAGGACACAATAAAATGCGCATTTTCCAAGAAGAAATCTTTGGCCCTGTATTGGCACTTACAACCTTTAAAGACGAGAAAGAAGCGTTAGAAATCGCTAACGACACGATTTATGGGCTTGGTAGTGGTGTTTGGACACGCGATATAAATCGCGCCTATCGCTTTGGTCGTGGGATACAAGCAGGGCGTGTTTGGACAAATTGCTACCACGCATATCCGGCACATGCGGCATTTGGTGGATATAAACAAAGTGGTATAGGGCGCGAAACACACAAGATGATGCTTGAACACTATCAGCAAACAAAAAATATTCTTATCAGCTATTCTGTCAATAAACTAGGATTTTTCTAGTATGCACAATACAGAATCTAGTTTGCTCACTATCCATGCCACACAAGAAGCGTTAGCACTTATTGCGCAGTTGCAGGAGCGATATGGAGAGATTCTCTTCCATCAAGGAGGTGGGTGTTGTGATGGGGCTATTCCGATGTGTTATGCCAAGAGTGATTTTACTCCCGGAGCTAGTGATGTGTTGGTAAGCAGTGTGGGCAAAATGTCGTTTTATATACACCAAAGCCAGCTTGATCATTATCAGCACAATCTCACGCTTGGTATCACTCAAGGCGATGGGAGTGAGTTTTCACTCGAATATGGCTTAGGCGTGCATTTTACTTTGACTTAAAGGCTTAAGGAGGGCTTAGCCACCTTTGAGTATGAGAGCATCTGCAGGTGGGTTAGGTGGGTTTAGATACAGATGTTATCTGTTGCTTAAGAGAATGTTATAAATTAAGGGAGGCGTGATGCCACTACTCATACACACGACTACCACGAGCAAAAAAGAGGCAAAGAGACTTGCTAAAAAGCTCTGTGAGCGACGCCTCGCTGCCTGTGTGCAAACCCAAAAAATCAAAAGCCACTACCATTGGCAGGGCAAACTCTGCATAGAATCTGAAACACTCATCGCCATCAAAACGCGCAAGAGACTCTATAAAAAAGTGCGGAGATTCCTGCGCCGCCACCATAGCTACGAAGTGCCCCAGATCGTGGCATTTAAAACGCACAAGGCGGATAAGCACTACCAAAAATGGCTCAAAACCACCCTAAACCCACAAAACTCTAAGCCCACAACACCCTAAGCCCAATGTGAGCGCGCATTAACTTTCCATTTTTTTGTGAGGATTTGGCTTTAGATTCTCACAAAGGCTCACTATGCTACACACGCTAAAAAATCGGATAAAACAGAACAAATGGCTCTACACATTTTTAACCAATCACAAACGCAATGAGGAGATTTTAGAGCGGACGCGCCAAGCACTGCATCGCACCACGCCACAGGCATTTCTCAAGCTCGTCGATGTGGATATCGCAAGCCATTGCAACCTCAACTGCTATAGCTGCGATCACTTCTCACAACTTGCGGAGGCGAGCTTTTATGATCTCGCACAATACCGCAAGGATATGGAGAGGCTCTCTGCCCTCACGCAAGCAATGGTAGAAAAAATCCATATCATCGGCGGGGAGCCCCTGCTCAATCCCAAATGCACAGAATACTGCGCCATCACGCGCCGATACTTCCCACACACCAAAATCTGTATCATCACTAATGGCATTTTGCTCCTTAAGCAACCTAGGGAGTTTTGGGAAGCCTGCCGTGATCATCGCATAGAGCTCACTCCGACAAAATACCCCATACGCATAGATTGGGAGGCAATAGAGCAAAAATGCAAGGAATATGGGATAACGCTTTATTTTTTTAACCAAAGTCCAGAAAAATACAGCTACAAAACCGCCCTTAATCCAAAGGGTAATTGCAATCCCACCGAGAGCTTTATGGCGTGCCATCGCGCCAATAACTGCACTTATTTAAAAAATGGCAAAATCTTCCCCTGCGCCGTGGCACCCTCGAGCGTGTATTTTAACAAGCACTTTAATGAAAATCTGCGCCTTAGCGATAGGGATAGTATCGATATACACGAGCCATCTTGCACTTATGCCGATATTTTGGAGTTTTTGGCTAAGCCCATACCATTTTGCCGCTATTGCGATATCAAAAATATGACGTATCAGCCGTGGCTACGCTCCAAAAAAGATATTTATGAGTATTACCCAAAGCCCTAAGACATTTTAGGCAAGTTTGTTTCACAAACTTGTTGCCGCTCGCGAGCATACACTGCATTTTTAAGCGAGATTCTGTAATTGCCTAATGTCATCACGTCAGGAACGCCACTTGGGCTAGCACCTTTTCTATAAACCGAGCCTAGATTCTAAGCAACTCACAGAATCTACCACTTCAAAAAAACCTTATCAAGGCTTTGCCCGATTCAAATAATAGTGCGTGCGGTAGCACGAGCCGAGCAGAATCTAAGTCCTTAGATTCTGCCATTTTTGCGCAGCAAAAATCAAATAAAATGTGTAGCGCGTCAGCGCATACAATCTCTCGCCCGCTTCGTGGTGCGCAATCGTTGGAACAAGGAGGCAGGAGTGCCTCCGCAACGATTGCGCTAGAAGCGGATACAGCGAGGCACTCTCCCCGATTGCCGTGCCGAAGGCTTGCAAGCAAAGCGCAGCAAAAACAGCGGCGGCTTTTTCGGGGCTGGGGAGAGCGGGGAGAGGGGAATACCCCTTTTTGCGAAAAAACAAAGCAATACACAGAAGCTAGAAAGTATTCGTGAGAACACGACTTTGAGAAATGGAAAAATGCAGAATCTAAGCAATACGGAAATTACAGAATCTAAAGTGGATTCAGAATCTAAGGACTTAGATTCTGCTTAGGTCTCGTGCTACCGCGCTCCATTATTTAAATTTGGCAAAGCCTCGCTAGGATTTTTTGGCGTTGCGGATTGTGTGAGCTTTTTAGATTCTGTAAGGCTAGATTCTGAATCTAAGTTCTCAAAATTAGATTCTAAGCTTTCCTTAGATTCTGTAGCTTTTTGGTATCAGTGCGTCGGAAATACCGCTTAAGCGAACGCTTTTGAGCCTAGCTCATTATCACTTGGAGTTGCTCGATGACTTTTGGGTATTCCCACATATCGCTAAATTCTTGGCTCAAAAACTCCTCCATCAGCACCTTTTTACCCAACGCCTCATCAAGCTCGGGATCGTTCCCCCTCTGATACGCCCCTATGCGCAGCAGCACTTCATTTTCTTTCAGCAGCGCATAAAGCCGCCGAAACTTCCTCACAGCCTGCAGGTGCGCGGGCGTGATGACATCATTTATCACTCTTGAGGCAGAGTTTAGGACATTAATGGGCGGGTAGATTCCAGAATCTGTGAGCTCGCGCGAGAGCACGATATGCCCATCTAGGATAGAGCGGCTTTGATCGGCTATGGGATCGCTGAGATCATCGCCTTCGGTTAGCACGGTAAAAAACGCCGTGATAGAGCCCACGCCCTCCTCCTTGCCCGCGCGCTCCATAAGTTGGGGCAAAAGCGTGAGGGCGGAGGGCGGATAGCCCTTGCTCGTGGGTGGCTCGCCTAGTGCCAATCCAATCTCGCGCTGCGCCATCGCAAAACGCGTGATAGAATCCATAATAAAGAGCACATCTTGCCCTTGCTGCTTGAAATACTCGGCGATTGCCATCGCACTGAATGCGCCGTATTTGCGCATAAGCGGCGAATCATCGCTCGTAGCCACCACGATAATCGTATCGTGCATATTGTTATTGAGATTTTTTTTGATAAATTCCGGGACTTCCCTGCCACGCTCGCCTATGAGTGCTATGACTTTGATAGGGGCTTTGCACCCGCTCACGATCATTCCCATCAGCGTGGATTTGCCCACTCCCGAGCCGGCAAAAATCCCCATCTTCTGCCCCTTGCCGCAAGTGAGCAAGCCATCGATACTCTTCACCCCCACGCTAAAAACCTCATCGATCACCCCGCGCTTGAGTGCGCCGATAGGCTCGCGCATAAGCGGCGTGCTAGATTCTGTCTTTAGCGCGCCCTTATCATCAATGGGGATCCCTAGGGGATTTATCACACGCCCCAAAAGCCCCTCGCCCACGGGGATTTGTAAGCCTTGATTGACAATGCGCACATAATCGCCGCTTTTGCGCCCCTCGACAAACGAAAAGGGATTGATAAAAAACTGATCCCTCTCCACCGCGCTCACCATACCCAAATCTCTTGTCGTGCGCTCGGAGACAGAATCTAAGGGATTATAAAATTCTATGATATCGCCCACGCTTGGGCGTATGCCATTTGCCACGATCACATTTGGCATAATTTTGATGATATTGCCATAGCTTGGGGAGAGATTGGCATTTTTGAGCTTTTGGCGAATTTCTTGTAATGACATAAATATCCTGAAGTTTTTAAGGTTTTTTTGGCTACAATCGCCAAATTATACTCAATCCAACATTAAACTAAGGAATTGTATGAATCTACAGACAAAACGGCTAAATAGCGCAAATGCTATGGTAAGCGGCGTAATCCCACAAAATGTGCTAGAGCAAAAAATACAGAGCGTAATCAAAAAAATCGCAAAAAATGTAAAAATCGATGGCTTTAGGAGAGGCAAAGTCCCCGCACACCTTATCCAGTCCCGCTACAAAGAGCAAATTGATAGAGATTCTAAACAAGAGGCGGTGCAGGATCTCCTCCAAGCGGGGATAAAGGAGCTTGATATCGCGCCTCAAGCGGTGCTTGGCAATCCTATCATCTCAAAGTTTGAAAGCAAAGATGGCAATATCGATGTGGAGATAAAAATCAGCACAACCCCAGAGTTTAGCCTCGATAAGGTTGAGGGCTGTGTGCCAGAAGTCGCGCTAAAAGCCGTGGGTGCTAAGGAGATCGATGAGCGGCTTGCAGAGATAGCCAAAGCCCGCGCGCCCCTCTCGGAGGTAGCGCAGGATAGAGCGTTGCAAAAGGACGATGTGGCAGTGATCGATTTTGAGGGCTTTGTCGATGGCAAAGCCTTTGATGGCGGGAAGGCAGAGAACTTCAATCTCACTATCGGCTCTAATCAATTTATCCCCGGCTTTGAAGACGCGCTCATCGGTATGAAAAAGGGCGAAAAGCGCGATATCGAAGTAACATTCCCGCAAGAATACCAAGCCGCGCACCTAGCGGGCAAGCCAGCGACTTTTAAGATCGCGCTCCATAAGATTATGCAAAAAGATGTGCCAACGATCGATGAGGAGTTTGCTAAGAGCGTGATGGGCGAGAGTGCCACGCTCGAAACCCTCAAAGACACCCTAAGAGAGCAAATCGCGATGGAGCAAAAAACAAGCCTCTATAATAAAGAGCTCAAAAGCAAGACGCTTGAGGCATTGACAAAAGAGATCACATTTGACTTGCCCGAGCCTATCATCGAGCAGGAAATGGATATTTTGTTTAGAAACGCGCTCAATGCTATGCCAAAAGAGGAGTTTGACGCGCTCAAAGACGATGAGGATAAGGCAAAGCAAAAGCGCGATAGCTTCAGACAGGAGGCGCAAAAAAGCGTGCAAGCGACATTTATCATCGACGCTCTAGCGCGCAAGCACAATATCGCTATCGAGGACAATGAGGCGCTGCAGACAATCTACTACGAAGCGATGATGATGGGACAGGATCCAAAGGCAGCCATTGAGTATTACCAAAGCAACAACCTCCTCCCAGCAATCAAAATGGCTATGGTGGAGGACAGAGTGCTGACATTCCTTTTAGATTCTAAGCTAGAATCTAGCACAGAGAAAGCCAAAAAATCAAATGACACAACAAAAGCTAGTGATGAGGCAAACTCTCAAAATGCTACAGAATCTAAAAAACCAAAATCTAGCAAACAAGCACCAAAAGATTCAGAATAAGGACAGATAGATGAGTGGATATATCCCTTATGTGATAGAGCGCACGGGGCGCGGCGAGCGTAGCTATGATATTTACTCGCGCTTACTAAAAGATCGCATCATTTTGCTAAGCGGCGAGATAAACGACTATGTGGCGTCATCGATCGTCGCGCAACTGCTGTTTTTAGAAGCCGAGGATCCAGAAAAAGATATAAACTTTTATATCAACTCCCCCGGTGGCGTGATTACAAGTGCCTTTAGTATCTATGATACAATGAACTACATTCGCCCAGATGTTTGCACGATTTGTATCGGACAGGCGGCGAGTGCGGGGGCGTTTTTGCTTAGCAGTGGGACGAAGGGCAAGCGGTATTCACTGCCAAACTCGCGCATTATGATTCACCAACCCCTAGGTGGCGCGCAAGGACAGGCGACAGATATCGAGATCCAAGCCCAAGAGATTTTGCGCCTCAAAAAAACGCTCAATGAGATTATGGCGCACAACACCGGACAAAATCTCAAAAAAATCTCACAAGATACCGAGCGCGACTTTTTTATGAGCAGTGCGCAGGCAAAGGAATACGGGATTATCGATGAAATCCTAAGCAAGAGCTTAAAATAAGGTAGGATATGCCAGATAACAACAACGATTTTTTTGGAAGCTTGGGCTTAGAGCTTGAGAGCGAGTCTGGCTTCTCTAGCGAGAGCGCAGATAGCACCGAGAGTATCGCTAAGGAAAAGCTAAGTGAAATCTCCAAAAAAACAATCCAAATGCTCGATGATGAAAATATCTTCCCATTCCCGGAAAATTTTGAAAGCATCTTTGAACGCAATCTCAACCAAGAACAAAACGAAGATGTCAAAAACAAAATCCGCAATGTCTTAGAATCTAGGCATCACAATGCCAATATCATCGCGCTTGAAACGACGATAAATAGCAGCTTTGCAAGCCTAAAAAATATCTTTGAGCAAGTGGGCGCGCTCTTTAAGCGATTAGAGGGCCTTGAATCTAAGGTGTTTTCACAACTCACAGAGATTGATAAGATTCAAAACCCCCTAGCCGTCAAAAACGCGATAAAAATCTTACTTAATGACACAAATATCACATACAAAGGGGTTTTTGATCAAACCAGAAGTGTGGTGGAAAACTACGCCAAAATGTATGAGAGCTTTTTACATATCAAAAAAAACTCGATGTTTGATACTACGCTTGGGATTCACAATAAGCAGTTTTTCCTCCAAAAGCTCGAGCGCGAGTGCCTCATAGGCAAGGACTTTGCGGGTGAAAACGCGCTCTTTATCGCGGCATTTAGCCCCACTCTCCTCTCTAGTCTTAATAACAAACGCTCGCTTTTGAGTGCGACTAAGATGGTTTCTAAGATTTTGTTTGGCAAAATCGGCAAGGAAGATAGCATTTGCCACCTAGGCAATGCGGAATTTGCGATTTTTGTCAAAAACATTCCCCAATCCCAGATTCGCGACACGACGATAGACTTTATCGACTCGCTCAAAAAAAGCACCGTGTTTTTGGACGATACACAAATCGCCCTTGAGCTCATCATAGGGGCGAGCAGGTTTGATATAAACCTAACCCCCCAAGAAAACATACAAAATGCCAAATCTGCCCTAGAGAGCGCGAAATCAGAAAATAAAAAATTCGAGATTTTCAAAGCCGCTTCTAGCGAGGGGGCAGATGAAGATGAGGAATTTGATAGTGATTTTGGAAATTTTGAAATACCCTGATAAGCGTTTGCGCAAAAAGTCAAAGCCCGTGGAGGTTTTTGATGAGGCGCTCCACACATTGCTCGATGATATGTATGAGACGATGATAGAGCGCGGTGGCGTGGGGCTAGCAGCGATACAAGTGGGCGTAGAGCAGCAAATCCTCATTATCAATCTCCCGCGCCAAGAGGACAATGAGCAGCACAAAGAGGATATGCTTGAGATCATAAACCCCGTGTTTTTGAAGCAAGAGGGCGAAATCGTGTGGAATGAGGGCTGCCTCTCTGTGCCGGAGTATTATGAAGAGACCAAGCGATTTGCTCACATCACACTCGCTTACAAAGATCGCTTTGGCAATGATAAGATTCTCCAAGCTGAGGATTTTTTGAGCGTGGCGGTGCAACACGAGATCGATCATCTCAATGGCGTGCTCTTTGTCGATAAGCTGCCCATCTTAAAGCGCAAAAAGTTTGAAAAAGAGCGCAGGCGCGCGAGATAAGCCTAGATTCTGATGACAAACAAAATCCTTTGCGCAAGCTTAGTGGGCACGCAAACAAAAATCATCGAGATAGAATCCGCCTTCACAAGGGGCTTGCCAAGCTTTAGCATTACCGGGCTTGCGACAAGCTCTATCCAAGAATCCAAGCAGCGCGTGCAGTCCGCCCTCGCCACGACTGATTTTACCCTCCCACCGCTCAAAATCACTATCAACCTTTCGCCCTCAGATATCGCCAAAAGCGGGAGTTACTTTGATCTGCCCATCGCACTTGTGCTTTGTAGCAGCGGACTGCAGCTAAAGGAGCCGTGGTTTGCCTTTGGGGAGTTGGGGCTTGATGGGAGTATCAAATACACCCAGAGTATGTATCCGCTGCTTTTTGATCTCGCGCTGCTCTGCCCCAATGCCCATATCATCGTCCCTAGCTGCGCGCAGGAGATCCTAGGCGTTATCCCAAACCTTAAACTACATTTTGCCCACAATCTCACCCAAGCCCTTGAGATCCTCAATCTCCCACAAGGCGAGGAAGGCACGCAAGAGCCAAACGACTTAAGCACACAGAATCTAGGTTTTGCCTACATTGAAACGGAGGGGGAGCGGTATTATTATACGCAGGATTTTGGGCTTGATTTTGCGCAGGTGCAGGGGCAGGAGCGAGCCAAGCGCGCCGCGCTCATCTCCGCAGTGGGGCTGCACAATATTATCTTTGAGGGAAGTCCGGGCTGCGGCAAGAGTATGATCGCCCAGAGAATGCGCTACATCCTCCCGCCTATGAGTCTTGCTGAGATGATGCACACGCTAAAGCTCCAATCCCTAAGCGCGCAAGAGGGCGCATATTCGCCCCTACGCCCATTTAGAAATCCCCACCAAAGCGCGTCAAAAGCAAGCATTCTAGGCTCTGCCACGCAGTTTGAGCCAAAGCCCGGCGAGATCGCGCTTGCGCACAATGGGATTTTGTTCTTTGATGAGTTGCCCCATTTTAAGCGCGATATTTTAGAATCCCTGCGCGAGCCGCTAGAAAACAACAAACTCGCCATCTCTAGGGTGCATTCTAAGCTCGAGTATGAGAGCGCATTCCTTTTTGTCGGGGCGCAAAACCCCTGCCCCTGTGGCAATCTCCTAAGCCATACAAAAGAATGCCGCTGCCAAGACAAAGAAATCAGCGCGTATAAAAATCGCCTAAGCGAGCCGTTTTGGGATAGGATTGATATGTTTGTGCAGATGGAGGAAGCCCAAGCCCCAGAAATGGAGCGCACAAGGGGAGTGGGGCTAGATTCTAAACAAATGCAGGCGATGGTGTTTGAAGCGTTTGCGTTTGCCAAAGGGCGCGCTCAAAAATGCTTTAATGGCAAGCTAAGTGAAAGGGAGATTGAGGAATTTTGCGTACTAGATTCTCAAAGCGAGGGGCTTTTGCAGCAAGCAAGTATGCGCTTTGGGCTAAGCAGACGCGCACAAAATAAGCTAAGAAAAGTCGCGCGCTCGATTGCGGATTTGAGCCAAAGTGCGATGATACAAAAGCCCCATATCCTTGAAGCCCTCTCCTATCGGCGTATGTAGAGCCTAGTATTTATAGCAAGTTTTGCGGGGCAAAGTTTGCTAATCGTGGCGCGTGAAGCAAACCCCTCGCCCCTCCGCTGCGCAAGCCCATCATTTAATACAATTTTGCTTGTAGCAAAATTGTTATCGCTCACACAGAATGAATCTCTGTGAGCTCCGGCTTACGCGAGCATACACGCAATCTCAATGCGAGATTCTATGATTTTTTGGTGCAATAATGAAGTTTCTTTAGTGATCCTAGGGATCACTAAAGAAACTACGCTTTCTCAAAGAAGCTACGCTTTGTGTGCAGGGTAAATTTCCAAAAATACCAAAAGCGCAAAAAGCGCGATGCCCTTGCAGAACCTAAGCTCCTAAGACAACCTTTACACAATCTCTATATAATTACGCCCTCACAACAACAAAAGGAAATGTATGTCTAAAGATGTGTTTGCCCTTACCCTCGTGTCTTCCTTCCGCTTTTTTGGGCTCTTTGTCGCACTGCCTGCCATTGGGCTCTATGCCGATGCCTTTAGCACGGGCGCGTTTCTCGCTGGGCTCGCTGCAGGGGGCTATGCCATCACGCAGATCATCTTCCAAACCCCCTTTGGAATCTGGAGCGATAAGACGGACAAAAAGCGCGTGATAGCCATAGGGCTTGTGATTTTTATCCTAGGATCGCTTGTGTGTGCCTTTAGCGATGATATCATCACGCTTATTATCGGGCGATTTTTGCAGGGCGCGGGGGCGATTGGGGGCGTGATCAGCGCGCAAATCGCGGATCTCGTCAGAGAGGAGAAGCGCAGCAAGGCTATGGCGATGATGGGTGCTGGGATTTTTGTGAGCTTTATCTTAGCAATGATTTTGGGACCGCTGATTGCGGGGCATATGGGCTTGCAGGCGATTTTTTTGCTCACTGCTTTGCTCAATACCATCGCGCTTGTCGTGCTGCTTATGCGCGTGCCATCTACGCCAAAGATCGCCTACACCTACCACAACACTGAATTTAGCAATATTCTCAAAAACACAAATCTCCAAACGCTCAACCTAAGCGTGCTTTTGCAAAAGTTTTTGATGATTTTTACCTTTGTCATCGTGGGTATGGAGCTAAAAAGACGCTTTGAGATTGCAGAATCTAGCCTCTGGGAGATTTATGCGCCCGGTGCGATTTTGGGGCTTTTTAGCCTCGCGCCTGCCTCGATTTTGGCACAAAAAAAGGGGTATTTTAAGCAAGTGCTGCTAGGGGGTATCGTGGCGTTTGCCCTCTCATATGTTTTAATCGCGTATGCGAGCTATGCGGGGAGTTTGTGGCTTTTTGTGCTGGGGGTTATGATTTTTTTTGTGGGGTTTTCTATCCACGAGCCTATTATGCAAACGCTTGCAAGCCGCTATCCAAAGGCGCACCAAAAGGGTGCAGCCCTTGGGTTTTTTACCACGCTTGGCTTTGTGGGCTCGGCAGTTGGCGCGCTGTGTGGCGGTGTGCTCTATGAGTCCTTAAGCCTATCTCATCTAAGCCTAGGAGTGGTAGCGGTATGCGTGCTGTGGATTGGCGTGATGAGCGTGGGGCTACACAATCCAAATAATGAAAAAAACCTCTATTTGCCGATAGATTCTTACCCACAAGCCCATTTACAGAATCTAAACAACACCGCGGGTATCATAGAATGGTATATCAACACCACACAGGGCGTTGCGATAGTCAAATACGATGACAAGCTCATCGACAAAGAGACAATCCTCGCCCACATAGCAAAGGAGTAGTGATGAGTCTAGAAGAAAAAATCCTTATAGCCTCGGTGATGGTAGGCTATCTCATCTTTCTTATCTATCGCAACAAAGAGTATTTCAAAAAAGACAAATAAGGAGTGGCAATGCAAGATTTTCCCTTTAGCGATGAAGAGCTCAAAGCCCCAGTCGATCTCGTGATACAAAAGGTGCGCCCCACACTCAATCTCGATGGTGGGGATATCAGCGTGCTAGGTATCAAAGACGCCAAAGTCTATGTGCGCCTAGAGGGCGCGTGTCAGGGCTGCCCTAGTAGCGCAAACACGCTCAAATACGCCATTGAGCGCAGATTAAAGGAGGAGATCCACCCCGATATCGCCATCATCAATGTCCCACACAACACCCCAAATCCCCTAGGATAAGTATGCCAAAGCTTACCGCACAAAACACGCGATATGCGATAAACAAAGCCATCAAAGAGGCGTTTGAGCTCTTTAGCACCAAGCAATATGAGAGAGCCTTTAAGAGTTTTGAGCGTATCCTCTCTATCGCGCCCAAAAACAAAGACGCCAAAATCGGCATTTTGCTCTGTGATAGCGCGCGTGATTTTCCAGAAAATGCGTATTCGCTCTTTGAGTATTACCAAATCCTTCTCTCCTCTAAAGTCTCTAAGCAAAAAGCCCAGAGGCAGATTCTAGAGATTTTAGAATCTGTGGATAGGGCGAGCTTTAGCCTCTCAGATATGTTTAGGGGCATTGAGCAAAAAAAGATGCAAGAGCTTGATGGCATTTTGTATCAGGATTTTTTGCGCTCTATCAAAAACCGCTCGAGCTTCAAGGAGGCGTTTGAAGATATTATGTTTAGCACCAAAATCGCCTTCACCTCGCCCCAAGAGTTTTATGATTTTTTGGAGCAGCTCATTGAAAATGGCTTTACAGAAATCGGGCTAGAGTATATAGAATCTTTTAAAGCCCTTAGGCACACGCGATTTGACTCGCGCCTAGATGCAATCCTCAAAAAGGCTCTCAATGCGCATAACAAAAAACATAAGCTATCGTAAGCGCGATTTTAGCGCGATTACTGACGATACTAGCTGCCTAGATTCTCACACGCTCTTTGTGCTAAGCAAGCAAAATGCGCGCTACTTTGCCGCACTAAATCCCAAACCCCCGCACATCCACGCACAGAATCTAAGAGAGATTTTCGCCCTGCCCCAGTGTATCATCGGCATTACAGGCACCAATGGCAAGACAACCACCGCCACGATTATCTATGAGAGCTTGCGTGCTTTGGGCTTTAGCGCGGCATTGCTAGGGACGCGCGGGCTTTTTGTCAATGGCGTGGAGACTAAGCCAAAAGGACTCACAACCCCAAGCGTGCTTGAGCTGTATGAAAACTTCGAGCTTGCCAAAGAATGCGCGTATTTTGTGATGGAAGTGAGCTCGCACGCCATCGTGCAGGAGCGCATCGCGGGCGTGGAGTTTGGGCTAAAGATTTTAAGTAATATCACAAGCGATCATTTGGATTTTCACAAAAGCCTACAGGAGTATATCCGCGTGAAAAATAGCTTTTTTGCCTGCAGCACCCCAAAACTCATCAACACCGATGAAATAAACGCCCGCTACAATCCCGCCAATGCCTACACTTATGGGCTGCAATCTCACGCCAATATGCGCGCGCTTTGTTATGAGCTAGGTAATGGCATAAGCGCGCAGGTGGAATGGAATGAGCGCAAAAATGGCGATGAGGACGCACGGAGAGAACCAAAAAAAGGCACACAAAGACAAAAGCAAGAGGGTGCGCTCGAGCAAGGGCGCGGGCGAGAGGGCGCGCAAAACCAAAGACTAGAGGACGCACGAGAGATTACAGAATCTACCCACCTCCAAACCAAGCTTTTTGGCAAGCACAATCTCTACAATGCCCTTGCTGCCCTAAGCGCGCTCAAACTCCTCACACATAAGTCCCTAGATTCACTCGCGCAAGCCATCGCGCGCTTTGAGGGCGTGAGCGGGCGTATGGAAATCCTCTCGCATAAGCCGCTCATTATCGTGGATTTTGCGCACACACACGATGGTATGGAGCAGATTTTCCAGAGCTTCCCGGGGCGCAAAATCGTCGCGCTCTTTGGCGCGGGGGGCGATCGCGATGTGAGCAAACGCCCCAAAATGGGTGCTATGGCGGATAAATACGCACACAGAATCTACCTCACGAGTGATAATCCTCGCAGTGAAAATCCCGATTCTATCATCACGCAAATCGCGCATGGCGTGAGCGATACCTCCAAGCTCATCATAGAATCTAGCCGCCAAAAAGCCCTAGAGCTCGCTATCAAAGACTTGCGTGATGATGAGGTGCTCCTCGTGCTTGGCAAGGGCGATGAAACCTACCAAATCATCGGGGAGCAAACCCTGCCCTTTGATGATAGGGAGATTATTAGGAGTTTGCTAGCTGGCGCGAGATTTACGCGGAGCTAGATTCTGTTCTTTCATTGCAAGTTTGTTGCGCAAACTTGGTATCGCTCGTGGCAAGTGAATTGCCACTCGCTCCGGCTTACGCGCACATACATTACCCGAATCTAGTGCTTTGGGTTGCATAGATTCTATAATGTCGCTAGCGGTTTTAGAATCTGTAATGACAGAATCTAGCGCACCCTAAAGACATACATTTGTGAGGGGAGTTTGAAGGTGTTGCCGACATTGCTTAGCGCGTGCTTAATCCCTAGCTGCTGCAGTGCGTAGGCTCCCAAACTCATCATATTGTATGAGGGCAGATAGCCAAAGTTGTCTGTGGCAAACAAAAGCTCGTGTTGGGCTTTGAGAGATTGGATATATTCTTGTGTGATGGGCTTGTCGCTAAAAAAAGTCAGGATTATCAAATCCCCACTTTGTGGCTCGCTCACCTCATCGGTGTTATAAAAGCTCAGCTTTGCCTCTATATTGGTGCTAAAAACTTGTCCATTTGGCTCTTTGGATTTTATATCAAAAATCTGTGTGTTATAGAATCTAGGGAGTATGCCAAAGAGTGTGCTATACATCCACGAGTTGTAGTATTTGTCCCTACCGCGCCCAAAACCATCAAAATACAAAGTCGTTTGGGGGTGCTCTGACAAATAGCCTTGGAGGAAGCCCATCGTTTGTGCTAGGTTGCGCATTTGAATCTTATTGAGTGTGAAATAATGTATCCCTTGGGGGATTGCATTGCCTAGCAGACTAAGCCCAACCACGCCGCTTATGCACCAAAACAGCACCTTTTTCACAAGCACCTTCCCATAGAGTGCCACAAAATACAGCGCGTAGATATAGGCAAGGATATTGGCGGGCATAAAATAATGAAAACTCCCCATACCCAAAATGAGAAACGCCAGAAAATACCCAAACGCGATAAGCCCGATACTATCCCAAAAGGGATTTGGGCATTGTCTATGCGTATAGAGCCACACAGCGCGCGCTAGCAGCATACATGGCAGAGCGATACTCACCATCGGGGCGGCTAGCACAGAGACAGCGAGCGTGCGTATGGGGCTAAAGACGAATTCTTGATTGGTATAGCTAGAGTGCGCGTTGGCAGTCATATACGCATAGCAGAGCAAAAACACTACGCCGCTTACCATCAGCGCGATATCCATACTGATAAGCCGTTTGTCGAGGGATTTGAAGGATTTGTGGTGTGAGAGAAAGCTAAAGAGGAGGTGTAAGAATCCAAAGCCACTAATGAGGATAAAGGACACTTCTTTGAGATAAATGACGCAATTCCCTGCAAGCAGCATCAGTGTCGCATATATATATATATATATCAGTAACAGTGCGCGAAAGCTTGGTGTAGAAATGATAGGCAGCGAGTAAGAAAATGCCTAGAAAGAGAATCTGTGTGTTTTCAGGAAAGGGGATTTGTGTGATGATTTTGGTATAGCCAACCGTGAGTGCAAAGCTGACAAAAGATACAAGCACAAGTGCCCTATGAGCCTTTGTGTAAAGACTAAGCTTGAAAAAACAAAACGCCACAAGCACAAAGACAATGGCATTGCCTATCATAAACGCATATGGGCTAGTAGAAAATAAGGCGATTAGATTTAGATTCCAACCAGCAAGGGGGAAAAATCGTCCATAACCTGTCTCAAGTCCGTGCCACGCGTCCCTGCCCTCTACCAAGCTCGCATAAAAGGCAATGTCATCGCCGCTCATAAAGGGCGCGCTTGATTTGTAAATCAGGGCAAAGGCATACAGCCCGACAAAAAGCCAATACAGCTTATCCCAAACGCTACTTTGTGTGGTAGCAGTGTGTGCGTGAGGTTTCATAAAACTCCTTTTAAGATTGTGATTTGAGCGGGCGATTATAGCCACAACTTGTGCAAAACTCTCTTAAAAAGCCGATAGTGCGCTATAATGACACAATCACGATAGGGATAGAATCTAATGCACGAATTATCGATTGTCAATGCGCTTTTGGAGCAGGCTTGCGAGATAGCCACGCAGCATAATGCTAGCAAGGTGCATAAAATCATCATCAGCGTGGGCGAGCGCAGCGGCGTGGATATGGGGCTGCTTGCGCGCACCTTTGAGACATTTAGAACAGAGTTTGCCCTGTGTGAAAACGCGCTTTTAGAATCTGTGTATGAGCGCGTGGAGGTGCTCTGTGAGGATTGCCAAACCCAAAGCGTTGCGCAAGATATGCAATACGCGATATGCCCCCATTGCCAATCGCGCAATGTGCGCATTGTCAAAGGCAAGGAACTGCTTTTGCTAAGCCTAGAGCTAGATTCACAAGAATAAGCGAGCGAGAATGCCACAAAACATTGATGCGCGGATTTTCAAGGAATTTTTGCAATACGATCTCACAAGCGGGAGTTTGTGGGAGATTGTGGAGATTTTTGAGCGACATCGCGCGCGCTTTAGAGACGAGATAAGCCAATACCAAGAGGAGATCACAAAGGCAAAAAAGGAATTAGGGGAGTTGCGCGAGCAGCTTAGCCAAGCTAGGGCGTTGCAGGCAGAGCACGCCGCACCAAAGCCCCAAAACGCGCAGCCAAAGCCCAAAAAATCGCCCCAAAAACCAAGTGAGAGCAAATCTGAAATACCACAGGAGTATAAACAGAGGATTTTGGAGCTTGAGCTAGAAAATAGGCGACTAGGGATCGAGCTAAGGGATCTCAAGCAAGAAATCGCGCTCAATGAGCGAGAATCTATGCAGCGAGAATCTAAACAACAAAAATCGCCCCTCTCATCTCCCACATCTCCCAAATCCCGCGCCAAAGCCCCAAAATCCGCAAATCCTACGCCAGCAAAGCACACAAAGGGCAATGCGTGAGTTTAGTAGCCAAAAATACAGAATCTAAAAGGCTAGCAATGCAGCAAGATACAACAATCACTCATCGCGTGTTTGTCAGCGCGCTCGAGCCAAGTGCCAATCTCCACCTAAAAGCGCTCGCTTATGAGCTAAACACGCTCGCGGAGCAGAGGGGTGTGGTGCTAGAGATTGTGGGGATTTTTGATCATAGCGCGTTTGTGGATTGTGCGCATTTGCGGGCACATTCTAGCTATGAGCTAAGCGCGTTTGCGGTGATGGCGTTTGTGGATGTGATAAAAAAATATTTTTTTTATAAGCGCGTGAATGATGAGATGATAGCCCTCGCTAAAACCTGCAAAAAAGCCCTGCTGCTTGATAGCTCGAGCTTTCATATACCGCTAGCCAAGGGGCTTAGGGGCAGTGGCGTGGAGGTGGTGTATTATATCCTGCCCCAAGTGTGGGCGTGGAAAAGCTGGAGGGCAAAGGAGATAGAGCGCATTTGTGATAGGCTATGTGCGATTTTGCCCTTTGAGCTTAGTATGTATCCAAACGCGCTCAAAGATGGGCGTGCGCGCTATGTCGGGCATCCGCTGCTTGATGAGCTGCCGCTAGATTCTGTGGATTCTATGGATTCTAGTGAATCCACAGAATCTGCGCGAGAGGGCGAGGCAGGGCGAGGGCAAACAATCGTGTTTATGCCCGGGAGCCGCCGCGGGGAGATTGGCAGGATTTTCCCTATTTTTGTGCGCTTAGCAAGGGAGCTTAGTGAATCTAAAGTGCTCGTGGCTCCTGCGCATTTTGCCAACCTCCCAAAAGATGAGCTACACAGAATCTATGGCGATGGGCTAGAGGAATTTGCGCTTAGTTTTGATTCCACGCAGGCGTTAAGAGCGTGCAAGTTTGCCTTTATCTGCTCGGGCACAGCGACACTGCAGGCGGCACTGCTAGGCGCGCCATTTGTGCTTGCTTACACGATGCGCAAGGTGGAGTATCATATCGCCAAGGCGTTTGTGGGGCTAAATGTCGTGGGGTTGGCAAATATCCTGTATCAGGGGGCTTGTGGCGAGAGTGCGGGGAGAGGCGAGCAGAGGCTGCACACAGAGCTTATCCAAGATGAATTGAGTGTAGAAAACCTTTTAGATTCTTATAAGCATTTTGACTACCAAACCTACGCGCGCAATGCCAAAAAACTCCGCGCGTATTTGGGCTATGGTAGCTCGCGCAATGTCGCTACAGTCCTGCTAGAAAGTCTCACACAAACCCCACGCTAGCGCAATGTGTAGCACGCTAGCCACGCAAGAAAATCTAGTTATTAGTGCCTTTTAAGTTTTGATTGACTAAAATTTAGCCCTACTTTAAGAAAGCAGGAGAGGAAGCGCGATGAAGTATATAAAGTTTTTTAAGGAGCTCAACAACAAAGATGTTCCTATCGTGGGTGGTAAAAACGCGAGTATCGGCGAGATGTTTCAAGAGCTCGTATCTGAAGGCATAAAGGTGCCAAATGGCTTTGCGATCACAAGCGAGGCGTATTGGTATCTGCTAGATTCTGGCGGGATTAGGGAGACGATTGAGGAGCTGCTAAGGGGCGTTGATGTCACAGAGATCGATGTGCTAAAGACGCGCTCCAAAAAGATTAGGGAATTGATTTTTGGCACGCCCTTTCCCGATGATTTGCGCGAAGAGATCTTTGAAGCTTATAAAATCCTTAGCGAAGAATATGGTATGAAAGAAACCGATGTGGCGGTGCGCAGCTCGGCGACTGCGGAGGATCTCCCCGATGCTTCATTTGCAGGACAACAAGACACATACCTAAGCGTGAGGGGCAAAAGTGAGCTGATACACTATATCAAATCCTGCTTTGCCTCACTTTTTACCGATAGGGCGGTGAGTTATCGCGCCTCTAGGGGATTTGATCACTTCAAAGTCGCGCTTTCTGTGGGTGTGCAAAAAATGGTGCGTGCGGATAAGGGCAGTGCGGGCGTGATGTTTAGTATCGATACCGAGACGGGATTCAAAGACGCGGTGTTTATCACGGCTTCTTGGGGGCTTGGCGAAAATGTCGTGGGCGGCACAGTAAATCCCGATGAGTTTTATGTCTTTAAACCCACGCTAAAAGATGGCAAACGCCCCATCATCAAGCGTCAGCTAGGGCATAAGCACCAAAAGATGGTCTATGCCCCGCGCGGCAGCGAACACCCTACTAAAAATATCAAAACCACCCAAAAAGAGCTCAAAACCTTCTCCATCACAGATGAAGATATACTCACGCTCGCGCGCTATGCCGTGAGGATAGAGGAGCACTATACCAAAGAGGCTGGCGAGTATCGCCCTATGGATATGGAATGGGCAAAAGATGGCGAGAGCGGGGAGATATTTATCGTGCAAGCGCGTCCTGAAACTGTGCAGAGTCAAAAGCTCAAAACCCAAACTGCTAATCGCTTGGAGGAGTTTAGATTCACAGATTCTGCAGAATCTCGCGAGGTTATCATTACCGGACGCGCCATTGGCAACAAAATCGGCGCGGGCAAGGTGCGTATCATCAATAACCTAGAGCATATGAACACCTTTAATGAGGGCGAAATCCTCGTAACAGACAATACCGATCCGGATTGGGAACCTGTGATGAAAAAGGCTGCGGCAGTGATCACAAATCGCGGCGGTAGGACTTGCCACGCAGCGATCGTGGCGCGCGAGATCGGAGTGCCTGCGATAGTGGGCGCAGTGGGCGCGACTGATAGGCTTTATACCGGTATGGAGATTACCGTTTCTTGCGCTGAGGGCGAAGAGGGGTATGTGTATGCGGGAATCTGTGATTATGAAGTCAAAAGTGTGGAGCTTGATAATCTCGGTGAGACAAAGACAAAGATTTATATGAATGTGGGCAATCCCGAAAAGGCGTTTGGGTTTGCCAAACTGCCAAATAGCGGCGTGGGACTAGCCAGAATGGAGCTCATCGTGCTCAATCAGATCAAAGCCCACCCCCTCGCATTGCTTGATATCCAAAATGGCAAGGGCAAGGAGATCAAAGAGCGCGCGGAGATCGAGCGGCTGATGGCGGGGTATGAGAGCCCAAAAGATTTTTTTATCAAAAAGATCGCCGAGGGCATTGGTATGATTTGCGCGGCGTTTTACCCAAATCCCGTTATCGTGCGCACGAGTGATTTTAAATCAAACGAATACCGCGGTATGGTGGCAGGCACATACTACGAGCCACAAGAAGAAAACCCTATGCTAGGCTATCGCGGGGCGAGCAGGTATTATTCTGATCTCTATCGTGTGGCGTTTGAGTGGGAATGCGAGGCGTTAGCTATGGTGCGCGATGAGATGGGGCTAAGTAATATGAAGGTGATGATACCATTTTTGCGCACGCCAGAAGAGGGCAAAAAGGTGCTAGAGATTATGCGTCGCAATGGCCTAGAATCGGGGCGCAATGGCTTAGAGATCTATGTGATGTGCGAGTTGCCGGTGAATGTGATTTTGGCAGATGAGTTTTTGAGTATGTTTGATGGGTATTCTATCGGTTCAAACGATCTCACGCAGCTTACTCTAGGCGTGGATAGAGACGGGCAGCTCGTAACGCATATCTTTGATGAGCGCAATCCTGCAATGTTTGAGATGTTTAGACAAGCCATAGCGGCGTGTAAGCGGCATAATAAATATTGTGGTATCTGTGGGCAAGCCCCAAGCGACTATCCAGAAGTTACGGAATTTTTGGTAAAAGAGGGCATTAGCTCCATCTCGCTCAATCCAGATTCTGTGATAAAGACTTGGCGATTTGTCGCAGAGCTAGAAAATAAACTTGCAAAATAACAGAATCGAGGTAGTATGGAATTTATTTTATTGCTTATAGGAGCGGGGGTAGCGTATTTTTTGTATGTTACCCTGCAGGATTATCTCAAAAATCCCCTGCACCAAGAGATCGCCCAGCCAAAACCGCGATTTGAAGTCGCACAGATAGGGCAAGTCAGCGAGCAGGAGAGGGCACAAAACAAAATCAGAGAGAGTGAATATGGGATTTTGAGTGCGATTTTGGGCATTTTTGCCCGCAGTGATGGCAAGATGTGTGAGTTTGAGCGCGTGCTCGTGGAGGATATGATCGATGAGATGGCGCGAGATTCTAAAAACTCCAAAATCACTAAAGAAGCCTTGCTAGAGATTTATGAAAACGGCGATGAGCGTAGCCTAGAGCAGCTGTGCGTGGATTTTAGCAACGCGACAAAGGGCGAGTATAAAAAACGCCTAAAGGTTGTGGAGTTTTTGTTTGTCCTTGCGTATGCTGATGGGGAATTTGACAAAAACGAAGAGGCTATGCTCATCGATGTGGCGGCGTTTTTTGAGCTAGATAATGAGGATTTTAACAAGCTCTATGATGAGTTTGCCGCCTCGTATGCAAACGATGTAGAGATGAGCACACAAGAGGCTTTGGAGCTTTTGGGACTGCAGGAGGGCTATGCTAAAGAGGACTTAGAGAAGTCCTACAATGAGCTGCTCAAAAAAACCAAGGGCGTGATTTTGGATAACCAAAATGTGAATAAATCGCTCCTAGATAGCGTTGTGCAGGATTTGCGCAGAGTGGAAAAAGCCTATAAACTCCTTAAGAACGCGTAAGCACATCTTAGCCGCGATTGTAGCACTCTCTAGCCTTATCTAGTGGCGTGGGGCGCAGGGTGTGGAATGCTTAGTGCTTTAGTAGTCCAAGTTCTAAACAAAAAGGAGCGGTGCGATGAAAGTGGATGGGCAGTCGTTGCTAAGCGCGATTTATCAGCAAAACCAAGCGGGCGCGAGAGAAGAGGTAAGCGACGCTAAGCTTCATCACATTAAGCCCCTAGAGGAGATTTCCCAAACCCAAGTTACTACTGATATTTCTAACCCCAACACCGCGCTTCGTATCAAAGACTATTTTGAGCCCTCCTCTATGCTCAAAAAAGCCAAAGAGGTGCGCGAGGACGCCATAGACGCGTTTGGCTCTAAAGAGCGTTTTGACAATCTCGCCAATACCCTGCAAAAAGCCTCTATCATCACCCACAACGAGCTTAGTGCGATGCGCTATTTGCGTGAAAATGCCCAAAAGCTTAGTTTTGATGAGTTTGAAAAAATCGCGAGCAACGACACCCACAATATGCAGATGAAAGGGCTGCTTGATAGCGTGGTGCATAAACTCCACTATATCGATAGCATTAATGGCGGCGTGATGTGAGAGCGCGCCAAAAGTCGCGCATAAGCCACATAAGCCGCACCAGAAACCACGCTAGCCCCTAGCGCGCGATAAATTTTTGAACGCCAAAAATCCTCGCATAGACATTATTAGGCCATTCATTAGGATTTGAGCTCGGATTGCTCCAGCCCGTGTAGTTTGCATAATACGAGATGAAAGTCTGCGCCTCCACCACGATTTCGCTTTTGCCCATAGCCTTTTGCGCGGCGATGGAGGCGAGCATACGCTCCCACTTTAGGCGCATATCCGCACACGCCGTGAGCACATAGATTCCATACAGGGCGCATAGCGTGATGATGAGCTTTTGAGAAACCTTCAGTGTGCGGTGCTTGAGGCTCTCGCTTAGAATCTTACCCACAAAAATGAGCAAGCTTATATCAAAGATTCCATAGTGCAGCCTCGCCCTACCGGGTAGCCCCATCTGCAAAGTCGCTGCGATACTCATAAAATACGCCAAAACACCACAAGCACGATTCCAAGCTCACTGCCCCACCCAGCGACAAGTCCGAGTATGAGCATCCCTAGAGCCTTTAGCAGTGAGAATCTAGTCGAGCTACTCGGGGAGCTCCAAAAAATCCTATAAGACAGGAGATAGAGGAGGATGAAGCAATACGCCCATAGGTAGTTGAGGCTTCCCGCCGCCCAGAAAAATATCGCACCAAAGGCGCGAAATGCCATAAGCATAAAGAGCATAAGCGCGAGTGTGGCGCAGTCTGTGAGGGTGAGCGTGGGAAATCGCCCAAAAAGCAGGGCAAAGAGCAGGTAAAAAAAGCCCACGCCAAAGAGGGCATTGATAAACGCAAAATACGGCGTGTGCGCGAGGTAGGAGCCAAACCAGACTTTGAGCAGCTCGCCGATGCGCCCATTCCAGTGCATATACGAGCGCACCATAGAATCTATACTGCCAAGTGGCACGCCAAAATCATCGCTTTGCGTGGGGAAGAGGGCATTGAGCACAAAAAGAAGAGATACAAGCCAATCCCGAGCAAAAGCGTGGATTGGGGGAGGGCAAGTCGGGCGAGTGCGGGCTGTGGCGCAGGCTGTGAGGCAAAGGCGCAGGCTGTGGCGCGGATGACGCAGGGCTATGTGAGTGGGCGCTCTGAGCGTGGGTTAGGGCGTTTTGGTGCTAGTGCGAGCATCTCTCTCGGGGGGCATTTTATAGGCATATAAGCTCCTTGGGTAAAAATTTTGCACTTATAGCATAAGATTGCTAGTGTTTGTGTGATGGATTCTAAAAATTTGGCTTTTTGCGCGAGAGAAAACACAATGCCACAAGCATAGAATCTAATCACTTATGGCGCTTGGTGTAGAATCTATCACTGATGCTACACACTTCTTTTTCGTAGATAGAATACGCACCCTCTAAAAATTCGTCCTGTATCTCAGCAAGCCTCTCATTTATGCGCTCAAACAAGATTCTATCATGGGGATCAATATCAGCCTCTGTGCGTAGATAATCTAAATATCTGATAAACTCTATGCACTCCATCGAGGGCATTTTGCCCGCTTTTCTTGCTGTGGCAGCCGAGCTCGCCACACTTTTACGCAATGTATCAATCATCATCGGGAGATCCGCGCAATACTGCTCGCTGATCGTCCTGTTTGCATTGCCAAAGCACACCACATAGCAGCACATTTGCCAGAGATTTTGATCCATTTACTGTCCTTAATTGATAAATATAAGCTTAAATTATCAAATTAATGTGCAAATTATAGCTTGAAATTCGCGTTTTTTTTTTTTTTGATAGAATGACGATTTTGCCTTATATAAATAAAGAGAGATTTTTGCACAATATTTAAGTAACAAGGAAGCGCAATATGACAAGCACAATGATGACGAGCACGGATATTTTGAGACACACAGTCCAAAATCTCCCCAGACTCCCAAACACCGTTGCGAATTTACGCAAATACATTAACGCAGCAGGTGATGACTTCAAAGTCAGTGAGATCGTGCGCATTATGGGTGAGGACCCTTCCCTCATCGCCCAAACGCTCAAAGTCGCCAACTCCGCGATGTTTGGCGTGAGTCATCATGTCGCTACGATTGAGCAGGCCATATCGCTCATTGGTATCACAAATCTTAGAGGAATTGTCCTTGATAGAGGGCTGCAATCAAGCATACGCATTGATGTCTCGCCCTATGGGCTTGATAGCGAGGTTTTTATGCGGGAGTGCGCTTTAGAATCCCAATTCATCACAAGCTGGCTGGGACAAGAAGACAGAGCACTCTCGCAGATTCTCATGCCCTGTGCGATGCTTTTGCGACTAGGTATCATCGTCTTTTCGGCTTCACTCAAGCAGCTTGGTAAGGACAGAGAATTTTTAGAAAAGATCAAGGCAAATGATTTCAAAAATATCGCGCTTGTTGAGATGGAGTATTTTAGGGTGGATTCGTTTTCCTTTCTCACTTATCTCTTTCATCATTGGGAGTTTGATGAGTCGCTAATCCTGATGATGGAGTATTGTGTCAAGCCATACGCTGCCACTCCCGAGCTCAAAAAGGGCGCGTATGCCCTTGCGGTGGTCAATACGCTCTTTGGTATGCGCACCAATCACAAAAAAGAAGTGATAGAACACTGCGTAGAGATACTCCAAGATGCGCGAGCGCACGGGGTTAATTTTTCAGTTGATAATTTCTTACGCAATGCACAGAATGTGAAGTTTTAGGATTTACGCTTAAATCTCGCTCACTTTAGAATCTAGCCCATCGCCCCAAACACTCTAAAACTCAAAACTCCGCGCAAGCGCGAAACTCCTGCGATGAAAGGGCGTGTAGCCATACCGCAAAATCGCTTGTGTGTGGGCTTTGGTCCCATAGCCTTTGTTGGTGTCAAAGCCATAATGCGGATAAAGCGCGTGGAGCTCGTGCATTTGTGTGTCTTTGGCCACTTTAGCGAGGATAGACGCCGCGCCGATGAGCAGGTGCTTAGAATCCCCTTTGATGATGGTGCGCAGGGTGTGGGGGGCTTTGAGAGTTAGCCCAAAAGTCGTATTGCCATCAAAGACAAATCTCTGTGTCTTAGCAGAAAAGTGCTCAGTAATCTCAGCAAGCGCGCTTTTAAGACATAGGCTTAGCCCCACGCAATCTATTTGCTGCGCACTTTTCTCCACGATATGATAGGCGATAATGTCGCGTTGGGCGAGGGATTGGAGCTCTTTGGCGATGGCTTGGCGCGTGGATTCTGAGAGCTTTTTGCTATCTTTTATCCCTAGATTCTCTAATGCCACCTCCTCGCCCAGCACCCCGCACACAAACATACTGCCACACACGCACCCACGCCCCGCCTCATCGATCCCACACAGCACGCACTCTCCTTGTCTTATAATCCCATCATCATAGCACACACGCCCTTAATCAAGCCTCTAGCGGGCATTGCCACACACTAAAGTTGTTTTAAGAATTATTCTTATAAAATTCCACACAGAATCCACAAAATTATGGAAGTTATTATCACAAGGAGCGTGAGAATGGAACTGCTCAAAGAATATATTGATCACATTATTTTTCTTATCTTAGGTGTTATGAGCTTTTTGGTTGTGTGGTTTAGTATCGAGCGCATTTTGTTTTATGCCAAGCTTGATATCGCCAAATACACGAGCAAAGAGGAGCTAGAAGAATCGCTTAGCAAAAATCTCACCGCGCTGTATATCATCTACTCAAACGCCCCTTATATCGGGCTTTTGGGCACGGTTGTGGGGATTATGATCACCTTTTATGATATGGGTGTAAGCGGCGGGCTTGATGCCAAAAGCATTATGATAGGGCTCTCCACCGCGCTCAAAGCCACGGCTTTGGGGCTTTTGGTCGCTATCCCCACGCTTATTTTATACAATATCTTTTTGCGCAAAGTCGATGTGTATCTCAATCGCTACCAGCTCTTATGCGCCAAATCCCAAGGCAAGGGCGGAGGCGCGTGATGAGACTTCCCAAAAAAGACGGGCTTAATGTCATTCCGCTCATTGATGTGATGCTCGTGCTACTAGCCATCGTGCTTAGCGTCTCGACTTTCATCGCGCAGGGACAGATAAAAGTCGAGCTGCCCAGCTCCAATCAGCAATCAGCACCAAACGATTCGCCCACGGCTTTGCTTAGCATTGATAAGGAGGGCAATATCTTTTTTGATAGCATAAGCGTGGATTTACCCGCGCTTAGGGACAAAATCTTCGCGCTAGATAGCAAGACTTTGCTAAAACTTGAGATTGACAAAAGCTCTAAATTTGAAACATTCGTGCAAGTCGCGGATATCTTAAAAGAAAAGGGGCATGAAAATGTTAGTATCGCCACTTCGCAGCAGCAATAACCTCATCACACCAAACAAAGTGGGCTTCCTCGCCTCACTGCTTTTGCATATGCTTTGTGCGTATTTGCTCATCGCCAAATTCCAGCCCGTGCAAGTCGCAGAAAATGGTATCAACACCCTCACGCTCGCCCTTGCCACGATACAAACCCCAAGCGTGCAGGACACACCCCAGCCCAAGCCCACACCTAAGCCAAAGAAGATTCACAAAAAGCAGCCAAAGCCCATACCCAAAAAGGCACACAATCCCGTGCCCCAAGAAGTCCTAGAGCAAACTTCAGAATCTGTGCAAGCCGCACAGGCTGATGAGCAAAAATTCGGAGATGTCGAGCAGCACACTGCCAAAAATGATGGGGAATATAATGAGATTTATAGCAAGATTCAATCAGCCATCACCCAAAAGCAAGAGCATCCCTTTATGCTGCGCAAACGCGGGATTGAGGGCGAGGTAACCGTGGAGTTTGATGTGTTTGCAGATGGGAGGGTGGATAATATCAGTGTCATACGCCCTTCAAAACACGAGGCGTTCAACAAAGCCTCAGTTAAAGCCGTAAGGGACGCCTCGAGGAATTTTCCAAAACTTGAGCGCGATCAGGGCTTTGTCGTGGTGCTAAAGTTTAACCTCACTTCATAGAGCGCATTCGCACTATCACACAAACCAACATAAGGATTGAAGATGAAAATGCTAAATTTTGCCTGTGGAGCTAGAATCCACGAGGCTTGGGAGAATATCGACTTTAGCCCTATCGATGCGAGGGTGAAAAAAGTCAATCTCCTAGGAGCTCTGCCCTATCCAGATAATCACTTTGATTGCGCCTATAGCAGCCATTTTTTGGAGCACCTCACGCCAGAATCTGCACGCAGCGTGCTCACAGAAGTTTTGCGTGTGCTAAAGCCCGGCGCGGTTTTGCGACTCGTCGTGCCAGATTTGGAAAATCTCTGCCGCACATACACGCAAACCCTAGAGAGCCTGTGTGGAGAGACTATTAGGGGGGGGGGATACCACACAGCTTGAGTTTAGGCACCATTGGCTTCTCATCGAGCTCCTCGATCAGATGACGCGCGTTCAAAGCGGTGGGGAGATGCTAAAGTGCTTTAGAGATATACAACACACGCGCGATTCTAAGCGCGCGCAATATATCAAAATGCGCGTGGGTGATGATCTCCTTGCTCCGCACCAAAGCCCACATATCCCGCTTAGACGCAAAATCACGCTTGACAAAATCGCTAACAAAATCCTTTCTTTGTATCTGAAGTTTCTTAGATTCTGTGTGCCGAGGGGCTTGAGAGATGAGGTGTTTATCGCCACGAGCATTGGGGAGCGGCACAAGTGGATGTATGATAGATTCTCACTCCCTAAGCTTTTGCAGGAAGTGGGCTTTATCCACGCGCAAGTGCTTGATTATCAGAGTTCAGCGATTGAGGGCTTTGGCGCGTATTATTTAGATTCTAATCCCGATAATACCCCATATAAGGGAGCTTCAAGCCTCTATGTAGAATCCAAAAAACCAAGCTAGCCAATACCCGCGGGGAGTGAGATCCACGCCCTCCCCTCCTCTATCTCTCTAGATTCACACCACACACCACTACAAATGTGGCATTTTGCAACACACCAAGCAGATTTTGTCAAAATTTTTACTTTTTGTCCCACTTTCAGCTGAACAAAAAAATGCAATAGCACTTCTCACTTCAAGTGAAGAATACCAATAAGTCAAAGGAGATATAATGAAAAACATAAGAGCGTATCTTATGATAGGAGTGCTAGGGGCGTTACTTACAGGTTGTGCGACAATCTCAAACCAAACAACACAATCTGTATCAATCACAACAAGCAATGGTAAATCCGTAGTAGCCACAATCAATAGACAAAAGATGAGCCTGCCTGCAGAAGTGGAGATCTCTCGCGTAGATGGTGCGGTAGTCCAAGTGCTAGCACAGGATAACAAATGCTATGAGAGCACACAGCTTGTCATCAAGGGCAAAGACAAAATCAGCGGTTGGTTTTGGGCTAATATCCTCACTGGTGGGACGACAGGATCTACGACGGATGCCGTCAGTGGCGGTATGTGGGAATACGCAAATCAAAACTTTATCGTGCCTGTAGATAGAAAACCAAACTGCAACTAATAAGGGCATAAGATGAAAAAACTCATAGCTTTTATCATAGCAGGTATTTTGGGAGTAGGTGCCCTATGGGCAGATGAGGAAGCCACGCAAGATTCACAAAACACACAAAATGCACAAAGCATTCAAAACACACAAAGCACGGATACTTTCCAACCTTATGTGAAGAAAAAGAAAAAGTCTAAGAATGTATCGGGCGTGTTTGCGGGCTTTGGGATCGAAAACCACAGCTGGACGCACTCTGTAGATATTTATAATGACGAGCAAAAAGGTAGCAACATACTGCCAAAACCCCAACTTGGTATTATGTTAGGTGGCTTTGAAGCAGGATTGGCGTATTACACAAGCACGATTCAGCCGACAAATGGTTGGATAAATTATCAAAACGACATTGTTCTCAAAGTCGGCTACACTTACACTTTCCTCACACTTTAAGATAAGTGCGAGTTTTTGCCTTTCTCATAGTTTGTGCGTGCGGTGTGTGCCTAGCAGCACCATCGCACCCACCCACTCCACTATCCCACACTTCACAAGATTCACACAATCCCTCTTAAAGATTTGCTCAATTTTCTAGCAAGCTCTGAGCAATGGCACGCGCTCTTGCATATGCGCAAAGGCTCCTCGCTCATAGGGCAAAAATCCGGATTCTTCCTCGCCAAAAATGGTGCCAAAAACCCCCTATGCAGAGCTCCAAGCCACGCTCGCGCTCAAAAGGGACAACCCACAGAAGTTTTATGCACCTACCCCGCTCGCACGCTCTATCTCTCTAGGTTTTTTGCAGACATTGCTAGAGATCGCGAGTGGGCGCGCTGCTGCGGCTGCCTAGGGTGCGCTTTGTGGGGAGCTATGATTATTATTTTGATCTCAACAACCAAAGGGGCTATGAGCAGAGCGTCAGCGCATTTGTGGGTGTCAATGTCTATGGGCAAAGCGATGTGTTTGTAAAGATGCAAATGCGAGGCGAGCGGTATATGATACTGCAAACGGGCGTGAGTGTGAATTTCTAATACCTAATAAAAAAACAACTCTCTTTTGCTTTCACTCCTTCCGCAAGCCAAAGCGGGAGTTTGTAAAGACTTAGCGGGTTTGGGGAGTGCTCACTTATGCTCTAGATAGCTCCTGTCCCCGCACCTATCAAAACTCCACAAGCACCAGCGCGTCTGTTGCGATAGCAACCCACCCTACTTGCGCAATACTTGTGTTTTGTGAGCGGTGGCAACTACACAATCCACCAAGCCAAGCGCAGAGTCTCAAGCAAATCTAGAATCTAAGGAAAACTTAGATTCTAGATTCAAATACAAAAACCTAGCTCCACAAAATCCACGCAAAACAAGGCAAACCCACACACACAGAATCTAAAGAAAAACTAGAGTCTAGATTTAAGGTTTGTAGAATCTCAAGCAAATTCAAAATCTAGTGTAGGCTTAAATTCTAGAATCAAAAATCACATTACGCAGGGAAAAATCGGCGATAGACAAACGCAGCTTAGCAAATCCCAAATCGCAAAAATCTCAAAACACATATTGTGTTTGTAAAAAAGTAACATTTTGGCAAAAAGAAATGTAATTTTATAAAAACACATATTGTGTTTGCAAAAATTTGTGTATTATGGGTGCTGAAAATCATCTGCAATTAAAGGAGTAAATATGGCAAACCTACCACACACAAACTACGCACAAGAGACACTCGCCCTCCACGCGGGCTACACATACGACACGCAGCGCACCATAAGCGTGCCCATCTACCAAAACACCGCTTATAGCTTTGAGAGCCTCCAGCAGGCGGCTGCGCGCTTTGGCTTGCAAGAGCTAGGCAATATCTACTCGCGCCTAACCAACCCCACAACTGATGTGCTCGCCGCGCGTTTGGCAGCAGTGGAGGGAGGGGCGTTTGGCGTGGTAACCTCTAGCGGGAGTGCGGCGATTTTTTATGCGATTGTTAATTGCGCGCAGGCGGGAGATAATATCGTGTTTTCTAACAAAATCTATGGCGGCACGCAGACGCTTTTTGTGCATACGCTCAAGCGATTTGGGATACAGACAAGGACATTTGATATCGATGATATTGAAAATTCCCTGCCCAAGGCAATAGATGAAAACACCAAGGCGATATTTTTTGAGAGCCTCTCAAACCCCCAAATCTCTATCGCCGATACGCTTGCCATCACCAAAATCGCCAAAGAGCACAAAATCATCACGATTTGTGACAACACCGTGGCGACAGCGTTTTTGCACAAGCCCTTTGATTTTGGCGTGGATATTAGCATCCATAGCCTTAGCAAATACATCAACGGGCAGGGAAGCGCGCTAGGCGGGGCTATCATCGAGCGCAACGGACTAAATGAACTCATCAAAGACAATCCGCGCTACCCAGCCTTTAACACGCCCGATGAGAGCTACCACGGGCTTGTGTATGCCTCGCTGCCGCTGCCCATTTTTTGCATTCGGCTCATCACCGAGTGGCTAAGAAACATCGGTGCCACCCTCAGCCCACAGGCGGCGTGGATTATCCTGCAGGGCTTAGAGACGCTAGAGCTACGTATCAAAAAGCATAGCCAAAACGCCCAAAAGATCGCGGAGTTTTTGTCTGCGCACCCAAAGGTTAGCAGCGTGGAATACCCCGGACTTCGCACAAATGCTTATCATCATCTTTTGGAGAAGTATTTTGTGGATTCACTCTCTAGCGGGCTTTTGAGCTTTGAGGCACAGAGCTTTGAGGAGGCGCAAAAGATTTGCAATGAATTAAAGATTTTCGCGATTGTGGCAAATATCGGGGATTCTAAGTCGCTTGTGATACACCCAGCCTCCACGACGCACTCCCAGCTGAGCCCACAGGAGTTACAATCTGCGGGTATCACGCCCTGCACCGTGCGTCTAAGCATAGGGCTAGAATCTACAGAGGACTTAATCGCGGACTTAAAGCAAGCCATAGAAAAATGATAAGAGCAAGGGGGAGAGTATGCCACTAGTGCTTCCAGAGGACATTCCGGCATATGGCGCATTAAAGCAAAGTGCGTTTATTATGGGGGTGGATCGCGCGACACACCAAGACATTCGCCCCCAAGAAGTGCTGCTTATCAACCTTATGCCCACTAAGATAGAGACAGAGATTCAGATTCTCTCCTTGCTTGCCAATTCCCCGCTGCAGGTTAATATCACGCTTTTGGCGACTTCAAGCTATGTGGGCAAAAATACGCCAAAGAGCCATTTGGATAGATTCTATGTGAATTTTAGCGATATTTTGGGGAGACGCTTTGATGGGGCGATCGTGACGGGCGCGCCTATCGAGCAAATGGCGTTTGAGGAAGTGAAGTATTGGGAAGAGCTCGTGGGGATTATGAGCTATCTTAGGAGTCATTGCACAAGCACGATGTATCTGTGCTGGGGGGCTATGGCGGGGTTGTATTATTTTCATAATATCCCAAAGACTGCGCTAGGGAGCAAGCTTTTTGGGGTGTTTGATCATCGCGTGGTTGAGGCGGATTTGCTCCTAAATGGGCTTGATGATGTGGTAAAAATGCCCCATTCTCGCTATAGCGGGATTGATGAGGCTCTAGTGCGCCAGAAGCAAGAGCTCAAAATCCTCCTAGAGGGGCAGGAGAGTGGCATAAGCGTGCTTAAAGATTCCCAAGATGTGTTTGTGCTCGGGCATTTGGAGTATGCGCACAATACCTTGCAAGAAGAATACGAGCGCGATTTGGCAAAAGGATTGCCAATTAGTGCGCCAGAGCACTATTATGATGCAAGCGGCGCGCCGGTATGCTCGTGGCGATCGAGTGCGAGCGTGTTTTTTGCTAATTGGCTAAATTTTTCCGTCTATCAGGTAACGCCATTTGTGCTATAAGGGCGGTATTTGGGCGATGGCGGGGCGGTTTGGCTATCTGTGTAAATCACGCATATAAAAGCTAATCTTAAATTTTATTAAGATAGAATCGCGACTTGTTTTTTTACAAAACTTCAAATCTAAACCCAAGGAATGCGTATGTATGCGATATTTAAGAATGGAGGCAAACAATACAAGGTAAGCGAGGGGAGCATCGTGCTACTTGATAAGCTAAGCCTTGAGCCGAAGTCAAAGGTAGAGTTTAGCGAAGTTTTGGCACTACACGATGGGGCAAATCTATCGGTTGGCACGCCATTTGTGAGTGGTGCTAAGATTGAAGCTGAAGTGATCAATGAAGGTCGAGGCAAAAAAGTCATCACTTTCAAAAAGCGAAGACGCAAGGACAGCAAGACTAAGCGCGGATTTAGGAGAGATTTCACACGCGTGAGAATCCTCAAAATCACTAAATAAGGAGTTGTAATGGCACACAAAAAAGGTCAGGGTAGCACCCAAAATAATCGAGATTCAGCAGGGCGTCGCCTAGGCGTGAAAAAATTTGGCTCTCAATTTGTGCGAGCTGGGAATATCATCATCCGCCAAAGAGGCACAAAAGTGCATCCGGGCGAGAATGTAGGTATGGGCAAGGATCATACGATTTTCGCGCTTATTGATGGCGTGGTGCGATTCCAACAAAAGAGCAAGGATCGTAAGAAAGTCTCTGTGATCCCCGCTTCTTAACACCCCTTTTGCAAAAGGGGGCTTGCTCCCGCATATCGGGCTTTTTATAAGCCCCTTATCCTCTTAACTCCTCTTTTTAGACAATCTAGCAATTTTTTGTATAAATGCGTGTGAATCTAGCAGGCGAGATTCCTAAGCTATCAAACCTCCATCAACACATTGATTTTTGCTAACAATTACACGGCATTAAGCGGGGCGTTCTCTAAGGGGATTTGCGCTTTTTGCGCAAGAAGGCAGTGAAAATCTATGCTATAATTTTTTAGATTCTCTACAATTTTCAAACATTTCTCGCGCAAGGATTTTTGATGCAGCAACGATACCCAACCAAACAAATCTTTGTGGGCAAAGTCGCTATCGGCGGCGACGCGCCTATCTCTATCCAAAGTATGACTTTTAGCAAAACCTGTGATATCGAGGCGACCAAAGCCCAAATCGATCGCCTAGCCCTCGCTGGAGCGGATATCGTGCGCGTGGCGGTGAGTGATGAAAAAGACGCCAACGCCCTCAAAAATCTCAAAGCCATCTCGCCCCTGCCGCTTGTGGCTGATATCCACTTCCGCTACAAATTCGCGCTCATCGCCGCGGAGTCTGTGGATTGCATACGCATAAATCCGGGCAATATCGGCTCAAAAGATCGTATCAAAGCCGTGGCTGATGCGTGCAATGCGCGCAATATCCCCATTCGTATCGGCGTCAATGGCGGCAGCCTAGAAAAGGAGTTCGAGCAAAAATACGGCGCCACGCCCAAGGGAATGGTGGAATCCGCGCTCTATAATATCAAGCTCCTAGAGGATTTTGGATTTAGCAATATCAAAGTTTCGCTCAAAGCAAGCGATGTGGTGCGCACGATGCAGGCATACAGGATGCTCCGCCCGCTCGTGGCGTATCCATTCCACCTAGGCGTTACCGAGGCTGGCACGCTGATGCACTCGGCTATCAAATCCTCGATGGCATTAGGTGGGCTGCTGATGGAGGGCATAGGCGATACGATGCGCTGCTCTATCACGGGCGAGCTCGAAGAGGAGATCCACCTCGCGCGCAAAATCCTCCAATACAGCGGACGCCAAAAAAACGGCATCACACTCATCTCCTGCCCCACTTGTGGGCGGATCGAGGTGGATTTGGTGAGCGCAGTAAAGGAAGTGGAGAAAAAAATCGCCCATATCAAAACCCCGCTGCAAGTGAGCGTGATGGGCTGCGCAGTCAATGCGCTGGGTGAAGCCAAGCACGCGGATATCGCCATCGCCTTTGGCAACAAAGACGGGCTCATCATCAAAGGCGGCAAGATTTTGGGCAAATACAAAGAAAGCGAGATTTTGGAAGTCTTTATCCAAGAAGTCGAGGCTCTCGCCCTCGAGCGCGCCGCTACGGAATCTAAAGGAATCTAAATGTCCCTCCTCCAAACCCTCCAAAACGCCAAAGCCGCCACGCACACGCTAAGCCGCCTCACGCTCACGCAGCGCAACGCCCTGCTAGAATCTATGGCAGATTCCCTACTCGCTCACCAAGGAGAAATCCTCCAAGCCAACGCGCGCGATTTAGCCCACGCCCAAGCCCTCTCGCCCTCGATGCGTAGCCGCCTAGAGCTAAATGCTAAAAAGTTAGAATCTATGGCGGATTCCCTGCGCCAAATCGCCGCGCTCAAAGACCCGCTCAATAGAATCTTAGAGGGCTGGGAAATGCCTAGCGGGATTAGGATAGAAAAAGTGAGCGTGCCTCTGGGCGTGGTGGGGGTGATCTATGAGTCGCGCCCAAATGTAACGAGCGATGTGAGCGCGCTGTGCCTAAAGAGCGGCAATGTCTGCGTGCTCAAAGGCGGCAAGGAAGCCCTGCATTCTAACACCGCGATTTTGCGCGCGCTGCATAGTGCCCTGCAAGCCCACGCTCTCCCGCTAGAGTGTGTCAATATGCTCGCCACGCACGAGGAGGTGGCGGAGTTTTTGCGCCAAGATGGCTATATAGATTTGCTAATCCCGCGCGGTGGGGAGAGCCTCATCAAGTATGTGCAGCAGCACTCTAGTATCCCCATCATCAAGCACGATAAGGGCGTGTGCCATCTCTATATCCACACCGCGCACAATCCTAGCTATGTGCTCCCAATCGCGCTTGATGCCAAGGTGCGCTACCCCGCTGCGTGCAATGCGATCGAGACGCTGCTCATAGATCGCGCAGTGGCGAGTGAAGTGCTGCCTAGCCTCGCCCGCGCCCTCGCCAAAGAGGGCACGCGCTTGATGGGGGATACGCAAGTGGCGCAAATCATCGCCCTTGATGGCGAGGCGGACTATACGCGCGAGTATGGCACCAACACGCTCAATATCAAAATCGTAGAAAATCTCCACGAGGCGATTGCGCATATCAACACCTTTGGTTCGCAGCATTCTGATGCCATCATCACCAACGACATTGCGGCGATGGAGGAGTTTTGTAATAGCGTCCAAAGCGCGTGCGTGTATGCCAATGCCTCCACGAGGTTTAGCGATGGCGGGGAATTTGGCTTTGGCGCGGAAGTGGGGATCTCTACTAATAAACTCCACGCGCGCGGACCTATGGGGATAGAATCTCTGACGACTTATAAATACAAGATTACCGCGCTGGGAGCGGTTAGGGGGTAGATTTGTGTGTTTGGGGAATCCTAGATTCTGTGGTAAGGCATTGGGCTTTGCGATAAAGGAAATTCGGCTTGCACTCAAGGAAAATGGCTCCTTGGGTAATCATTGCGTAGATTTGGCGAGTTTGGGGATAGTCACTACCCTCTAGGTAGCTCCCACCCCCAAACCCGCCAAAAACTCCACAAGCCCCACCGCGTTTGTTGCGATAGCAACCAACGCACACTTGCACATGACTAATTTTTTGTTTGCAGTGGTAAGCTTACAAAATCCACACTGAGTTAAAGGGCAAGCCAAGCGCGAGATTTTAGAGGCAGATTCAGAATCTGAGGGAGTTTAGAATCTAGCTTTAGCGATTTAGATTTAAACTTTAGAATCTAACCTCACGCAATCCAATCAAAAAATAAAAAAACCTAACGCATTTACAGAATCTAGGAAAGATTCAGATTTTTATTTAGATTCTAAAGCCATTACACAATCAATAGATTTTAGAATCTAGATTGAG
>CALVDZ010000010.1 GCA_944326445.1 uncultured Helicobacter sp.
GTGGGTTTGGGGATAGTCACTACCCTCTAGGTAGCTCCCACCCCCAAACCCACCAAAAACTCCACAAGCACCACCGCGTTTGTTGCGATAGCAACCAACCCACACTTGCACACGACTAATTTTGCTGCTTGCAGTAGTAACCCCACGCAATCCACACCAAGCCAAGAGGGCAAGCCAAGCGCGGAGATTCAAGAAAATACAGAATCTCGCGTAGGCTTAGAATCTAACTTTAGCAGCTTAGATTCAGATTCACAATCCAAAGATTCACAAAAACAAAATCTAGAATCTAGTTTTTCAGAATCTAAGAATCTTACAGAATCCACAACGCCAAAAAATCTTAACAAGGCTTTGCCAAATATCAATAATAGTGCGTGCGGTAGCACGATGCCTAAGCAGAATCTATGGCAATAGATTCTGCCATTTTTGCGCAGCAAAAATCCAATCAAATATCCCGTGCGGAGCACCTGCAAAAAGCGTCGTCGGGGTGGGAGAGGCTAAAGAGTTCTTACCCGCCCGCCCAAATCGGGAGCGACTTCGCGCGCGTGGCAAAGCCACTCGCCCATACCTGCACATTTTAAGCCTCGCTCCCCCCTCTCGCATAAAACACAAGATTCTAAAAAATTAGAAAGTATCCGTGAGAACACGACTCTAAGAAACTTAGAATCTACAGAAATCTAGCGCAGATTCAGAATCTAAAACACACACAGAATCTGGCACGGATTCAAAGACGATTACAGAATCTAACGCGGAGATTCTAAAAGACGCACAACTTACAGAATCCAAAGAGATTCTAAAAAATGAAAAAACACAGAATCTAGGAGGCGCAGAGTCTAAGACATTTACAGAATCTAGCCATATAGATTCTGAAGCAAGCGCAGAATCTAAAGCAGATTCACAATCTAAGGCATTTACAGAATCCACCCCCACAGATTCACAAACACAAAGCCAAGATTCAAACAATACAGAATCTAAAGCGCACATAGAAGCTAAAGCACGTGCGCATTCCACCACCTCGCATAATGCAACCCACACAAGCGCGCCAAATCCACTTGCGGGGGGGGGGGGCAATTACCCACACTACAAACCTTACACACGCTAAAGATCCACACTCCCAAAAAACTTGTGCGAGGCTTTGCCCGATTCAAATAATAGTGCGTGCGCAAGCGCAAGGCCTAAGCAGAATCTATGGCAATAGATTCTGCCATTTTTGCTGCGCAAAAATCACATAAAACACGTAGCACACAAGTGCATACCGCCCCTCGTCCGCTCGTGGGTTGGATTCTAAATCCATCTTAGATTCTATCTGCATTGTAGATTCTTTGATTGTTAGATTCTGTGTTTTTTCATTTTTTAGAATCTCTTCAGATTCTGTGATTGTTTCAGAATCTATATGGCTAGATTCTGTAAATGTCTTAGAGTCTGCGCCCCCTAGATTCTGTGTTTTTTTCATTTTTTAGAATCTCCGCACTAGATTCTGTGAATGCCTTAGATTCTGTATTTCTTTGAGTCGCGTTCTCACGAATACTTCCTAGATTCTCAAAATCGCTTTGTTTTTTCGCAAAAAGGGGTGTTATCCCCTCCCCGCTCCTAAAGCCCCGAAAAAGCCGCCGCTGTTTTTGCTGCGCTTTGCTTGCAACCCGTTGGCTCTTTTCGGCAGCCAAAAGTATATCTTTTGGCGGGAGAGCCTCGCTATCTCCTTGTCTAGTCAAAAATGCTAAAAATGCACTACTGCATTTTCTTAACGCATTTTTAACACCACGACAAGGGCGAGTGGCGGTTGGTGCTTGCGCACCTACACATTGATTTGATTTTTGCTGCGCAAAAATGGCAGAATCTATTGCCATAGATTCTGCTTAGGCCTCGTGCTTGCGCACGCACTATTATTGATATTTGGCAAAGCCTCATTAAGATTTTTTGAAGTAGTAGATTCTGTAAGTTGCTTAGATTCTGAATCTGCTTGAGATTCTGTTAGACTAGATTCTAGGCTTTCATTAGATTCTGAATCTGCCTTACATTCCACGCTTGGCTTGCCCGGGCATTCTAAGATTTGAGATGAGAAAAGTGGGTTATCAAGCGAGGATTGAAGGAGCTTACTAGAGGTAAGTGACTGAAAATCCGAGCGTAGATTCCCGCTTTTATCGCCAAAAGCTGAATGCCCATCCAAAGAGCCATTTCCCACGCACAAGGCTAAGTTTCCTCATCGCTCACAAAATCTCCAAAATTCTCTCCACCACGCCCCTAGGATCTTGCGCCCTATAAATGGGGCGTCCAACGACGATAAAATCGCTCCCCACGCGCTTTGCCAATGCCAAATCCGCCACGCGCTTTTGATCGCTGCTCTCCTCGCCAAATGGGCGAATCCCGGGCGTGAGCGCAATGAAACTCTTGCTCGTGGCTGCCTTGATACTCTGTGTCTCAAAGCACGAGCACACCACGCCATCGCACCCACTCTCATAGGCTAAAACCGCCATATTGCGCGCGTGATTGAGAATAGGGGTGTTATAAATCTGCCCAAAGTCCTCCTGCCCAAAGCTCGTAAGCGCGGTGACAGCGAGGATACGCGGCGCGGTGGGGTTTGCCTCCCTATAGCGCGCCAACGCCCTCATCGCCTGCGCGCCACTGCTCGCGTGGATTGTGAGCATATCCACACCTAGGGCGTGAATCTCGCGCATCGTATCAAGCATCGTGTTTGGGATATCATAAAGCTTGAGATCCAAAAACAGCCTAAAATCCCCAATCCTGCGCAAGTCTTCCAAAAACTCCTTGCCATCGCGCACAAAGCTCCTTAAACCCACTTTGAGCCACAAATGCGCACTATGGCTTTTGAGCAGTCGCACAAGGGCGAGGTTGGATTCCCTACTCTCTCTATCGAGTGCCACGCAGAGCTTTGGTGCATTTGCCCTGCCACTCATTGCGCGCCCTCTGTGGTTGTTTGGGCATTTTGCGCAGGCAGATTCTGCGAGCTCGCACCGCTTCGCTCCGCCTTGTCTTTGCGCATTTTTTGTATGGAATCTAGCACGCCATTAATCAGCCGCGGCGCGTTCTCATCGCCATATATTTTGGCGAGCTCCACAGCCTCATTGATGACAATGGGCACATCGGTTTGCGTGTGGCATAGCTCATACGCCCCAAGCCGCAATATCGAGCATTCAATCCGCCCAAGCCGATTGGTATCCCACTCCTTGAGATGGGCGTTGATGAGTGTGTCCAGAGATTTGAGGTTTGCAAGCACGCCATTAAGCAGCCCTAGCGCGAAATCCTGCTGCTTGTGGCGGATTTTTTTCTCCTCTAAAATCTGCGTGGCGTCCTCTATGCTAGCGTGATTGCCCAGCTCATAGGCATAGAGTATCCCAAGCACCGCATTGCGTGCCTGCGTGCGAGTTGCCATCTCACACCCCTAGATTCTGATAGAGGTTGATAAGCTCGATAAGTCCGCTCATAGATTCAAAGCCCTTATTGCCTGCCTTGCTCCCAGCGCGCTGTATCGCCTGATCGAGTGAATCTGTAGTGAGCACGCCAAAGGTTACCGCCGCGCCGTATTTGAGTGTGACATTGGCTATGCCTTTGGTAGCCTCCGCAGCGACATAATCAAAATGCGGCGTATCGCCTCTGATGATCGCGCCAAGGCAGCAAATCCCATCATAATCGCCCTGTGTGAGGAGCTTTTGGAGGACAAAGGGTATCTCATACGCCCCCGGCACGAGCACCAAATCTAGCAAATCCTCATTGCCCCCGTGGCGCAAGAAACAATCCCGCGCGCCCTCTACAAGCCTATCGGTTATGATGTGATTAAATCGTGAGCTGATAATGGCTATTTTCTCATCTCCGCGCAGTTTGAGCGCGCCCTCTATGGTATTCATTCTCTTCTCCTTTATTTTATGATAATGCAAGGGGCTGCAGACTAGGCAGCAGCTCCCTAATGCGCAGCAAATCCTCCACGAGCCCAAAAAGCTCGTGTGTGGGCACCATATTTGCCCCATCGCTTAGGGCAGATTCTGGGTTTAGGTGCGTCTCGGCAAAAAACCCATCAACCCCCACGCTCGCAGCCGCACGCGCGAGGTATGGGACAAAGCGCCTATCGCCCCCGCTTTTACCATCAAGTCCCCCTGGCATCTGCACGCTATGTGTCGCGTCAAACACCACGGGCGCAAATTGGCGCATAATCGCAAGCGAGCGCATATCCACCACGAGATTGCCATAGCCAAAGCTGCTGCCCCGCTCGGTTAGCCAGATTCCATAATGTCTGCTCTGCTCGTATGTGGCGGCGTCCCCCCCACGCGTTTTGATGGCTTTTAGCACCGTGTGCTTCATATCTGCGGGATTCATAAACTGCCCCTTTTTGACATTGACGATCTTTGAGGTTTTCGCCACTGCGACGATGAGATCAGTCTGACGGCACAAAAATGCTGGGATTTGGATCACATCTGCCACTTCTGCGATTGCCTCGGCTTGGTGGCTCTCGTGGATATCGGTGATGATTTTGTAGCCAAATTCTTTTTTAATCTGCGCTAGGAGGGCTAGCCCCTCCTTTAGCCCCGGTCCGCGGTAAGAATCTAAGCTCGTGCGGTTTGCCTTATCAAAACTTGCTTTGAAATAAAAATCGATTTTGGGATTTTGGGCAATAGGTGCGAGGGCTTTGGCGGTTTGGCTAAGATTCTCATAGCTCTCAATCACGCAAGGTCCGCTCATTAATATCATCTTTTCTTGCATTACTTCTCCTTTTCTTTTTGGATTATGGGTTTAAACTCGCGCTTAATCATATTGTAGTTTAAAATCTCCCCCGTCTCAATAATGTAATACCACCCATAGATACTAAGCTCGCCACGATCAAAACGCTCCTCAACAAAGGGATAAGTCATTAGATTCTCAAGCTGCTGCTCGACATTGATTTGCTCAGTGAGCCACATACGCTTGGATTTGGAGCTGGGTTTGAGGGCGAGGACTTTTTGCTTGACAGGCTCTAGGAGCTCGATCCATTTTTGCACATAGGGGGCTTTGTCTAGCTTATTTGGTGGCTCATAAATCGCCGTGCAAGCCCCGCAGTTGCTATGCCCGCACACGATGATATTTTGGACATCAAGAATGGTGATGGCGTATTCGATAGCGGCAGTGGTGGCGAGATAGCCCTTGCGCATAGCGTTAGATTCTGTGTAGGGTGGGATAATGTTGCCGATATTGCGCACGACAAACAAATCGCCCGGATCGGAATTGGTGATGAGGTTTGGCACCACGCGTGAATCCGCGCAGCTGATAAAAAGTGTGTGGGGGTTTTGCGTCTTTTTGAGGCTTTCATAAAGCTCTTGGTGCGCGACATAATCTTCTTCTTGGAACTTAATAGCCCCTTCAAATAATTCTTTCATATTTGCCTTAAAAGTTTTGTGGGTTTTAAAGAAAGGATTATAACAAAAGCAAGTATAATGTCGCCTTTAATTTTGCGTAAGGCTGAAGTTTGCGCGCCTAGCTTATTTGACAAGGAATGCAATGTTTGGAGAGATTATCGAGAGTATTGTGAATTTTGTCGGCGATACGGGGTATTTGGGGATTTTTGTGATGATGTTTATAGAATCTAGTTTCGTGCCCTTCCCCTCTGAAGTGGTGATGATACCCGCTGGGTATTTGGTGTATAGAGGCGATATGAATGCCGTGCTAGCGGTAGTCGCTGGCGTGGCTGGCTCGCTAGCTGGGGCATTGCTCAATTATTGGCTCGCACTCAAATTTGGGCGAGAGTTTCTTATCCGCTTTGGCAAGTATTTCTTTTTTACAGAATCTAATATGCGAAAAATGGAGAATTATTTCACCAAACACGGCGAGATTAGCACCTTTGTGGGGCGGCTGATTATGGGTGTGCGTCAGTATATCTCGCTGCCTGCGGGACTTGCGCGAATGAATCTTGCTAAATTTTGCTTTTATACCTCGCTTGGTGCGGGGATTTGGGTGATTATCCTCGTGTTTATCGGCTATGGGATTGGCACCGTCTTTGGAGCGGACTTTGGGGTGGATCATATCGTGCATATTTTTACCACACACGATGAGCTAAGCCCAGAGGAACTAGGGATCAAGCAAAATGTCAAAATGGTTGGCTATGCGTGTTTGGCGTTTGTGGCTGTGGTGAGCGTGGTGTATGTGCTGTATTGGAAGCTTAAAAAATCCAAAAACTAGGAGTGTGAGCGTGATAAAAGTCTATGGCATACCAAATTGTGGCAGTGTGAAAAAGGCACGCGCGCTTTTAGAATCTCTAGGCGTGGCGTATGAGTTTGTGGATTTTAAAAAAACACCGCCAAGCAGGGAGCAAATAACCCACTGGGCGCAAAAATCCTCCCTAAGCACCTTACTAAATACCAAGGGCACGACTTACAAAAAACTTGACTTAAAAGACAAAAACCTAAATGATGAGCAAAAAATAGAGGCTATGCTCACGCACCCCACGCTTATCAAACGCCCCGTTGTGGAATCTAGCACAGAATCTAGCGCGATTGTCGTAGGCTATGATGAGGCAGCGCTCAAGGCTCTTAGCTAGTTTGGGGCTTATGGAGAGGCGATTGAAAGGGCTTGGCAAACTCTGTGTGTGCGTCCTATGCGCGCTAGTGCTTGGGGCGTGCTCGAGCAAAAAGGTTACTATCCTAGAGCCAAAGGAGCTTAGCACCCTGCCCCAAAACGCAAACTACTACCTCCCCCAAGATCTCTTAGAATTCCCCGAGATAGATTCTAAAGTGCTGCAAAAAGACTACTTGCAGAAGTTTTTTGCCCCGTGGCTCAGCACAAAACCAAATCCTAATGTCGATGAGGTGTTTTGGATACGCCCCTCACTGCTTAAAGCACGCAGTTGGGGGATAAATCTCAAGCCCTATAGCCTACAAGAGAGGCAAAAAATCCTAGATTCTATGCAGCTAGATCTCTATCCAAGTGCCAACAAAAAAGCCATCATCACGAGTAACACAAGCATAAGGGCAGTCCCTAGCGTGCTGCCTAGATTTTCCAAGCGCGATGGCTATCCCTTCGATAGATGGCAAAATTCGCTTATCTTTAGCGGCACGCCGGTGCGTGTGACGCATTATGATAGCTCACGCCGCTTTGCGCATATAGAATCTGGTTTTGTCTATGGTTGGGTGGAGGTGCGTGATATGGCGTTTGTGAGCGATGAGGACGCCAAGCGCATTATGCAGTGGCGCTCCTATGTGATGCCAAATAAAGACAATATCGCGCTTTTAGATTCAAACAATCGCTTTGTTACAGAGGCGCGGCTAGGGCAAATCTTTGCGCTCAAAAATCAAACTACAGATTCTTATGAAATCTATGTCGTGCTGCGCCAAGACAATGGCAATGCACGCATTAGCACACTCAAGGTAAAACGCCAAGATTTTTCGCCCTTTCCCTCGGGCTTTAGCCAAACACTTGTGGCGGATTTGCTCACGCAGCTTATGGGGAGGGCGTATGGCTGGGGCGGAATGTATGAGGAGCGGGACTGCTCGGCGTTGGTGCGCGATATTTTTGCGCACAATGGCGTGTTTTTACCGCGCAACTCCAAGGCACAGGCGTTTTATGGAAACAACAGCATAGATTTGAGTAAAATGCCGCCAAAAGACAAAGAAGCCTATATCATCGCCAATGCCACGCCCTTTTACACGATTTTGTGGTTGCAAGGGCATATTATGATATACCTCGGGCATACCCAAGGCAGGGCTATCGTGGCTCATAGCGTGTGGAGTGTGACTAGTGGCAAGCGATATGAGAATATGCTCGGCGGCGTGGTTATCACGACTTTGCACATTGGCGAGGAGCACAATGGCGTGTTTAGACGCTCCAAAACCCTGCTAGAGCGTATAGGCGCGATGTCGGATATGACGACGCTCTACCAAGCAATCATCAATCAATAAAATTCACATTGCATATTTTACAAAAGGAGTTTGTTTGAGATATTTGTTTGTGTTGGGGATACTGCTAAGCGTTGCGCAAGCAAAAGTGATGGTGATGGTGAGCGTGCTACCACAGAGCTACCTAGTCCAAAAAATCGCCAAAGACTATGCCGATGTCAAAGTAATGGTGCCAAAGGGCAAATCTCCCGAGCTCTATGAGCCCCTACCCCTGCAAATGCGCGATGTCAAAGAATCCCATATCTATGTGGGCGTGGGTATGCCGTTTGAAAAAAAATGGTTTCGTAGGTTTAAATCCGTAAATCCCAAACTGCGCTTTGTCGATGTGCCCCGCGCGCTCACACAATCAGGCTTTAAAGTCGCACACGATCCGCATATTTGGCTCTCTCCTGCGTTGATGAAAATCCAAGCGCGCGAGATATTTCACGCTATTGCAGGGATCGATCTCAAAAACAAAAGCTTTTATAAACAAAATTACGAGAGCTTGCTAAAAGAGATCGATGCGCTAGATTCAGAGATACAAGCGATATTTGCCAAGCCTAGTGCCAAAAAAATATTTGTGGTGTATCATCCGGCGTGGGGGTATTTTGCCAGCGACTATGGATTGCAGGAAGTCGCCATAGAATCTGAAGGCAAAGAAGCCAAAAGCGCACATTTGCAAGAAGTGATAAATACTATCAAATCAAACAATATCCGCACCATTTTTCTCCAACCGCAATTTTCCAAAAAACAAGTCCAAGCACTAAGCAACGAGCTAGGGCTAAAAATCATCGAGCTAGATTCTCTGCAGGAGGATTGGGCGGAGGCTATGAGGGCGTATGCTAGGGCTATAGCCACGCAGGAGTGAAGTAGTCTATGTCAGCACTACTGCAAGTCTCAAAGCTGTGTTTTTACTATGGGCGTGAGCGTGTGCTAGATAATGTGAATCTCAGCATTAACCACCAAGAGTTTGTAGCCATCATAGGGCCAAATGGCGGGGGCAAAAGCACTCTGGCTAAGCTTATGGCAGGACTGCTAACCCCACACATAGGGAGCATTACCTACACGCCCCCAAACGCGCGCATAGGCTATGTCGCCCAAAACACGATGGAGCACCTTGATTTCCCCATCAGCGCATATGAAGTCGTGATGATGGGATTTTTGCACAAAAGGTTTTTGCTAGCCACAAGGGAGCAAAAAGCCTACGCGCTGGAGATGATGGATAGGCTTGGAGTTTCGCATTTGGCAAGGCGCAAAATCGGGGCTCTAAGCGGGGGGGAGCGTCAGAGGGTGCTCATCGCTCGGGCACTCTGTGCTAAGCCCGATATACTCATACTCGATGAGCCCACTGCGAGCATAGATCTCAAGGGGCAGGAGGATATATTTAGGATTCTCCAAACCCTTAGCGCGCGTATGAGTATCGTGGTGATTAGCCACGATCTTTCAGCGATTTTGCGCTATGCACACAAAATCGTGTATATCAACAAAACCGCAGTCCTCCACGATGTCCCTGATGTGGAATTTATAGAATCTAGTGGGCATTTTTGTGAAATCGATCTCTTTTATCAGCTCACCCAATCCCAAAAAGAGGCGCGATGATAGAATCTGTGTTTGAGATTTTGGGCTTAAAGTTCGTGTGGATGGCACTTTTGGTGTCGTTTTTGGTAAGTATCGTGAGCGGAGTGGTGGGCTCTATCGCGGTGGCAAATAAGAAGGTTTTTGTCGCTGGGAGCGTGGCTCATAGCGCATTTGGCGGTGTGGGCTTGGCACTTTTTTGCGGATTTTCGCCCACTTTGGGCGCGATGGTATTTGCGGTTGTCTTAGCATTACTACTCTCGTGGGCGGATAGGCATTATCACGATAGGCTAGATTCTTATATGGGGGCGATTTGGGCGTTTGGTATGGCGCTAGGCGTGGTGTTTATCGACTTCACGCCGGGCTATAATAGCGATATCGCAAGCTATCTCTTTGGCTCAATCATCGCTGTGAGTGATGATGAGGCGCTCGCTATCGCGGTGTATGATGTGGTATTGCTAGGCTTTGTGGGCGTGTGCTATAAGCAGATTCTAGGGCTTTTGTATGATGAGGCGTTTTGCCGCGTACAGGGTGTGAATAGCGCGTGGCTTAGTGGCGTGATTTTTGTGTTTATCGCGGTGGGTGTGGTGATGAGCATGAGTGTGGCGGGGCTTATCCTCGTGCTTGCCATTCTCTCTATCCCTGCCTATATTGCCCAACTTTTTGTGGGATCGCTTAGAGCGATGATGTTTGTGGGATTTGTGCTCTCACTCGCGTTTATGTGGGTTGGATTCTTTCTTGCTTATTGGCTCAATATCAGCCCGGGTGCGTGTATCGTGCTATTAATGTGCGTGGGAATGCTGATTGGCTTGGGGCTTAAGTTCATCTTGCAAAAGGAGGTTTAGAGATGTCAATGCGTGAGGAAGATTCACTAAAAATCGCCAAAAGGGCGGTAAAAATCAGCCTATTTTGCGTGTGTTTAGTCTTAGTGCTTGGGGTGCTCTGTGTGTATATGATGCTCACACAAATCGATGCGAGTGCTGGGATTAGCCACCGCTTGGTAGAGCTTGAGCAGTATGTCAAAGCTTTGCCAAAGCCTTAGAATCTGCGTGTGCTTATGCGCCATTGTGGGAGGGGCGTGGGCTGTGAGCCTTGATGAGCTTGAGTATGATGAGAATCTTGAGGGGGCAAAAATCGAGGCGATCATCTCCTATAAGTTAGAATTGCGCGATTCTATCCCTGTGGGGGAGCGATATCGCGTCTCTAGGGCGATGCAGCACAAGCCAAATGAGATTGCCTTTGTATGCGATGTCGATGTGGGGGAGTATGATATCAGCGATGATATGGCGTTTTTTGTCCTCGCGCTATTAAGACGAGAAAAGGAGCAAGTGCTAGAATGCCTCTATAGCCACGAGGTGCTACTGCGTGATGAGAATCTATGGCGTGAGGGCGCAGTGCGGCACTACGCGCTACTAGAGATCCCATCTGTGCGGGTGTATGCGTCCTTGCACAATCGCACTCTGATCCTAGAAGTGCTCAAAAATCACTAAGCTTACAAAACAAAGGAATGGTATGAAACCCATAGTGTCTATGCGTGTGGTGGATTGGTATCTGCCCGATACGGAAGAAAATTTTTATGCCAATATGTTTGTGCGTGCGCTCTCACGCAAATACGATGTGCGCTATAGCAAGAATCCTGATTTTCTCATCTATGGCACATTTGGGTATGAGCATTTGCAATACGATTGCGTGCGGATATTTTTCACAGGGGAAAATCTGCGCACCAATTGGAATGTCGCGGACTATGGTATCGACTTTGATTATATGGATTTTGGCGATAGGCATTTGCGCTTGCCGTATGCTTTTATCTTAGATAAGCACCTAAAAGATGTGTGTGAAGCCTCTCGCACGCGCATTTTTTCCCCAATGATTGCAGAGCGAGAGAAGTTTTGTGCATTTATGGCGACAAATGGCGGTGGGGAGCACACAAAAGTGCGCGATAGATTTTTTGAACTCTTAGGCGCGTATAAACGCGTAGATTCTGGCGGGCAGTGGAACAACAATATCGGTGGGGCGATAGGGGATCGTTACAATGACTTTCAGAGCACCAAGCGCAAATGGCTGCAGCAGTATAGATTCCATATTTGCTTTGAAAACTCAAGCTATCCGGGGTATCTGACTGAAAAGCTCTTTGACGCGTATGCCGCGGGCTGTATCCCGATATATTGGGGCGATACGAGCCTGCGCTGTGCGCCTCCCGCCCCCTTGCCCACGAGCGCGCACACAGAGCAACAGGATAGCGATGTGATAGATACGCAAATCCCGCATATCTCTGCGCATTTGCTTGAGTATGGCATCAATCCCAAAGCCTTTATCAACGCGCACAATTTCCCTAGCTTACAGGATCTAGTGCAGGAAGTAAAGCGCATAGATAATGATGAGAAGGCGTATAAAGAGATGTATCTGCAACCTCTGTTTTTAGATGATTTTAATCCTTATGAATATTATGAGAAAAAGCTAGAGATGTTTTTAGATTCTATCGTATCACAAGATTCAAAGACGGCATTGCGCAGGGGCGATGGCACACATATAAGACGCCATTATAGAATCTTACTCAAAGGCAGTGATCCATTACAAGCATTGCGGAGCAACATTAAAAGAGAGGTTTCTAAAATTTTTAAAAGACATACATAAAATAAATGCTAAGCGGGGCAAAGTCAAGAATGCGGTATTTGTATGTGTCATAAAGAAAGTTATCTATGGTGCCGAGGGTCGGAATCGAACCGACACAGGGTTGCCCCTACTAGATTTTGAGTCTAGCGCGTCTACCAATTTCACCACCCCGGCATAGAATCTATTGATTGTTCAAAATGGTGCGCTGAGCGAGATTTGAACTCGCACGGGTCGCCCCGCCACCCCCTCAAGATGGTGTGTCTACCAATTCCACCACCAGCGCATGGCTCCCGCAATCGCGGGAAGAAGTTATGAAAGAAAAGGATTGCTATAAAGTGCGATAATCGCCAATACTAGCGTATAAATCACTTGTGCTTCGATAAGTGCTAGCGCAATAAACATCGTTCCAAGCAATTTACCGCTGATACCGGGGTTTCGCGCAGTCCCTGAGATAGTCGCTGCCGCAGCGTGTCCCATACCGATAGCACCACCAAGTGCCGCAATACCCACACCGATAACCGCACCAGCTACTGAATATGACTGAATCATATCCACACCACTCACTTCAGCTCCAAAAGCCAAGCCAAGCATACCTACAAACATTACAAGAAAGAATTTCATCCTTGCTCTCCTTACACAAAAAAATACAAAGTCGTTCGGATCCATCCCCTACTAAATCTTTGGAAGTGTGATTGTAGCGACACTTTGATAAAAGCTAGTTTAAATTTATACCTTTTCTCATTCTTGTCGCAAAAACTGCAGTGGGTATTTGCACTCTTTGCACACGACATTAGAATCTATTTTGTTGATTTTGCTATGGGTAGATTCTGAAACCTTATGAATCTTGCAATGGCATTGATACACATATATCGTGGGCTTCTCCTCTAGCTTGCAGCTTAATGCTTTCTGCTGCGCGGGAGATGCTAGGGTGCTTTCTAAAATCGCTTTTGTGTTGTTGGCGATTTGGATGGCATTCCATTCCTCTATCCGCTTATCCTCTTGCATAATGTGCCCTATGAGCCAATCTCGCGCGATGATGAGCAGGCTTTCTTTGAGATCGTTGATAGAATGCGAGGTTTTGACTAGGGTTGCGACATTGCGCGTGAATTCCTTGTGAATCTCCTTGTGAGTGGGCAACTCCGGATAGCCTATGCTTTTCATATATTCTTCCTCGTGCGCAAAATGCACGCGCATATAGTTGAAAAACTCTGCGAGGATCTCCTTGACTTCCGAGCGATTTGCCGCCTTATTGGCTGCTACCTCCACTCGGTGAGCGAGCTCAAAAAGCTTGCGGTGCTCGGCGTCAATTATCTCATTATGCACAGAATACTCCGGACTCCACTCTGGCAGCATTTATCCCTTCGCTCCTTAGATTTTCCTATAAGGCTTCTGTCCCACTTCATAAAAGTTATTCCCCTGTGCGTCAATGGCGACAATAGCAGGAAAATCCTCGATAGTGATGCGCGCCACTGCCTCTGGACCAAGCTCTGGATATGCCAAAACCTCGTATTTTTTGATGGTTTTTGAGATGAGCGCAGCCGCTCCCCCCACTGCCACCATATACACCACACCATTTGCTACCATAGAATCTATCACTTCTTTTGAGCGATAGCCCTTGCCTATCATACCGCTAATGCCTTGCGCGATGATAGTGGGGGTGTATTTGTCCATTCTCCCGCTTGTAGTAGGACCTGCCGAGCCGATTGGATTTCCCGGTTTGGCGGGGCTTGGTCCTAGGTAGTAGATTGTCTCTCCTGCGAGCTCCACAGGAAGTTTTTCACCTCGTGCGAGAGCCTCTGTCAAAGCCTTGTGTGCCGCGTCTCTAGCGACTAAAATCGTCCCAGAGATGAGCACAGATTCTCCAGCCTTGAGGCTTTTGCCCACTTCTTTGCTAAAAGGTGCTCTGATTTTTTTCATCTCGCTCATACTTCCTCCTTATAGCTCGATATCCGCGTGGCGCGCAGCGTGGCAGTTGATATTAATCGCTACGGGCAATCCCGCGATATGTGTGGGATACCACTCGACATTGACTTTAAAGGCAGTTGTGCTACCTCCCAAGCCCTGTGGTCCCACGCCCGTGGCATTTGCCATCTCTAGTAGCTCCTCTTCGAGCTTAGCATATCGCTCATCGGGATTTTTAGAATCCACCTCACGCACCGCTGCTTTTTTGGCTAAGAGTGCGGCTTTTTCCATCGTGCCACCTATGCCCACGCCAATCACCATAGGAGGGCAGGCATTGGGTCCAGCGAGCTTCACAGCCTCTAAAAAGACATTTTTCACGCCTTGGATTCCATCAGCGGGGACAAGCATTTTTAAAATACTCTTATTTTCGCTCCCAAAGCCCTTGGGTGCGACTTGGATATGCACCTTATCGCCGGGCACGATTCTAGTGTGGATCACCGCAGGGGCGTTGTTTGTCGTGTTTTTGCGCTCAAAGAGTGGCTCTGCCACCACGGATTTGCGCAAATACCCCTCACTATAGCCTTTTTTCACGCCCTCATTGATAGCATCTTCAATGTATCCACCCACGATATGCACATCCTGTCCGACATTGACAAACACCACGAGCATACCGGTATCCTGACAAATGGGCATCATATTATCTTGCGCGATTTTGCCATTTTCAATAAGCGTGTTGATGATATTTTGTCCCAGCGGGGATTGCTCGGTGCTTTTTGCCTTTGCAAACGCCTCTTTGATATCTTTTGTCTGCACACAGCACGCCTCAATCGCAAGTTTTGCGACAGCCTCTACGATATCTTGATACTTCACTTCCCTCATCTTACAGCCTCCTTTAAGCTTTGTGTTTGCACTCCATTGTAACCAAAGATAACAAAAACAATTCTTAAGGTTTTATAAAGAACACCCCACAACAAAGCCCATCACTTAGCTCAATGCTCCACAAAAACCTACATTTCTGAAAATAAGATTCACAAAAACACAAGAATAATGCTACAATCTTACCCTATCAGATTCAAGTGAGATCGACTAAAGTGAGGGTTTGATGCGGTTAAAAAAATCAGAGATTAAAGTGCTGGGGCTAAGTTCGCTTGGCGGTATGCTAGAGTTTTATGATTTTATTATTTTTGTGTTTTTTACAGAAGTGATTTCTAGCCTCTTTTTCCCGAGTTCGCTTGGTTCATTTTGGGCAAATATGAACACCTATGGCGCGTTTGCTGCAGGGTATTTTGCAAGACCACTAGGCGGGATTATTATGGCGCATTTTGGCGATAAGAGCGGACGCAAAAAAATGTTTATCCTCTCCATTTTGCTGATGGTTATCCCTACTTTTGCACTTGGACTTATGCCCACTTTTGAGAGCATTGGCTATGCCGCGCCCCTCATACTTGTGCTTATTAGAATCTTACAGGGCATTGCCATAGGTGGCGAGCTTCCGGGGGCTTGGGTATTTGTGTGCGAGCATAGCGATAATAAGACACTAGGCTTTTATATGGGGGCTTTTACAAGTGCTGTGATTGGCGGGATCTTGCTTGGGAGTGCGGTAACGCTTGGGATTAATCATCTTTTCACACAAGAGGAGATTAGAGAATATGCGTGGCGCGTGCCCTTTTTGCTTGGTGGGGTTTTTGGGATTATCTCGCTTTTTTTGCGTAGATTCTTAGAAGAGACACCGGTTTTTCGCGAGATCAAGGCTTTGCAGCAGACGCAGAGTTTTCCCGTCAAAGCCGTGCTACAATCGTTTAAAAAAAGTGTGATTTCTTCGTTTCTTAGCACTTGGATTCTCACAGGTTGTGTGGTTATCATCGTGCTCTTATCGCCCAAGCTCTTAAGCCAAGTCTTTGGCGTTTTGGCTGCCGATAGGGTGCTCTATCAAATGGTAGCCATTTGCTGTCTTGCCTTTGGCAATATCCTAGCTGGGATTTTGAGCGATAGAATCGGAGTGGGGAGGGCAAGCACGATATTTGGCATAGGCTTGTTTATTTTTGCCTTTGGCTTTTATCATTCCTTGATGACACATTATAGCCTTGAAACCACACTTTTGCTCTATTATGCTATGGCGCTTTGTGCGGGATTGACGGTTTTTACGCCCATCATTATGGTGCAGAGCTTCCCCGCTCCGATACGCTATAGTGGGCTTTCCTTTGCCTACAATATCTCATATGCGATTTTTGGCGGGCTCACACCGATATTTTTTGGGTGGGCGAGCGGAAGTGGCAATATCATAACCATTGGGTATTATCTGATGTTTTTGGGCGCATTGGCAGTGGTTATTGGCAGGCTTCACAAGCCCCAATCTTAAGCGCGCTGATAATCCCCGCTCTTACCCCCGCTCTTAGATTCTAAGCAAATATCGCTCATCACCATACTCTTATCAATGGCTTTGAGCATATCATACATCGTGAGCAACCCCACGCTCACGCTATGCAGAGCTTCCATCTCCACGCCCGTTTTCCCCTCGCATTTGACGAGAGATTCTATCCTAAAGGCGCACTCTCCCTCAATAGGCGCGATTTCTACATTGATTTTGCTCAAAAACAACGGATGGCACATCGGGATAGCACTGCTCGTATTTTTAGCTGCCATAATCGCTGCAATCACAGCCGTTTGTATCACTGGTCCTTTTGTAGCAGTGTTGTGTAGCACCGCGTCAAAGGCATTTTTGCTCATCGTGATTTTGCCGCTTGCAAGTGCCTCACGCGTCGTGATATTTTTGGCACTCACATCGACCATTGTTGGGTTGTTGTGTTGGTTTAGGTGGGTTAGATTCATAAACATTCCTTTTTTGCTATTTGCGCGCGATAATCACACCAAAATTCACCCATTTAAAGAGCACCTCGGTATGCCTAAAGCCCGCTTCTTGGAGTAAATGCAAGTTTTCTTGCAAAGTATAAGGGATAAGCACATTCTCTAGTGCCTCGCGTTTGCGCGCGATTTGGGTTTTGGAGTAGCCATTATTTTGCTTATAAGTATGGTAATACTCTATCATTTGGCTATCAAGCAGTGCATCGGTGCTGCTCATCTTTTCACTAATGATAAAAATCCCGCCCTTTTTTAGAGCCCTGTGAATCTTGCGCACGAGCCCTAGCCTCTGTGGTGGGCGGATAAACTGCAGAGTGTAGTTGCTCACAAACGCGCTAGATTCTCTAAATCCCTCCTGCATACAATCAGCGATTTTAAACTCCACGGCGGCATTGTAGGCTTTTGCCTTCAATCTCGCGTGCTCTATCATCGCTTCAGAAGTATCTAGCCCGATAAGCGTGGCGGCGGTATGTGGCGCGAGGGCTAAGAGGAGATTACCCGTAGAGCAGCCTAGATCGTAGATAACGCCCTCTTTGGCGTTTAGCTTCAAAAAATCCACGCACAATGTGAGAGATTCTCTATAAAAAGGAATGGAGCGCTCAAGCATATCATCAAACACGCTAGCCACTTGTGCATCAAACTCGAATTTTTTTTGCACCTCTTGTGAGGATTGCTCAAAAAGCGTATCTTTTTTTTGCATAAATTCTCTTTAGACAAAGTTTCTAAAAAGCGCGCCCAAATCGACATTGGCGATTTGCTTGTGTGCGCATTTTTCAAAGATGCCCTGTGCGCCCTCGATGAGATCTTGGCTAGAGACGCCGTGGGCGATGGAGATTTTGGCTTCTAAAAACGCGCTAAGATGATCGCACACTTTCAAAAACTCGCCATATATGGGATCGAATTTGTCTTCATTAAATCTCGCAAAAAACTCCGCGCCACTCTCGATATCGTGCCTAAAATACTCAATCTTATAGCGGTTGTGGAATTCATCTTGAGTAAAATACATGATATCATCGCGGATATTGGGGGGGACTTTGCACAGAATCTTGTCATTGACAGCCTGACGCTCGATATTTTTGATAAACTCATCTAAGCCCTTAACCGTGTGCTTGATAGGCGAGATGATATCGCGCGTGAGAATCTCGGGCAAATCGTGGAATAATCCGCACAAAAAGTGATTGATACGCATTTGCTTGCAGCACCCCAAATCAAGGCTTAGGAGATAGGCACTAAGCGCGACTATGAGGGTGTGTCCTAGCACGGAAGTTGCGGGGATCCTAGGTGTCTGACTCCAGCGTTTTTGGAATCTAAGCTGCCCAAACATCGTGATGAGCTCACGCACATCTTCATAGAGCGCGATTTGCTGCATACCTGCGAGGTGGTAATGCTCCTCTACTTGCTTATCGATAGTGTTTTTGATATTTTGGACATCATACATTTTGGCATTAAAATGATAGATGATATCAAACTCCCACTTGGAGGCATAATAATGCGAGGCTTTGAGAATCTCGCGCTCAAGGTTTGAAGTGTGGGCGGTAAGATAACTCTCCATCTGTGGGAAAAACTCATACGCTCCCAAATCGGATTGAAGGTTTTGCATCACAAAGCGCACAAGCTCCTGATTATGTGTTTTGACAAGCTGATGAAACACGGGAGGCTTGATATCAGTTAGCACAATGCGCTCAAAAAACTCATAGCAAAACTGCAGTATCAGCCGCTCCCAATCAATCTCAACCTTGCGGATATGCTCCTCATAGCGCGCTAAAAGATAGGCGATGACAAATTTATGCGCTTGCTTATCAAGCTCGACAAACTCCACGGGCGTGGCTTGATCGTTCCAGCGACGGATAGAAGCGGCGATAAAGATTTTGCGCAAAAGGCTATTATTAAGGCGCGGAGTTTTTGGCATAGGGATTCTTATTTTTTGTAATAATCGCCGCTAGCACCCACGCACTGCTGCGTGCATTGCCCCTTTTGGCAGATGGTTTGGCATTCTATGGCTTGGTAGGAGCCTATGGGTTTTTTGCTCGAGCAGCCGCTAAAAAGCACAAAGCCTAAAATTCCTAGGAAAATCATAAAATATCGCATACGCACTCCTTTAGGTTTCACAGATTCTGTGATGGAGAAGCATTTTGCATTCCTAGATTCTATTATTTTAATGCAAGTTTTTGCTTTGGCAAAAACTTGTGTATCGCTCGTGGAGAGTAAATCTCCACTCGCTCCGCTGCGCGTGCATACATTACGATTTTGGCAAGATTACAGAATCTTTTAGTGCCGCCACCTCATCAACGCCGCTTGAGTTAGCGTCTTTTCTATAAACCAAACTAGAGCTTATCATTTTATGCAAGTTTTTGCTTTGGCAAAAACTTGTTGCCGCTCAAGCGGAATAAATCCGCTTTCGCTCCGCTGCGCGTGCATACAAAAGATTTTTTAGAATCTAAGTCGCGCCTTGGTGCCGCCACCTCATCAACGCCGCTTGAGTTAGCGTCTTTTCTATAAACCAAACTAGATTCTATAAATTAGTGTAAATCCACCTCTAATCCCACAGGGCAGTGATCGCTCCCAAAAATTTCAGGATAGATACTTGCACTCCTAAGTTTAGAATCTAGCACTTTAGAGCAGAGAAAATAATCAATCCGCCACCCCGTGTTGTTCTCCCGTGCCTTGCCCATATAGCTCCACCAGCTATACGCTCCCTCTAGTGTGGGGTAAAAATACCTAAAAGTATCTGTGAAGCCAGAATCGAGGAGTTTTGTCATCTTTTCGCGTTCCTCATCGGTAAATCCGGCGTTTCTGCGGTTGGTTTTGGGGTTTTTTAAATCGATTTCTTGGTGGGCGACATTGAGATCCCCGCACACGATTACGGGTTTGCTTTTTTCTAATGCTTTGAGGTAGGCACGGAAGTCGTCTTCCCACTCCATTCGGTATTCTAGCCGCTCTAGCTCGCGTTTGGAGTTTGGCGTATAGACATTGACGAGATAAAACTCCCTGTATTCTGCACAGATAATCCGCCCTTCTTTGTCGTGGTGAGCAATCCCCATATCATAGGCGACGCTTAAGGGCTTAAGTTTGCTAAAAATCGCCACGCCAGAGTAGCCCTTTTTCTCTGCACTATTCCAATACTCCTCATAGTTTGGGAAGTCAAAAGTGGCTTGTTCGCGCTGCATTTTGGATTCTTGGATACAAAACACATCCGCATCAATGGCATTAAAAAAATCCATAAAGCCCTTATTCATACACGCCCGAAGTCCATTTACATTCCACGAGATGAGTTTCAAATCATCACCTTATTTAAGACGCTTTTTTATCTCTTGGGCGATTTGGTAGCCGTGATTGAGCCCTGCGGCTATGGAGCCACCGCTTTTTAGCGCAATATCCCCTGCCAAAAAGACATTTGGTATGGAGCTTTCAAGCACTTCATTGGAGATGGGCGAGCCCTTTTCATCTAGCTCTAGCTGACATTTTTTCAAAAAATCAATGGGCGCGGCACCGCCTATGGCATACACCACCCTATCAAAGACTTCACTTTGACTATCAGTAAAATTTACCTTGACTTTGCCCTCACTATCCTCTAGCCCCTCTATATCCACACCCAAGCGAGTTTTTAGCGCACCGCTTTGGATAGAATCTTGGAGTTGCTTGGCATTAGCATCATTGATACGGCTAAACTCCGTGCGACGATAGTTGAGTGTTGTATCATTATCCTTGCAGAGCAAAGTCGCGTATTCTACCGCCGAGTTGCCACCGCCTACGATTAGCACTTTTTCATCGCTTTGGATATTGTTGGCATTAAACTGCACTTTTTTCCTAATTGTGGGAGGGATTGCGTAGCTTGGCTTGTTTGGCTGCCCCATTTTGCCAATAGCAATAACCACAAAACGCGCCTTAAAGCTCTGCCCACCGCTGCTGTGAATCTCAAAAATATCGCCGACTTTTTGGATAGATTCTATATCGGTTTTGTAGTGAATGCGCTGCGTAGCAATGAGCTTGTCAAAAAGCTCTAGCGTGCTTTCTTTAGTCCCATCTACAAAGGCTATACTGCCCTTTAGATCCACTACTTGCCCTTTGTAGTCTTTATCCACGCGCTTACCATCTTTATAAAACTGCCTGATAGTCGCATTGTGCTGCTCGCTTTTTTCAAACACCACGACATTCTCAATGCCTAGCGCCGCACTCTCTACTGCCGCACCTATGCCGCCCGGACCACCGCCGATAATCGCTATATCATACACTTCAGCCATCATTTCTCCTTTATGTTGATTTGTTCTTGGATGTAGTCGTTTGAGAATCTATATCTTGTAAAAAATCGTGTTTTTGCTGCTGGTTGGCGATTTTATTGAGATCTTCTGGCGTATCAAAGAGCACGCCCTCCATCATTTTGTTCTCGTCATCAAACTGCCCATTTTTTAGCCCCCACAAAAACCCGAGCAGACCAAAAAATCCCAATATAAGAGAAACACCAAGCATAAAAGCCACGATTTCAACGCTCAACGCCTATCCTTCGATCGCACCTATATTGTGCCAAATTGTAATTAATAGAGTGATTGCCCATCATCAAAAAAGCAAGTCCTCCTCGACATTTGTTACCGATGAAGTGTTTGGGGGGAGCTTGGATATATCAGTGTAGAGATATTCGCCATCTTGAAGTGTTTTTTTCATAATGCCACTTGGCATATCAAAGCGTCTTTTGATACCCGGCTCGATTTTGAGGAGCTTGCTAAAAAAGTATGAGTTCACTGGTGCTGCGACGATCCCGCCCGTCTCGGCAGGACCTATGGGGGTATTGTCATCGCGCCCATACCAAATAATCGTCTGTATGCTTGGCGAAAATCCGCAAAACCAACCATCGATATTTTGGTTTGAAGTCCCCGTCTTGCCAGCGATCTCGAGATTTGCAGTGCGTGCCTTAAAGCCTGTGCCGCGATTAACCACATCACGCAAAATATTAGTTACCAAAAACGCTTGCTTGGGTTGTGTGTATTGGCGCGCAAGCAGAGGGAACTCCTGCACTTCGCCCTGCACATTGATGATAGAATCTACCAAGCGCGGCGTGAGCATAGTGCCAGAGTTAGAAAACACAGAATAGAATTTCGCCGCTTCTAGAGGCGAGAGACTAAGGCTCCCTAGCACGATGGACATATCATTTGGCACATAGGGGAATCCAAAATCCTTAATACCCCTATAAATGAGATCAAATCCCACCTGCTGCACGAGATTAAGCGTCGCGAGATTAGCAGATTTGCGCAATGCTTCGTGGAGACTGATAAGCCCGCCATACGCTCCCACATTTTTAGGCTTCCACACCTCTTCTTCCTCCTGTGTGGCACTCTCCACTTCTTTGGTGCTTTCGTTTGTGTTGCTACCAAACTTGCGCGGTGCATCCACCACGCGCCACGCCGGAGAATAGCCCCTATCAAAGGCTACGAGGTAGATAAATGGTTTAATGCTAGAGCCAAATTGTCGCTTTGCCTGTGTGGCGCGATTAAATACAGATTTTTTGTAATCCACACCACCCACGAGAGCTAGAATCTTGCCACTTTGGGATTCTGTGACAACCATCGCGCCATTGAGCTCGCCATATCGTTGTGTCGATGTCTCTTGGGGCTTTGCATAGATGAGATCCTCTGAATCTACCTCCTCACGCATAAAGGTTTTGGGATAATGCTCTAGCAAACGCTCATTAATCTTGCTATATCCATAGCGTAACGCTTCTTGGGCGATGTTTTGGTAGTCTAAATCTATTGTGAGATTAATTTTGTAGCCACCTGTTTTGATATCTGGATACATTGGAGTGAGTTGGCGCACGACTTCATCGACTACATAGGGCGCGGCATTTTGCGTGAGACTCTTATCATTATAGACTTGTGGAATCTCGACGATGGCGAGATCGTATTCCTCCTGTGTGATCCAACCAATATCCTTTAGCCTATCGAGGATATTGTTCGCGCGCCCTAGGGAATGTTGGAGATTTTTGGAGGGATCGTAAGTATCGGGGGCTTTAGGAAGTCCCATAAGCATACACATTTCTTTGAGCGTGAGTTCGTTTAGATTTTTGTGAAAATACCCAAGCGCAGCAGTTTTGACGCCATAGTAGCCGTGCCCTAAAAAAATGTAATTGAGATAAATCTCTAAAATATCTTCCTTGCTCATATTTTGCTCTAGCACGATGGCAAACATTGCCTCTTTTATCTTGCGCTTAAGCGTGCGCTCTGGCGTAAGTGCGATATTTTTGACGACTTGTTGGGTGAGTGTGCTGCCACCCTCGGAGTATTTGAGATTTTTGAGATTTTTGACAATAGCGCGGGAGATCGCATCGGGATTTACCCCTATATGCTCAAAAAATAGCGTATCCTCCACCGCTAAGAGAATCTCTATCACACGCGGAGGTATCTCCTCAAATTTTGCATACAATCGGTAATGCTGATCAAAGAGATTGGCTACTAGTCGCCCCTTCCTATCAAAAAGCTGCGTGGTAATATCCATCTTGTGGCGCTTGACAGATTCTATCTCATCTTGCACCTCTGCATACACACTATGGAGATACGCGACAACACCCAAAAGGGCGGCGGTGAAGACAACCCCAATGCTATATCGTATTACACGCCACACGATAGACTCTAGATTCTAAGCTTTGCTTTGTGAGCCTTGGAGATCGTCTATCTTGGCTTGGATTTCGCTATGAATCTCTCCATAGAGCTCATCAATGCAGCTCATCACGCCATCACTGCCCTTTTCCATCGCCGAGACTTTCTCTTGTATGCAGGACTTTGGACATCCGATAGTAGGATCTTCGATGGCATTAACCAGTGAGATAGCCTGCGTATGCACTTCTTCATGGAATGAATCAAGCTTCTTGTATCCATTAGTATGACTAAAGAGCTCCTTGCCGCGTCCTTCAAAATACCATTTGCCAAGGCGACAGCTCCTGTGATCGACTTTGTTAAAGCTATCTTTGATCCCAAATAAGAATCCATAGAGATTGTTTTTATACACCGTGTGATCGAGTTTGGCAAGTGTGCAAAATATCTGTGAGCTAAGAGATGAGGAGATTTGGTTATTGACGAGGTTACCGACTTTGAGTTCATTGATGATATCAGTGAGCGAGGCAATCACATCTCTTACGACATTTGTCGCGGTATTTGTCTCTTCGGTGCCACTTTGGATATCGTTGGCTTCTTGCTGCATAGATTTTACTACCACTGCAATTTCCTTCGTGGCTTTTTGGGTTTTTTCTGCGAGTTTGCGCACCTCATCTGCCACCACGGCAAAGCCGCGCCCATGCTCGCCCGCACGCGCTGCCTCAATCGCAGCATTGAGTGCTAGGAGATTTGTCTGCTCTGCGATATCATCGATGAGTGAAACGACATTAGTGATTTCATCACTTCTTTGCGCGAGTGAATCCACAAGCTGCGTGGAGATTTGCATTTTTTCATACAAAACTTCAATCTTATCAAGCGCATCATTGCTCATCTCGCGTCCGCTCTCTGCTTTTTGCACAGATTCACTAGCGCGTGCGACGACTTCAGCCGATAGCTCGAGGACATCTTGCAAGGCAGATTGTGTGCCCACGATACCATTTGCCATAGATTTGCTATATGTGTCAAAGAGATCAAAGCCCCCACTCCTATCGCTGCGCAAATCCACGGCCATAGCAGAATAATACATCACATCGCCCACCTTTTTAGTGGCAATCCTAAATTCTCCCATCGGCAACGAGAGAGAAGTGGCATTGTGATTCAAATGAGCGACAAATGTGTCAAGGTTTTGCATTTGCTGGGCGGCTTTGTTTTTAAAGACAACCTCGCCATTTTTGATACCTATGATGATTTCTTGTTGTGTAAATCCTAGAGCCTCTTTGTAATGCTCAAGTTCTTCTTTAAGATGGTGGATTTCTTTGTCAAAATTATGCTGATCTTTTGTGTGTTTTTTTGAACCAAACATAGCACTCGCTCCCCTATTTAAGTTTTTGTTAAGATTCAAGGACTCCGTGCCAATTATGCCATAAAAACCCAAAAAAGCACCAAAAATTCGCGCCAAACTTTGCCAAATCTCACGCCAAAATCCAAAAAATTATCATAAATTTTGCACAAGAATTATGCTACAATCTCAAAATGCATTAAATTTTGATAACAAAGGCAGGGCAACGCGATGATTGGCAGCAAACGACTAGAAACACTTGATACGATTTTGGATCGCTTACGCACAGAGATTAGACGCAATGGCTTAAAAAACTCCAAGCAGCGCGAGGAGATTCTCACTGTGTTGTATAAAAGTGGCACGCACCTAAGCCCTGAAGAGATTACCAACAAAATCCGCACCACAGACAAAAACGCGAGTATCTCGTCGGTGTATAGAATCTTAAGCTTCCTAGAAAAGAGTGGGTTTATTACCGCGCTAGAGGCCGATAAGAGCGGCAGACGCTATGAGATAGCCGCCAAGGAGCATCACGATCACATCATCTGTCTGGATTGTGGCGATATCATCGAGTTTGTCGATCCCCAAATCGAGAGCCTGCAGATTAAAATCGCTCAAGAATTTGGTGCCAAACTCATCAGCCACGATATGCGGCTTTTTGTCAAATGCGCCAAATGCCAAATGTCGTAGGTATTTGTGTATTGGGCTTAACCCCGCAATGGAGCAAAATCCACAACCACCACAAAGCAAATTTATAGAATCTAAAAACCCTCACAAAGATTCTCTAAAAGCGGTGTATTAGCGCAAACAAAGTAAGAGAAAATCGCCCCCCTTAGTAAGCAATGAATACAATAAGCAATAAATAAACTTCCTATCAGCAATAACTTTAGAATCTAGAGCAAAACAAACAGATCTGCTCCACAAACGACAAATTAAGCGTGGTGTTACGAAGTGCGGTGGGCTAGATTCTGTGCGCCAAAAAGTAAGATGATGAGAGATAAAACATCGCAAACGACAAAAATCCCTATCGTATGCAATCTAGCAGGGGGCAATCCGCCCAAAAAGAGCGGATTGTGTAAAGCTAATCTAGAGCTAGGTTTTAGAGCGTAGCAGCATTGCTTAGCACATCTGCCATTTGCGCATCTTTGCTCGCATAGAGTTTGTTGTAGTTTTCTTGAAGTGCTATCTTGAAGCCTTCTTTGTCCTCTACTTGGAGGAGTTCTACAAATGTATCGAGAGTTTCACCCTTGCCCTGTGCGATTTCTTTAGAGAGTGCGTCCATATTTGAAGCCACAAACTCCTGTGTCCTTGTGTCCATCACAAGCCCTTGCCATTGACAACCAGAAGTTCCTGAAGTGATACCAAAAGTCTGGTTTCCTGAAGTGCTGTTTGTCGTGATTTGGAAGAGATTCCAAATAAGCCCTTGCTTGTCGATGAGTTTAGAACCCAAACCACAGCCAACATTTGTATTTGCTGCTGCAAACGCGCTACTGACCAATACACTAGCTAGTGCTAGACTTCCGAGAAACTTTCTCATTTCTACTTGCTCCTTATAAAAAGATGGTAGGCGAAGTGCCTATGCTGGAATGGTAGCTAAACATAGGTAAGCTCTTTCTTAAAGCCTTAATGGATTTGTGAGTGCGTGTGTTTTATGAGATTCTATAAATACCCCTCCCCTAGTCCCACGCCGCATTCTCGCAAAGTCCGCACCAAGCGAGGCTATCCTTTGGGATTTATAAAAACCAAATCTTATAATTTAAGTTTTTCTAACGCACCGCCCATTATAATACCGCTTTTAATCTTAGTTTGCGTAAGGATTGTGCAATGGGAAGAGCATTTGAATACCGCAGGGCAGCAAAGGAAAAGCGATGGGATAAGATGAGCAAGGTTTTCCCCAAGCTCGCCAAGGCTATCACGGTGGCGGCAAAAGAGGGCGGGAGCGATCCAGCGATGAATGCCAAGCTCCGCACCGCTATCGCCAATGCCAAAGCCCAAAATATGCCAAAGGACAATATCGATGCCGCCATAAAGCGCGCAAGCGGCAAAGATGGGCAGTTTAGCGAGATCACTTATGAGGGCAAAGCCGCCAATGGCGTGCTCATCTTTATCGAATGCACCACAGACAACCCCACGCGCACGATTGCCAATATCAAAAGCTACTTCAACAAAACCCCCGGTAGCCAAATCGTGCCCAATGGCTCGCTAGAGTTTATGTTTGCACGCAAGAGCGTGTTTGAGCTTGCTAAGCCAGATTCTATGAATCTAGAGGAGCTAGAACTAGAGCTCATCGACTATGGGCTAGAGGAGCTAGAATCTCGCGATGATGGCGTGGTAGTGGTGTATGGGGATTACAAAGACTTTGGCAAGCTAAGTGAAGGCTTTGAAAAGCTAGCAATCCCACTGAGCAAGGCAACCCTGCAACGAATCCCAACAAGCCCTATCGCACTAAGCGAGGAGCAAATCCTCGAGGCAGAAAAACTGCTCGATAAAATTGAAGAAGATGACGATGTCCAAGCCGTCTATACCAATATCCAATAGCCCCACACACTAGGAGCAGCGATGGCACAAAAACTTCTAATAACTCTAAGCCTCTTAAGCCTAGGGCTTTGGGCGCAGGATTCTCTAGATTCTGTGGAACGCAGCACAGAATCTAACAAGCAAAATGGCTTTTTTTATAGCGGCGGAATGGAGCTTTTTAACAAAAATGCCACCACGCTCGCAGGGAGCTTCCCCAACAACACCTATGGCTACGCGCTAGGGCAGATTAATGTGGGCTACAAATATGATAATTTTGAAGTCGTGCTAGGTGGCGTGGGCGCAGGGCTCACACACGATTCTACCAAAGGCTTAGCGTTTAATCACATAGGCTTTTGGAGCGGCTATCACAACGAGCTCAATCCCGAGCGCAGCAGTGCTAGAGATGAGGCACACAATCTCTTTGTGCATAATGCCTATGTGCGATTCCAAAATGAGAGTCTTGATATCAAACTCGGGAGATTTAAGCAAGAAGATGATGATTGGATCGATGTGTATGCAGAGGGCGTGAATGCTATCCTGCGCGCTAGGGGCTTGCACCTAAAGCTTTTTGGCACAAGTGGGCTAGCAATCGTGGGCAGTGGATGGCTGATGGATTATGAGCGGTTATTCTCTACCTATGGGATTCTAAACGCCGAGGTGGGCTATGCAAATGAGCATTTTAAACTTGATACCTATGTGTATTATGGCAATCGCGAGTATATCGCACCGGGAGTGAATCTCGAGGTGTATGCAGGAGATTGCGACACTCTTAAATCCACAACCAAGCTCACCGCGCTTTTCCCCTACCATCACAAAGGTATGGAGGGCATTAGGCGGCATTATTTCGCGGATTTTGGGGATGGGGATTCTTCAGGGTGGAATGCCACGCTTGTGGCGCGGCAGGACTTTGACTTCTTGCGACACTATAATGTAGCCCTTGCGGTGTATAAAAACATAGGCAATGCCAACGCGCGTATGGGGCAGCCGGGCAATCCTCTAGGGCTCTACACGCTTGATAATAGCGTCTATAGCCACGGACCCGCGCTCAATGCGCTCCTAGCACCCGATGCCTTTAGCGCGCTCTTTTTTAGCAATATCACGCTAAGCAGTGCTAAAGCGGGGGATTTTATCTTTGGGCTTGATGGACGCTACACCACCGCACCAAGCGCACGCGAACACTCGCTCAAAGCCCATATTGATTGGGAAGTAGATTCACAGCTCACACTTAGCTTAATTGCGACTTATTATATCTCTACGCCGCTAGAGGCAAATGTGTGGGCAATAAATGGCGCGAGCTATGAGGCGGGCAAGGCGCTTGATAGAAGTTATGTGATCTCACAAGTGGGATATAGCTTTTAGCCAATGCAGTGCGCGACAACCCCTCCCCTCACGCCTCAAGATTCTATAAACACACAATGCACTAATGCCAAATCCCCTCGCCCCAATGTTGTAATCCTAGCTACCGGCGGGACTATCGCAGGCGTGGCTAGCTCACACACACAAAGCATAGATTACAAGGCTGGGGCACTTGGCATTGAGGTGCTCCTAGACACTTTGCCCGAGTTGGGCGCGCTTGCCACGCTCCAATGGGAGCAGGTGGCTAATATCGATAGTGCCGATATGACAGATTCACTATGGCTCACTCTGGCTAAGCGCGTCAATGCCCTTTTGGCACAAGAACACATCGATGGTGTCGTGATCACACACGGGAGCGATACGATGGAGGAGAGCGCGTTTTTTTTGCAGCTAGTGGTGGCAAGCCCTAAGCCCGTGGTGCTCACAGGGGCTATGCGACCAAGTAACGCAATCAGTGCTGATGGGACTAAAAATCTCTACAACGCCATAGCCCTCGCAAGCCATAGCAATGCGCGCAATAAAGGCGTGATGATTGTGATGAACGACACAATCCAAAGCGCGCGATACGGGGCTAAAACCCACACGCACAACCTCGATGCCTTTAGCTCGCCAAATAGCGGCGATATGGGCTATATCCTAGATGGCAGGGCGCATTTTTACTACACGCTCCCACTGCACACCACACAGCGCACCTTTTGTGTGGATACACTCACACAGCTCCCCAAAGTCGCCATTTTGTATTCCTATGCCAACGATTACTCGGGCGTAGCCGCAAGGGCGTTGTATGAAGTGGGTATAGAGGGTATCGTCGTGGCAGGCAGCGGTGCGGGCAACATACATCGCGCCCACAAGGAAGTGCTACAAGAGCTTATGCAACAAGGCTTAGTCGTGGTGGTGAGCACGCGCGTGGGCTGCGGGATCGTGCAAGTGGGCGGGGTGGATTCTAAACGCGGCTTTATCAGTGCTAGAAGCCTCAATCCCCAAAAGGCTAGAGCACTCCTCCTGCTAGCCCTCACGCGCACGCGCAATCCCGCAGAGATAGCCCAAATCTTTGGGGAGTATTGAATCTAAACCTTAAAGGAGTAAATTATGGAAGTAAAACTAGCCAAAAACTATGGATTTTGCTTTGGTGTCAAGCGCGCGATCAAAATCGCCCAAGATCACAGAGATTCTATCACGCTCGGACCGCTTATCCACAATGCCAAGGAGATAGCGCGCTTAAAGCGGGATTTTAATGTCGATTTGAGCGAGGATTTGGAAAGTCTAGAATCTAACAGAAAGCTCATCGTGCGCACGCACGGAATCCCCAAAAAGGATCTAAAGCGTCTGCAAGAGCAGCATTTTGAAGTGATTGATGCGACTTGCCCCTTTGTGCGCAAGCCCCAAATGATCGTCGAGGAGATGAGCAAGGAGGGCTACCAAATCATCGTTTTTGGCGATAGGGAGCACCCAGAGGTTAAAGGCGTGGTGAGCTATGCCACAGATGGCGCGCATATCATCGCGGGCATAGAGGATCTCCAATCCCTCAAACTCCACAAAAAAATCGCCCTCATCTCCCAAACAACCAAGCAGCCCGAGATTTTTGCCAATATCGCGGGGTATTTGAGTATGCGCGTGGCGGAAGTGCGGGTGTTTAACACGATTTGTAACGCGACATTTGACAACCAAAGCGCGGCAGATTCACTCAGCAAGGAAGTGGATATAATGATTGTCGTGGGGGGCAAAAACTCCTCAAACACCAAGCAGCTCTTATATATCTGTGAGAAAAATTGCGTGAGCTACCTCATCGAAGATGAGCAGGAGCTGCAAAAAGAATGGTTTGAGGGCAAAAAAGTGTGTGGTATCACCGCCGGAGCGAGCACGCCAGATTGGATTATCTCAAAGGTGCAGCAGGAGATTCTAAGCTACTAGGAGGCAGTATGCAGGTGTTACAAAGCATAAAGGAGCTAAAGGCATTTAGAGAGAGCCTAGGTGCGCAGAGCGTGGGGCTCGTGCCGACTATGGGGGCGTTGCACAAGGGGCATCTAAGCCTCATTAGTGAATCTAGCCGCCACAACGCCCACACAATCGTGAGTGTCTTTGTCAATCCCACGCAGTTTGGACAAAATGAAGATCTTAGCACCTATCCGCGCACGCTGGAGCAGGATTTGGCATTGTGTGAGAATCTAGGCGTGAGCGCGGTTTTTGCACCTAGTGTGGAGGAGATGTATGCAAGCGATGATGAGATTGCCATACTGCCGCCCAAGATGATGGGCTATGTGCTTGAGGGCTTTGATAGACCCACACACTTTGCGGGCGTGCTACAGGTGGTGATCAAGCTGTTTATGCTCACGCGCCCACACAAGGCGTATTTTGGCAAAAAGGACGCCCAGCAAGTGCTCATCGTGCAAAAAATGATAAGGGATTTGCACCTGCCCCTTGAGATTGTGGCATGCCCTATCGTGCGCGATGATGATGGTTTGGCATTGAGCTCAAGAAATGTGTATCTAAGCGCACAAGAGCGCGAAAGTGCGCTGTGTATCCCACGCACGATTGAGCGTATAGAATCTGCCATAAATCAGGGCGTGCTAGAGACAAAAGAGCTAGAAAATCTCGCGCGCCAAACGCTAGATTCTAGCAAAAGCCTCACGCCCATACATATCTTTTATGCGTATTTTTGTGATCACTCACTCGCGCCAATTGCGCGTATCAAGCGGGGGGAGAGCCTCTTTTTGCTCGCTGTGCGGGTGGGTAGGACGAGGCTGCTTGATAATCTATGGTGCTAGGAGCTTGTGCGCGCAAGGGTAGTGAGAATCTGCCCAAAGCTAATGCCCCCGTCATTGCTTGGGTATTGCGCGGGGAAGTGCGCTTGCAAGCCATTTTTGGCAAAAAGCACGGTAATTTTCTCACACAAAAGCTTGTTAGCAAAAACCCCGCCGCTAAAGAACACTTCCTTAGAATCTCTAGGCATATGCGTGCGGGCGATAAGAAGCGCGATGTGGCTTAGGGTGTTAAAAAACTTCGCGATGATGTGTTTAATTGGGAGCTTTTTGGCTATATCCTCACAAAGCGCGCGCACAATCTCCCCAAGCCCTATGCGCATAGAATCCGCCCACACAATCGGATAATGCTCCGCTGCGCGCGTTTGGCACAGAGATTCTAAGAGCGCGCCACACTGCCCATCATAGCTCACATTTTGGCACACACCTAGCAGATACGCCACACCATCAAAGAGCCTGCCCACCGAGCTTGTGTGGGGTGCGTTGAGATTTTTTGCCCTCATTGCGCACAATGCCTCAAGCTCGTGCGCGCTAAAGTGCTGGGCTATGAGATTCACAGACTCTGGGGCGAATTCTAGAATCAGTGCGAGAGCAATGCGCCGTATGTCTGTGATAGCCCTCTCCCCACCAAGCAGGCTAAACTCCGCGATACTCGCCACGCGCCTTGCCTCATAGAGATTGCCCACAAACGCCTCTCCACCCCAAATATGCCCATCGCTCCCTAGCCCCGTGCCATCCCATATAATCCCAAGGTGCTGTGTGTCCTTGCCAAAGTGTCCATACTCCCCAAGCACCGCGCAAAAATGCGCATAATGGTGCTGGACAAGGCAGAGATTTGCGCGCTGAAACCAAAGATTGGGGCTTGTGGGCGCATCGTGAGGAATCTCGCTAGCTATGGGCGTGTCGTGAGATTGCGCGCTAAAGCTCCTAGCAAGCATGCTCGAGGCATAATGTGGGTGCATATCACACACATAGAGGGCAAACTCACGCGCCTGCAATCCAAAAAAACCTAGCAGGGAATGCAGTGTGTCTGTGTAGTGCTGCTGCGTGGGCACATTCTCCAAATCCCCCATATACGGCGATGTGAGCGCGTAAGCCCCATCACTTAGGCAAAAACTCGCCTTTTGGTTTGCCCCAAATGCCAGAATCTTTGTGGGCGCAAAGGTGCGCGGGAACTTGAAAGTCTTTGGCGCATAGCCTCGAGAAAGGCGCAAGATTCTAGGTTTGCCCGCAATAAAGCGCATAATACTATCATCGATACGATGCACAATGGCGCGATTGTAGCTTAGTAGCGCGTCGTGGATAGGCGTGGGGGCGGTGAGCTCGCGCGCGTTTTTGGCGATAGGTGCGCCGCTTTGGTTGGCACTTGTAAAGATAAGCGGCACGCCCACTCGCTCGCACACAAGGTGCATAATACCGCTATAAGGCAGCAACACGCCGATAGTGTCTAGCTCTGGGGCGATGAGGCTAAGCGCGGCGGGGCTAAGCACAGAATCTGCTGCTAGGTGTTTGCGCTTTTTTAATAGCACGATGGGGGCTTGTGGGCTTGTGAGCAGGGCAAACTGCGCGTTGGAGCAATGCGCGAACTCCTCAATCTGCGCCCTATCACGGCACATAATCACAAAGGGCTTGTGTGGGCGATTTTTGCGCTCTCTTAGAGTGCGCAGGGCGTGGGGCATATCTGCCCTCGCCACAAAGGCATAGCCCCCAATGCCCTTAAGTGCCACGATTTGCCCACGCCCCAAGGCAGAGATTACAGAATCTAGCGCCGCGCCATCATACGCGCTATGCTCATAATCAAGCCTAATCCCACAAGCACTGCACGAAATAGGCTGGGCGTGGAAGCGTCTATCGGCGGGATTGTGATACTCCCTCTGGCAGGATTTACAGAATCTAAACGCGCGCATTGCGCTATTGTGTCGCTCATAGGGCAGGGTATAGAGCATACTATAGCGCGCCCCGCACTGCGTGCAGGCACAAAAGGCATAATGGGCAAAGCGCCCACTGCCCCGCATATCCGCATAGCAGGATTCACACATTGCCATGTCTAGTGGCACCTCTAGGGCGAGTGGATAGGGGCTTTGGGCGGGGTGGCTTTGGGTTAAGATTCTAAAATCCTCGCACGCCGCTAACATCGCTATGGGCGTAGATTCTATATGCGTGATTTTGCTAGGCTTTGGGGCTTTGGATCTAAGCAGAGAGAGGAAGCTCTCATACTGCGCACTTGAGGGATTATAGAGCATAATCTCCACACACACAGAGGTGTTGCACACAGAGCCCCTAAGCCCTAGGGAGCGCGCGAGATTATACACAAATGGGCGAAACCCCACGCCCTGAATAATGCCAAAAACCCTGATTTGATAGCTTTTCATAGGGGAATTATAATATTTTAATGTGCTTTTTGTGCGCGGGGGCGTATAATTTTACCCTCACTTCACACAAATGGAATCTCATGCAAGAAGATGCTATCCGATGGGACAAACGCCACGCAGAGGGCTTTATGCCTCAAAGCCCAAGTGCGATTTTGCGCGAGTTTGCGCCACTGTTGCGCACATACACAAAGCGTGGGCGCGCAAATGCGCTTGATATAGCCTGTGGCAATGGGCGCAATGCGAAGTTTCTCGCAAAGCTAGGCTTTAGCGTGCTGGGCGTGGATATCTCCCAAGTCGCGCTAGATTCACTCCAAGGCGTAGAGGGTGTGCGGGGCTTGTGCGTGGATTTGGATCACTTTGAAATCCCACAGGGGAGCTATGATGTGGTATTAAATTTTTATTTTTTAGACAGGCGACTTTTTAGGGGGATTAAAGAAGGCATAAAGCGCGGTGGGATCGTGGTGTTTGAGACTTTTTGCGCGGTGCCAAAAATCTATGATAGAGAGATTTTCTCCCAGCTCCCCGCACACAGAAGCCTACAAAATGGCGAGCTAGAGCGGGCGTTTAGCGGGTGGAAAATCCTGCATAATGCTTATGGGATCGCTTATAGGAGTGCGAGTGAATCTAGCAGCCAAAATACGCAATCTACGCGCCAAAATGTCTATCTCACACAAAGCTTCGTCGCACGCAAACCCTAAGGGCAACTATGCGCACATTCTCACTCAAACAAAAGCTCTATAAAATCACTGCTATCGCTCTGCCAAGCGGGGCGAACTCCCTGCTAGATATGGCAAATATCACGGTGGGAATGTATTTTGTCTCGAAGTTTTCTAAGGAGTATATCATCGCGCTCAATGTGGGAATGAGCTACATTATGATGCTTTTTGCTATCACTGCGATTTTTTTCATCGGGACAAGCGCGCAGGTGGCTAGATTCTATGGGGCGAGGGAGTGTCAAAAGCTAAGAGAGGTGATGGGCAATAACTTCCTCATCGCGCTCATTCTCTCTCTCCCGCTGCTTGTGTTGGCGTATGCGTGTAGCGAGGCTTATTTGGATTGGATGGGCAAGGGCGTGAGCGGCGAGGCAAAGCATTTGGGGCTAGAGTATTTGGGGATTGTCGTGTTTGGTATCCCCGCACTGATGGCAAAAACCATCTGTGTAGCGGGACTATCAGCCCTTGGGGATACTAAGCGCGTGATGTATATCAAGCTCATCACCACCACGCTCAATGTCGTGCTCAATTATGTGCTGATTTTTGGCTTTGATTTTGGGATTTTTGTTCTAGATTCACTAGGCGTGTTTGGTGCTGGGCTGTGCAATGTGTGTGTAACCTACCTTGAGGCGTTGCTGCTTTTTGGCGTGATTTATTGGCGCAAAAGTGTGCTTAGGTTTGCCTTTGTGCTAAAGGTGGAGTATAGCAGGGCGATGTTTAGCATTGGCGTGCCCGCGGGTATCGAGCGGTTTTTGACGCTCTTTAGCCTCGTGCTCACACAAAAATTTATGAGCGAGTATGGCGCGGATGTGATCGCAGGATTCCAAATAGGCTCTAAAGTCGAAGCCTTTATCCTAACCTTTGGGTTTGGATTCCAAGTCGCTGCTATGGCACTTGTGGGGCAGAGTCTAGGCAAAAAGCGTATGGACTTAGCCTATGATTTTTTAAAAACGCTTTTGGTGTTTTCAAGCGTGATTATGGGGATTTTGGGGCTTGTGATTTGCCTATGGGGCGTGGATCTCTCAAAAATCTTTAACGCAGAAGAAGCCGTGCTGCGCGCGAGCTTGTATTATATCATCGCTGTGGGGCTCTCTCAAGTGCCGCTTGTGATGATTTTTTGCCTCGATGGGGCACTGCGCGGGGTGGGCGCGACGAAGCTCTCACTGATGATTAATGCCACGAGCATTTGGGTGCTGCGTATCGTGCCGATGTATCTGTGTGTCGCGTATCAGGGCGATGTGCGCATTGTGTTTGGGATTATTTTTTTAGAGACTTATTTGCGCGCGTGTGCCTTTGGAGCGGTGTTTAAGAGCAGGATTTGGGAGAAGTTTATTAGGAGATTCTAAGCGGGGTGTTTAGCGTCAAAATGCGCGAGGATAGCAGTGAGAATCTGCGGAATCTGGGCGTTAGCGTCAATGGTGTGCTGCGCGACTTTGGCATACACTTTTGCGCGCGCCTCATAGAGCTCCCTAGCCTTAGTCTCATCGCTAAAAAGCGGGCGTTTGGCGCGCTGTGCAGAATCTAAGCGCGCTGTAATCGTCTCAAAATCACTCTGCAAATAATAAATCTCGCCCAAAGGGCGTATGTCGTTAAAAATCGGCATTCCCCCGCCCGTGGCGATGATAGCATTACACACATTGGCACTAAGCCACGCGATTGCCTTAGATTCTAACGCACGGAAGCCCTGCTCTCCTCTATGCGCAAAAATCTCAGCAACACTCTGCCCCGTGCTAGATTCTATAAGCAAATCCGTGTCAATCACAAACCGCCCCATTCTCTGCGCCAAAGCCGCCCCGATAGTGCTTTTGCCACTCCCCATAAAGCCAATAAGCACGATGTTTGCCACTTAGTGAAACTCCAGCATATAGCCATCGCGCTGCGAGGCAAGCTCATAGGCGTATTGCCCATCAAGCTCGAGGGAGATTCTATAAAAGCTCTCGTGGCTAGAAAAAATCACTTTTTTCACATACTTGCCCTCTAGCTCTTGGGCTTGATTGATAGCCTTGTCCATACCCTCAAAATCTAGCACGATGCGGTAGGGATTGGGCAGGATAAAATGCCGCACATTGGGGTATTTTGTGGCGATAAAGACTTTATTTTTGTCCAAATAGAGCTCAAACTCCCCGATATGTAGCCGCCTCTCTCTATCATAGCTCTTGCCGATAGCCTTTTGGGAGAGCTCAAGAGGATAATGCCAATCAATGCCTTGATTGATGTCGATTTCTTTGGTGGCTATGGTGCCATCGATGTTTTGGTATGTGATACTCACTTTTTGCAGCACACGCGCGGTGGAAGGCAGGGCGATGTCGATACTTTGGAGAATCTCCCTTTTAGAATCTTTTTGGTTGTGCAAGCCCTCTTTAGGCGCGATAGAGGGCTCGAAGGGATCTTCTCTAGCTATGAGCAGGGCACAAAATGCAAAAAGCAGGATAGCAAGTCTCATTTTGGCTCCAAGCCTTTAAGCTCAAAAATATCTTTTTGAATCTTAGCGTTTTGCTTTTGGAGTGAATCCACCTCTTGAATGAGCCTCTCTTGCTGTTTTTTGAGGCTCAAAAGCGTATGAAGCGAGGCATTGCCAAAAAGCAGTGTCGCGCTATAAGCTAGCAGCACCGCGAGCACCGCAGCGACGATGAGAAAGCCTCTATTGACTTCTAGCCACCGCTTGAGTTTTGAGGGTTGTTCATAAAGCTCGCGCATACCGCCCCTTTAGGCTATTTTTTAAAAAGCTGCACGCCTAGATACTCGCTATTTGAGATTTGGGATTCTATCTCTAAGAGGCGATTGTATTTTGCGATTCTCTCGCTCCTAGCAGTAGATCCTGTCTTTATCTCGCCAGTATTTAGCGCGATAGCAAAATCCGCGATGAAACTATCCTCACTCTCCCCACTTCTGTGGCTCATTATGCACTTATACGCATTGCGTTGGGCTAGGCGCACTGCCTGCATAGCCTGCGTGATAGTCCCGATTTGGTTTGGCTTTATCAAAATCGCATTGGCGATGTTTTTCTCAATCCCTTGTGCGAGGATTTTCCTATTAGTCACAAACAAATCATCGCCCACAAGCTGAATCTTATCCCCAAGTCGCTGCGTGAGATAGCTCCAGCCCTCCCAGTCATCTTCGCTTAGCCCATCTTCGATGGAGACGATTGGATACTTTTGCACCATCTCTTCATAATAGCCCACAAGCTCCTGTGAGCTTAGTTTGCGCCCCTCCCCTGCGAGATTATACATTCCACTCTCATCGACAAGCTCACTGCTCGCGACATCTAGCGCGATAGCTATCTCCTCGCCGGGCTTGTAGCCTGCCTTTTCAATGGCTTGGAGTATCACTTCGATAGGTTGGGCGTTGTTGGTAAGATTGGGCGCAAATCCTCCCTCATCGCCGATACTTGTGATATGCTTTTGCTCGCTTAGAATCTTTTTGAGATACTGATACACCTCCGCACTCGCGCGCAACGCCTCGCTAAAGCTATCAAAGCCAAGTGGCATAATCATATACTCCTGAAAATCCACGGTATTATCCGCGTGGCTCCCGCCATTGATGATATTAAGCATAGGCACGGGGAGCACGAGAGCATTTGCACCACCTAGATAGCGATATAGCGGTATGTGCAGGCTTTTAGCCGCTGCTCTAGCCACCGCCATAGACACGCCAAGCGTGGCGTTTGCTCCGAGTTTAGAGAAGTTTTGCGTGCCATCTAGATCTTTGAGCGTGGCATCAATAAGCCCCTGATCATACGGACTAGCCCCCACCAACGCCTCGCGTATGCTAAGATCCACATTTTCACAAGCCTTGAGCACGCCCTTACCCAAAAAGCGATTTTTGTCCCCATCACGCAGCTCTAAAGCCTCTCTTTTGCCCGTGCTCGCGCCACTTGGGACGATGGCACTCTCTTTTGTCCCATCGCTTAGCTCCACAATCGCCTTGATAGTGGGATTGCCTCGTGAATCTAACACCTCTTGAGAATAAATCTTACTAATATGCACCATATTTGCTCCTTGTATTTAGTTTTGGATTCTATCATTTAATGCAAGTTTGCTTCACAAACTTGATACCGCTTGTGGCAAGTGAATTGCCACTTCGCTCCGCTGCGCGTGCATACATTACCTGAATCTCTGTGCTTAGATTCAGTAGATTCTATAATGTCGCTAGTGAGCTTAGATTCTATAAATCTAGGCTTCGCCCTGCTCGGGCTCATCGGGCAGTGGCAGTATCTCATCTTTCACGCCGATTTGTTCGCGGATTTTGTTGGTGATTTCTTGGGCGATCGCGGCATTTTCTCTCAAAAACACCTTTGCATTCTCGCGCCCCTGCCCTAGCTTCATATCGCCATAGGAGAGCCACGCCCCGCTTTTATCGATGATATCAAGCTTCACGCCATAATCGATTATCTCGCCTTCCTTGCTAATCCCCTCGCCAAACATTATATCAAACTCCGCTTCCCTAAATGGCGGTGCCACCTTGTTTTTGACTACCTTTGCTTTAGCGCGGTTACCGATGTTTTGCTCATTTTGCTTGAGAGTGGCGATGCGCCGTATATCCACACGCACGCTCGCATAGAATTTGAGCGCGTTACCGCCCGTGGTTGTCTCTGGGCTGCCATAGCCCATTGTGCCGATTTTCATACGGATTTGGTTGATAAAAATCAGTGTGGCATTCATCTTGTGCAGCACGCCTGTGATCTTGCGCAGTGCGTGGCTCATAAGCCGCGCCTGCAAGCCCACGTGCTGATCGCCCATATCGCCCTCAATCTCTGCCTTTGGCGTGAGGGCTGCCACAGAATCTATCACGATGAGATCCACCGCCCCGCTGCGCGTGAGTGTCTCTAGGATTTCAAGTGCCTGTTCGCCGTTATCGGGTTGGGAGACGAGGAGGTTTTGCGTATCTACGCCTAGATTCTTAGCATAATACACATCGAGCGCGTGCTCAGCATCGATAAACGCCGCGATCCCGCCATTGCGTTGGCATTCCGCTACGATTTGGAGCGCGAGCGTGGTTTTGCCGCTAGATTCTGGACCATAGATCTCGATAATCCTGCCCTTAGGCACGCCGCCTATACCAAGTGCCATATCAAGCCCAAGCGAGCCCGTAGAGATCGCATCGATTTTCTCCACCTGCTTATCGCCAAGCCGCACGAGCGCGCCCTTGCCAAACGCCTTGTCAATCTGCTTGAGCGCAAGCTCGATGGCTTTTTGCCGCTTTTCATCTATCGCCATTGTTGTCCTTAGTTGAGTGATTTTTTGAATTCCGCGATTGTATCTTATGAAGTTTGAAAAATTTCTTTAAGCCCTGCGCAACAAACTTGGCTAAGCTATCTTTTGTTACAATGTCGCCAAAAGCCCAAAATGCGAGGAAGTCCCACGATGAGCACCCACACCAAAGCCCACCCACGATATTTCAAAACGCGCCATATCAGTGTGGCACACAGCCCCGATGCCGATGATTTGTTTATGTATTACGCACTCAATTTTGGCTGGATAGATTCAGATCTCGTGCGCTTTAGTGCGTGCGCTAGGGATATACAAACGCTCAATGATGCGACTTTGCGCGGGGAGTATGATATCAGCGCGATCTCCTTTGCGCTCTACCCGCTTGTGTGCGATGATTACGCGCTTTTGCGCACGGGGGTTAGCTTTGGCAATGGCTATGGACCCAAGCTCATCAAAAAGCGCACCACCACGCTCAAAAAAGACTTCAAAGTCGCCCTAAGCGGCGCGCACACGACTAATGCCCTGCTTTTCAAACTCGCCTATCCCCACGCGCGCATTGTGTATAAAAACTTCCTTGACATAGAATCTAGCGTGCTAAGCGGCGAGGTGCAAGCAGGCGTGCTCATCCACGAATCCATTCTTAGCTATGATGAAAGCCTCGTGGTAGAAGCCGAGCTATGGGACATATGGTGCGATCTCAATAAGCGCAATCTCCCGCTACCCCTAGGCGGTATGGCACTGCGTCGCTCCCTGCCGCTGACTATCGCGCTAGAGTGTGAATCCCTGCTCACCAAAGCTGTGGAAGTGGCGGTGTATAATAAGCCCCTGCTCTCGCGTATGCTCACGGAGCGCAACCTCATCAGAGTGGATTCTCAAAAACTCGAGACTTATCTCAATCTTTATGCCAATGCAGATTCTATAACTTTAAGCGCGTTGCAGCTAGAGGCACTTGATGTGCTTTTTTCTCTAGGGTTTAGTGCGGGATTTTATCCCCAAGCAATCAACGCCGCGCAGCATATGCTCCCGCGTGAGTATCTCGCGCAACGATATTCTTAAAAACTCTTAAATAAGGCTTCATAAATGGCTTCGCAATTTGTCTATAACACCGCAAGTATCGCAAAAATCCTCACACCAAGCCTCATCACGCGCGCCCTTTTAGAATCTAAAATCGCCAAATTCTTTGCCCGCCTAGATTCTAGCGCACTAGATTCTCTCTCCTCACGCCTTAGATTCTATCATCGCATAAGCACGCCCTTTGCTATCACGCCCCTTGAGAGCCCAAAGCATTGCGAGCGGCTAGGCACCTACACGCCGCATTATGGCAGGATAAAGGATAGCTACAAATGGCGAGCCTTTAGCACCTACCACTACGATATGCGCTCGTATGCGCGCTATTTTGACCAAAACTTAAAGCTCTATTATGGCTTTGGCGATGTGAATTACTATTTCACGCACCCCACTATTACCAAATCCCGCCCTATACGCTCATCTCAAAACTCTATCCTCCTTAAACTCGCGCAAAATCGGCATTTTGTCTTCATCAGAGATCCCTACAACTTCAAAGACAAACAAGATATGATATTTTTTCGTGGGGCGTGCTATCAGGAGCATAGAGCGCGCTTTTTGCACAAGTTTTTTGACGCGCCATTTTGCGACATCGGGCACACGGGCAATCCGCGCGTGCATACGCCCTATCTCAAGCCCAAAGTCTCCATCGCCAAGCATTTGCCCTATAAATTCCTCCTAAGCCTAGAGGGCAACGATGTGGCGAGCAACCTCAAATGGGTGCTTAGCAGCAACTCACTCTGTATGATGCCCCGCCCCAAATACGAAACATGGTTTATGGAATCTACCCTAGAGCCAAATGTGCATTACTGCGAGATCGCTGATGACTACTCCGATGTGGAGGAGAAGTTTGAGTTTTTCCGCACGCACACAGACGCGGCACAGGAGATAATCCACAACGCCCATAGATTCTGTGCGCGCTTTTTAGACAAGCACACAGAGGAAATGCTCAATATCCTCGTGCTACGCAAGTATTTTTGCTTAAGCGGACAGATTAGCATAAGCGCGATTGAGCGCGAGTTTTTTGGGCTCTAGTTCTAGATTCTAGACTTGCTAGACTTTAGGCGCGTAGTCGCCCCAAAGAAGGCTACAAGCCACGATAGGGGCTCTAAGCACAACTTTAAGTTTGGGTGTGTTAGAATCCGCGCCTTTATCCCAATATAAGGAAAGCTATGCGTGTAACGATTATCGGTAGTGGGTATGTCGGGCTCGTAGCGGGGGCGTGCTTTGCGCAGATGGGCAATGCCGTGATTTGCCTCGATGTGGATTCTAAAAAGATCGAAAATCTCACAAAAGGCATTATCCCCATCTATGAGCCCGGACTAGAATCTATGGTATTAGAAAACCACAAGCGGGGCAATCTAGGCTTCACTACCGACAAGGCGGAGGCGTTAAGCAATGCCGAGGTGATTTTCATCGCCGTGGGCACGCCTATGGGCGAAGATGGCAGCGCGGATTTGCGCTATGTGTGTGCGGTGGCTGAAGACATAGGTGCGCACTTGCAACATTATGCCGTGATTGTGGATAAATCCACTGTGCCCGTGGGCACTGCAAGAAGGGTGCGTGCAATCATCACGGAGGGCTTAGCAAGACGCGGTGCGCAGATAGATTTTGATGTCGTGAGCAATCCCGAGTTTCTCAAAGAGGGCGTGGCGATAAAGGACTTTATGAGCCCTGATAGAGTCGTGGTGGGCGCGGACTGCGCTAGGGCACTAGAGATAATGAAAGCCCTCTATGCACCCTTCCTTATTAAAAGCGATAGATTCATCGCTATGGGGATAGAATCTGCCGAGATGACTAAATACGCCGCAAACGCTATGCTAGCAACCAAAATCAGCTTCATCAACGAAATGAGCCAAATCTGTGAGCGCGTGGGGGCAAATATCAATGATGTGCGGCTAGGGATTGGCTCGGATTCACGCATTGGGTATAGCTTCATCTATCCGGGGTGTGGCTATGGCGGGAGCTGCTTCCCCAAAGATGTCAAGGCATTAGAAAAAGTCGCGCTAGATTGTGGCTACACGCCTAGAATCTTACAAGCCATCGACGCCGTCAATGCCGCGCAAAAAAGGCTTTTGGTAGAGAAAATCTGCGCACGCTTTGGCGAGGATTTGCGTGGCAGGACTTTTTGTGTGTGGGGGCTAGCCTTTAAGCCCGAGACGGACGATATGCGCGAGGCAAGCTCTTTGGTGCTTATCCGTGAGCTCATCGCACGCGGGGCGAGGGTGCAAGCCTATGACGCTAAGGCGTGCGAGCAGGCGCGATTTTATCTTAGTGATGTGCTAGATTCTATCGAGTTTGCTAGTAGCAAATACGACGCGCTTAAAGGCTGCGATGCGATGGTGCTAGTAACGGAGTGGCGGGAGTTTAGAAGTCCGGACTTTGGGGAGATAGCTAAGCTTTTGAAAAGCCCCATAATCTTTGATGGACGCAATATCTACCACACTTTGAATCTAGAATCTAAGGGCTTTGAGTATTACCAAATAGGAGTGAGCAATGCAAAGATTTACTAACAACGCCTATTTTGTGGCACTTTGCCTCGGGGCTTTGGCTATGCTACTCGCCTCTTAATGCTCTATGATGGGCACAACTTCGGCGGGGACTTTTCCCAATACATCGCCCAAGCTATCAGCATAGCAGAAGGCAGCGTTGAGACGCAGATTCAAAACAACTCCTTTATCATAGAATCTTCCCAAACCACGCTAGGACCCAAGATCTATCCGTGGGGCTTGCCGCTTTTGCTCGCACCCGTGTATGAGCTCTTTGGCTTTAATCTCATCGCGTTTAAGGTGGTGGGGATCGTGAGCTATGGGATTTTTGTGGCGGTGTTTTATTGCTTTTGTGTGAGGTTTTTGACGCGCACATACGCCCTAGGCGCGAGCTTGCTTTTTGCGCTCAATCCTATGTTTCTCAACTTCGCCGCCAACCAGATTATGACTGATATACCATTTTTACTCTGTAACTTCCTCGCCATCATCTGCCTTATGCAGCTTTTCACATCCGCCAAACACGCGCTTGTGTTTGGACTTATAGGGGGGGGGGGCAATGCTAAGCAGCTTCCTTGTGCGCACCAATGGCGTGGTAATCCTCCTCGCGCTTGCTTGCGCACATCTTTGCATTCTTTACAAATCCCTCTTCCCGCGCTCTAGATTCACCCAAGCCTTCCTCTCACGCCTCCAAGCCAACAAATCCATACTCGCCCACATCGCGCCTTATGCAGTCTTTGGCGTGGGTTTGTCTGTCGTCGCATCGCTCCTTAGCCTCGGTGGCGAGGGGCACGGGGAGGTATGCTCCAGCACATTAGTATCAAATCCATCGTGCGCAACGCACTCTACTATCTCGGCGTGTTTGGGGAGTTTTTTGCTATGCCAAACCTCCTACCCCAATCCCTAAAAACCCTCAAATACAGCTTTCTTATCCCAAATATCCTAGGTTTTGCGCTTCTTTTGTGCTTTGCGTATCCGATTTTGCGTGGTATGAGGGCTTTTTGGCGCGCTAACTCCTCTGCTCTGTTTGTCTATATCTTTATGCTTGGCTCTATGTGTCTGCTTATCCTGTGGCCTGCCCTGCAGGGCTTGCGCTTTACATTTGGGATATTGCCTTTTGTAGTGTTTTTGGGCGCGCTTGGGTTAGAATCCTTTAGCCCTAAAGCCCCTGCCACAGTTACCAAAAGGCGTGTGGTGAGGGCTTTGCGGATTCTAAGTCTAGGCATCATCGCCTTTTTTGTGCTCAAAAGCACTGCGTATGTCGTGCGGGATTTTGCCAACCACCACAGCGCAGATTCTAAGTCGTGGGAGGCATACAGCAGCGACGCGCTAGCAGTGTATGAGTATATCAAAACCCACACGAGCCCCGATGAAATCATCGTATTTTTTAAGCCCCGCGTGCTCTACCTCAACACCAATCGCCTAAGTATCGCCATCAGAGAGCCCCAGACATTGTATAAGCGTTTGCGCAGCGCACCCTTTGTAGTCAATGGCAAGCCCCACACCATCGCCTATATCCTCTCCTACACCGATGAATATGCGCTCGAGCACGGCTTATCAAGGGAGTTTATAGAATCTATCGGTGCCCAAAAAGCCTATGAAAACCCGAGCTTTACGCTCTATAGATTGGCAGATTCTATACAAAGAGATTTAGGGCTCTAGCTTGATTTATACAAAAGGTGTTCGCCCAAGTCGCGTTCCTGACGCGCTCACACTAAAAAACCACAGAATCTCGCTGAAAAGTTGCGTGTATGAACGCGTAGCGGAGGGGTTAGGGGCTCTGCCTCAAGCCCCAATACGCAAGTTTTGCCATACAAAACTTGCATTAAATAAATAAAAAGGGGGTTAAATGCAAACCATTCTCATCACAGGCGGGGCGGGGTATATCGGCTCGCACGCTAATGCCTTGCTGCGCACGCTGGGTGTGCAAACGATTGTGCTGGATAGTCTTATCTATGGGCACAAAGAAGCTTTGGAGTTTAGTAAAACTAGAAATTCGGCTTGCACGCAATCTTTAAATGATTTAAAATCTAGCCTCTTAGATTCACACTCTCACGGACATTTTTTAGATTCACAGAATCTCGTGTTTGCGCAAAAGAAAAAGGGGTGTTATCCCCTCCCCGCTCCCCTTAGCCCCGAAAAAGATAAAGCGCCGCTTTTCTTTTTCGGCAAACAAGGGGAGAGCCTCGCTTTTTCCGCTTCTAGCGCAATCGTTGCGGAGGCACTACTGCCTCCTTTTTCCAACGATTGCACACCACGAAGCGGGCGAGATTTAGGGTGCTCCGCACAGGATAATTTTACAGGCAAGCCAAGTGCAAAGCCTCAAGAAAACTTAGAATCTAGGACAAATTTAGAATTTAATACAGATTTAGAATCTAACGCAAATGCAGAATCTAACCTCCTAGATTCACAATCATCACAAATCTCGCTAGAGGACTTTTTAGGCACAATTGGGGGGGGGGGGCGAGTCTTAGCTTAGAATCTAACCAATCTCCCGAGAGCCGCTCCGCTCCGCCCACGATCTTTATCCACGGCGATTTGTGCGACACGCAGCTTTTGCGCCAGATTTTTGCCACCTATCCTATCGAGTGTGTGCTGCACTTTGCCGCCTTTGCCTATGTGGGCGAATCCGTGCAGGATCCGCAAAAATACTACCTAAACAATGTCGCCAACACGCTCAATCTCCTCTCTGTAATGCGTGAGTTTGGCTGCCGCTCTCTCATCTTTAGCTCCACTTGCGCCACCTATGGCAATCCTCTCCAAATCCCCATCACAGAATCCCACCCCCAAAATCCCATAAACCCTTATGGGCGCTCTAAACTGATGGTTGAGCAGATTTTGCAGGATTTTGCCAAAGCCTACAACCTCTCCTATGTGATTTTGCGCTATTTTAATGCCGCGGGGGCGAGCAACTTCTTTGATATCGGAGAGTCTCACAATCCCGAGACGCACCTCATCCCCCTAATCCTACGCGCTGCCCTACACACCGCGCCCCTAGCCCACAAGTCAAATCCCAAAAACCCCCAACAAGCCCCTAAACTAGAAGTCTTTGGGCTAGACTACCCCACCAAAGATGGCTCGTGCGTGCGGGATTATATCCATATCGATGATTTGGCGATGGCGCATATCCTAGCGTGGCGGTATCTACGCGCTGGGGGGACAAGCGAGGTGTTTAACCTCGGCAATAATGAGGGCTTTTCCGTGCTAGAGGTGCTGCACAAAGCAGAGGAGATCGCCCGCACAGAAATCCCCTACACACGCGCCCCGCCGCGCGCAGGTGATCCCGCCATCCTCGTAGGAGACTCCCAAAAGGCGCGCAAAATCCTAGGGTGGAATCCGCGCTTTTTCACACTCGAGGCGATTTTGCGCAGCGCATACCGCTGGCATAGCAATCAAAGATACTAACCAAAGGAGCAAATATGAGCAAAAAACAAAAAGTCCTCATCATCGGGGCGGGCGCAGCGGGGCTAAGTGCTGGACGCGTGCTAGTAGAATCTGGCTATGAAGTGCAGATTTTTGAGGCAGATTCACAAGTGGGCGGGCTTAGCAAGAGCTTTGGGCTCTTTGGGCAGATTGTCGATGTGGGACCTCATAGATTTTTTAGCAAAGATGCGCGCTTAAACGACTTTTGGCTCGCCCACACACGCGGTGAGCACGAGCAGGTGCGCCGATTGACAAGGATTTTTTATAACAAAAAGTTTTTCTACTATCCGCTGCGCGGCTTTGATGCGCTCCTAAAACTAGGCTTTATAGAATCTAGCTTGTGCGCTCTAAGCTACCTCAAGGCAAAAATCAAGCCCTTTAAGGGCGATAGCTTTGAATCTTGGGTGGCGAACGCCTTTGGCTATCGGCTCTATAGCATCTTTTTCAAATCCTACACGCAAAAGCTTTGGGGGATACCTTGTGATAAGCTAGATTCTGACTTCGCAGCACAGCGCATAAAGGGGCTCAATCTCTATGAGGCGGTAAAATCCGCGTTTTTTGGCGATAGGAGCAAAAAGCACAAGACGCTTGTCGATGAGTTTAGCTACCCAAAGCGCGGGGCGGGCGTGGTGTATGAAAATATGGCGCGCGAGATCCTAGCGCGGGGCGGGGAAATCCACTGCGATACCAAGGTGCTACAAATCCTCACAAAAGACAAAAAGGCGAGAGGCATCGTGGTGCAAACACAAGAGGGGCGCAGGGAGGTAGCGGGCGATATCATCATCTCCACCGCGCCTTTTGATGAGATGGTGGGCTCTCTAAGTGAGCTAGATTCTCATACGCGCGAGCTTGTGGGGGAGCTAAAATTTAGGAATACTATTCTTGTGTATATCGAGGTGGGGAGTGAGACACAGGAAAACGGCTCTTTGGATGGGCATTCAGCTTTTGGCGATAAAAGCGGGAATCTACGCTCGGATTTTCAGTCACTTACCTCTAGTAAGCTCCTTCAATCCTTGCTTGATAACCCACTTTTCTCATCCAAAATCTTAGAATGCCAAGAGGGCAAGCCACTTACAGAATCCCAAGTAGATTCACAATCTAAGAAAAGTTTAGAATCTAACCAAGATTCACAAAAGCAAAATCTAGAATCTAGCTTTTCAGAATCTAAGCAGCTTACAGAATCCACAACGCCAAAAAATCCTAGCGAGGCTTTGCCCGATTCAAATAATAGTGCGTGCGGTAGCACGAACCGAGCAGAATCTAAAGATTCCAAATCTTTAGATTCTGCCATTTTTGCGGAGCAAAAATCAAATAAGATATGTAGCGCGTCAGCGCATACCGACACTCGCCCTTGTCGTGGTGGCGAAAATCAGAAGCAAGGTGGCAGCAGTGCCACCGCTGATTTTTCTAAAGAAACTTCGTTTTGCCTAGACAAGGATAAGCGAGGCTCTCCCGCCAAAAGATATACTTTGTGGCTGCGCAAAAAGCGGCGGCTTTTTCGGGGCTTTGAGAGTGCGGGGAGGGGATAACACCCCTTTTTGCGAAAAAACAAAGCGATTTTGAGAATCTAGGAAGTATTCGTGAGAATGCGACTTTGAGAAACTTAGAATCTATAGAATCTAGTGCGGAGATTCTAAAAAATGGGCAAGGACAGAATCTAAGTAATGCGGAACTTGGGGAAGCCAAAGCAGATTCAGAATCTAAGGCATTCACGGAATCTAGCCACATAAATTCTGAGATAATCACAGAATCCAAAGAGATTCTAAAAAATGAAAAAATACAGAATCTAGGGGGCGCAGAGTCTAAGGCATTTACAGAATCTAGCCATATAGATTCTGAAGCAAGCGCAGAATCTAAAGAAGATCCAAGGACGATTACAGAATCTATAAGAGCAAATGTAGAGGGCGCACAATCCAAAGCAGATTCACAATCTAAGACACGCGGAGAATCTAGCCGCATAGATTCTGACACAAGCACACAATCCAAAACCGCCAAACCCTCTAAGGCGCAAATCTTTGCGGACAATTGGATTTATGTGCATTCCAAAGACACGCGCACAGGGCGTATCACAAATTTTGCAAATTGGACAAACGACTTGCGCTGCGGGAAGCAAAGCGCGATTTTGTGCCTAGAGTATTGGGCAAACGATGATGAGGAGCTGTGGCAGCTAGAGGATAACGCCCTTATCGCCATAGCCATAGAGGATTTGGTGGGCGCGGAGCTGGTGCAAAGAGCACAAATCCTAAATGGCTCTGTGCTAAAGATTCACAAAAGCTATCCTATCTATGCCTCGGGCTACAAAGAGGGCTTGCACGCAATCTATGAGGCACTGGAAGGCTTTAGCAATCTGTATTGTATCGGGCGCAATGGGAGCTTTAAATACAACAATCAAGATCATAGCATCCTTATGGGGCTTAAATGCGCGGATAAGATTCTAGGTGCAGAGGGCATAAACCTCTGGGAGATTAACACAGATTACGACTACCAAGAGGAAAAAAATGGGAAGGAGAAAAACAAAGAGGAAAAAGGCAAAAAATAAAGGAAGTTTGTCGACATCATCTGTGGCTTAGGCAGAGTGCCTGCCTAAGCTCGCAAGCACAAAACTATGCAATCACATAACCCGCAAAATGCGTGTCGTTATAGCTGCTTAACTTTGTCCCATCGATTTCCCCATATACGCTTTGTATAGTGCTAAGGAGGGCTTGTGAATCTTTTAGCGCAATATCACGCGAGAAGTTAAACAAGACCCAATTGTTATCCCAAGTGTCAAAGGCAAGCTCGCTAATGGCTCTAGAGTTTTTAGAATCTGCTGTGCCTAAAGCCTCGATAGCGAGCAATATATCATTTGGCACCCAAGTGTTGCCGATTTTTACGACACTTCTTGTGTAAAATTCTGGTTTATCTAGCTTGGCCTTGCTATAGCGTCCGCCATCCATTTTTAGCCCAAAGCCTTCATACGCTTCCAAACCAACTGCACGACACATTCCTACAAATACCGATGTCGCACTCAAATCCTCGCCGCGTATGATGACTTCACCGCTTTTGTCTTTGATACTGCGGATACCATGGGTATTTCGCGCCTCTTGCTGTGGGATATTCTCCGCCACCCATGCAAAAATTGTTTTTGCTTTTTGTATATCAGAATAAGAATTTTGGGTTATAGCCCCTGCTATCTCGCCAATCCTGCCATCAGTCCTGATATAGCGATCTTGGGCATGGCTTGGCAGCACCTGCCTAGTAGCACTATCAAAAGAATCTTGTGTGAATCTTGAGACAATATCAAAAGAAATTTGTAGCTGCTTGGTTTTTGTGCTGCCCTCATCCCAAGTCGCGTGCAAAATCGGTGTGTTGCTAGCGTTGTCAATGCGATAGCTGCTGTGATTGCCTGAAACTTTTAGGTTATAGGGAGTTTGGAAACTATGAGGCAAAGCTAGAGGCGACCAGAGATTAACCTTTTGTGCGGTTTCAAACTGCACCTTTTGCGTAAAGGCGAGATGAAACTTCCTCATAGATTCTGTAGCATTTGTGTTGGCTAAGACAAAGCAGCTATTTCCCAAAACCGCCCCTGTGCCCACACAAACGCCTTTTAGAAAACCTCTCCTTGTAATGCGAGAATCTTTCATATTCTATCCTTTCAAAAATAGCCCCCTTTGTGAGACAAAGAGGACTTAAGTGATTATTTTTTAGCGCTTAAAAGCTCTTGCACTCTCTTGCCATAAGCGGGATCAGCCTTCCTAAAATGCCCTAGCTGTGTCTCAATGATACGCTTATCAATGCCCCTCATCATATCCGCTATCGTCTTGCACAATCGCTCTTTTTCTGCTGCTGACATAAGGCGATAGAGATCTCCTGCTTGCGTGTAGTAGTCATTGTCATCTGCCCTATAATCCCATTGTCCAAGCCTTGTCTCATCTTCAATCACTTTGGGATCAAAAAGAGGCTCGCGCAATTTCCAATCATCTTCATATCCGCCCAAAAGGCTAGGATTGTAGTTGATATTGCTTCCATAATAGCCATTTGTCATATAGCCATCGCGCACGGTGCTATTGATTTTTACCTTTGGTGCGTTGATGGGGAGCTGATGGTGATTTACCCCTAAGCGATAGCGGTGTGTGTCGCCATAAGAGAATAGACGTCCTTGCAAAAGCCTATCTGGGCTATGTCCGATACCCGGCACAATCGCTGCAGGTGTGAAAGCCACTTGCTCCACTTCAGCAAAGGCATTTTCGGGATTTCTATTAAGCGTCATAATCCCAACTTCGATAAGCGGATAGTCTTTATGACTCCATACTTTTGTTACATCAAAGGGATGGAATCTGTATTTTTTCGCATCAGATTCTGGCATTACTTGGATAGAAACTCTCCATCTTGGGAAGTCTCTCCTTTCGATAGATTCAAACAAATCCCTTTGGTGAGAATCCATATCCCTAGCCCTCATAGCCGCCGCTTCTTCGTTTGTTAGATTCTTTATGCCTTGCAAGGTGTGGAAGTGGAACTTCACCCAAAATCTCTGATTTTTGTCGTTAATAAGACTAAAGGTGTGGCTACCATATCCATTCATATGGCGATAGCTAGCAGGGATCCCTCTATCTCCCATGAGGTAGGTTACTTGGTGCAAAGATTCTGGTGTCTGACTCCAAAAATCCCACATCATTTGTGGATCTTGCATACCTGTTTTGGGGTGGCGTTTTTGGCTATGGATAAAATCAGGGAATTTGTAAGGATCGCGGATAAAAAATATCGGCGTGTTGTTTCCTACCAAGTCCCAATTCCCCTCTTCTGTGTAAAACTTCACCGCAAAGCCTCTAGGATCTCTCACCGCATCAGCACTTCCCTTTTCAGGCGCCACGGTAGAGAATCTAATAAACATAGGCGTTTTTGTGCCTTTTTTAAATACCTTAGCCTTTGTGTATCGGCTAATATCAGCAGTTGCCTCAAATACGCCATGCGCGCCGCTCCCGTGAGCATGCACGACTCGCTCGGGAATCCTCTCTCTATCAAATGCCGCAAGTTTTTCCAAAAACCAAACATCTTGTAGCAAAAGTGGTCCTCTTGGTCCAACGCTTTGCACATTTTGATTATCCGCAACGGGTCTGCCTGTAGTCGTAGTAAGCTGAACGAAACCTTTCCGTGCCATACTGTCTCCTTTAAACAATAAAAATTATCTTTCGAAAAAGACACTTAATGATAAATAATTTTCTTTTAATACTTGATTAATAAAGCATTATTTACAAAAATCCTTGAGTGATTTTACACCTTTTGCATCAAAAATCCACAAAAGCTATCCTGCCCCATCTTCTATGCCTCGGACTAGGGCTTATACAGAATCTAAAAGAGACTTGAGGACAGAGACACTTCAGAGATTTGTAGATTCCATAATTATATAGAGCCCAAAAATCAAGGGGAGCAAAGCCCCAAAAATTTTACAAAAGCTTTACAAAAACTTTTTAGAGATTTTACACGCGCCCTCTATAATGCCATCTGCTAAACCCAAAAAAGGACAAAGCGGCTATGATAGAGATGAAAAACCTAACCCTAGGATACAAAAAGGAAAAAATCCTAAAAAATCTCAATCTCAAAATCAAAAAAGGGGAGTTTGTCGGCATCATCGGACCATCTGGGGCTGGCAAAAGCACGCTTTTGATGAGTGTGCTTGGGGGGATAAAGGTTTTTGATGGGCATTTCTCTGTCCTTAAATACAATATGAATAAGCTCAAAAAAAAGGAGCTAAACGCCCTGCGTAAAGAAGTGGGCGTGATTTTTCAGGGGTATTGCTTAGTGGATAGGCTTAGCGTGCTAGATAATGTGATAAGCGGGATTTTAAAAGATATGCCAATGCCCCGAGCCATTATCCGCTACTACCAACACAAAGAATTAAAGCTTGCTAAGCGATTTATGAAAATCGTGGATATTGAGAAATACTCGCTTAAGCGATGTGATGAGCTAAGTGGCGGGCAGCGGCAGAGAGTGGCGATCGCTAGGGCGTTGATGGGGAATCCCAAGATGATTTTAGCCGATGAGCCTATCTCGGCACTTGATGTCAAAAGTGCCACAAAGGTTATGCAAATCTTAAAAAAAGTCAATGAGGAATATGGCGTGAGTATCATTACTAACCTGCACCATTTGGAGTATGCCAAGGAGTATTGCACGCGGATTCTAGGCGTAAATGGTGGCAGGGTGGTTTTTGATGGCAGCCCAAAGGAGCTAAATGAAAAGATGATAGAGAGAATCTATCAAGATTCACACAAGCAAGAAGCTTTAGAATCCCACACCACGCAGTCCCACACTACAGAGGGGCATACTGCAGAATCTCACAAGGATTTAAGCGATTCACAGGAGCTAGATTCGCATTCTTTAGAATCTAACGCCTTACAATCCCACTCTAATGCCCCAAACCAAACTTCCCAAAAGGACAAGGCAAAAAAGGATAAAGAATCTAAAGAAGCAAAAGGCAAAAAAGATTCTAAAGACAAAGATTCTAAAAATCCATAAGAGCAAAGAGATGAAGCGGAATTTTCAAGGCTTTTTGGCTTTCAAAATTGCAAAAAAAAGGTGGCTAGGTATATGCCACCAAAGCCCTTAAGCCCTAGCACTTACACCTCTCCACCCCTCCCCCTAATGCGTGGAGAGATGCAAGTGTTAGCCTAACACTTACCTTAAAAGAAAAGGATAGAGAATGAAAGGACTTTTACGCTTACTTGGTGCGTTGTGTCTGTGTGCAATCGCCCTTGCACAAGGGCTATTTGCTGATTCGCCCAAAGAAGTGGCTACAAAGCTAGGGATAAAAGAGCTACGATTTGCCGCTATCCCCGTGGTGGGTAGTGGCTCGCTAGAGGAGTTTTGGAAGCCCGTGATTACGCATTTGCAAAAGGAATTTGGCGTGAAAATCACGATGAAATATGTCGGGGATTATGCCGCTTTAATCACGGGTATGCAGCATAAGCATATTGATATAGCCTACCTTGGACCCGAATCCTATGTGCAAGCTGCCACGAGGGCGGGAGCTGTGGCGTTGGTTACGGAAAAAAGTGCTAGTGGCATAGCGGGGTATCATAGTATCATCATTACTAAAAAAGGTAGCGGGCTTAACACCATAGAGGACTTAAAGGGCAAGACTTGGGCTTTTACTGATCCTAATTCCACCTCTGGCACGCTTGTCCCAAGCCTGCATTTTAAAAAGCTAGGCATAGATCCACAAAAGTATTTTTCTAAAGTCATCTATTCTGGCGGGCACGAGGCATCAATCCTAAGTGTCAAAGCGGGGCGACTTGATGGGGCTTCTAGCAATGATTTGGACTTTGAAAAGGCTTTAGGCAGGCTCTATAAGGCAGAGGATTTTAATGTGATATGGACTTCAGATTTAATCGTGGGAAGTGCGATTGCAGGGCGTAAGGATTTGCCTAATGAGCTTTTAATGGCTATCCAAGAGGCACTTTTAGGGCTTAATGAGGATAAGAATGCGTTAGCACAGATGAAAAATGGGGGCTTTGTGAAAGCGCAGGATAGCGATTATGATGTGATAAGGGAGCTTATCAAAGCAAAAGGCAAGTAGAAATTCGGCTTGCACGTAATCTTTGCTTGATTGCTTCGTTCGGACTTGGTCACTACCGCTTAAGGTAGCTCCCTGCGTCCTCACTTGCAAAACAAGCAAATCTTACGCACAATCCTAGAATTTCTGGCAAGCCACACAAGATTCAAAGCAGATGCAGAATCTAAAAATCTTAGATTCGGAGAATCCAAAGCAATAGATTCAGAATCTACCGCTTCACAAAATCTTATCAAGGCTTTGCCTTTGGCGTGGTGTGGATTCTGCAAGGCTACTACTGCAAACAAAAAAATTAGTATTTGCGGTGTGGCTGTGTAAGTTTTGAAAAATTTGGGGAAGGTTAGCGGACTTAGAGTCCGTGCCTTTCACAAATTTTTCAATCTTACGCATTGCATACCCAAGGAGCCGTTTTCATAAGGCAAAGAAACTACATTGCAAAAGGATATGTATGACACAACAAAAAATTACCCTCAAAGAGCTCAAAGCAAAAGCCTCGCCCTTTAAGCCCGCCAATATCCTTATTGCTATCCTTGTGCTCTGTGTGATAGCACAATCGTGGATTGATACGCAAATGAGCTTGAGTGCGCTCTTTAGCGGCTATGAGCATATCTTAAGCTACCTAGCAGGGAATAAAGAAATCCCAAATAGTGGGTTTTTCCCGCCAAACTTAGAGAGTGAGGGGCTAGCCAAATACTGCCTAGCAATGCTTGAGACTTTGCAGATGGCAGTCATTGCGATTGTGCTCTCTGTCATCTTTGCCCTGCCGCTTTCTTTTCTTTGTTCGCGTAATATCTTAGAGATTATTTTCCCACAAAAAGGGTGGTTTTTTGCCCTGCTTAGACGCACGCTCTATCTCTTTGCCACGCTGCTGGCTAATATCTGCCGCTCGGTAAATGAAATCGTGTGGGCGTTAATCTTTGTTTCAGCCGTGGGGCTAGGACCTATGGCTGGGATTTTAGCCCTAGCGGTGCATACCACAGGGGCGTTGGCTAAGCTTTTAAGCGAGGGCAATGAATCCATAGATCCCGGACCTATTAAGGCATTAGACACGATGGGTGTTGGCTTTATCAAAACCTTGTGCTATGGGATTATCCCTCAAGTAATGCCCCATTATATCTCGATGATTCTCTATCGTTTTGAAAGCGATGTGCGTTCTGCCTCGATTTTGGGATTTGTTGGGGCTGGGGGCATTGGGTTTTATCTTTTTGATTCCATTAGGGCTTTTGAAAATGGCAGTGTCTGCACGATTCTCATCGTGATTGTGGCTTCTGTCTTTGTTATCGACAAGGTTTCAGCCTTTATCCGCAAACGCTATATTTAAGGAGTTTTTATGCAACGCGAAGATTTGAATTTTTACCTGCAATACGCCGCTTTAAGCGACTTGCAAGCTTTGAGCACCAAATTAGATTCTAAGATTGAGGTTATCCAAGCCCCCACGGCTCAAACCCTGCTCTTACCTATCAAAGATCCCATTTCCCAAGGGGAGTTTTATGGCGGTGAGGTGCTTGTTACCACGACTTTGGTGCGTCTTGAGCGAGGCGGTAAGCATAGCGATGGCTTTGCTATGGTGCTTGATGACAATGAGGAGTATTCCTACCATATCGCCCTGCTTGATGCCTATGTGGGCTTTGGGGAGCAAGATGCACTAAGTCAAGCTATCTTTGCACTCACTCAAAAGGCAAAAGAGGCAAAGCAAAAGGCACAAGAGGAGCAGAATCAAAAAATCGATTCCACCCGTGTGCAATTTGAGATTATGTAAAATAGATTTAAGGAGAGATTATGCAAGACATTCCACAAATCAATCGCTACAACTTCCGCACCCTAACCCAAGTCCTCTCACGCCCGGGGGAGAGTGGCAGTTTGCTGCCTGCCTTTGGCTCTTATGTGCTAGGTTGTGGGAGCGTGCTGCTTTTCTCACAAGTGAGTTATTGCAACTTAACCAATGAGGATTTTAGCCTGCTAGATTCCCTTACGCGCTCAAAAAAAGCAGAGTGTGCGGGGGCGGATTATGTTTTTACCCAGAGTTTAGAATCTAGCCTCTTAGATTCTGTAAAAAGGGGAAGTTTTAAAGAGCCCGAGTTTAGTGCTAGCCTGATTTACTGCCACAAGGGCGATGAGGAATTTAACTATGTGCTTAAGGGACCCGGGATTAAAAGGAGCAAAGAGGCTTCCTATCCGCTAGAGCCCGCATTAGCAAGGCAGTTTGTGGAGCTAAATAAGGAGTTTCCTATCGGTTTTGAGATGTATTTTTTACATATGGCAAATGGGGCAATCAAAGCCCTAAGCCGCACAACACATTTGGAGGTGGTGTAATGGGATTTGTCGCAGTCAAAGGTGGCGAAGAGGCGATAAAGCATTCTTTGGGATTGTTTGAAGAGAAGTTTATTAGCGAGGAGTTGAGTCTAGATTCTGTATGCAGGGGAATGCATCTAGGCGTAGATAGGGTGATGAGTGAGGGATCGCTTTATAGCAAGAAACTAGCGGCAAAATCGCTTATAAAAGCAAGTGGCGATACCTTTAATGCCGCCTTTTTCTTACGCGCTCATCGCAGCAGTTGCGAGAGGATTGGGGTGGCAAAGTGCGTTGATACGGATTCTATGCGGCTTGTGCGTAGAATCTCCTCAGCCTTTAAAGAAATCGAGGGCGGGCAGATTCTAGGGGCAAATAATGACTACCAAATCAAGCTCCTAAATACCCAAAACCCCACAAAGGCAGCACACTTAGCACAATACGATAAGAGGGATAAGATTCTCCCCTCTGCCCTCAAAACCTTGCGTGAGGCAGGCTATATCCGCAAGCACGAGAGGGAAGAGAGTCCTGATGACATCACGCGCGTTTTCCCCACTCCGCCTTATTCGCGTAGTGCGATGATGCAGGCGATGAGTAGGGGCGAGAGTGGGAGTATGCTAGGCTTTGCTTATACCTCTATGCGAGGCTATGGCGATATACACCCTACCATTGGGGATTTGCGTTTGGGGAGCGTGGCAGTGCGATTTACCCACCCTATCACGCAAAAAGAAGTCGTCATAGGCGAGATAGAAGTAAGTGCAGTAGAGTGCGTGGGCGAGGTAGAAACCCAGCTTGATGGCAGTGTGAAGTTAAATACGGGCTTTGGCTTTTGCTTTGGCTTTAATGAGACTAAGGCGATTTGTATGGGGATTTTGGACTTAAACCTCTATGCCACAAGACATAGAGAAAACGCCCAGCATTTTGCCTCAAGTTGTGAGATGATATTGCATCATATTGATGGCGTGGATTCTATGGGCTTTGCTAATCACTACAAGCTCCCACATTATGTAACCTTCCAAGCGATTTTGCAAGTCTTTGAAAAGGCAAATGCCTTTAGACAATCCAAACAAGAAGCAGGGCTAGAGGATTCTAAGAATGGCGAGGAATCCACGCAGCAAGATTCTAAAAATCAATCCTGCTCTTATGAGAAAGAATACACGCAAAAAGGAGTTTTGTAATGAATTATGCGTTTTTAGATGAAGAAGCCAAAAAAGAAATCCGCCGTGCTACCTTGCGGGCTATTGCAATCCCGGGCTATCTCGTCTCCTTTGCCTCAAGGGAAATGCCTATGGCAAAGGGTTGGGGCACGGGTGGCTTGCAGCTCACCCTCTCACTTATCACAGAGGAAGACACGCTAAAAGTCATCGACCAAGGCAGCGATGAGAGTGTCAATGCCCTCAATCTCAAAGCCTTTATCGCTGCTACGACTAATGTCGCTACCACGACAGATACCACAAAAGCCACGCTTATCCAAACACGCCATAGAATCCCAGAGGAGGCTTTGAGTGATAATCAGATTCTCATCTTTCAAGTCCCCACACCTGATGTGCTTGAGATTGTAGAGCCAGATACGGCAAAGGCAAAGGATATGCACGCCTTTAAGGATTATGCCAAGCTATGGGTGCTCCTCTATGAGGACACTTCAATCCTAGGCGATAGCCGAATCTCTAATCGCTATCCTGTGATTGTCAATAGTCAATACGCAATGGATCCAAGCCCAATCCCGCGTTATGATACCCCCAAACTCCACCAGAGCAAAGCCCTGCAACTCTTTGGGGCAGGGAGGGAGAAAAAAATCTATGCCATACCGCCTTATACTAATGTAGAGCCGCTAAGCTTTGAGGATAGGGAGTTTAAGATTGAAAGCTTTGAGGGCAAGGAATGCCAGCGATGTGGGAGCAAGGAGAGCTATCTTGATACGATTTTTTTAGACAATGGAGAGAAGGTGTATTGTTGCAGTGATACTTCCTATTGTGAAAAAAGACAAGGAGGGCAGCTATGAGTGCCACGACTAATACTACACAAAGAGAGCAAGAGGATTTTTTGATACGCATTACAAACCTTAGTAAAATCTTCCCAAGCCCTAAGGGTGTGTGTGGGGAATGCCTAGAGCTAAGCGGTGCTAGGGTGGATTCCTCCATCTGCCCTAAATGCCAGAGTGTGGTTGGGGTAAATTCTGTCAATCTCACGCTTAAAAGCGGCGAAGTGCTAGGGATAGTGGGCGAGAGTGGGAGTGGCAAAAGCACGCTGCTTCAGCTCCTCTATCAAGACACTAAGGCAAGCAGTGGGGAAGTGTATATACGCGACTTTAGCCCGCACAAAAACACGCTAGAGGCAAATTTGAATGAATTAAGCCTCTTGCGTAACCACATTATGTCAATGATTTATCAAAATCCGCGCTTAGGGCTTAATTATTTCTTTAGTGCGGGGGGCAATATTGCTGAGAAGATTCTGCTAAAGGGGTGCAGGAATTATGAGAGCATACGAGAGCAGGCGTTGTATTTCCTAGAGCAAACACAGATTCCAACCTCTCGCATTGATGCCTATCCTGATGTCTTTAGTGGCGGGCAGCAGCAGCGAATCCAAATCTCAAAAGCCCTAGCGGCTAAGCCTAAGATTTTATTGCTTGATGAGCCTACCACGGGGCTTGATCTTTCAGTCCAAGCAAAGATTTTAGACCTCATCAAAGCCCTGCAAAAAAGCCTAGGCTTTGCGATGATTGTGGTGAGCCACGATTTGGGCGTGATTAAGCATTTGACGGATTTGTGTATCGTGATGAAAAATGGGCAGATTGTCGAGCAGGGGCTAAGTGACCAAGTCCTGCAAGATCCGCAGCACGCCTATACCCAACTACTTGTTTCTAGTATTTTATAAGGAGTTTGTATGCGTCTAGAAGTAAAAAATCTCGCCAAAAGATTCACCATCCACACGCGTGGTGGCGTAGAGATAGAGGGCTTTAGCAATATTAGCTTTAGTGTCAAAAAGGGCTCATTCCTGTCTTTGCGCGGCAGTAGCGGGAGTGGGAAGTCCTCTGTGCTAAAAACCATTTATCGCTCCTATCTACCCAGCGGGGGCGCAATCTGTCTGCACACAGATGAGGGAAGCTATGACTTAGCCAAGGTAAGCGATAGTGCTATGCTAGAGATAAGAGAACGCTATATCGGCTATGTCTCGCAGTTTTTGCAGGTTTTGCCACGCATCGGGGCAGTGGATATTGTCGCTACGCCCTTAGTGCAAAAAGGAGAGAGTGAGGCAGTCGCTAAGCAAAAAGCAAGGGAGATGCTTGATTTTTTTGGGATAAAAGAGGAGCTTTTCTCGCTCTCTCCTTTAACCTTTAGCGGTGGGGAGCAACAAAGAGTAAATATCGCTAAGGGTATTATCGCTCCTAAAATGCTCTTGCTGCTTGATGAGCCTACCGCCTCACTTGATGCGACAAACCGCAAAAAGGTGCTAGAAAAACTCCACACGCTTAAAAATGAGGGCGTGAGTATGATAGGAATCTTCCACGATAAAGCAAGTATGGAAGAAATCAGCAACGAAATCTATGATATACAAGGATAAATTATGAAAATACGCAGTCAAAAAGTGCTACTTAAGGAATCTTTTACCCCCGCTGATATAGTGATAGAAAATGGATATATTACAGAGATTGCTCCCTATGGGAGTGTGGGCGGAAGTGGAAGTGAGTGCAGGGATTTGGGGGATCTTTTAGTAATGCCCGGGATTATCGACTTGCATTCTGATGCGCTAGAAAAAGAGATAGAGCCACGCCCTAATGCACACTTTCCCCTAGAGTTTGCTATTAAAAATCTCGATAAAAAGCTAGCAGCCGCGGGGATTACCACGATGTTTCACGCCATAGGCTTTGAGGAAAATCCCTCTAAACACAGAAACTCCAAGCTTGCCAAGCACCAAATAGAGGAGTTTATCACGCATAGGGATAGCCTGCTAGTGGATAATCGCATACACGCGCGCTTTGAGATAAGCTCGGTAGAATCTCTGCCCGATTTGTATGAATGCCTAAATAAGGGCTGGGTGGATATTCTCTCAATTATGGATCACACACCAGGACAAGGGCAGTTTAAGAGCATTGAGGCGTTTTCACAATACTATGCCAAGCACCACGGCTTTAGTGAATCTGAGATTGCCGCGATGATTGACAAAAAAGGGGTGCAAAAGGATATGCAAGCCCTAGAGGAGCTTTTAAGCGTGGCTAGAGAGAAGCACATCGCCCTTTTAAGCCACGATGATGATTGCAAAAACAAGCTAGATAAGCTGCATTCTTGGGGCGTGAAGCTTTCAGAATTTCCCTTAAGCCTTGAAGTCGCACAATATGCCCTAAGCCTAGGGCTTATCACGGGTATGGGTGCGCCTAATGTCGTGCGGGGCGGCTCTCAAAGCGGGAATGTCGCGGCGATGGATTTAATCAAAGAGGGGGCGTGTAGCTATCTGTGCTCGGATTATCACCCCCATTCTATGCTCTATGCTGCCTTTAAGATAGCGCGCGAAAATCCCCATATCCCGCTAGGAAAAGCCTTTAGTATGATTAGCACCACGCCTGCAAAGGCTATCGGGCTAGAGGATAGGGGCGCATTAGCAGTGGGGAAAAGGGCGGATATTATTGTGGTTAGGGAAGCGGAGTTTCCTGAAGTCGTGTGGAGTGTGCGTGGGGGGCAGAATATCTATTATGCACTGCATTCTTTAGAATTGCAAAAGGGGGCGTAGCGTTGGAATCTAAGCGTGTGAGGCGTGAGGGCGTGCCTAGCAAACGTACAGAGCGTGCATTAGCGGATAAGGATTCCATAAAATGTGAATCTGCAAAAAGTGAGGGCGTGCCAAAAGAGATTTGGCAACAAAATATCTCGCCAAAAAACTTTACCCAAAATACTTCCGCAAAAATCATTCTCATAGTCGGAGCAAGTGGCGTGGGCAAAGACAGCCTGCTAAGAGGAGCGAGGGAGTATTTTAGCAAGGGCTTAGATTCTGTGAGTTTGGATTTGAAAAATACGCATTCAAAGGACTTAGATTCTAAAAGCTTAGATTCTACAAGTTTAGATTCTAGGGATTTGGATTTTATAAATTTGGATTCTACAAACAAGCCCCATTTAACTCCCTCCTTTTTAGAATCTCCACAAGCCCCCGTATTTGTGCGTCGCTATATCGATAGAGAGCCTGATAGCAATGAGGATAATCTCTTTTTGCAACCAAGCGAGTTTGAGAAAAGAAAAGCGGAGTTTGTGAGTATTTGGGAGGCAAATAGCCATATCTATGGGATTGCCAAAGAGAGCTTAGGAAGGCATAATATCATCTCTGTTTCGCGAGCGGCGATAAGGGATTTTGAGGCACAATATGAGAGCGTGTGTGTCGTGCATATCACCGCACCAAAGGAGATTCTCTATGAGCGGCTAAAGGGGCGTGGGAGGGAGAGTGAAAGCGAGATTGCAAGGCGATTAGAAAATGCCACAAAGCCCGTGAATGCTAGGAATTGCATCGTGTTTGCTAACACTAAGTCTTTAGGAGAGAGTGTAAAAGACTTTGCTAGGCTACTTTGTGAGTTGCTAGAAATGCCACTTCAGCAATCCCAAGCCTGCAAGGCAGTATCTGCTACAAAGAGAATCTTAGAGATCAAAGAAGCACAAAAGACATTGCAAAATGGGGATTTTTGCCAACGAGATTCTTATACGGGGGATTCTGATAAAGGGGATTCTAATAATCCTCAAGGCATACAAATAGAGCAATCTAAAAAAGACTTCTCTCACCCACACGCTCCCAATACACAAAGGCAAGATGTAAGCATTCCTAATACATATCTTAGAGACTGCCCTAATGCCTCCCCCACCTTGCCCCCACAAGCCACACTCCACAAACTCCAAGCCTTTTTTGCTCCACACAATAACCCTTCAAAGGTTGTGGGATTCCTAGGCAGTGCGGATTCCCAAGGGATACCCGTGCATAACTGCCAATGCAAGGCGTGCAGAAGCTACCGGGCTAGAGGGGCGAAAAACCATGCCACAAGCGCGTATATTTTGTGTGATGATGGGGAGTTTATCCTCATAGATTGCGGGATTGAGTGCGTGGCGGATTTGTTTGATGGAGCGAAAATTAAGGCGATTTTCCTCACGCATTTCCACGCTGATCACGTCGTGGGCTTGCTGCGTTTGCGTTATAGTGCCGATAGGATTGTGTGCTTTTGCCCTAGAGATGAGCGAGGATTTGATGATTTATTTAAGCATACCAAATCCGTGCGTTATGAGTTTCTCGAGCCCTTTAGGGCGGTGCGTTTGGGGGATTATGCCTTTACGCCCATTCCGCTTAAGCACTCTAGGCTAACCTATGGCTACTACATAGAGACACCAAATGAGAATATCGCCTATCTGACGGATTGTGCGGGCGTTGGGAGGCAAAGCCTAGAGTTTTTATGCACTAAACGCTTAGATATTGCTTTCCTTGATGCAGGGCAACCCCAAAATTCTACCCAAAGCAACCCAAACCACCTAAATGCCAAAGAGGCAAGCCATATCTTACGCGTGCTTAAAGCCAAGCAATCCCGCCTCTTTCATACTAGCCACACTATCCTTGCTACACTGCAGAATCTAAAACCAGAGAATGAGAGCCAAGAGGCTGCGTATTTGCTAGATTCTATTATTTAATGCAAATTTTTGCTTTAGCAAAAATTTGTGTATCGCTCGTGGGGAAGCAATCCCCACTTACGCGTTTATACATAGAATCTAGGGCGAGGTTCTGTGGCTTTTTGTGTCAGCGTGTCAGGAACGCGACTTGGCAATGGAGTAAATTCTATAAACCGAACTAGAGCCCATTATTTACTACAAGTTTTTGCTAGGGCAAAACTTGGTATCGCTTGCGCGAAATGAAACCGCCCTCGCCCCCTCATCATTAAGCTTTGGCAATATACACTACCTCAATCTGTTGATTGAGATTGCCTTAGATTCTGTAATAAAGAAACATTGCATATACGCGCGATATACAAGCATAAGGGATTGCTCCCCGCAAATGACAGCGTTGCAAATCTCAACAGTCCTTTACTTAAGGGCTATTGTAGCAATCCTGCTTTCTATCTCTAAGCTTTTTGCGAGAGATTGAATCACTTGTTGAAAATGCTCATAGTCTATCTCCTCGCCTTTGTGGGATTTTAGGTATTTATCTAGCACAGCATAGCCGCCGATTTTATACTCCCACACTTCTTTGCTAACCTTGTCAAAATAAAGGCTTTTATTTACAAAAAGCCTTTGCTCGCTTTCTTTGTAATTTGGCTTCTCTATTGCAAGGGATTTCTTTGCAGTGTCTAAAAAGAGTGCCTCGCCAATAGATTCTGTATCGCTTAAATTATCTTGCATTAGGTGGGTTGCTATTAGATTCTGTCCTAGTTTGCTTAAAGCGATAAGCTTCTCTTTAGATTCTACAAAAGGGATTTTGGGGAAATCGATTTTAAGAAAGTCTATGTATTTTTCGCGATAATCCTTATGAAATAACACCGCATAGATATAGCCCAAAATCGCCTCGGGGCTAAAATGCTCACTGTATTTAGAATCCATAAATTCTCTAAAGTCTTGTGTGAAATTCTCTAGCTTATCGCAATTCATATCTGCATCGAAAATATCTTTATTTCTGTATAAGGGAAAAATATTGCTCCCACTTCCAACAAGATGTAAATCTATAAGCGTATTAGCGATAAAAATATTGTCTAGCACCTTATCGTTACAGCTACGATAACAAACAAGTCCGATGTTATTTTTTAGCATTAAGTCTTGTATAGCTCCAGCAGGACGCCCTAAGAAACCTTTGGATTTACCTGTATAGAAAGTGTATTTAAAATCATAAGGTTTATAATGCACTTTTTGTATAAGAGTAAAATCTAGTTTTTTATTAAGCAATTCTTCTTTAGCATTTTTGATTGTCCAATCTCCTGAATCTTTTGGAAGATTAAAATATGTTCTATTTTCCTCAATTTCTTGTGTGCTAAAAATTTCTAGGCGATTTTTTAGCTCTTCTTTGGAATCTGCATAACAAAAACTATCTCTATAAGTGCAGATTCCAAGCCCTGTTTTACTAAAAATTTCTTTAAGACCTTTAAATGTATTGTATATATTTTTTTCCCGCATATCTTGTGGATAAAATTCATAAAAAGGTGCTTGTGGAAATAATTCCTGCCAAATAATAGAATTTAAAGTGTTTTCATAAAGAAAATTATACTTATCTTGCCTCTTTCCATAAAGGTCAGCGTAGAATACTTTGCAATTTGGAGTGTTGCTTAAGCCCTGCTTTGCTTTTGTTTTTATAAAAATGCTAATAGCTACTCCTTGCTGTATATCAAACACATTTGAATCTGGCAAACCTGTGTTTGGGTCTATTTCTTGCTTATTGCTATCGCCGTGTAGGTTTAAGAAATAGACTTTGTCAAATGAATTTAGCAGACTCCACCGCATACCATTCATCGTAACAGCATCTAAAAAACTATTGTTTGTGATAAAGGCTAATATGGCACTATCTTGTTTGTCGGCTTTATTTTGTGCAAATCGGATAAATTTTATATAGTCGTCATTTAACCTGTGCTTTTTCTCATTTATGGGTTTTAATTTATTATTTGAATCTAATCCACAGAATTTATAATTTTCTATATCATATTTATTAATAGAATTGGCATTATAAGGTGGATTTCCTGTGATGATGAGAATCTTGTTTTCTTTAATTGTTTGGGCTTTTTTAAATTCTTCTGCGAGCTCTATCATACCTGCAAAAATATTGCTTTGTTTGTTTATCTCATCTTTTTGACTTTGAAAATATAGGGTGTTTGTGAGTGTGATATTGAGGCTTTCGTTTTCACTAAGTGGAGAGTTAAACTCTTCTTTGAAGCTTTGGGAGATTTTAAGGTGGGCGATGGTGTAGGGGGCGATTAAGAATTCAAAGCCATAGAATCTCTCTATCAAGGCTTTTGGATTGTATTTTGGGCTATTTGTGGGAATATCTTGCAGAGCTTTGCGAAAGGCTTCTAGTAGGAAAGTCCCCGTGCCTGTGGCAAAGTCTAAAAGCGTAATGTGTTCATTGTGCAGTGCAGAGGCTAAACCTTGCTTTTGGGAAAACTCACTTTTAAGGATAGAATCTATTGCCTCTATGATAAAGCTTACTACGGATGCAGGAGTGTAATACACGCCTCTTAGCTCCCTTAGCCTTGGGTCATAGCTGGAAAGAAAAGTCTCATAGAAGTGCAAATATGGGTCTTTGTGCGTATAATGCCCTAGGAGGTTTTTCTCAGCTATTGTATTGAGTTCTTTGGTGAGGTCGGCTATGTTGATGTGATTGATGATTTGTAGGATTTCATCAAGTAGCCATTCTATAGAATCTAGATCTTGCAGATTATTCAAAAATCCGCTCATTGCTTTGATGAGTGGGAAAGATTTGGGGATAAATTTTTTGGCGTTAAAGAGGTCGATAGCTTTGTCCTCGGTGTTGTTTAGTCGGCTTAAAAACAGGCTATATGTGAGGGTTTGGGCAAAGGAATCACAAAAACTCTCAAACTCTAACTCTTTGTATAAAGCTTCTTTGAAAGTATTAAAAAGCCCTTGAATCTCGATATTGTCTTTGTTCTGTGATAGCCCATCTTTGAGCAATCTTGTGCGAAGCGAGAGGGCGTTGGCAAACTCTAGGGCGGTGTTTATGGGCTTTTGGTTGTGGGTAAAAAAGAGAGTGAAAAGCTCTAGGAGCTCTTTGGCTTTAGATTCTATATGGGATTTGTTGTTGAGTATGGTTTTTAGCTGGGATAGCTCGCAGATTCGCACTTCTTTGATAATCTGTACTTCATTGCTAGCATTGGGACGCACGAGGCAAAAGCGTAAGTAATCCGTGAGTAGAATATTTTCACTTAAAGCTAGGTATTTAGCGATTTGGCTATCCCCTGCTATGAAATCTAAGTTAGCATTCACACGTTTATTTTCAATGTAGCCGATACTTAAGCCATTATTAAGCACCAAAAAATCAGGCGCACCCCTACCCTCTTTGTCGTTCTTTGGTTCGTGGATTATGCGTAAAGACTTTAGGGAGCTTTGATTTACCCCCCCCCCCCCCCCCCCCCCTTTGGCGGTGTTGTGAGGGGGGTATGGGGAGATGTGGGGGGGGCGGGCGGGGGGGGGTCTTTTTTTTTGTG
>CALVDZ010000011.1 GCA_944326445.1 uncultured Helicobacter sp.
AAAATGTAAATGATATTACGATAAATATAGAGTAAAATTTATATTTAAAAAAAAAAAAAAAAAAAACGCATAAAATGGAGCAAAATATCAAGCAAAAAGTAAAGAGAATGTAAAAAGGTAAAAGTTTGCTAGCAAAAATCTTAGATTCTTGGCATTGGCTTGCTTTAAGTCCAAATATAGCTTCACGCTTGTGGCTTTTCTTATTTGTTTGCCCATTTCCTTGAGGCTAGATTGCGGGAGTTTTGGGCCTGCTATCTTGGTGCCGATGTCTAGCTCCATTTTTAGCTTGTCTTTGAGCTTGTTTAGGGGCGACTCTATGGCTTTGCTAAGTCCCTTGCTGATGCTTTTGGTAATCCTGTCTATGGCTTTGGTTAAATCACTTAACTCGGGGAGTATGCGTAGGCTTAACTCTGATTCCATCACTAAATCCTTAAAATCGTGCTATTAAAGTCCATAACACCAAGAGAGAGTGAGAAAATCATCAAAATCGATAGGTTTGTTTTCACAACCTTTGCCAATATCGAGGCGTTGGAATATGAGCTAAGCTTGGGGATAAAAAAGATTGAGGCGATTAACACAAACTATTATCTAAAAATCGGTGGGAATGAGGAGAGGATAGCCTTTGAGGCTAAAATCTATCTGGAGTATTTGGAACATTTTAGTGGCTTGGTAGAAAAGATAAAGGCTAGAGAGCCCTTATCCCTCTCCACGCTAGAATCTACTAAGATTCGCAAGATTCTTATCGATAGCTTTAGTGCTAAGACAAAGGATTGGCTACTAGATTCTAGCAGGAATGCCACCTACTATACGAAGGAGTTCAGCATAGGTGGTGTGGTGCTGTGAGTGTTAAATGTTTAATTAAGTGATTCTAAGATATTGTGAGATATTATTTATTGTGTTTTTGGTTTTTTATTGTATAATGTTCGTCTTCTCTTCGCAAATTTCAATACCACAAAGGGCAGATTATGAAAGAGATAACACTAGATATAGGTGTAAGTATTCCATATAGGAACACTGCTTTTATGGACTCCATTATGCGGTCTCATATTGCTGATAGTGGATTAGAATCTACAGGTGATGTATATTTCCAAGATAATGCACCACTTGAGCATAATGAATGCAAAATAAGCGATGATGAATTTTATGCGTTCTTAGGGGAATTTGGCATTAAGCGAGAAGAGCTTGATGAGTGGTAGCATAAACCAAGGCTTATTTTTCAAATTGTATGCAGCGTTTTTGAACATAGATTCTTTGGCTTCTTTTGTGCAGGGACGGCAATACTCTCTCATAAATGATTTTTTTCATTGTTATTTGGGATTGAGTGTCGGTAAGTGTGATGATAAAGTCAAAGAAAAAGTACTGAATAACCTTAAAATATATGTTGATAAACATTGGCAAGTTAAGGGTTTGTTCCCAGATAATATCCAGCACTCAGATTATCTGCCCTCAATCAAAAATAATCCAAAGTCTTAGTCTAGCGTTCAAAGAGCTTATTAATGCTGTGGAGCAATACGAAAAATGGAGAAGCTTACTGAATGAGGAACAAATACGCACTATTTACAAGAAGAATCTTGAAGATAGGCAAAAATATTACACCAACGAGAGTGGGGCATTTGATGAACTTAATGATGAGTTAATACAATCAGTAAAGTTTGATAATAATAAAATACTCAAGCAAACGCTTATCGAGTTTCATAATGCAATCTCTCACCTTGTTGCTGTGTATTATGGTAGGGCACAGGATGGAAAAAATATCAACAGAGCGATCAATCACTTTAGAAGAGGTGCATTAGATTCTTATAAGGCTATCATTAAGGATTTTTATCATATCCGCAATGATGAAACATATAATCCATTAAATGATTTAAAAGATATTAGAGAACGAGAATATAAAAATATTGGCAAGGACGAGTCTTTGTGTGATAGCTATAAGAAACTTACCGACAAGATTATTAAAGTTTATCAGTAATATTTCCCCTCTACCTCTCACTTTCAAACTCTAGGCTCATATCCCACGCATTAGAATCTATGCTATGGGTTACTTGTGTGATGATATGCGTGCTTGTAGCCACTTGCTTATTGAGCTTTAAGAATCCTCCCGCAAATAATACTCTACCTACTGCACTAAGACTTCCTTTAAACTGCTTGGCGTTTAGGGCTTGCAGTCTTGTGGTAGCGATTTGGTGGGTGTGGGTGTCGTCCTTTGCCTGATAGCTCATTTTATAGATTGGCACGCCAGCTCCTACCTTTACCATTCTCGTATTGCCTGCCTCATCGGTGTAGGTGAGCTCTAGGCTTTTGTAAGTCTTTTGGGCAAAGCGCTCGATTTCTAGGCTAGTGCATTCATCGGCATTGATAGCATAGCTGTGCCGCTCAAAGCTTTTGTCTCTATCAAGGAATATCAATGTATCGTTTTTGACACTAAAGCTGCAATCTAGCTCTTTGCTAAGCCTATCAATGAGGGCAGAGTCGCTCTCATCGATTTGCTCGACTACCTCGATAGCTTGTGCATATTTAAAATCTAGCTTGGTTTTGAGGTTGTTCTCTCGCGCACTATGCTTTGGAGAATCTGTGCGTAGCTTTGGTTGCTAAAGCTGCGATTTTTCTTGAGTTTAAAATCTTTGGTGTAGTCTATGCTGGTGGCTTCTATCGTGTAGTCTTGGAGGTAGGATTCTTTATATGCTAGCGACATAGAATGCGCCCATAAAATTAAGACTTTTCCGCCCTAAAAGCAGCTCTAGCCTATCGCAAAAGCTTGGGAGCTTGGAATTGGGAGCTAGGGTTAGGCTTAGGGTGTCTGCGCTGTCTTTTTCATAGTCGGTGTAGGTGGCGGAGGTTACAAAGAGGCTGTGCTCACTGCTGCCATTGAGTGTTATGCTAAAGCGCGGAGCGAGATACATATAGAATCCTTTAAAATTCGGCTTGGTTTTACTAAAGAAACTGCGCACTTGGTTTGGCTTTTTGCGATAAATTGAGGATTGCTTCAGCTCGACTTCTGTCATTACCGCTTAGGTAACTCTCGCCTCCAAGCTACAACCCTAAAAAGTCGCAAAGAGACAAGCCTATTTGGCTCTCTTTAGAATCTCGTGGGATAGAGTAAAGAATTTTGGGGGAGAAAAAGGCAAGGCTAAATTTTTCTATCTATTTATAATTTGTGGAGAGATGTATGTTTTTAATCCTAATCCTAGGATTGCTAAAGAAACTGCGTTTTCTGAAGAAGCTACGCTTTGTGTGCAAGCCGAATTTCCTTTATCGCTCCTTGAGCAAAGCTGTTGCGAGCGCGAGCGAAGCAAAAAGCCCAATGCCACAAACACAGAATCTAAGCATTAATCTAGCTTTACGCCTAAATCTGCTACAATATCCACACTCTCACTCAAAGGAAACCTATGGAAACACAAAAAAAAGGTGGATCGCAAAAAAGAGGCAAGGCAGGGCTCTATCTCACGCTTGGAGCGGTGATTTTGCTCATCATACTCGGCGCGATTTATTATATTTTGCTCGGTTCTCAGGACGCAGTGCTTGAGCAAAAGGGTATGGAGTTTTCGCGCCAAAGCTCTCAAGAGGACGCTAAGGACGCGCAGATACGACGCTTAGAATCCCAAGCCAAGGCGTTGCAAAGCGAGATAGATAGCATATCCCTAACGCTAGGCTATGTGATAAAGCCCCAAGAACTGCTTGTGAGCGAGTGTGGCATTATGCCTGTGGGTAAGTGGAGTTTGAATAAAAAATGCCAGCAAGCCCTCGATGAGGGGCTAAAGCACACGCTAGAGGATAAAAAAGTCGTGGCGATTGAAGTGAGTGGGATTGTGGATACGCGCCCCTATGGCGGCAATAGCCCCGAGCTCAAGCAAGAGGGCTTAGCGAGTTTTCGCGCTAGAGAGGCGATCTTGTATGTGCGTCAGAGTGTGCCACACATCGCGGTGTTTGAGGGGCTCTCGCAGCAGCTGCCAAACAAACGCGGATTTGTCGTCAAAGCGTATTATGTGGTAAAAAACTAATTGTATGCCAGAGCTACTCAAAGTCGCTAAAGTCGGCGTTATCCTGCGCCCATCAAGCCCGGATTTGAAGGCAGTTTTTGAATCCATTAGCGGGGTTTTTGGCGCGTATGGTATGGAGATGAAGCTAGATTCTATCAGTGCGGCGATGATAGGGCTTAGGGGCGTGGAGTTTGCCACGCTCGTGGAGTGGAGCGATATTTTGCTCTCCATCGGGGGCGATGGCACGCTTATAGCGATGGTGCGGCGCTGCTATGGCAAAAACATCGCGTGTATGGGGATAAACACGGGCAGGCTTGGCTTTTTGACCGCGGTTATGCCAAACGAGCTAGAATCGTTCCTCCCACATCTTGCCAACGCTACCTATGATTTGCAAGCCCATATGATGCTTGAGTGCCATATCCTGCGCGATGAGAAGCCTTATTGCCACCTCTTCGCGCTCAATGAGTTTCTCATCTCCAAGCAAACGCTCTCGGGGCTCATTGACATCGAGGCAAAGATAAATGGCTGGAGCTTTAATACCTATTTTTGCGACTCGCTCATCGTGGGCACGCCCACGGGCTCCACAGCTTATAACATCTCGGTTGGCGGCTCGGTGGTGTATCCGCATTGCAAAAATATCCTGCTCACGCCCGTGGCTGCGCACTCCCTCACGCAACGCCCGCTGATTGTCGATAGCGGCGTGAAGCTAGAGTTTGGCGTGCGCGAGAGGGCACTGCTCATCATTGATGGGCAAGAGAGCATCGACATCCTCCCCCAAGATAGAATCCTAATCCAACAATCCCCCCAAGACGCGCATCTCATCTACCCCAAAGAGCGCAATTACTTTGAGATTCTGCGGGAGAAATTCAAATGGGGCGAGCTATGATAAAACGGATTTTAATCAACAATTCCCCAGCCTTCAAACTCCTAGAGCTCGAGCTTTTCGGGGGCTTTAATGTCTTTAGCGGAAGTAGCGGAAGCGGAAAGTCGGTATTTATGGAATCTTTGCTCGCCATTTTTGGGATTAAGGATTCTAATGCGGATTTAATCGAGGCAAATATCACGCTAGATTCTGTGCAAATCCCCCCCGAGATAGCACCCTTGCTAGAAGAGGGCGATGATGAGATCGTGCTCAGTATCCTGCGCAAGGACAAGGTGCGCTACTTCCTCAACCACCAATCCAGCTCCAAAAAACGCCTAAGCGAGCTTGTATCGGGCTTTGGCAAGCATATTAGTGCGAGGGGCGATGAGGATTTAAAGCCTGCCAATCTTTTGCGCATACTCGATAGCTTCATCGCGCTCACAAACCCCAGCCACGCGCAGATTCTCACAGAGTGCAAGGAGAAATTTGCCACCCTGCAGGAGACAATGCGCGCGCTAGATGAGATCCTCGCCCAAGAATCCCAAATAGCCACGCTAAGAGAAATCGCGGAATTTGAGAGCAAAAAAATAGAATCCATCGCGCCAAAAGAGGGCGAGTATGAGGAGCTCCTAGAGCTCAAAAAAACGCTCTCGCGCCAAGAAAAAATCGCCCAAGAGATAGCCAATGTGCGTGAGGCGATAGAGAATCTAGGCTGCGTGGATAGCTTTTTGGGGCTTGTAGATGAGCAATGCCCGATGTTTTTTGAAGGACTTAGTGAGCTAGAAGCCCTGCTAGAATCTAAAGAGCAGCAGCTCCACTCGCTTGAGGATATCAACCCCGAGTCCTTGCTCAATCGTATCAGCGATCTCTCCGAGCTATTGCGCAAATACGGCAGTGTAGAATCTGCCCTAGCTCATCTCGCCTCACAAAAGCAAAAACTCGCGCAGTATGAGAATATGGCATTTGACAAGCAGGAGCTAGAAAAGTCAAAGGCGCGCTTACAAAGCGAGCTGCAATCGCTTGCACAAGCATTGCACAACAATCGCTTAGAATCTAAGGCAGCCTTTGAAAGCGAGCTTGGCGCGATTATGCAGGAGCTGCGACTAAAGGAGCTAGCTATCATCATCGAGACTAAGCCGCTAGATAGCAGCGGGATTAGCGCGTGTAACCTCACGCTTGGCAGCAGTGCGGTAGCCACGCTAAGTGCGGGAGAATACAATCGCGCGCGGCTTGGGCTTATGTGCCTTGATGTCTCCATTAGCCCGCGTGCTGGGCTTTTGGTGCTCGATGAGATCGATGCGAATTTGAGCGGGGAGGAGAGCGAGGGCGTGGCAAAAATCCTCAAAAAACTCTCCGCCTCCTATCAGATTTTTGCCATCTCCCATCAGCCGCATATGCCCACCCTAGCCGATCGCCACTATTTAGTGCAAAAGGAGGGCGAGTTTAGCAGTGTGAGGCTGCTAGATACGCAGGGGCGCATTGAGGAAATCGCGCGTATGATTAGCGGCGCGCAGGTGAGCAAGGAAGCCCTAGAGTTTGCCAAAGGGGTGCTAGCCAAAAATGGTATTAGGGTATGAATCTTGGGCTATTAAAGGGCATAAGCGCGTATTTTGCACGCTTTAGCAAGGTGTATTGGTGCAGGCGTGTCGATGACAATCTGCTTGCGCTAAACCTTGAAGGCAGGGTGTTTTATCTCGATCTTACGCGCTCACAGGGTATGATATTTTGCGCTAGCGAGGCGATTTTGGGCACTAAGAGTTATCACGCACCCTTTGATGTGAAGCTTACGCTCTGCCACAATGCGCGACTACTAGATAGCCGTGTCGATGGGGACAATCGTATCTTGCAGCTATACTTTATGCCCCAAAATGCGTATAAAAAGCAGGAGTTTAGTCTCGAGCTAGAATTTACCGGCAAGCATACTAACGCGATTTTGCTAGATAGCAGGCGCGTGGTGATAGAGGCTCTGCGCCATATTAGTGAATCCAGACGCCCCGTGCGCGTGGGCAAAGTCCTAGAGCCGCTCCCCCAGCCCACAAGCCCAAAGCCTAGCGAAATCGTGGCGGTTGGCGAGGGGCTTTTGGAGGGGTTGTATGAGGAGCGCACGCAGCGGCTTTTGCACACTGCCAAAGCCCAGCAGATAAAGGCGATAGAATCTAGGGAGGCGAGCCTAGTGCGGCTTTTGCGCGAGCTCCCATCGCTAGACTTGCTGCAGGAGCGTTCAAAAACCTATAGCCTCTATGCGCACACGCTCACGGCGCATTTACACGAGCTTGAGAGAGAGGATTTGCGCGGGGAGTGCGTGGAGCTAAGGGATTGCGCGCAGCTAGATTCTAAAAAAAGCGTGCAAATCCCTATCCTAGAGCACACACAGAGCTTTTCCCAGCTCGCCCAGCAGTATTTTGCCCTAAGCAAAAAATCTGCTAAAAAGGCGCAAAATCTGCATTTGCAGATTCAAAACCTTGAAGACTCCCTGCGCTTTTTGCAAGCCCAAAAGGCATTGATCACCCAAGCCAAAACCCTCGCAGATACCAAAATCTTTAGCCCCCAAAAATCGCACAAAAGATTCAAAAAGCAGCAAAATTTTGAGGTGTTTTTCATCGATGGAATGAAAATTGGTGTGGGTAAGAATGCCTCGCAAAATCTCGAGCTGCTCAAAAGCGCGAGCAGCGAGGATATGTGGCTGCATATCTGCGATATTCCTAGCTCGCATATGATCATCTTTTGTGGCAAGGCGAGGCTGCGCGATGAAGTCCTAGGCAAGGCGGGGGAGATACTCGTGGGGCTATGCGGGGTTAAAGCGGGGAATTTTCGCGTCGATTATACAAGGCGTAAGTTTGTCAAAATCACTCAGGGCGCAAATGTCGTGTATGGCAAATACCAAAGCCTAGAATACAGAAAATAGGAGGTGTGCGATGGCAGTGAGCTTAGTAGGAAACATCACTTATATCAACCAAAACTCCCAAGCGAGCGCGGTGCAGCACGCCGCCGCACAGGCGCGCCCCGATACGCTGCTAGAGGCTAACAAGGGCGAGTTTGAGCGCAAGCTCCAAGAAATCGCCCAAACCAACCCCACCCAAGCTTCCCCCAAAGTGGATAAAGATGGCTCAAACAACGCGCGGCAAAGCTTTGAGCAAGATTCTAAAAAGCGCGATGCAGGGCAGCAGGACGCGCAAGGTGGGCAGGAATCAAAGCAGGAATATAAAGAATATTACGATGGCTTGCTTAATATCAGCGTGTAGAGATTTATTATCTTAATGCAAGTTTTGCTAGGGCAAAACTTGTTATCGCTCGCGGAGAGTGAATCTCCGCTCGCTCCGCTTACGCGAACATACAAGAGATTTTTTAGAATCTAAATCGCATTTTGGTGCCGCCACCTCATCAACGCCGCTTAGGCTAGCGCGTTTTCTATAAACCCACCTTAGATTCTATAATTTATGCAAGGTTCGCTCTATCCCCCATTAGCGTTTGGGCGTGTAGGCTAGGGTGAGCGTGATGGTGCGCTTAGATTCTGGCTTGGGGAATTTTTTGTGCGCTCTGTGCAGGGTTTGGAGCGCAAACTTATCAAACCTCGCATATCCGCTTGGGCGCACGATCACTGCTTCTTGCAAGCTCCCATCCTCTAAGATCACAAACCGCAGCGCCACCTCGCTAGAAACCCTCATACGGGCAAATCCTAAGGCACACTCGCGCGCCAAAATGCGCTTAATAGTGAGCGCGTATAAATCCTCATCGGGCGTATCGCTCTGGGCTAGCGGCGAGGTGGGGGCGGGATTAGGCGATGTGTGTGCTTGCTGTGCTTGCGCCTCTTTTGGCTCTTTGTTTTCTCGCGCCTCTTTAGATTCTCGCACCTCTTTAGCTTCCCGCACTGCCTTAGAATCCCGCGCCTCTTTGGGCGTTTTGGGCGTTTTAGACTTTGTGGGCTTTGGCGTGGGCTTGGCTTTTTGTGGTGCGTGCTCGGGCTTTGGCGCGCTCTGTGTGGTGTGTGGGTGCTCCTGTGTAGTGGGTGCTCGCTGTGTATCATCACTAGAGCTAAGCGCAGAGAGGGGCAAAGTGAGGATATGGGGCTTGCTAGATTCACGCGGTGTGAGTGTCTCATCGCCCAAAAAAAGCATAAAGCAAAAGACAAGGGCATAGAGCACGAGCGCTATGCCAAATGCCACCACATTTAAGGAGTGCTTGGAGTGCGTGTCTGACAAAAATACCTCCCACCATTTGGCAAATCCACGCGCACGCTCTTGATGCCATAAAGCGCGTCGATACGCTCTTGGCTTAGTGCCTCATCGCGTAGTCCATAATAGAGGCTTTTGCCACCCTGTAGCATAAGGATTTTGCTAGCGATGAAACACTGCTCGGGGTGGTGTGAAGTGAGGATGATGGTTTTGTCCAAAGACGCGATGATGTCTAAGAGCCTAAAAGAATACGAGATATCAAGCGCGCTCACAGGCTCATCAAGGAGCAAAATCTGCGCGTCTTGGCACAGAGCGCGCGCGATGAGCCCTAGCTGCTTTTGCCCGCCCGAGAGGAGGCTAAAGTCTGTGTGTGCCAAATGCGCTAGATTTAACGCCTCAAGATTCTCTAGCGCGCTTAGTCTATCCTGTCTCGTGTAGCCAAAGCCCCACCTTTTGTGGAATCTCCCCATCATCACGACTTCTAAGAGGCTAAAGGGCAGCTGCATCGGGCTCATCTGTGGCACATAGGCTAGGAGCTTTAGCACGCTCACGCCCGCGCCAAAAAACGCCGAGCTAATCACGCCCCCAAGTATGAGCATAAGCACGCTTTGGTAGCGATCAAAGGCATATGAGAGCCCTAACGCCACGCACATAGCCAAAAGCCCGCACACAAAGCACACAAGCTCAAGCCCGATGAGGTTTAGCCCCAAAATCATACCAAGCGCCGCGCCAAAACTCGCTCCATTGAGCACGCCCAAAATCCCGGGAGAGATGAGGGGATTGCCAATCACGCCTTGATAGAGTGCCCCACTTAGGGCTAGGCTAGCGCCGATACACACCGCCCCGAGCACGCGCGGCAGCCGCACCTCGCTAATCACAAAGCTCTCACTACTCAAATCCGGCGCGCTCAAAACCTCAAGCACGCGCACAAAGGGGATATGGATATTGCCCAGACTTAGCGCGAGTATCACAAATCCCACAAGCAGCAGGCTCGTAGCGGCGATATATAGGAGGGCTTTGGGATTTGTCATTTGGGTATGTAGGCTATGCCTATCTCTCGCTCTTGTGGGTAGCGTATGATACCCTCGCACGCCCGCGCGCTCACATACTCCTTGATGAGATTCATATTAGGCTCTCCCTCGTGGATTGTGATATGAAAGATCACATCATCAATCACCTTTCCTATAGGGCTTTCATACATAAAATCACTCCTTTTGTAGCAAAACTTTGGCACTTCTGTGCCAAGCTCGCTTAGCCATTCTAGGACATTTGGAAGCCCCGTGGGGAGAGCAAGGGTTAGATTGTGCAGTGCTAGGATTTCTTGCAAAAACTCCGACTTGCGCACCCTGCCCCAGCCCACATAGCACAGCCCCTCCTCACACACTCTCAAGGCTTTTACAAAGCCACTTTTGGTATTTAGTGCGGGAGTCATAGAGGCAAAGGCTATATCAAAGGTTTTGGGAGGGATAAAGTCCTGCCAATCCCCCTGCAAGGTTTTCACATTGCCAAGCCCCAGACGCGCGGCGTCCTCAAGGAGCGCGCTAAGCATCACATCAGAAGTGTCAAAGCCCACGATCTCGCGCACTTGTGGGGCTAGCTGCAGGGCAAAGCGTCCATTGCCACAGCCTATATCAATGAGGCTCTTACCCTCAAAGCACGCGCCACTAGCGCGCAAAAACTCCAAAATCTCCAAAGTATCGGGCGCGTCTTTGACAAAGCGCGGGAATTGCTTGGCTTTGAGATTCCATATTTTGTTTGAATCTTGCATTAGCGCAGTCCTTGTAGTCGCTTAAAACTCGGCACATCAAGCGGGCGTAGGAATTTCTCAAAAAAGCTAAAGACAATCGCCTGTGCTTCCTCTTGGGAGAGGAGCGTGGGCTGGACTTTGGCAAACGCCCAAGGTATGCCAATAATCTGCATCACACTGGGGGGGGGCTTTGTGAGCCAATTGCTCGGGCTTGAAGGCGCATAAAAGAGCTGCTTAGTCTGCACGGCTCTTAGGGCTTGCCACTGCTTTGGGGGATTGGTTAGGAGTTTTTTATAGAGTGCTATCTCGCGCACAAAGATAATATCGGGATTGAGTGCGAGGAGTTTCTCATAATTGATACTTGTATAAGAGCTTGAGAGTTGCGCGCAGCTAAGGGCGTTTATCCCGCCAATTTGGTAGGCTAGATCGGCGTGCGCTTCATTAGCGCATTGTGTCTGCAAGCCATCTAATCCTAGTGCAAAATACACCTTAGGGCGATACGTGATTTGCTCTTGTAGTGCGCTTAGGCGTGATTGTGTGGTAGCGATAAATTCTTGCAAGTCGCGCGCCCTAGATTCTATAGGGAGGGTGGCGGCGATTATTTGGATATTGTGCGCTAGGTGGGAGATATCGTGGCTTTTGAGCGTTACAACCTGTATGCCAAGCTTTTTGTAAGAATCCGCAATCTCTTGGGCAAGCGGCTCGCCAAAAAACACGACATCGGGCTTTAGGGAGAGGAGCTTCTCAAATGAGAGCATTTTGCCCCCGCCAATCACTCCAAGCACGGGCAGTGTGGCGACACCATCGGGCATAAAGTCCCTATCCTCTGGGTATGGCGCGTAGTTTAGCCCAATAAGCCCTTGGGGATAGAGGAGCTCGAGCATAGCTGTGATTTGTGGATTAGTCCCAAAGACGCGCAGATCGTGGGCTAGGGCTAGGACGCTAAGGGCGCAAATGCAAGCAAAGTGGGTAAAAAGCCTTTGTAGATTCTGCACGAATACTCCTAGAATCTGTATTCCACGCCCGCTAAAATCCTGCGCCCGGGCTGATAATACCTGCCTGTGCTAAGGCTTGCGGTGCGCACGCCTGAGTAGTAGTAGTAGTAGTCCCTATCTAGGAGGTTATAGGCTCCTAGGGATAGCTGGAGATTCTGAGCTGGGCGGTAGTTTAGCTTGAGATCGATGAGGAAAATATCATTGTTTTTGTCATAGCTCCCCCCGCTATAGAGCCACGAATGACTTTTGTAGCTTGCATTGGCGATGAAGTCTAGGGATTGTATGGGGGTAAAGATAATTTGGGCGTTAGCGATATGCTTGGGGTAGTAGAGGATTCTGTTAAAGTGCGTCCTATCGCCCCTGCCATTACTTTCATAATCCACATATTGATCGGTGTAGGTGTAGTTTGCCCCAAGCGTTAGTTTGTCATCAAAAAGTCCTTGGGAGAGGGCGAGCTCCACGCTGTAGCTATAGCCTTGATCGACATTTTCTAGCTTGGTGCAGCCTCTGTTATTGTTACTTGGGCTAGTGCAGCCTGTGTAACCTTCTTTAATCACAAACATATTGCTAAGGTGGTTAAAAAACGCCACTGCGCTCAAATGCGTCGCGTCGTAGTCAAAGCTATGCCCTATCTCGTAGTTTATGGCAGATTCTGGCTTTAAGTCTGGATTGGCTATGCGCTCGCCCCAGGGCGTGCCATAGCGATCTTTGAGCGAGGGGAGGTTGGACTTTTTGCCTATGTTTATGTGCGTGGTGTTGTAGGCATTCCACGCGGCGAAAATTATGCCTTGGAGGTTAAATCCCCACACATCGGTGGTGTAGCCCGTGGGCGCGCTTGCCTTGATGGCTTTTATCGTATCCACTCTGTCATAGCTCCCGCTTAGCACAAATCTAAAGGTATCGCTGAGGCGTTGGGCGTATTGGACAAACTCCGAGCTTGTGAAGTCTTGGTAGCTATCGGTGTTGGTATAGACATTTTGGAGCGTGTAGTTGGGGTTGTAGGTGTAGTTGTAGCGCAGGTTTAGCCCTATCGAGCTTTTTATTTTCATCGATGGCATAGCTTAGGGTTTCTATCACACCTAGGGAGTGATCGGCGTAGATGGATATGCCTCTAAATCCTCTCCTAGGGCTAGAGCCAACGGGCAAATTGCCCTGCGCAGTGAGGTTGTTATAGAAATGATCCCAATAGATTTTGGTGTTTAGCCAGAGATTCTCGCTAAAAGCGGAGTTGCCAAGTAGATAGAGCGTGTATTTGTCGTAATTTGGCCAATCCCAATACCGCCCGCCCGAAACGGCGTCGATCAGCCCGCCTTTGCTACCTTTTTGGAAAATGAAGTTTAGCGAATACTCGTGGTTTTGGTTTGGAGTGAATCCGATTTTTGCTTTAAGCGTGTGGTTTTTGTAGTGGCTATTAAACGCCTCTTTGTTTGGCTGGAACTGCGTGGGCGTGAAGGAAGCAGAGAGATTAAAAGAATCGCGCTCGCTAAAGGCATAGGAGACTTGGTAATAGTATTTGCCCATATTGCTGCCCACAGAGGCGGCTAGCTGGTTTTCATTATTAGGGATGAAGTTGTAGCGCGCGCGGATTTCTAGCTTGTCCTTTGGCTTGGAGGTAACGAGGTTTATCGCGCCACCTAGGGTGTTCATACCATAGAGCGGGCTTGTGTAGCCCTTAGACACGGAGATCTCAGAGATATCAAAGGTGCTAAACTGGCTAAAGTCCGTCTGTCTGTCGTAAATACTATACACCGGGATACCATCGACAAAGAGCCCTATGCGCATATAGTCATACCCTCGGATTTGGATTCCGGGCTCGGCGCGCGCCGCTTGGGGGCTGGATAAACACTCCGGGACTAAAGCGTAGGGCTTCATCGACACTCTTAGAGCTTGTGTTGTCGATATCTTGGTTTGTGATGGTGGTGATAGAGGCGTTGTGATCTACGGATTTTGCATCGGTTATCTCGATTTTGCCTAGATCATAGACTTTGTTTTGTGAAAATGTGGGCTTTTTCTCTGTGTTTTGTCTTGGGCGAGTGGGCTTGGGGCGGTATCTTGCGCGAGTGCTATCCCCCACAGAGGATAAGGGACGCGCTGATGAGTGCTTTGGCAGCTGACATAGGTTCTCCTTAGTTACTATATATTTTATTAAATATTTTATGTTTCTTAAAACATAGAGTTTGCAAGCAGGCAACGCCACAGAATCTATGGAACTAGATTCTGAATCTGCTTTTGATTGCGTGCCCTCTATATTTGCTTTTGTAGATTCTGTATTTCTTTGAGTCGCATTCTCACGGATACTTCCTAATTTCTGTGTATTGCTTTGTTTTTTCGCAAAAAGGGGTGTTATCCCCTCCCCGCTCGCTAAAGCCCCGAAAAGGCCGCCGCTGTTTTTGCTGCGCTTTGCCACACACGACAAGGGTGAGAGGCGGTTGGTGCTATCGCACCTACACATTGATTTGATTTTTGCTGCGCAAAAATGGCAGAATCTAAAGATTTAGAATCTTTAGATTCTGCTCGGTATTGCGCTTACGCGCCACATTATTTAAATCGGGTAAAGCCTTGCACAAAGTTTTTTTGGGGTTGGAGATTGTGTAATTGTTTTGGATTCTATGGAGGGAGATTCTAATTCTCCAAATTTAGATTCTGGATTTGAATCTAAAGCATTGAAACTAGAATCTATGTCTCCCTAGATTTTTAATCTATTGAGTTGGATTGTAAAATGGCTTTTAATTCTGCGAGGCTAGATTCACAATCTGCGCAATGCTTACCCGCCCTGACTAACTTAAGCGCAGGATAAGCAAAAGGAGTCATTTTCCTAAGCATAAGGTGTGGATTTAAAAACTCTTTGGCTAGCCGCCGTGCCCTCATAGCGATGGGCTAGGCTCTAGGGCTTGTGCGTTTTCTTTCTGTGTCTGCTCGAGATACCCCTCGCTTACGAGCATTTCTACGATCTCTTTAAATATCGGAGCGGCGGTGCGCCCGCCATAATAGTCGTTTTGGATATGAGATTGGAAAACGACGACGCCGATGGTATAAGTGCGCTTAGAATCTTTAGCAAAGCCAAAAAACGAGCCGTTGTATTGATCGATATACTCGCCGTTTTTGGCGATTTTTGCCGTGCCTGTCTTGCCCCCGACTATCACATTTTCTACCAAAGCAGGCTTGCCCGTGCCCTTTTGCACCACTGCAATGAGCAAATCCTCTAGCTTGTGCGCGACACTAGATGAGAGAATCTGTATGGGCGTGGGCGTGGGGAGGCTGTATCGTTGTGAATCTTGTGCGCTGATATGCTGGGTGATACGCGGAGTGGGCAGATACCCGCCATTGCTAAAGCTCGCATACGCGCGCATAAGCTGCATAAAAGTCGTCTGCAGCCCATATCCATAGCTTATGGTTGCCTTAGTCGCTTCCTCGATATTGAGGCGGCGCACGCTAGGGATCGTGCCGCGCTTCTCATAGGGCAGATCGATCCCAGTGAGCTCAGAAAACCCAAAGGCTCGTAGCGCGGTGTGGAGCTCTGTGGAGCTTAAGGGCGCGGCGAGCTTTACCATACCGATATTGCTAGAGCGTAGCAGGATATCCTCTGGCGTGCCTTTGGCGAGGATACTGCTATCGCGGATTGTGTAGTTGCGTAGCTTATACACGCCCCCTTCTAAGTCGATCACTTGCGCGGGGTTGATTTTGTTTTTCTCAAGCAAAATGGCATAGATGATGGGCTTAATCGTGCTGCCGGGCTCATAAACGCGCTCTAGCGCGCTAAGGTTTAGCGATGAGTAGTCCCTAATCTCGCGCAGAGTCCCCGGATTAAACCGATTAGAAGTCGCTAGTGCCAAAAACCGCCCACTATGAGAATCCATAACGCCTGCGATGACTTCTTGGACATTGTAGCGGGATTTTGCCCTATCGAGAATCCCCTCAAGCTTGTGCTGCACGCGTAGCGGAATGCTTAGCGTTATATCAAAGCCATCTTGGCGCGTTTTTTTGACAGCCTCCTTGTCGATGATGACATTAAAGCCCACATCGCGCTTGCCTATAATCTCGCCATCTTGCTTGGAGGAGAGGATATCGTTGTAATATTTTTCCACGCCCTTTAGCCCATACACGCGCGTGATACCGCTGCTCTCGCCCTTTTTGACATAGCCTATGAGTGGCTCTAGCAGGCTTTTGTAGGGATAGGCGCGGTTGTTGCCACTCACTTCTATGCTAAGTCCCTGCTTAGGGATTACCACGCCCTTGGCGTTTTCGTATTCTCTAAACACATCATAGCGCAGTAAGATGAGATTGAGCTTTTTGAGATTGGTGGCTATGCTATTGCTTAGGTTGTAGGAGAGCACGACATTGCTCTTAGCGAGGAATTTCGCCTCGATTTGCGCTTTGTCAATCCCGCTGTAGATGCAAAAAAGATTGATAAAGAGCTCCTTTTTGTCTGGATCGATGCTTTGGGTGTTGATACTTGCCTTGTAGAGATTGGAGCTAGAGGCGACTTCAAAGCCATCGAGGCTAAAGATCGAGCCGCGCAGGGCGGTATCGATTTTGGTGCTTTGGAGCGTGGGGATTTTACGCGGGGTTACGATTTTGACATAGACGATTGAGAGGAATATGATAAAGCAGATAAGGAGGATAAAAAAAATGCCTAAAATAACAGAGACTCGTTTGTTTTCCATAATGCTTTGGCGCGCGTCTAGGCGTGATTACACCTGTGTGCGCAAAATCTCTTTATAAGCGTTGATGGCTTTGTTGCGAACCTCTAGCATTACCTTCATACTATTTTCAGCCTTTGAGATTGCGATAGCGGCTTGGTGCAAGTCTTTGATCTGCCCTGTCGCCATATCGGCTAGAGCTTTTTCAGAAGTCTGCTGCTGGGTATTGACAGCATCGATGGTATTAGTAAGCGTCTGGGCAAAGTCAAGCCCGTCCTTTGTAGTGGGAAGCGGTGCGCCACTCTTGGTGGCACTTGGATTCATATCGGGCTTAGTGATATTGCTCCTAATCACGCCAAATTGACTTATCTCAGCCATTTTTCTCTCCTAACTATGCTTGAAACATACTAATGGCATTACTCGCCATATTTTTCGCGCTCTGAAACGCGCTCACATTGGCTTGGTAAGCCCTTGTCGCTTCTATCAAATCGGCCATTTCCACTACGGGATTAACATTTGGATACGCCACATAGCCTTCAGAATTCGCATCTGGGTGGCTTGGATCGTATTTCATCAGTGGTTGGCGATCATCGCGCACGATTTTATGGATATACACGCTCATTATAGCAGGTTTTGGCTCTTTTCCCAAATCCCCCTCATCTAGGGGATCTTCATAGCGCAGTTGGTTATTATCCCTCCCCAAACGCTCGTTTAGAATCTTATTAAAATCAAACGCGCGAAACACCACCTCACGCCTGCGATAGGGTCCGCCCTCATCGGTGCGCGTAGTGTTGGCGTTGGCGATATTTGAGGAGATGATATTGGTGCGCACCCTTTGGGCGGAGAGCCCATAGCCGCTGATATCAAAGCTTGACAAAAAGGACATAGCTTAATCCTTATAGGTTTTTTCCAGAATCTAGCGCGTAGCTAAAAATCCCTTTGTGGCGTCTAAGCGCGGAGGTAAGGGCTTGATACATCACGCTATTTTTGCCCATCTCGCTTGTCTCTACATCTAGATCCACGCTATTGCCGTCATTGCGCGCGAGATGCCCATCACGCCAAAACATATCCGCCTTGTCCAATTCAGTGCGCTTGCCATCTATGTGCAGGGGCGAAGTTTTTAGCATTGGCAGCTCCCTGTCGGCGTGCTTTTTAAAGACTTTGTTGCTCTCCCTAGCGAGGTATTGCTCGAAGTTGATATCTTTGGGACGATAAAAGGGTGTATCGACATTGGCGATATTTGAGGAGATGAGATCTTGGCGCAATGAGCGATAATCGAGCGCCTTATACACGAGCGGATAGACTATCGAAGTGTCTTTGAGTGCTTCTAGCATTTGCTTTGCCTTTTGTGGGATTTTTGGGATTTTTAAGCAATTTGTATGCCAAAGATACGCGATTGGGTTGTGCCAAATCGCCTTGCGACTCGCTTAATCTTAGCGAGATCTAAGGTGGGTTTATAGAAAAAGTGCTAACCCAAATGGCGTTCCTGACGCGCTTACACTAAGAGATTCTATAGTTTTGCCAAAAACGCAGTGAGTGAGCGCGTAAGCGGAGTGAGTGGCAATTTACTTGCCACGAGCGATAACAAGTTTTTGCCACAGCAAAAATTTGCATTAAATTATGGATTCTATGAGCGCGATTTTTCCCTTTTGTGTCCTCACTAGCCCTAATTCTTTGAGTTCTTTTAGCACTCTGGAAAGCGATTCTGGGCTCGTGTTTAGCCTCTGTGCAATTTGTCTTTGAGTGAGGTGGGGTAGTTCGCTCTTGTGGCTTTGCAAAAAGCCCTCTACCCTCTCTCTGAGGCTTTGGGAAGTGCGTGAGATATGGGATTCTAGGATTTTAATCTTTTGGCAAAGTGAGGCGATAAATGAGAGGCAAAACTCTGAATCCCCTATACACTGCTTTTTAAAAACCTCCAAACTAATCTCTAAAATCTCGCATTCTCCCACACACACCGCGCTCGCAGGGTAGGCAAGCCCTAGGAAGCTAGGCATTTCAGCGATGAAGCTCGGCGCACAAATGTGGTGCAAAGTCGCCTCTTGCGCGCCATTTGTCTTGTAGATTCTCACTTTGCCCCCTAAAAGCACCAAAAGTTTCTTTGGCATCTCACCTTCAAAAAACAAAATCTCTGCATTATTATAGAATCTCTTATGCCCCACACCATAGAGCATTTTAAACACATTTTGCATACAAAGTCCTAGAATTTTATGTGAAGTATAGCAAAAATTAACGGGTATCAATTTTTATATTTGTAAGATTTGTTATCATTACTTTTAGAAATTCGGCTTGCACGCAATCTTTAAATGAGTGCGGCGGCTCGGTTTGGTCACTACCGCTTAGGTAGCTCCCTGCACCTCGCCTTGCACAACATTTAAATCTTACGCACAATCCTAGAATTTCCGAGGGCAAGCCACGCACAGAATCTAAAGCAGATTCAGAATCTAAGAAAAGCTCAGATTCGCAAACTCTCACACTTCAGAATCTGCTGTTTTATAGAATCTCATCAAGGCTTGCCGGGCATTCTAAGATTTTGGATGAGAAATCGTTGTTTTCAAGTGAGGCGCGCCGAGAGCATACTTAGGCGTATGTGACCAAGCGCCTCACGCAGAATCAACGATTTATCGCCAAAACGAAGTTTCTTTAGAAAAGCCAAATGCCCTATTTAGAGTTGAAAGGAGAATATTATGGACGCTCTCTATCCTTATTTTTTAACCCTCCACCTCATCTGTGCAATTATTTTCTTAGGCTTTATCTTTACTGATGTGGTGCTGCTCACGCCCATTAGGAAGATTCTAGGCGATGAGTTTGCCGATAAGATGTGGGGTGTGATTAGCAAAAGAGGTGGCAAGATTATGCCGCTTTGCCTGCTGCTTTTGGTGCTCAGTGGCGGGGCGATGATAAGCCGCTATATCGGGAGTGAGGCGGGGTATTTTAGCACGAGCTTGCAGCAATTTTTGGTGATAAAGGTATTTTTAGCCCTGCTCATCGTGCTTGCCGTCATCACCTCGCTAACTTTCCACCATATCCTCAAAAAGCCCAACCCTTTGGCAAAAATCATTCATCCCCTAGCTTTGGTGCTTGGGCTTTTTATCGTCGTTTTGGCAAAATTTGCATTTTATTTTTAAGGAGATTGCAATGAAGTATGAAACACTTTGTGTTGAAGGCATTGAGCGGCTTATGGATATTTTTTATGCCAAAATTCGCACGGATACAAATGGCGTGGGCGAGATTTTTAACAACGCCATTGGCACAAGCGATGCGGAGTGGGAGGCACATAAGAAAAAGATTGGTAATTTTTGGCAGGGAATGCTGCTAGGAATGGGAGACTATCAGGGGCAGCCGCTCAAAGCGCACCTAGACTTGCCTCGCTTTCCTAGGGAGTTTTTTGGCATTTGGCTTGGGCTCTTTGAGGAGAGTTTGCACCAAGTCTTTAGCCCAGAGATTGCCGCACAGATACTGCAGAGGGCACAGATGATCGCGGGGAGATTCCAATATATGCTGTATGAGAGCGGGCATTAAAGAAGCAATCGCTATCGTCCCTCATTGTTTAGCAGAGAATCTAGCTCTTGGAGATCGTCCTCATTGAGCTCATAGGGTATCTCCTCGCCTGCATTGTTTGGATTCTCATAGCGCGAGGGATCGTATTCATAGATTGTTTGGTTATTGACCTTAAAGCTCTGCGCGCCATCGTGGATTTGGTGGTATCGGAGCGTGATACCGTATGTAGAATCCTCTTGCTTGATGAAATACTCGCTGATACCCTCAAGTATCGTGTCAAAATCCCCCATATCTTTGTATCGTGACAAAATCTCATGCGCAGGGAGCTTGCTAGAGAGAGTGAAATTAAACTCCCCAAACTCAGGCGTTATCTGCCCATCGCCAGAGTAGGTGAGCTTGTTGCCATTAAGCAGGAATGATGAGTTTGTGATCGCTAGTTTTGGGTTGCTTACGAGGATTGTGTGGATTTTTTGCTCAAACTCCTCGCTGTTCTCAAGCAAAAACGCGTAAGGATCGTTGAGCGTGCTTAGGTATTCTATCGCGTTCTTGTGGAGGTTTGCAATCTCTAGAGTGCTTGCAAAATCCGTAATATCTAGCTTGAAGTTTCTAAAATCCTCTGGCGCATAGGGCGTGTCGGTGGCTATCACGAGGCTTTTTATCGCAAAGTCCGCAATCATATCGCCAATATCTGCAGAGGCGCCGAGCTTTTCTGTGGCTTTGAGGCTAAAATCATTAAGGCTTAGCCTAAAGTCAGAGAATCCTGCAAATTCGAGAGATTGTATGCTTAGCTTGCTTTTGCCCGCTAGGATTTTTGGCTCCTTGATGTAGGCTAAGAAGGCTTGGTAATCAAGCGGCGTGTCGTATGAGCCCTCCATAACGAGATTTGTGAGCCCAAATTGTTTGCTATCTTCTTTGAACAAAATCTCGGGGATATGTAGCGCCGCGTTTTTGAGTGCGAAGTCTTTGGTAGCGTGCAGCGTGAGTGAAGTGTTTTTGAGCACGAGCGTGTCTTTGCCCCCGCGCCAATTGTCTCTATCAATCTGCAGATCGCTAAGGCGCAGAGCGAGTGTCGTGCCGCTTAGCTCTATCACGCCGATTTTACCCTCACTAAAGAGCGCTTGTGAATCTGGCGAAGAGAGAGAAAACACAGAAGTGCCAAAAGGGAGATTGGAAAACTGCGCATCGATATACAGGACGCTGCTGGCGTGCTGGGCATTAAATTTAAGCGTCAGCGTGCCGCTTGAGTGCAGCAAGCCGCTTTTATACGGCGAGGCTTCAAGACTCATATCGATCTCATCGGCAAGCTCTAAGAGTATTGTAGAATCAAGTCCTTGCGATTCCCACAGAGGTTTGAGCGCGGAGGCGATGCGTGCTTTAAGATCGTTGATATCTGCTTGGGTGATTTGCTCGTAATGGGCTTTATTAAGGCTATTAATATACAAGCTCGAGCTTACAAAAGCCCCTGCTACAAGCACGATGAGCACAAGGCTAGCGATGAGTTTTTTTGTCATTTTCTGTCCTTTTGGTGTGTTAGTGAGAGAGGCGGATTATACACAAAGATTCTATGGTATAGCAATATAGCGGGCATATCTTGTCTTACGGGGGATTTAAGCATTTTTTCAAACTCTATGCTATATAATCACGCTTTTGCTTCTGAAACCTTAGCTAAATCTTCAATATGGCTTGATAGCTCAGTCGGTAGAGCAGAAGACTGAAAATCTTCGTGTCGGTGGTTCGATTCCGCCTCAAGCCACCATTATCCTTAACCACTCTTGATATTTTATTTGCTTTGTTGGCAAAAGCCACCGATGACGATTTTCCCCCTTTGAAACCAAAAATGTTTTTTGTTATAATCCACGCACAAAAGCCAAAGCGGCTGAAAAATAGTTGTGACCACACTTTAAGTAATCCAATGCAAAGGGAGATTTTATGTTGGCGACATTAGAAATACTAAATGCCGATGAGGCACTATTAAAGGCACTAAGAAGCGTTGTCAAACTGCATCCTCAAGCAACATTGAAGATAAAAAAGCACAATGCAGCGCCTACAAAATACCCCAAAGAGTTTCTCAAAAGCTTAGATGAAGCCCAGAGAGAGTTTCAAGAGCAAAAGAAAAATGGCACACTCAAGCTATATAGTAGCGTTGAAGAAGCCTTTAAGGCAGAGGGGATTATTTAGCGGTGTATCAGCTCTATCTAAGCACGAGATTCATTAAAGATACTAAGAAGCTCAATGCCAAAGATTTGCAGCAAATTATGAATATCTTACAGAGACTTTGTAATGATGAAGTCTTAGAGCCAAAGTATAGAGATCACGCACTAAGCGGCAAATACTCAAAATGTAGAGATTGTCATATCAAACCTGATTTAGTGTTAGTGTATGAAAAGAAAAAGGATATATTAATTCTTAAAGCCTTAAGGGTGGGTTCTCACAGCGAGCTCTTTAAAAAATAGCCCTATTTCTTTACTAGCTCCTTGTTGCTTTATTCCCACTTGCAGAATGTCTATACTTAGCTATCAGCTATGGTTATTGGGTAGTTTTGTGTGTTTTAGGTTACGAGAGAAGTGTGGATTACTATGAGTTATGTGGGTAAGGCACCACCTGCCACAGAGGGGCAAGTGGCGTTGCTACTAGGATTATACCCCGCGACTAGTTGAGAAGTCGGAGGATATTTTGCTGTACTGCGTTGGCTTGAGAGAGCGCGTAGCTTCCAGATTGAGCCAAGATATTTAGCTTGCTAAATTCAGAGCTTTCAGCAGCAAAATCCACTTCTCGGATTTGAGATTCAGCAGCCTTGACATTGACTTGAGTAACGGTAATGTTATTGACAGTGCTTACCATTTGTCCTTGGACAGAACCCAAATCGGCGCGGATTCTATCGAGGATTTTTTGCGCAGATTCTGCGATATCCATCGTCACCATCGCACCTCTTAGGCTTGTCACCCCAGCGCCGAGGTTAAGCCCCTCATTGACAAGCACGCCATTAAAGTTGCCACCAGAGGCTGAACGCACATCTTTATCAAACGAACCTGTAACATCACGCAAGTTTAGTGTAGCTTCTGCCACAGCTTGTCCTGCACCATAGCCAGTCGCACTGATACCTGTCCCGCTCACCACGATATCTCTAGCGTCTGTGCGCACCATTGAGAGTCGTCCGAGATTCCAGTTGCCGCCACCTGTTGCAGTTCCCGCGATGGATTTACCATTATTCACATTTTCGATAGCGAGCACGCCTGCACCTGCACCCTGCTGCACCGCACCTGTAGTAGAGAATTGTATCCCGCGTCCATCAGTGCTTCGCAAATTTAGTCGTCCGAGATTGTCTGTGTAAGCCTCCACGCCCGTATCCATCGTAGTAGCGTTAATCGCCTGCACCAAGCGGCCATCGCTATCGTTGTCTTTAATGCCCACAATATCGCCCAGTGAAATGCCATTGAGCACCACGCCGCCCAGACTTCCAGCTTTTACTGCTTCATCTGAAGTCGTGATGACATTGGCAGTGGCGCGGATACCTGTTTTGTCAGAGTTTTTGTTGATAACCTCCACAAGTGCGCCAAGTCCTGTGCCCGCAGATGATGAGATTTTTACAGATTCTAGCTCCACATCATTGACCCCATCGACATTCACGAATTTCAACTTCACTTCGCCAGTAGCGGTAACATTCTGCCCTGTCTCTAGGCGCACCTGTCCGACTTTGTTTGAAGTCGTCGCACCGATAGAGGCCTTAATAGTTTGGTTAGAATACGCACCCACTTGGAATTCTTTATTAGTAAATGCACCAGAGAGCAGTGCCATACCATTATAAGTCGTGGTGTTACCGATATTGTCCAAACCTTCGATAAGACGCTTGATGTCTGCTTGGATAGCTTGGCGAGATTGGGTAGATTGCCCATCTTGTCCAGCTTGCACCGCTTTGACTTTGATCGTATCAAGGATTTTTAGCTGCTCATCCATCGCTTTATCCGCGATTTGGATAATCCCCATACCATCGTTTGTGTTTTTGATAGCCTGACCGAGCGCACTTGCTTGAGAGCGCAAACTATCGGCAATCGTCATACCTGAAGAGTCATCTGCCGCCTTATTAATCCTAAGACCAGAGCTCAACTTCTCCAGCGAGTTTTTCATATTGTATTGGGTGAATGTCCCTTGAGCCGCCGCGTTAAGCGCGTTTATGTTGGTATTGACTTGGAAAGCCATGATATACTCCTTTATGTGTTTTCTTACACTTCCTTGTGCAAGTTACAAGCTAAATCGGACATAAGACAAAACTTTAAATATTTTTTTGGTAGAATTGCCCGAAATTGAAGATGCAAGGCAAGTTATGGATATACAATTTATCAATCTGAAGGCACAATACAAAGCTTACAAAGATGAGATAGATGCCGCGATAGCTGAGGTGTTAGATTCTAGTGCGTATGTGATGGGGGCGAGTGTGGGCGAGCTAGAATCTAATTTGAGCGCGTTTTGTGGTGTGCGGTATGCGCGTGCCGTCTCTAGTGGCACCGACGCGCTGCTCATCGCGCTCCTTGCCCTTGGGGTGGGGCGAGATGATGAGGTTATCACTACGCCTTTTACCTTTATCGCGACTGCCGAGATGATAGCACTTTTGGGCGCAAAGCCGGTGTTTGTGGATATCGATGAGACGACTTATAATATCGATCCTGACAAGATAGAATCTGCCATCACGCCCCGCACCAAAGCCATCATACCCGTGAGCCTGTATGGACTGCCTGCGGATATGGATAGGATAAATGCTCTAGCCAAAGCCCACAATCTCGCTGTGATAGAAGACGCGTGCCAGAGCTTTGGGGCGACTTATAAGGGCAGATATTCGGGCAATCTCTCTACCATTGGCGTAACGAGCTTTTTCCCCTCTAAGCCGCTTGGGTGCTATGGCGATGGGGGCGCGGTGTTTTGTGACGACAAAGAGCTAGATTCTAAAATCGGCTCTCTCCTCAATCACGGACAAACCGCACGCTATATCCACAAATACATCGGGCTTAATGCACGGCTAGATTCACTCCAATGCGCGGTGCTCAATGTCAAGCTCAAGCACTTCCGCGAGGAGATTGCCAAACGCGAGCAAATCGCTAGAATCTACACAGAGAATCTCGCTCATCTGCACCCAAAAACCCTTATCCTGCCCACAATCCCACAAGGATACACGAGCGTGTATGCGCAGTATTCAGTGCGGCTGCTTAGGGGCGAGCGCGAGGCGGTGCTAGAGGCATTGCAGCACAGAGGCGTGCCCACGGCGGTGCATTACCCACTGCCGCTACACCTCCAAGAATCTTTTGCCTATCTAGGCTATACTAGGGGAGATTTCCCCGTGAGCGAGCAAATCGCGCGCGAGATTTTTTCACTGCCCTTTAGTGCGTTTTTGGACAAGCAAGAGCAAAGCCACATTATAGAATCTCTCAATGCCATTTTAAGCTAGGTGGCGATGATGGAGCGCAAAATCGTAAAAATCGGACTGCTTGGCATTGGCAAAATGGGGCAAAACCACCTACGCAACCTCAATCTCCTAAAAAATGTCGAAGTGAGTTTCATCTATGATGTCAATAAGGAGCTGCTAGAAAAAAGTGCCAAAGAGTTTGGCGTGTATGCGCTCCAAAGTGAGAGTGAGCTAGAGAGCGCGCTTAGCGATAGCGATGGCGTGATCATCGTTACGCCTACTTTCACGCATTTTGACTATATCCAAAAGGTAAGCGATCATATCAAAAATATCTTTGTCGAAAAGCCCCTAACCGATACGCTTGATAGCACGCAAATCATCGTCGATGCCGCACGCGATAAGAATCTGCGCATCCAAGTGGGCTTTATCGAGCGATACAACCCTGCAATCACGGCTCTAAGGGAGCTGCTTAAAAACTCTCCGCGGATTTTTAGTATCGACTTTGTGCGCACTAATAAGATGAGCAATCGCATAACCGATGTCGATGTGGTGATGGATTTGATGATTCACGATATTGATTTGAGTTTGCTTTTTAACGGAGAGGCGCGCGAGGTGCAGGCTCACGGCGTGATCATCAATGGTATGATAGAGTATGCCCGCGCCATCATCACGCACAAAAATGGCGCGTTTAGTACCATCACCGCTTCACGCATTACTGAAAAGAGAATCCGCCAAATCACGGCAACTTGCGAGGATATGTATATCGATTGCAACCTGCTAAGCAAAGAAGTGCTTGTCAATAAGCAAACCATCGAGCAGCATTTGCACAATATCTCCATATCCTCGCGCAGTGAGAGCATAGAGGTGCGTCCGCAGGAAGCACTGCTCCTAGAGCTTTTGGACTTTAGCAATATGTGCCGCGCTAGTGCCAAAGATACTCATATGAGAGATACCCACGCGCAGGATACAAACGAAATCGCGCCCAATGAAATCGATGGACAAAACGCAATGAAAATCGCTAATCAAATACAAAATCTCATCTACAACAAATACTAAAGGAATGCGATGAATCCAAAAGAAATTTTTTTGTGCTCTATTTGTAATGTGACCTCTGGGAATTGCGCGGAGGATTGCAAATACTGCACGCAGTCCTCACACTACCACACCAATATCCCCACCTACAAAAACAAGCCCATAGATTCTATCCTCCAAGAAGCGCGTAGCCTCAAAGAATACGGCGCGCTTGGGTTTTGTCTCGTAACTTCTGGGCGCGGGCTAGATTCTAAAAAATGCGAGTATATCGCGCAGGCTGCAAGGGCTATCAAAGAGGCGGATTTGGGACTGCATATCATCGCGTGCTGTGGGCGTGCGGATTTAGATTCACTCAAATACCTCAAGGCAAATGGCGTAGATAGCTACAACCACAACCTAGAGACTTCAAAAAACTTTTTCCCACACATTTGTAGCACACACACTTGGACTGAGCGTTTTGAGACTTGTGAAAACGCGCTAAAAGCCGAGCTTGGGCTGTGCTCGGGCGGGATTTTTGGGCTAGGGGAGAGCTGGGAGGATAGAATCGATATGCTCAAAATGCTCCAGATTCTCACCCCGCATTCTAGTCCGATTAATTTTTATATCGCCAACCCAAACCTGCCCATCGATGTGCCAAAGCTTAGCAAAGAGGAGGCGCTTGATTGCGTGGCGTTGGCGCGGGAGTTTTTGCCCAAAACGCGGCTGATGATTGCCGGCGGGCGGGAGCATATCTTTGGCGAGGATCAAAAGAGCTTGTTTGAATGCGGGATAAATGCCGTGGTGCTAGGGGATTATCTCACGACTAAGGGTGAAGCGCCCAAAAAAGATGTGGAGCGCATACTCTCCTATGGCTATGTCGCAGCGAGTAGTTGCCACTAACGCTTAGGTGCTGATGAAAAAGCTAGAGTGGCTAACAAACACAGATACCAAGGCACTTGTGCGCAAGGCGCGCCTTGAGTGCAGCAGAATCTATGCGTTTTTTGACAAGCAGCTTATCTATGCCGCCTCGCTTAGCTTTTATACGATTTTTGCGCTTATTCCGATGTTGCTCATTCTCTTTTCGGTTTTGCTCAATCTCCCGCAGTTTCAAGATGAGGTTTTGGAGCTAAAGGAGCTCATCCTCTCAAACCTCCTGCCCACCAACACTGATACCTTTTCACAATACCTCGATACGCTTTTGCAAAATAGCTCTAGGCTGGGGACTATGGGGCTTGTGTATGTGCTCATCACCTCGATTTTGTTTTTTCGCAATTTTGAATATATCACGGCTAAGATGTTCAACTCAAGCCCGCGCAAATTTTTTGATTCTGTGGTGGTGTATTGGACGATGATCACTTTGTTTCCGATGTCGCTAGCACTCTCTATTTATTTTAGTGGCGAGGTGCAGCGGTATCTAAACGATGTGGCGGACTTTAGCCTGCTTTTTAAGATTCTGCCCTATTGCATCACTTGGAGTATGTTTTTTGTGCTTTTTAAAATCTCAGCAAACAAGGCACTGCGGTTTTTCCCCCTGCTGCTCTCTAGTCTAGGCACGACGATTGTGTGGCTTATCACCAAATGGGGCTTTGTGTATTATGCGTTTTACAACCAAACATATAAGAGCATTTATGGGCAGATTTCGATTTTGCTTTTTTTGATGCTGTGGATTTATGTTTCGTGGATTGTGATTTTGAGCGGTATGCGCTCGTGCGAGGGCTTTATGAGCAATTTTGGCAAAAAGCTTGAGCAAACCTTTGGGGCAGTGAAAATATAGAATCTAGGGCGAGCGATGAGTGTTTTTGGCGAGTATGTTTTTAGCACCACAAATATCGTCGTGATAGGCTTTATCGCGCTTTTTTTGTATGCGGGGTGCTCCTCGGTGGTAGTTAGCACCAAAAATATCGATCCCAAAAAGCTACCAAAAGAGAGCGAGATACCCGCCTTTATCCCGCAGGATACAATGCTTGGCAAGGCGTATGCCAGCGAGCTAAAGATGCGCAAAGGAGAGAGTGGCGCGCTATTGCTAGATGATGGCACACAGGCACTCCTGCATCGTGTCGCGCTCACGCGTATGGCGCAAAAAAGCATTTTTTTGCAGTCTTATATCTACAAAGATGAGCTTGCGTCTAAAGTCTTTATGCACGAGCTTTGGAAGGCTGCAAATCGCGGCGTGCAGGTGCGCATACTCATCGATGACAATGGCTTAGATTCAGACTTTTCAGACATTATCACGCTAGATTCCCACCCAAATATCGATGTCAAGATTTTTAATCCCTACAAAAACCGCTCTAGGATACTCCGCTATCCAGAGATGGTGTATGACTTCAATCGTATCAACCATCGTATGCACAATAAGATTTTTGTAGTCGATGATATCGCGCTCATTATCGGCGGGCGCAATGTCGCAGATGATTATTTTGACAACAACACGCATTTAAACTTTACCGATACCGATGTCGTGTTTATCGGCGAGGTGGCAAAAGCCGCGACGCAGAACTTTATGGCGTATTGGCATTATGAGCGCTCCATACCCGCCACGCTCCTACCCTCAAAACGCTCGATGAAAAGCTATCTCAAAGAGATTGAGGCAACCTCGCGCAGGCTTGCCACCCAGCCTAGTGGCTTTGCCAAATACGACGCGACGATTAGGGATTTTGTGCGTCAATACACTGCCAAGGAGCTCGATATGGCGTGGGGTAGGGCAGTGTTTATTGCAGATATGCCCGATAAGATAGACAAAACCCACCAAAAACGCCCCATCACGGACGCGCTCAAGCAGATTTTTGCGCGCACCAAAAGCGATGTGTATATCGCCGCGGCGTATCTCGTGCCCGGTAAGCACGCATTGGGGGATTTGGATATGCTAAAAAGCCGCGCAGTCTCAGTAAATATCCTCACGAACTCGCTTGCCTCCACGGATTCGTTTGTGGTGTATGCGGCGTGGGAGCGATATCGGGATTATTTTCTCAAAAACGGTGTGCGCGTGTATGAGTATCAGTATGAGGGCAACAAAAAAAATAGCAGGAAAAAAAGCGGCGTGCGCGGGAAGCTGAGCTCGGGTGCGTCGCTGCATAGCAAAACCATCGTGTTTGATGAGCGTATCACTTGGGTGGGGAGCTTCAACCTCGATCAACGCTCCAGCAATCTCAACACAGAATCTGTCGTGGTGTTTGACAACCCCGAGTTTGCTAAGAAAACAAAGGCGCATATCAGAGAGGAAATGGCGGACGCGTGGGAGCTGTGGAGCGTGGATAGCGAGGTGTTTTGGAAGGGGTATAACAAAGATGGGGTGTTTGAGATTCATAGCGCACCGCCAAATGCTAGTCTTTTTTTGCGCTTTTTTAATCTCTTAGCCAAAATCCTGCCAGAAAGTCAGATATGAGATATTTTGTTTGCTTACGCGCTAGAAGGGCTTGCAACCCCCCCCATCTGCGCTCATCTCAAGCAAACACTACACAAAATCTAGGGAATGCAAACTCTAGGGCTTAGATTCACACTCTAGCCTTGCAGATTCTAAACATTGCAAAATCCCCCACACAATCCAGCCAAGATTCACAAAAGCAAAGTGTGGAATCTAGCGCGCTTGCAGAATCTAGGGGAGACATAGAATCTAGTTTCAATACTTTAAGATTTAGAATCTAAGCAATATGGAATCTAGAGTGGATTTGGTTTCTAGATTCAGAGTTTTGGTTTTAGATTCAGAATCCAAAACAATTACAGAATCTAAATTTACAGATTCAAAATCCAAACAACTCACACAATCCCCCACTTCAAAAAACCTTATCAAGGCTTTGCCAAATATCAATAATAGTGCGTGCGGTAGCACGAGCCTAGCGCAATTGCAAAAATGGCAGAATCTAAAGCTTTAGAATCTTTAGATTCTGTTCGGCTCGTGCTACCGCACGCACTATTTTGAATCGGGCAAAGTCTCGCACAAAGTTTTTTGGGGTGGGAGATTGCGTAATTGTTTTAGGTTTAGATTCTATAAATGCACGAGATTCTGAATCTGTTGGGCTAGATTCTAATTTTTCCAAACATAGATTGTGTGAGTTGCTTAGATTCTGAATCTATTGAGTTGGATTGTAAAATGGCTTTTAATTCTGCGGGGCTAGATTCTGCAAATGTGTTAGATTCTATACAATAGAGATTCTGAACTTTGTTTGTTCCTTTGAATCTGTTTTGGTTTTTGTGCGTATTTTAGAATCCGCCTTGTTTGAATCTAAAGCTTTGTCTGGGCTTTCCTTAGATTCTACATCTCATATTTGGCTTAGTGCGTGGGGGAGTGTGAGCTTTTAGAATCTAGAGATTTTGCTTCACTAAATATGAAGGGATTGTGTGCTTGGGCTTAGATTTTAAATCTACTTGAGACTCCGCACTTGGTGTGGTGTGGATTGTGTGGGGTTGTCGCCGCTAGCAAAAAATTAGTCATTGTCGTGGGGCTTATAGAGCTTTTGGGGGGTGTGTGTGGCGGGTGCGGGGGGTGGGAGCGCAACGCCCCACTACTCCACTTCCGCATCGATGACATCATCATCTTTGCCCTTTTTGCTCTCTTGCGCACCGCTATTTTGGGTTTGGTTTTGCATAGCTTGGGCGAGAGATTGGGCTTTTTGGCTAAGGTTTTGAATCTTAGATTCTAGCTCCTCCTTGCCCACGCTCTCGTTTTTGAGCGCGTCCTCTAAGTCTTTGAGCGCAGATTCTATGCCCTCCACCTCTGTGGCAGGGATTTTGTCCCTGTGCTCATCAAGGCTCTTTCTTGTCTGATACACGAGGCTATCGGCTTGGTTGCGTAGCTCGATGAGCTCCTTTTTCTTAGCGTCCTCTTCTTTGTGCAGCTCGGCGTCTTTTACCATTTTTTCGATTTCAGAATCTGAAAGCCCGCTAGAACCGCTGATTTTAATCTCTTGGGATTTGCCCGTGGTTTTGTCCTTGGCACTCACGGTTAAGATTCCATTGGCGTCAATGTCAAAGGTTACCTCGATTTGTGGCACGCCACGCGGTGCGGCAGGGATACCGGTAAGATCAAAGCGCCCAAGCGATTTGTTATCGCGCGCTAGCTCGCGCTCGCCTTGTAAGACATTAATGGACACAGCGGGCTGGTTGTCCTCATAGGTTGAGAATACCTGCGTCTTTTTAGTGGGGATTGTCACGCCGCGCTCCACGATTTTGGTAGCGATCCCCCCAGCAGTCTCTATCCCTAGGCTTAGCGGCGTCACATCAAGCAGTAGCACATCTTTGACATCGCCCTTTAGCACGCCGCCCTGTATCGCCGCGCCCACCGCCACGACTTCATCGGGATTGACGGATTTATTGAGATCTTTGCCGATAAATTCCTTGACGCGCTCCTGCACCTTTGGAATCCGCGTCGAGCCGCCCACCATCACGACTTCGCTAATATCGCTCTTGCTGAGCCCCGCGTCTTTTATCACAAAATCGATTTTGGCAATCGTCTCATCGACTAAATCCTCTATGAGGCTCTCAAACTTCGCACGAGTGAGCTTTTTGACTAAGTGCTTAGGACCACTTGAATCGGCAGTGATAAATGGTAGATTAAGCTCTGTCTCCTGCGCGCTGCTAAGCTCCTTTTTGGCAGTCTCTGCCGCGTCTTTGAGGCGTTGGAGTGCCATCACATCGTTTTTGATATCAATCCCGCTTTCATCTTGAAATTCCTTAGCCGCCCAATCGATGATTCTATTATCAAAGTCATCGCCGCCCAAAAACGCATCGCCGCCCGTAGCGAGCACTTCCACGACATTATCGCCCGTCTCAAGCACGGTAACATCAAAAGTCCCTCCGCCCAAGTCATACACCATAATCTTTTCGGATTCTTTTTTATCAAGCCCATAAGCAAGCGCGGCGGAAGTGGGTTCATTGATGATACGCAATACATTAAGCCCCGCGATCGTCCCTGCTTCTTTTGTCGCTTTGCGCTGCGAGTCGTTAAAATACGCGGGCACGGTGATCACGGCTTCAGTTACGCTCTCGCCTAGGTAGCTCTCGGCGTCCTCTTTGATTTTCATCAAAATTTTGGCTGAAATCTCTTGGGGCGTGTAGATTTTATCCGCTATCTCTATCGCACACGCGCCGTTTCTGTCGATGATTTTATAAGGCAGTCGTTTTTGCGCCTCTTTTGCCTTGTCTTCATTAAACATCAAGCCCATAATGCGCTTGATGGAGTAGATTGTCTTTTGCGGATTGGTGACTGCTTGCCTCTTAGCGGGCTCGCCCACCAAAATCTCGCCCTTATCGGTAAAAGCCACGATGGAAGGCGTGGTGTTTTTGCCCTCTTTGTTGGCGATGACTTTTGCTTCATTGCCCTCATACACTGCCATTGCCGAGTTTGTAGTCCCTAAGTCGATTCCGATTACTTTTGCCATAGTTTATCCTTTGTGTTTAAGTTTAGTCGTTTTTTACAATGCTTACCATTGCAGGACGCAGCACGCGCCCTTTGTATGTGTAGCCATTTTGCAGCACTTGCGCGATCTGCCCATTTTGCTTGGCAGGATCTGGCACTTGCATTAGGCATTCGTGCAGATTGGGATCAAACTCCCTATCGGCTGCTATATGCTCTATCCCGTGCTTGCCTAGTGCCTTATAAAAGCTCTCAAGCGTGAGCTCTAAGCCCTGCACGATCGCCTGCTGCTCCGCGGCTTGCGCAGATTCTAACGCCTTTTGCAAGGTGTCAAGCACAGGGAGCAAGTCGATACCAAAACGCTCGTTTGCGTATTCTAGGCTTTGGTATTTTTCGCGCTCCAGACGCTTTTTGGTGTTTTCAAAATCCGCAAACGCCCGCACATACTGATCTTTTAGCTCATCGTATTTGGATTGCAGTTCTTGAGAATCTTGTGCATTTTCCGCGCCTTGCTCATCTTGTGCAAGGTTTTGGGATTCTTGTGAATCTAGCTCCTGTCGCGACTCTAGTCCCTCTTGCGCAATATCTTGGGCTTGGCTCTCTGATGTGTGTTCTTGCATACAACCTCCTTTGTTAGATTTAGCTCGCGAGCTCTTTGTAAAAGCTCACATAGTCCCTATCCACCTCGCCACACACGAGGATATGTCCGCTCTGTCCCTCTGTGGTGCGAAACTCCTGCATAATGCCAAGGTAGTTTTTGGGCAAAAATTCTTCAAAATAGATTCCATCTTGAAGCTTGTGAAAAACATAGCCGTTTATAATGTCTAAAAATACCTCCTCGTTTGAAGTTAGTCTAAGCATTTCACAAAGCGCGCTCACACAAAAGCGCATTAGCTCGCCTTCATACGCATTGCCAAGTGCCTCTAGTAGCTCCTTGGCGCGCACTTGGTAGGCGATTTTTTGGATATCGGTGATGTCGAGATTCTTTAGCTCGTGCAAAAACCGCTCTAGCGAGGCATTATACGAGAGGATCGCATAGCCCTGCTCAAGCTTGAGTGCCAAAAATTCATTATGGATATTGAGAATCTCTTGGAGCGTATTGCGCGAGTGTAGTCGCACCACACAACAGATATTGTGCGCATAGCTGCTGTGCTTTAGCCTCTCTAGGTTTTGCACGATACAGGGGCTTTTGGGATCGATATGCTTTAGCCAATGGTTTTTTAACGCCGTGTAGGTGGGGATACGCCCGCTGCTGATATGGGGCTGGGCGAGCCAACCCTCCTGCACCAATGCCTTAAAATAATTCCGAATAGTCGCCGAAGAGACGCCCATATGATAAGAGGCTTTGAGAGATTCTGAGCCGATGGGCTCTTTGGACTTGAGGTATTGCACAATCACTTGCTCAAGCAATAAATCTTTTTTAGAACTCATCGCCTCTCCTTTCAAAATCTCAAAATTTTTGGGCGGTATTATACCAAGATTTTTAGCAATTTGGTAAATAAATTGCTAATTTTCATTAAACTTTAGTCTATTTGCATAAACTTATCTAAGTATTTTTATTTATGAAACATATGCCTAATCGTATCATACTAATTGCACTAAGTCTGATAATATGCGCACATTCCCACAAGCCCCCACGAGATTCACAGGGGAGTGAAAATCCCACACGCGAACTCCCCCTAGCCCACCAAGGCACAAAATGCTATAATGTGGCGCAACCTCAAAATAACCTCAAAAAAGAAGCAACGATGAAATCCGCATTAAAAAAAGTGTATAAAAGCCTTATGCACGCGTATTTTGGACGAGGTTCACTGACTAAAGACATTTTAGATTTTAGGGGCGTGGGATTTTTGCCCAGACAAAAACTCAAGCTTTTAAAACGCTACAAAGCCCATCTGCACGCCATAGATTCACTGCTTTATACCAAGCTATGTGCCAAGGAGCGAGAAGTGCTCATAATGTGGCTGCTTAAGCGATGGGTAATTGGGGGGGCAGATATAGCCGATGATTTTTGGCGCGCAAAAATAAACCTCGCTTTTATACAAGGCGAAAAGCTCTACCATAGCCGAAACAGCGCACAATCCCCCATAACAATCCCTTTTGAAAACCAAGAGATTTTATACCACACAAGCTGCCCTTTGCCCCACCACGCGCACTCTACCGAGCAATCCATCGCCTTTTATCCCATCGTGCATACATTTTGCTACGCGAATACGAGAGGGAGGGCTTCAATCCCAACGATGGCGAAGTAATTTTTGATTGTGGCGGGGCGGAGGGCGATACTGCCTTGTTTTTTAGCGCGCTATATCCAAACTCCCCCATTTATAGCTTTGAATGCGCCAAGCCCTCATACGCGCTGCTGCGCCAAAACCTCATAGCAAACCACAAACAAGCACAGATCAAAGCCTATGAATACGCCATAGGTGCCACGACACAGACACTGCACTTTGACTCGTGGCGCATAATCCCACAAAAAAGCGCGACAAGCATAGAAGTAGAGTGCGTATCCATCGATGATTTTGTCGCAAAGCACGATATCACCAACCTCGGGCTTATCAAAATGGACATCGAGGGCGGGGAGCAAGACGCCCTAAGGGGCGCACTGCAGAGCATTAAGCGATTTAAGCCAAAGCTGATGATTCCAATCTACCACTTAGAAGATGATATCGTGGAGATTCCAAGACTCTTGCATTCTTTGAATCTCCGGATGGAGTTTTCACTCAAATGGACAGAAATACGCGCGTGGGGTATGGATTGCGTGCTCTTTGTGCGCTTTGTGTGATGTATAGACATAATTTTACGTAAGTTTGCTCAGCAAACTTGCTATCGCTCGTGGCAAATGAATTGCCACTCGCTCCGCTGCGCGAGCATACATTGCGTTTTTTAGCAAGCTTATAGAATCTCTTGGTGTCAGCGCGTCAGGAACGCCACTTGGGCAAACACCTTTTCTATAAACCCGCCTTAGATTCTATCATTTTACGCAAGTTTGCTAGGGCAAACTTGATGCCGCTCGCGGAGAGTGAATCTCCGCTCGCTCCGCTGCGCGAGCATACACAGAATCTAAATGCGAGATTCTGTAATTGTTTGGTGTCAGCGCGTCAGGAACGCGATTTGGCAATGGCGCATTTTCTATAAAGCAAATTAGATTCTGTAACCTAATACAGAATCTCACTCGCCCTGTAAGCTAAACTTAACTTTTAAAATTTGTGCTAAAATGGCGCATTTACTTCATTTTCTAAGGATTATGTATGGTGCTCAAGGATAACTTCAAAAAAGAGGGCGATTTTTTATTCCGATACAGGAGTTATTTGCCACTAGTGGTTATTCCGCTCTTTGTCCTTTGTCTGCTTAGTTTCCCACAAAATCTCCTCTTACCGCGTATCCAAATGCAAGAATTCTTTTTTCTCAATCTCTTTGTAGAGAGGGGCGCGGAGCTAAACTTCACCTACAACACGCCGCTAGTGGTGTGCGCGCTCATCGTGGGGCTAGTGGGGCAGTTTGTCAGAATCCTAGTCGCTGGGTATGTCCCGCGCGATACCTCTGGGCGCAATACCAAAGCCCAAAAGGCAGAGGTGCTCAACACCACGGGTATGTATTCGCTCTGTCGCAATCCTCTGTATTTGGGGAATTTTTTGATGATGCTCTCCCCCGTGCTGCTACTTGGCAATTGGCTCTTTGCGCTGTGCTTCACGCTGGCATTTTGGCTCTATTATGAGCGCATTATCTATGCAGAAGAGAGCTTTTTAACCCAAAAATTTGGCGATGCGTATTTGCAATGGGCGCAAAACACGCCCGCATTTGTCCCCAGCTTTCGCAACTACACTAAGAGCACACTTGGATTTAGTATGAAGTCTATGCTAAAGCGCGAGTATCACTCGCTTTTTGGGCTAGCGGCGTCGCTTTTTGTGGTGCATTGGATCATCAGCGCGTATGTGCTAGGGAATGTCATCAGTATGTTTGAGCCACTTATTAGCGCGTTTTTTGTGCTAAGCGCGGTGGTGTATGTCGTGATGCTCGTGCTTGTCAAAAGCACCAAAATCTTTGAGATAGAGGGGCGATAGACTCGCACAAAGCTGCCAAACAAGCGCAAACTAAGGGCGGTTTGACTACAATTGCCCCAAATCACTCCAAACTAAAAGGTTATAATCCCCGTGTATGCCGATATGTATGCCCACTCTGCCCTTAGCCTTGTCGTGCCCTTAGTCACCATCGCGCTCGTGTTTTTCACGCGCCGCGTGGTGCTCTCGCTCCTTTTAGGTATCGTGCTAGCTAGCGTTATGCTGCATTATCAAAATCCCCTAGACGCCCTCACTTACGCTTACAAACGCATAGCCTCGGTGTTTTATGAATCCACCCCAAATGGCGTGGTAATAAACGCCCAAAGCCTCTATGTCTTTGGCTTTTTGTTTATACTAGGCATTCTCACACAGATTATGAGCTACTCGGGCGGGATTGCGGCGTTTGTGCGCTGGGCGCGACGGCGTGTGCGCACGCAGAGAGGCTCGGAGTTTTTTGCCTTTATCGCTGGGATTGTCGTCTTTGTCGATGATTATTTTAACGCCCTAACCGTGGGGCAGGTGAGCAAATCGCTCAATGACGCCAACCACTCCACGCGCGAACGCCTAGCCTATATCATAGATTCTACCTCTGCGCCCATTTGCATTTTGATGCCCATCTCTAGCTGGGGCGCGTATATCCTTATGCAGTTTAATAAAAATTTTGAGGGAGATAGCTTCGTGCTGCTTTTTTCTAGTATTTGGGGGAATTACTACGCGTGGTTCGCGCTTTTGGCGGTATTTCTCACGATTTTGTGGCAGATAAACCTCCCTGCTATGCGCCAAAACCAAAATGTCGGCGTGAGCGAGCACCTAGACTTCACGCCACACACGGGTGCGAGCGTGTGGCTTCTCATAATCCCCATACTCGCCCTGCTTGGCTTTGTGGCGGGTCTTATCTTTTACACAGGGTATTTAGAGAGCGGGGAGTTTAGCTTCTTAGGAATGCTTGGACACACAGACACGGGGTTTTCGCTCTTTTTTGGCGGGCTAGGCGCGCTGCTGCTTAGCCTTGCCCTCTCTGTGCGTCATATCGCCCTGCCCAACTACGCGCCTATCCTAAAAATAGGCATTGCCTCTATGCTGCCTGCGTGCCTCATACTCGTGCTAGCGTGGGCGATAGGTCCTATCATCAAAGAGGATTTGAGCACGGGTGTGTATTTGGCGGGCGTGAGCAAGGAATTTTTAGAATCTAGCGCGCTCAATCCGCATATAACTATCGTGGTAGTGAGTTTTGGGATTTCTGGATTTATCGCCTTTTGCACAGGGACTAGCTGGGCGACTTTTGCCATTATGATACCTATCGCTTCAAGCCTCGCGCAGGCTAATGGCATAGATTTGGTGCTCGTGCTCTCTGCCGTGCTTTCAGGCGCGGTGTATGGCGATCACGCCTCGCCAATTTCAGATACCACAATCCTCTCCGCCACAGGGGCGGGCTGCTCGGTGCAGAGCCACTTTATCACGCAGCTGCCCTATGTGAGCGTGGTGGCTGCAATCGCGCTCGTGAGCTTTGGCGTGGCTGGCGGGCTAGATTCTGTATTGTGGGGGCATATCGTGGGGCTTTTGCTGATGTTTGGGGTGTTTTATGGGTTTAAAAGATTCTATGGCGCATAGAATCTAGCGAGATTTGCACATTCACGAGCGATTTTCTCGGATTCTGGGCGCAATTAAAGGGATTTTTTGTATAATCAGGGCGCATTTTTCACAAATTTTAGAGCCTTCACACATATTTTTAATACATTCTATCATCACTAGGGGGTTGTAATGAGCTTGACACTTGGCATTGATATCGGCAGCACGACGGCTAAAATCGCGCTAATGGAAAATGATGAGATCATCTATCGCCATTATGAGCGGCATTATTCCAAAGTGCGAGAAAAGAGCATAGAGATTGTTGAGAATCTGCGCGAGATTATCGGGGAGCGGGAGTTTAAGGTCTCTATTTCTGGCTCGGCTGGGTTTGGGATCTGCAAGGCAGTGGGGATAGACTTCGCCCAAGAGGTGTTTGCCACGGCGGAGGCTATCAAGTTTTTAGAGCCCGATACGGATGTGGTTATCGAGCTTGGTGGGGAAGATGCCAAGATATTATTCCTAAGCGGTGGGACAGAAGAGCGGATGAATGGCTCGTGTGCTGGGGGCACGGGGGCGTTTATCGATCAGATGGTGACACTGCTTGCCATTGACGCTAAGACTTTTGATGAGATTTCACTAAAGCACAACAAAATCTATCCTGTGGCAAGCCGCTGCGGGGTGTTTGCCAAAACCGATGTGCAGCCCCTCCTCAATCAAGGCGTGAATAAAGAGGACATCACCGCGAGTATTTTCCAAGCTGTCGTGGATCAGACGATCAGCGGACTTGCCCAAGGGCGCAAGATAGGGGGCAAGGTGATGTTTTTGGGCGGACCGCTGTTTTTTTACAAAGGCTTGCAGAGGCGATTCCAAGAGACATTAAAACTCGATGATGAGCACGCGATATTCCCAGAATACGCGCAATACTCCGTGGCTATCGGCGTGGCGTTGTGCGCGCGTCTAAACTCCCAAAGCTTCACTTGCAACTCGCTATTAGCCAAGCTCCAAGAATCTAAAAATGTCGCTTCAAGCAATAAATACCTCGAACCGCTCTTTGCTAATGATGAGGAGTATCGGGAGTTTCTCGCACGCCACGAGAGCGCGAGTGTCGATGAAGTGAGCATAGATGAGGCATTTAGGAGCAATGGATTCCGCAAAATCGATGCGTTTGTGGGTGTGGATTGCGGCTCGACGACGACAAAACTCGTGATTATCGATGAGTTTCATAGAATCCTCTACCAATTCTACAATTCCAACCAAGGCAATCCCGCAAGCGTGATACACGATCAGCTCCAATACATTTATGAGAATTTTGGGGAAAAGATTCATATCAAAGGCAGTGCGGTAACAGGCTATGGCGAGGAGCTCATCAAGGCTGGCTTCAACCTCGATGCGGGGCTTGTAGAGACTATCGCGCACCTCAAAGCCGCGCAGCATTTTAACCCCCAAGTGGATTTCATCATCGATATCGGCGGGCAGGATATGAAGTGTTTTTATATCAAAAACAAAACCATAGATTCTATTATGCTCAATGAAGCCTGCTCGAGCGGGTGCGGGAGCTTTATCGAGACTTTTGCGCGCTCAATGGGCTATGATGTGCAGACATTCTCGCAGTTTGGGCTAGATTCTAAACACCCTGTGGAGCTAGGCAGTCGCTGCACGGTGTTTATGAATAGCTCGGTCAAAGAGGCACAAAAAGAGGGTGCTAGTATCGAGGATATTTCTGCGGGACTCTCTATGAGCGTGGTTAAGAATGCTATCTACAAAGTGATCCGTGCGCGCGATGCTGACGATCTAGGCAAGCAGATCGTGGTGCAAGGCGGGACATTCCTCAATAACGCGGTGCTTAGGAGCTTTGAGAAAGAAATCGGGCGCAATGTTATCCGCCCCAAAATTAGCGGGCTTATGGGAGCATTTGGCGCGGCACTCTATGCTAAAGGACTTGGTCTGCAGAGCTCAGCTATCATCACCAAAGAGGCACTACAAAACTTCAACCACATCGCAAAAGCCACCGTGTGCAAAATCTGTGGTAATAACTGCAATTTGACAATCAATAGATTCAGTGATACCTATGGATCTAAGAAATTCATCTCTGGCAATCGCTGCGATAAGCCCCTAGGCTTTAAAAAAATCGTGCATTTGCCCAATATGTATGACTACAAGCTCCAAAAACTCCAAGATTTGTTTGCCTATAAGGGCTTTGACAAAGAGCGCAGTGTCGTGAAGTTCGCCTCTAAGGGCAAAATCGGCATTCCCTTGGGGCTCAATATGTATGAAAATCTCCCCTTTTGGCACACGCTTTTAAGCGAGCTAGGCTATGAAGTGGTGGTGTCAGATATGAGCACGCGCAAAACCTTTGCCAAGGGGCAGTATTCTATCCCTAGCGATACGGTGTGCTACCCCGCCAAGCTCCAGCACGGGCATATTGAGAATCTTATGGACAAGGGCGTGGAGATGATTTTTTACCCTTGTATGAGCTATAACTTTGAATCTGATGAAAAGCACAAAGACACGAGCACAAACAACTACAACTGCCCCGTGGTGGCGTATTACCCAGAATTGCTCAATGCCAATGTCGATAGATTGCGCGAAGTGCGGTTTTTATACCCATATGTGGGCTTGCACAAAAAAGATGAGTTTTACAAAAAATCCCTGCCCTTTTTCACCAAAGAGCTCAAAGTCTCCAAAAAAGACTATGCCAAAGCGTTGGAGAGAGCCTATGCCTTTAGGGAGCAGTGGCTAGATGATATACAGCGCGAGGGCGAAAAGGTGCTAGCGCATATCAAAAAAAACAATCTCAAAGCCATCGTGCTCAGCGGACGCCCCTACCACATAGATCCAGAGATAAATCACGGGATTGACAAGCTCATAAACTCCCTAGGGCTCGTGGTATTGAGCGAGGATAGTGTCTCGCACCTCGCGGAGGCAAAGGATCTGCAGATTCTCAACCAATGGAGCTACCACTCACGGCTTTATAACGCCGCGGAGTTTGTGTGCGAGAATCCAAACATCGAGCTTGTGCAGCTTGTGAGCTTTGGGTGCGGGATAGATTCTATCACGACTGATGAGGTGCGCGCGATTTTAGAATCTAGAGGGCGATTTTACACCCAGATTAAAATCGATGAGATAAGCAATCTAGGCGCAGTCAAAATCCGTATCCGCTCGCTGCTGGGTGCTATGGAGGAGAAGCTCTCAGGCAAAAAGCACAACGCCCTCACAAGCATTTTGTTCTACAACAACACCCAAAAAGAGATGCGCAAAATGATGGCATTTACCAACTAAAAAGGAGAGAGAATGACGCAAAAAATTTCTATGTCCAAAAGCGAATTTGGCGGTGAGTTTGTGAATTTTAAAAGCCCAAGTGCGGGGGATTCTAACCTGCCGAGTGTGAAAAAGTGGAATGTAGGCATTAGCAGCAATGACGCGGTGCTAAAGGGCGAGCGTGAGATCATCAAAGTGCCCTTTACCAAGGAGATGAAAGAAACGCACACGATTTTGGTGCCTATGATGCTGCCCATACACTTCCGCTTTTTGGTCAATATCCTGCACTTGCACGGCTACAAGGCAGAGCTGCTACACAATGAGGGTGCGGGCGTGGTGAATGAGGGCTTGCGCAATGTGCATAATGATACTTGCTATCCCGCGCTGCTTGTGATTGGGCAGATGATTGACGCGCTAAAAAGCGGCAAATGGGACTTAAGCAAAGTCGCGCTGCTCATCACCCAAACTGGCGGGGGCTGCAGGGCTAGCAACTATATCCATCTCCTGCGCAAAGCCCTCAATAAAGCGGGCTTTGGCGAGATACCCGTGATTTCACTCAATTTCAGCGGGCTAGAGACGGGGCAGGGCTTTAGCGTTACGCGCCCAATGCTCCAAAACTTCCTATCAGCTATCATCTATGGCGATTTGCTTATGCACATCGCTAACCAATGCAAAGCCTACGAGCTCAACAAAGGCGATACAGAAGCGATGGTGAGCAAATGGGTAGAGCGCATCACCACGCCCGGAAGCAACGCGGGGCTCACGAGCTACAAGGCGCAAAAGCGCGATATGGAGGAGATTTTAGAGGACTTTGCCTCTATCCCGATGAGGCGTGATAAAAAGGTGCAGGTGGGGATCGTGGGCGAGATTTATATCAAATTTTCCCCGCTTGGCAACAACAATCTCGAGGATTTTCTGCTAGGGGAGAATTGTGAAGTCGTGATACCGGGCTTTTTGGATTTTTGTCTGTATTGTATCAACGATAGCATTGTGGAGAACAAAATGTATGGCGGCAAGCTCAGCACGCGCCTTATCTACAAGCTCGTGTTTGAGTATTTTTGCAAAAAGCAAAAGGATATGATAAAAATGATCCAAAAGCACGGCGTATTCCGCGCACCATCGTATTTCAAGCACACTAAGACTTTGGCTGATGGGTATGTGAGCGAGGCGATGAATATGGGCGAGGGCTGGCTACTCACTGCCGAGATGCTAGAGCTCATCGAGCAGGGCGTGAATAATGTCGTTTGCACGCAGCCATTTGGGTGCTTGCCAAACCACATCGTGGGGCGCGGTATGATGAAAATCATCAAAGAAAAAAACCCACAGAGCAACATCGTCTCCATCGACTACGATCCAAGCGCGACGAGGGTAAATCAAGAAAATCGTATCAAGCTTATGCTCTCAAACGCCAAAAAGGAGCTCGAGGCAGAGCTCGCCTAAAGCCCAGATGAGAGCAGGGACGCAAGCGGGTGTGCGCACAATTGGGCGCGCACATCGTGGCGGATTTGCCATTGTTAAAGAGCTACGCGCCTTATGTCGCACTCACGGGCAGTCAGATCCCCTCACTGCCTACCTAGAATCTAGAGTGGGATTTTGGCTCTAATAATTTGGACAAAGCATAGATTCTAAGGTATCACACAATCCACCTCCCCACAAAATCCAGTCAAGATTCATAAAGTAAAATAGAGAATCTAAGAAAGCTTAGAATCTAATCTAACAGAATCTAGTGTGAGTTTAGAATCTAATTGCATAGAATCTAACGCATTTACAGAATCTAAGCCCAATAGATTCTGAATATCGGGCTAGGTTCTGTAACGCGCTAGATTCTCAACTTTGCCTTTGTGAATCTTGGGTTGTTTTTGGGAGTGGGTTGTATGCCCCATCACTTCTCGCTCAAAATTTTCATCTCGCCTTCTTGTAGCCACACATAGAGATCCTTGCGATGGCTAGAGCTAAAGCTCACCTTGCCATTGAGTAAAGCCCGATAGTCTTGTCTAAAATTCACGCGATACATCTCTCTGCCCTCTCCATTGGGGAATGGCGCGATATCTATGCCGCTAATCTCGATTTGCTTCTCCTCGTTTTTGGCAAATATGCGGCTTTTATACTCAGCAAATGCCTTGTAGCGCATACCATCTTGGCGGACAAAGTTCTCCTTGTCATAAAACTTCAAATACCCCGCCAAATCGCCCTTTTTCCACATTTCTTTCCACGCATAGAGTCCCGCGAGGATCTGCGCTGCTTGCATCGCATTCATCGTGCGCAGCTCGCCCTCGGAGATAATCACGATAGAATCCCTATAATCCACCAAACCATCGTATTTTTTCAAAAGCTCATTATCGATAGCAATGCAGCCTTTGGTGTTTAGCTCCTCGCGATTGCCATCTAGGGGCAGTCCGTGTATCCAAATCCCGCTGCCCGTGCGTCTAAGCGATCTGTCGTAGGTGTTGGGGTAGTTTGTAGCAAACGCCAAGGGACCATAATAGGGGGGCAAACCACTAAGGCGCGCGGTGAGATCATACACGCCAATGGGCGTGGTGAGATCGCCCTCGAGCTTTTTGTGTCCCTTGCCTTGCGCGACAAGCGCACTCGAGCTCCCTAGCAGCTCAAAGCCCTGATTTGTTACCTTAAAAAGCCTAAGATCTGGCAGGGCTTTGTCTGATACAAACACATAGCGCGTGGTTTGAAAATACCCATAGCTCACATCTCTCTCCCCCACGACCTTGAGCCAATAGGGCACGGAGAGCAGGTAAGATTCTAACTTTTCTTGCACGCTTGTGATGCCTTTTTGTTGGTAGAGATTGACAAGCTCAAAGGTGCTTTCATCAAGGGCGTCTAGGGATTGTGCCAAAGGCTGCGCCACAAGAACACCCCACAAAGCACAGCAGAGCGCACATCTTTGTAATATTTTTTTCAACTCTTCTCCTTTTGTCTATAGCCTATCTATCGTGGCATATCCGCGCAGTCATAGCCGATCTTTTTGAGTTTTTTCTCTTCCTTGCTCCAGCCCTTTTGCACACTCACTTCAAGTTTCAAAAACACCCTTTTGCCCAAAAGAGATTCTATATTTTTTCGCGCGAGTATGCCGATACGCTTGATAGTCTGTGCGCCCGCGCCGATGACTACGCCCTTTTGGCTTTGTTTCTCGAGGATTATTGTAGCATAGATTCGCTCGATTTCGCCCTCCTCGTAGCGTTGGATTAGCACATCGCTTTCATAGGGGATCTCATCGCTTAGATTCATAAACAAGCTCTCGCGGATGAGCTCTTTGACAATCTCTCTAGTTTGCGCGGTGGTTACGCACTCCTCATCAAACAAAAACGCAGAATCTGGCAAAAACCTCGCCACCACATCCAAAACCTCGCTTGGGGCAAATCCACGCCTAACGCTCACGGGCAAAAGCGCGAGATAGTGGGATTGGTAGGGCTGATACTGGGCGATTTTGCGCATAAGCGTGGCGTTATCGAGCGTATCGGTTTTGCTAAGGAGCAGGATATGTCGTTTATGCACCGCCTTATCGCGCGAGAGGTTTAAAAACTCCTCATAATGCCTTATCTCATCGCTTGCAGGTGCTAGATACATCCCCATATCACAATCGCTCATCGCGCGCAAGGATTGGTGTAGCATATATTTGTTTAAAAGCTTTTCTTGATGATGGATCCCGGGTGTATCCACAAAGACAATCTGCGCATCATACGCCCCGCGCTCATCTGCGCCGCTATGTGGCACGATGAGATTGAGCTGCTTGCGCGTGGCGTTTGCCTTGTGTGAGGTAAGGGAGAGCTTTTGCCCAAGGAGGGCGTTTAGCAGCGTGCTTTTGCCCGCATTTGGTCTGCCCAAAGTCGCTACAAACCCGCAACGCGTCTGTGTCTCTCGCATAACCACCTACAAAATATAGCGCGCCAAATCCACATTTTCCACGAGCTCGCCGAGCTTTTGGCGCACCATATCCGCAGTTATCAGCACTTCTTTACCGATATATTCCTCGCACTCAAAGCTAATATCCTCTAGCACGCGCTCGATAACCGTATGCAGTCGTCGCGCCCCGATATCCTCGGTTTTTTCATTGGCATTAAATGAAAGTCTTGCAAGCTCTCTTATCGCCTCGTCTTCAAACTCTAACGTGATGTCTTCAGTCTGGAGCAAAAGCTGGTATTGGCGGATGATGGAGCTTTTGACTTGGGTGAGAATCTTATAAAGGCTTTCTTGGGTGAGATTCTCTAGCTCCACGCGCAGTGGAAACCGCCCCTGTAGCTCTGGGATAAGATCGCTAGGCTTGCTAAAATGAAACGCCCCCGCTGCGATAAAGAGGATATAATCTGTGCGAATCTGCCCGTATTTGGTATTTACCACGCTTCCTTCCACGATAGGGAGCAAATCCCTCTGCACGCCCTCCTTACTGGGATCTTGGCGTGAGCCCTCCTTGCCACTTACAGCGATTTTATCAATCTCATCGATAAATATCACGCCCTTTTGCTCGGCGCGCCTTAGCCCCTCTTGCTTGATAGCTTCATAATCCAAGCATTCCTTTGTCGCCTCATACACGAGCGCGTCTTTTGCCTCCCTCACGCTCATTTCGCGCTTTTGGCTCTGCTCTTGCGCGCTCAAAACCTTGATGATAGATTCTTGGACTTTGAGCACTTCTGGGGGGAGAGTCTCGTCATTGAGCGAGGAGTTTTTGCTTACCTCTATCTCGATAGTGAGTGAATCCATCTCGCCATCGCGCACCTTTTGCTTCATCTTGGCAAAACTCTGCTCATATTCTGCCTTTTTTTGCTCGCTCACGCTATGGGGCAGCGGCGGGAGAATCTTGCGCGTGATTTTATTGAGGATATACTCCTCTATCGCCTCTTGCTGCTGATCTTTGTATTCTTTCTCGACGAGATTCACACTTGCAAGCACCAAATCCCGCACCATAGATTCTACATCGCGCCCCACAAACCCCACCTCGGTGTATTTGCTCGCCTCGACCTTGATAAATGGCAGCCCCATAATCTTTGCCATACGGCGCGCGATCTCGGTTTTGCCCACCCCCGTAGAGCCTATCATTAGGATATTTTTTGGCGTGATTTCCTCCTGCACTTCTTTTTCTAGCTTCATTCGGCGGTAGCGGTTGCGCAGGGCGATAGCCACGCATTTTTTGGCTTCTTGCTGCCCGATGATATAATCATCCAAATACGCCACAATCTGCCGCGGCGTCATATTTTCTTTCTCTAGATTCTGCATTATGCTAACTCCAAAATTTTAATATTTGTGTTGGTATAGATACACAGCTCGCCCGCGATTTTTAGCGATTGCTCTACGAGTGTTTTGGGCTCTATCTCTGCTAGTCTATCGAGTGCCCTAGCCGCGCTAAGCGCGTAGTTCCCACCGCTACCAATCGCAGCGATTTTGCCATCTTCTGGCTCCACCACATCGCCCGTGCCACTGAGGATAAAAATATGCTCTTTGTTTAGCACAATCATCATCGCTTCAAGCTTGCGCAGGTATTTATCGCTCCGCCATTGCTTGCTAAACTCTAGGACTGAGCGCACCAGCTCGCCCTTTTTGCCCTCCAAAATCCGCTCAAACATATCAAAGAGGCTAAACGCATCCGCCGTGCTGCCTGCAAAACCGCTTAGGATTCTATCATTATAGAGCGTGCGGATTTTTGTCGCATTGCCCTTTAGCACACAATTCCCAAAGGTTACCTGCCCATCGCCACCGATGATGGCGTATTGCTTGCCTTTGTATTCGCCCTTGTAGCCTAGTATCGTTGTCGCTTCAAACATAAATTTCCTTTTGTGAGATTCTATAAAATCCTATTAATTTTAAAATATAGCCACGCGTGATAGCAATTTTGCCCTAGCTCGGTTTATAGACAAGGTGCTAACCCAAATCGCGCTCCTGACGCGATTGCACCAAGAGATTCTATAAACTTGCCAAAAAACGCGGTATATGATCGCGCAGCGGAGCGAGAGCGGATTCACTCCGCTCAAGCGATAGCAATTTTGCCACAAGCAAAATTGCGGACAAAATTATAGAATCTCTTTTGTTAATCTCTCGCTTTAGATTTAGGATTTTTGCACCAAAGCCAGAGCTAATGCGTGATGTTTTAGAATGTTGCTAATTTTTTTAAGGAGGTTGCATGCGTGCTTTAGGAGTGTGCTTGTATCTTGCATTGTGTCTTTTGTATGCTAAAGATTCCACTTTGCGCACCAAGGATTTGCAGCTAATAAGCTATGATGAGATCTTTTACACGCTTATTGACAAAGACGCTAAAGCCTTTGTGCTGTATGATAAGGGGATTTGGCTAGAGGGGCCCATAATGCTAGCTGATAAAAGCCTCATTTTTAGCGATGTGAAAGCAAACAAAGTCCTGCGCTATGATGAGGATAGCGGCGTGAGCGTGTATCTCTCTCCCTCACATTTTCAAAACGGACACGCGCTTGACACACAAGGCAATCTCATCGCCGCTTCACATGGCAAAAGAGCCCTAGAGCGGCTAGAAAATGGTGCATGGCACACGCTTATAGATTCTTATAAAGGCAAAAGATTCAATAGTCCTAATGATTGCGTGGTGCATGAGAGTGGGGACATATATTTCACTGACCCAGCCTTTGGGATAAAAAACCCACAAGAGAGCTATGGCGGAGAGATAGAGCAAGATGGAGAATATGTCTATCGCTACACGCCAAAAAGCAAAAAGCTTGTGCGCCTGCATACCCCACTACTCAAAGCCCCCAATGGAATTGCCCTCTCGCCCGATGGCAAAACCCTCTATGTAGCAGATTCACAAAGGGCGTATGATGCCAAAGATTCTGCCTTGCACGCCTATATCATCGCCTATACGCTAGGGCAAGGAGGGGATTTGTGTGAGGAGCGCGTGTTTGCGAGTTTCACAGAGGGCTTCCCTGATGGGATTAAGGTGGATTCTCTAGGGAATGTGTGGGCAAGTGGCAAACGGGGAATCTTTGTGTTTTCTCCACAAGGTGTGTTGCTCGGTGAGATTGTGCTAGGGAATGTCGTGGGCAATCTTGCCTTTGGAGTGGATAGGGCGGGTAAGCCTGTGCTGTATATAACCGCAGATAGAGAGCTACTAAAGATTGGATTATTGCAAAAATAGCTAAGCCACATTGCTTATTTTCTCTTAGATTCTGTCAAATCCCTTGCGCAATCGCGTAAGCGGATTTTGCAAAAAACTAAAAACACAATACATATTTTCATTTTTTTGCGCTATTATTACGGCACTAAATCCCAAATTCTACACAAAGGATTGCAAATGAAAAAATCGTTTCTTTTCACTTCAGAATCTGTAACCGAAGGACACCCCGACAAAATGGCAGACCAAATCAGCGATGCGGTGCTAGACTACATCATCGCGCGTGATAAAAATGCGCGTGTGGCGTGCGAAACATTAGTTAGCAATGGCTTTTGTGTCATCGCAGGCGAGCTAAAGACAAGCGTGTATGCCCCAATGCAAGAAATCGCGCGCAAAGTCGTGCAAGAAATCGGCTACACAGACGCCCTCTATGGCTTTGACTATCGCTCTGCCGCGGTGCTAAATGGCATAGGCGAGCAAAGCCCAGATATCAATCAGGGCGTGGATAGAGCCGATGGCGAAATCGGCGCGGGCGATCAGGGGCTTATGTTTGGCTATGCGTGCAGGGAGACGGATACGCTTATGCCTCTGCCTATTTGGCTCTCTCATCGCCTCACAGAGGGGCTAGCCACAAAGCGCAAGGACGGAAGCCTGCCATTTTTGCGCCCCGATGGCAAATCCCAAGTAACCGTGCGCTATGAGGACGGCGTGCCTGTGGCGATCGATACGATTGTCATCTCTACCCAGCATAGCCCCGAGACTCAGCAGACGCATTTGCGCGATGCCGTGATTGAGGAAATTGTGCAAAAGGTAATCCCCGCAAAATACCTCAACGACAATATCCGCTATTTTGTCAATCCCACAGGGAAATTTGTCATCGGCGGACCGCAGGGCGATGCGGGGCTCACGGGGCGCAAAATCATCGTAGATACCTATGGCGGGAGCTGTCCGCACGGCGGCGGGGCGTTTAGCGGCAAAGATCCTAGCAAAGTCGATAGAAGTGCGGCGTATGCGGCGCGCTATGTGGCTAAAAACCTCGTGGCAAGCGGCGTGTGCGATAAGGCAGTGGTGCAGGTAGCCTATGCCATTGGCGTGGTAGAGCCTGTCTCGATTTTGGTGGATACGCAAGGCACGGGCAAGGTGGAGGATTCTAAACTCACAGAGTGCGTGAAGCAGGTATTTGCTTTGACACCAAAGGGCATTATACAATCCCTTGATCTCTTGCGCCCGATTTATCAAAAAACCGCTGCCTATGGGCATTTCGGACGCGAGTTGCCTGAATTTAGCTGGGAGAAAACAGACAAAGTTGAGGCGATTAGAGACTTTTGCGGAGTGAAGTGAGAACTGTGAGAGCACACAAGAGAGAATCTTGTGTGAATCGCTAAGAGGGAAAAATAATGTATCCACATAATATACGCGAAGAAGAGCTAAAAAACAAAGTAGCTAAGGATTTTTTTAGTGGCTTTGATAGCACCAAGATAAACGATAACATAGACTTTTGGATTTGTCCTAAGGATAATCTTTTTACGCAGGTTGCAAGCTATCTTTGGGCGGAAGCAAAGCGGGGCAATAAAGCAGATATTATAGAATCTTTTGTGCAGTTAATCCTAACTATTGGTAAAAAAAGCTTACAAAACATCTTTAGCCCACCTAGCTTTTTAGGTGCTTTTGATTGTGAAAAAATAGCCTTTTTACCCTACAACTCTATAATGCACTTTTTCTCACAAAATGACTTTAACTGGAATGTGCGTCCAAGCGATCATGAAAGCAAGGAGTTTAAACAACTCTATGCAGAATCTAAGTCCATTATAGAATCTCAAAGCCTTTTGTTTTATTTCTCTAAGGATAACAAAGCCCTAAAAGACTTTATAAAGACAAATTTTATATTAGAAAACGCACACATAAACAGACAAAAAATTGATAAAAATAACTTTGTTAATATCTATCTAAGGTGGCAAGAGGAAGTAAAAGATTGCATTCATGTAAATTGGGAAAACCTAGCCAAACAATACAAAATTTTAGATTCTGATTTTTACTTAGCTGATCTTTTAAGCAGTGAAAATAAAACTCTCACACAAAAGTTACAAGTTATTTTACAGAGCACACATTATGAGCTTTTGCGTTCTAAAAACGATGTGGGTTTATTTTCAAGCACTAAGGCAGAATTTAAAACACATCTTAAAACAAAACACGAGCAGTTTTGGAACCGCTACGAAAGACCGCCTAAAGAGGAGTATTGGGACTATATCATCGAGCGGCGGGATTTGCTTGTGCCTCAAAATCTTAGAGAATATCAAGGTGCGTTTTTTACCCCTAGAATCTGGGTAGAAAAATCCCAAGAATACCTAGCAAAAACCTTAGGCGAAAGCTACCAAGAGGAATATTATATCTGGGACTTAGCCGCTGGCACGGGTAATCTACTAGTAGGCTTAAGCGATAAATATAAAATCTATGCCTCCACACTTTATAAAAGTGATGTCGATGTGATGATACAAAGGATACAAAGAGCTAATCTTAATCTTTTAGAATCTAATGTCTTTGTCTTTGACTTTTTAAATGACGCTTTGCCTTGTGTGCTACATAAAGAAAAACAAGATTTATGTTTTAATTGTAAAAATTTTGATGAAAATACAAGTAAAATTCCAAAAAGTCTTATAAATATCTTACAAGATTCTAAAAAGAGGCAAAAGCTCATAATCTTTATAAATCCACCCTATGCGGAAACAGCCACAAAAAAAACAAGTGATGAGAATAGAATCAACAAAAGAGGAGTATCTTTTACAGAAGTGCAAGAACGATATGCTAATAAGATTGGCATTGCTACAAAAGAACTTTTTGCCCAATTTTTGATACGCATTAAAGAAGAGATTTCAGATTGTATCCTTGCACAATTTTCAACTTTGAAAATTGTGCAAGGACCGAATTTTTATAAGTTTCGTTTAAGGTTTAAAGCGAAATTTTTGGGTGGCTTTGTGTGTCCTGCTTATACCTTTGATAATGTCAAAGGAAATTTTCCTATTGGCTTTATGATATGGGATTTGAACAAAGAAGAACAAATACAAAATATCGCTTGCGATGTATTTTCAGAAAACCTAGAATTTATAGCACAAAAAAATTTTTTTGCTTATGATGAAAATATATTTATAACAGATTGGTATAGAATATATCACACAAGAATACTTAGCAGTGATGTTTTGGGGGCGATAGGATTGTATGGTAGTGATTTTCAACACAATAATTTTATTAGAATCACTAATGCGAATGAACACCCAAATAGATGGACTTTTATCACTCCAAACAACCTAATCCCCACCTGCATTTATCTAGCTGTGCGCCATGCCATAAAAGCCACTTGGCTAAATGATAGAGACCAGTTTTTGTATCCAAATGAGATGTGGGAAAAAGACAGCGAATTTCAAAATGATTGTCTAGTTTTCACTCTCTTTCACGGACAAAATAGAATCAGTGCTAAAGAGGGCGTAAATCATTTTATACCCTTTAGCGAATCTGAAGTAGAAGTAAAAGAAGCTTTTGAATCTCACTTTATGTATAAATTTATCAAGGGTAAAATCAAGATAGATTCTACCACTACAAGCAAGGCAAAGCAAAGTAAATTTAGTGATGCAGATTTGGAACTAGAATCTAAAAGCTTTATCCCAAATAAGCCCTTAGAATTTAGCACCGAAGCACAAGCAGTCTTTGAAGCAGGAAAGGAAATCTATAAGTATTATCATCAAAACTTTGAGCAAATCCCTGAAATCCATAGCCAACACAAAGACGAGTTTTATAAGAATTACAACCCAAATGTAAGCCTATATGATATAAAGGGTTATTTTCAAGGATTTAAAGAAAATGGACAAGGCACAGCTAAAATGAATATTAAAAGTATAGATTCTGCCTATAATGATTTAATCGCTGATTTGCGTTATGCCTTAGATAAACTTGCTAAAAAAATAAAGCCAAAGATTTATGAGTATGGCTTTTTACTAGAGTAGAATCTAGCCTATAAAGCCCTAAGCACACTAAGAATCTGCTATAATGCTAGGAATCTAAAGGAGAATGCTATGACTATTACCTTAAAAAATGTGGATTTTGAAACCTTGCAAGTGCTTGAGAGCTTAAAGGGGCTTAAGAAAGATTTGGAGATAGAGAAGATTCCAAATGAAGAGACGCTAGAGGCGATGAGGGAGTGTGAGGAGATACTCGCTAACCCGCATAAATACAAGAGTTATCGCAATGCAAAGGAGCTCATAGAGGACTGCCTCAATGGCTAAGTATGATATTAAAAAATCAAGTGCTTTCAAAAGGGCGATGAAAAAATTTGAGCACCAAAAAAAGGTGCTAGAAAAGATAGAATGCATTATCGATACCTTAGCCAACGATGAGTCCTTAGAATCTAAGCACCGCGATCACGCCCTGCAAGGCGAGTATAAGGGCTATAGAGAATGCCACATAGAGCCTGATTTGCTCCTAATCTATAAAAAGTGCGAGGATATTTTGGTGCTAGTGTGCTTTCGGCTAGGCAGCCATAGCGAGGTGTTTTAAAGAATCTAAAAGGAGTTTGCTATGACTATTACCTTAAAAAATGTGGATTCTACCACGCTAGAAGTGATTAAAAATCTGCAAAAAATACAAAAAAATTTAGAGATAGAAATACAAGGGGAAAAAGACTTTGAGGCATTACGCAAAAAAATGCTAAAAAAGCTCGAGTTGCCAAAAAATAAAGCTGTCTTTGAAAGACTGAAAGATAAATGAGATACCTTAGTCTAGAGGAAGTTATAACCCTACATAACGATATTATGGAATCTATGAATGGGCTAAAAGGCTATAATCCCGCACAGATTGGCTATTTAGATTCTGCCTTAACCCACATACAAAGTGATGGGCTCTATCCTAGCTTTTTAGATAAGCTTACGCACCTAATCTTTTCTTGCGTGAAGTTTCACCCCTTTTTAGATGGCAATAAACGCACTGCTATTTATCTTGCCGATGCCTTTATAGAGCTAAACTACCCCGAACTTGTGTGTGAAGATTTTTATCTAAAGCTAGAAGATGTCGTGGTGGAAGTGGCAAGTGGTAGTGTCAGCAATAACAGATTGCGCGAGATTCTAGGAGAAATATTAGGTATCAAATGATAATAAAAGATGTGCGTGTGCATAATCTCGTATCCAAAAAAAGTTTGCCATAAGCTAAGCCCTCACAAAAGCCTTAGCACGCTTGCAGCGAACACACACGCACTCTCACTGCGCAGCACAAGCTCCCCCGCCACACTGACTTTATGAGGCAATCTAGCGCGCTCATCGGGGCTAAAGCCCCCCTCAGCTCCGATGATAATGCTTTTGCCCCGTAGATTCTCTATGAGATTTGCGCCCTCCAGTGCCACCCCGCCAAACTCCAGCGCCACGCAATCCCCATAGCGTGAGAGCACACTCTCCAAATCGGGCAGCACCTCAATCTCTAGCAGCGTGCTCCTGCCGCACTGCTCACAAGAGCGCGTGAGGATTTTATGCAGCCGCGATAGATTCGGGCTAAAGGGCTTTTGGGAATAGCGCGCAAAAAAAAGCGTGAGCTTGCTCACACCTAGTTCATTAAGCGTTGGGAGGGTTTTTTCTACGATTTTGGGATCGACAATCGCCCAGATGAGATGCGCTGCGCGCCCACCCCCGCAAGGCACGCAAGAATCACAAGGCGCACTATCCACAAGCTCTAGGCGCGCTTTGTTTCTATCAAGGTGCGTGATACGATAAGTATAGAGATGATTGTCTGTGAGGTTGCAGAGCGTGAGTGGGGCGCGCTTATCGTGGCGGCGGGCTTTGAAAATATGCGTATAGGTCTCACCGCCAATCTCGAGCACAGGCACCCCAGCATCGGGGTGATAGACAAAGCGCATCGCCTAAAACACCTGCGTGCTCAAAACAATAAGCCCATAGAGCGCGATATCAATAAGATAGAGAATCTTACAAAAGCCCACATACCGCTCCATCGCCTCCATACTTGTGCGCCTAGCGATTTTTAGAATCTTGATACGATACATCTCGCCCCCAAACACCACGAGGCAAAAAATACTCATCACAATCGTGCCAACCCCAAAGCTCTGGGGATGAAAAAATAAGATATTAAGCCCGCTTAGCACCGCCACAGAGAGGAGAAAAAAGATAAGGGGCATCATAAACCAAATGCGTTTATTAAGCTGCACGAGGTTTTTATAAAAAAACAAACTCCAGAGATTGAGGACAAAGGGCAGGATAAAAAAGAGTGAAAAAAAGCCGTGATAAAAGGTAAGCTGGTTGAAAGATTCTAAAATCATAGGCGTTTGGGCTAAAGTCTGGGCGAGTGCTTGCGTTTCTTGCATATGTTATCCTTAAGGTTTGCTTAATATTATGTCGGGCTATTAACTTTAAGGTTTTATTATTACAAATCTTTTTTAACCACAAATTCGCACACAGACACAAAGGAAGGGAATGAGCAAGCAAGCAGTCGTGCTGTTTAATATGGGCGGACCCAATTCGCTTTTTGAAGTGGAGGGGTTTTTGAAGCGACTTTTTAGCGATCCACATATCCTACATATCTCTAACAACTTTGTGCGCAAGATGATGGCAAACTTCATCACTAGCAAGCGGCTCCAAGCAGCCAAAGCCAACTACCAAGCCATCGGCGGGGGCTCCCCGCTCATCAAACACACCCTCGCTCTTACCACTCTCCTAAACACCCTCGATACAGAGCGATTTTACACATATTGTATGCGCTACACGCCGCCATTTGCCAAAGATGTCCTAGCGGATTTGTCTCATCAAGGCATAGAATCCCTCGTGCTCTTTAGTATGTATCCCCAATACTCCACCACCACGACAAAATCCTCGCTCATAGATATCAAGCAAGCCCTGTGTGAGAGCAGATATAGCCCCAAAATCCGCGTGGTGGAGCGGTATTTTAACAACTATCGCTTTTGTGAGCTCATCGTCAAATCTATCCAAAATACGCTAGGAGAGAGAGATCCTAGCGACTTTACCCTGCTTTTTTCCGCGCACGCCATTCCCCAATCCCTTATCAAAAAGGGCGATCACTACCCCTATGAGTGCGAGCAAAATATCGCGCTAGTTAAAGAAATCCTTGATACCAAGCGCATTGGCTTCAAGCAGATTCTGCACTCTTACCAATCCAAGCTCGGTCCTATCAAATGGGTGGGTCCCACGACGCAAAGCGTCATCGCCTCGCTCAAAAACCAAAGGGTGCTTGTCTTCCCCCTAGCCTTTACGATTGATAACTCTGAAACCGACTATGAGCTCAGCATCGAGTGCGCGCATATCGCCAAAGAAGCGGGCGTGAAAGAATATCTCGTAGCGCGCTGCTTTAATGCTAGTGAAGATTTTGCAAGGTTTATCATCGCAATGAGTCAAGAGGCGTTTGCGCAATCGTGATAGCAAAGCGCGTCGCCAAACCACTAAACCACATTTAAGGAGGGGCAATTGAAAATAATCAGAAACTTAAGCATAGGCGCGATACTAGGGCTACTCATACTCACAGGCTGCGAGGAGGGTAAAGTCGAGCTCTCAAGCGGCAACAAAACAAGCTCCCAAGCACTCAAAGAAGCAGAATCTATGGACAAGGCGAGCTATGCGGGCTTAGAATCGGTGTTTTTAGACACCAAAACTATCAGCTCTAGCGGCAAGCCAATGCTCTTTATCTTTGGCAAAAACAACTGCACCTATTGCGACAAGCTCAAAGACGATATCAAAGCAGACGCGCAGCTCCAAGACTTGCTAAAGAGCCACTTTGCCACTTATTACATCAACATTGATTATTCCAAGATTCACCACATCAGCTTTGAATCCGACAAAAAGCCCATAGAGATGGATACCACTAGCCTTGCTCGGGAGTATGGAGTGCGCCCCACGCCGACATTGATCTTTTTAGATTCTACAGGCAGGGCGTTTTTTCTCTATCCGGGCTACCTCACTCCTGCCAAGCTCCAAGCCCTGCTAGAGCGCACACGCGAGCTAAGAGTCGTGGATTCTAAAAAGATAGAATCCCTTGCCAAAGAGCTTAGCGCGCTGATTGATTCTGTTGGTTAGGAATTAGCTATGAAAGCCTTAAAACTTTTGTTTGCCAATATGCCGCTTGTGCTTATCTTAATGGCACTCTATGCTACAGCCTGTGGCGTGGCGACATTTATAGAATCTGCGCACGGCAGCCCAGCGGCAAGGGCGAGTGTGTATGGGGCTTGGTGGTTTGAAGTGCTGCATTTGTGGCTTTTGCTCTCACTCATTGGCTGCTTTGTGCTCTCTAAAGCGTGGCAGCGCAAAAAATACGCCTCGCTTGTGTTGCATTTTTCTTTTATCATCATCATTTTGGGCGCGGGGATTACGCGCTATTTTGGGTTTGAGGGCATTATGCCTATCCAAGAGCGCACAAGCTCAAATGCGATCTTTTCAAGCGAGCCCTATGTGCTCCTCCAAGGCTTTGAGCGAGCTAGCCAAAATATCGAGGGTGTGGAGATCGCGCTAAGCTCTACTAAATCGCGCACCTATCCCGTTACATTTTTTGGCAAGGAGTTTGTGCTCACGCTGCAAAATATCGGCGAGCGCAAAAACGAGTTTGGTATGCCCTACCAAGCCCTTGATCTAAGCCTTAAGCCCGCTAAGCCCAATGAGGGCACACAGGATAAGGGCACGCAAGATTCTGATAAACTCACACAAATCACCCAATCCCAGCTCGGCGATATGCCAAGTTTTACGCGCATAGACAAGGGCGAGTATGTGTTTTTTGCCGCGTGGGGGAGCAGGGCACACACCTTGCCCTTTAGCATTTACCTTAAGGATTTTGTGCTTGATCGCTATCCGGGCTCTGACGCCCCCTCCTCATACGCCTCATTTGTGCAGGTGCAAGATCCAAGTATAGAGGGCTCACAAGAAGCTGTGATTTTTATGAATAATGTGCTTGATTACGGCGGTTATAGGTTTTTCCAAAGCTCGTATTTCCCCGATGAGAGCGGCACGATCCTCTCAGTCAATAACGATCCGGGCAAAATCCCTACCTATGTGGGCTACGCGCTGCTTATCATAGGCTGTGTTTGGCTGCTTTTTGACAAAAATGGGCGTTTTGTCTCTCTCTCGCGCTTTGTGCGCAGCAAAAGCCTCGTGGCACTGATGGCTTTTAGCGTGTATGGCGCCCTGTTCCAAGCCTCCTATGCTGCCGAGCCTAGCGAGGACTTCACGCCCCCCACCACAGAGGAAGTCCAAACCCTCATCGCCAATATCAAAGCCAACTCGAGCGAGTTTAGTGCAGCCTTTGCCGCGCTTTTGGTGCAAGATTCTGGGGGGCGCATAAAGCCCCTTGATACCATCGCGTCAGAATATATCCACAAAATCACGGGGAGAGATGGCTTTTTGGGGCTTAGCAATATGCAGATGTTTTTGGGTATCACGATGTATCCCGAATACTTCCGCCACATTAAAATGATAAAAACCAAAAGCCCCAAGCTCCGTGAGATTCTGGGTGTAGATAGCGGGCAAAAATATATAGCCGCCATCGATGCCTATACCAAAGAGGGGGGCTATATCCTGCGCAACTATGTCGAGGCTGCCAACCAAAAGCCGCTAAAAAATCAAGATGTGTTTGATAAAGATGTGATTGAGGTCAATGAGCGGCTCTATCTCTTTGGGCTCATCTACTCGGGGCAGACTTTGCGCGTGTTTCCTAGCACGCAAGCAGAAGATTCTGTGTGGTATGACATTCAGGGTGCCCTGCATGCAAGCACAGGCGATGAGGGCGAGCTCAAAGAGCTTTTGTGGATTGTGAGCGCGCTCTCGCATGGCTTTGTAAGCGGCGTGCAAAAAAATGAGTGGAAGCTCGCATTTGAGGGCTTAGACAAGCTCCAAGAGTATCAAAAATCCCACGGAAGCGAGCTCATCATCTCATCAAACAAAGTCAAAGCCGAGATGTGGCTTAACAAAAGCAGAATCTTTGAAAAACTCGCCTATCCCTATGTGCTTATTGGCACACTGCTCTTTGTTATCGTGCTTTTTGCCATCATCGCAGGCAAGCCGCTCAATGCTTGGATTTCGCGCATATCGTGGATTCTCATCGGGCTTTGCTTTGTATTGCACACGCTTGGCTTAGGCGTGCGCTGGTATGTGAGCGGGCACGCCCCGTGGAGCAATGCCTATGAATCTATGCTCTACATCGCGTGGGCTGGGGCACTTGCTGGCGTGGTGTGCTTTAGGAAGTCCTCCCTTGCACTCTGTGCAGCGAGCTTCCTTGCAGGTATCACGCTCATTGTGGCAAATCTAGGCGATATGAATCCACAGATTGGCAATCTCGTGCCCGTGCTCAAATCCTATTGGCTCAATATCCATGTATCCGTCATCACTGCTAGCTATGGCTTTTTGGGGCTTTGCTTCGTGCTTGGGTGCATTAGCCTGCTGCTTTTTATCCTGCGTTCGCCCAAACGCGCACATATCGATGATTCTATCCTCTCACTAAGTGCGATTAATGAAATGAGTATGATACTAGGCTTATTCTTGCTCACAGTGGGCAACTTCCTTGGTGCGATATGGGCTAATGAATCGTGGGGGCGGTATTGGGGTTGGGATCCTAAAGAGACTTGGGCGCTCATTAGCATTGGCGTGTATGCCATTATCCTGCATTTGCGCTTTCTTGGGCTCAAAAACCTGCCATTTGTCTTTAGCTCCGCCTCCGCGCTAGGGTTTTTGAGCGTGCTGATGACTTATTTTGGGGTGAATTACTTCCTTACTGGTATGCACTCTTATGCGAGCGGAGAGGCTGGGCAAATCCCGTGGTATATCTATTGTCTCGTGGCGGGTATCCTAGCCCTCATCATTGCTGCGAGTTTTAAAAGAGTGCTACAAATGCCCAAATTGTGATGATAAAAAAGCTCTTTTTTTGGATTGTGGGCGCGTGCCTTACACTCGCTCTTGCAGGCTATGTCCTGCTTTTTACCCCCCTTGGGCATAGTCTTTTTAAGCCCCTTTTGCAATCAAAGCTAGATTCTCTCTCCCCCATTAGGCTTGAAATCACAGAGTTTGAGCTCACATTCACTACCCTAAACCTTGTGCTAAAAAACGGCGAGTATATCGACATCACGCTTAGTGGGGATTTTTGGCTACCCTCACAGGAGTTTGATCTCCGCCTAAGCGCGCTCGTGCGCGATATGAGCATTTTTGGGGAGCTTGTGGATACGCCCTTGCAGGGTGGATTTAGCCTTGAAGCACAAGCGAGCGGGAGAGTGGATAACTTCGAGATTCACGCAAAGAGCGACATTGCCAAATCCTTTAGCACGCTATATCTGCGCTTTGTCCATAGGGAGCTACAGAGCCTTGATATACAGACAAAAGAGGCGAGCCTCCCCGAGCTCCTTGCTATGCTAGGGCATAAGCCCTATATCAAGGGCTTGCTAAGTATCGATAGCAAATTTTTCGCGCGAGATTCTAAGCTAGAGGGGGCGACAAACGCGGTGGTGAGCCACGGGGCTTTTGACACGCACGCGCTTAACAAGGACTTTGACATCGCGCTAGAGGACACCGCCTTTAGCGCCACTTTAAGCGCGCAGAGCAGCGATGAAGCCATCACGCACACCTTTGACTTTACCTCGCCCATTGGCACGATACACGCACAGGGCAGATCCCTCCTCCCATCTAGCCTCACGCTCCCCGCCCTGCGCTCCCTGCCCACTCAGGGCACCTTTAGCCTCAATCTCTCTAATCTTTCACCCTTTAGCCCCCTAGTGGGCAGGGCGATACGCGGAGGCTTGCAGAGCTCTGGCAGCATCGAGGGCGAGGGGGTTAGAGCCCTAGAGATACGCGGGGAGAGTGATCTCTCTGGCTCACAGACGCGCTATGCTATTAGCTTGCAGGATTTGCGCCCGCTTGAGATCACAGCCCACGCACAAGGCGCGGCACTAGAGCGGCTTTTGTGGATGCTCCATCTCCCGCCCTATGCCAACGCCACGCTTGATATACATTTGCAGGCTTTGGGGCTAGATTCTGTGCCCACCACCACACTCAGCGCACAAGCCTCCGGAATGCTCAACACCGATATAGCCCTCAAAGAATTTGGCATAGCCCTCCCGCGCACACCTCTCACGCTCGCGCTCTCTATGGTATTTGAGCGCGATGAGGGCAGGGGCGAGCTCAGCGTGGATTCAAAGCCACTGCGGCTAGAGGCACAGCCTATCACTACGCGCGCTCACACGCTGCACAGCCACTATGCACTCTCACTCAAAGACGCTTCCAAGCTCCTCTTTGCTAGCGGGATTGCGCTACATGGCGCGCTAGATCTTAGGGGCGAGTTTAGCTTTGAGCAAAGCCCTAGCCTTAGCTTTGCCACGCAAGATCTAGGGGGCACGCTTAGGGGGAGCTATCGGGATTCACAGATAAAGGCGCAGCTAGATTCTATAATGAGCCAAAAGCTCCTAGCACTCTTTGGTATCCCCCAAATCCTGCAAGCCCCGCTATCTGGCAGCCTCTCTTATAACACACTCGGCGCGTTTGGCACGCTCACGCTCTTGGGCACAGAGGGCAAGCTCGCTCAAAGTAAGCTCAGTAGCGATGCGATGAGGCTTTTGGGCGTGGATATGACAAGTGAAATGTATCACAATATCGCGCTTAGCGCGAAGCTCGATGAGGCGAAGCTCAATGCGGAGTTTAGGCTAGATTCACCCCGCACACACCTAAGCTCGCAGGGTGCGCGCATAGATTTGCGCGCTAGGCGTATAAATGCGCCCCTAGCCCTGCGTATCGGGGAGAGTGAGGCGAATGTGTGGCTTACTGAGAGCCTCACAAATCCCAATGTGCGCATTGAGATAAAAAGCCTCATTATAAAAAGTGAGGAGATTCTAAAAGGGCTTGGAAAGGTTTTAAAATTTTAATGCAAGTTTGTTTCACAAACTTGTGTATCGCTCGCGGAGAATGAATCTCCGCTCGCTCCGCTGCGCGTTCATACACGGCGTTTTTTAGCAAGTTTATAGAATCTCTTGGTGCCGCCACCTCATTGACGCCCCTTGGGCTAGCGCATTTTCTATAAACCGAGCTAGATTCTAAGCAATCTACAGAATCCAAAGAAAACTTAGACTCCGCGCCCCCTAGATTCTGTGTTTTTTCATTTTTTAGAATCTCTTTGGATTCTGTGATTGTTCCAGAATCTATGTGGCTAGATTCTATAAGTTGTGCGTCTTTTAGAATCTCCGCGTTAGATTCTGTAATCGTCTTTGAATCTGCTCCAGATTCTGAATCCGCACTAGATTCTGTAGATTCTCTGTTTTTTAAAGTCGTGTTCTCACGAATATTTTCTAGATTCTTAGAATCTCGTGTTTGCGCAAAAGAAAAAGGGGTTTCCCCTCTCCCCGCTCTCCCCAGCCCCGAAAAAGATAAAGCGCCGCGTTTTTGCTGCGCTACGCTTGCAACCCGTTGGGTCTTTTTCGGCAGCCAAAAGTATATCTTTTGGCGGGAGTGCCTCGCTCTTTCCTTGTCTAGTCAAAAATGCTAAAAATGCACTACTGCATTTTTTTAACGCATTTTTCTAAAGAAGCTTACGCTTTGCCACACACGACAAGGGCGAGAGGTGGTTGGTGCTATCGCATCTACACATTGATTGGATTTTTGCTCCGCAAAAATGGCAGAATCTAAAGCTTTAGAATCTTTAGATTCTGCTCGGCTTGCGCTATCGCGCACACTATTTTGGCAAAGCCTTGATGAGGTTTTTTGAAGTGGGGATTTGTGAATCTGCCTTAGATTCTGTAAATTCTTTGGGATTTAGATTCTCTCTTTGCGTATTTTTTTAAAATCTCCGCTTTAGATTCTGCGCTTGTTACAGAATCTAGCGGGCTAGATTCTGTAATGCTTGAGATGGTGTGTTGTGGATTCTAAAAATCCATCATCAATGAGACATAATACCGCCTGCCCTCACGCACATAGTTAAAGGCGTTTGTGTATTGGGCACCACTCATATAACTCGTATAATCGATAAAATTGAAATTAAAGAGATTATAGACTGCGAGGTTTAGGCGCAAGCTATCGGTAAATTTGTAATACCCGCCAAGATGTGTGAGGTAGTAGGGATCATAAAACTCTCCCGCGGCAGCGGCGGCGGAGTTTGGCACATTTGGGTTACCGCGGTAAATCCCGGCTTTCCACTCTTGGCGCACATACGCACCAAATGTATGCGTGTCGTAGTTTAGCGAGGCATTGAGGCTATGGAGCGGGACATTGGTAAAGCGCGCACCGACACTACTGCCCTCTATGACTTTGGTTTTGTTATACGTATAGGCCGTGCTTAGGCTTATCGCGCCATAGCCCACGCTAACGGGCTTAAGTCCAAAAAACACCTCCGCGCCATAGCTCACCGCGCTATCTTCATTATCGTAGTAGCTACACATACCGCTTGTGGCTTGGCACTGCACGCCGACTACGGGAATTATCATGCCATTGGTGATCTGTCCAGATAAGCCCCCCACTTGGTTAATCTTGTCCTTGAAATCAATATAAAATCCTGTAAGCGAGAGGTTGAAATACTCATTATCGCTAATGGCTGAAAGCTCGTAATTCACACTAGATTCTGGGCGTAGGTTTGGATTGCCATAGGTGGGGTTTGCGCCGCTGCCTGAGAAGCTCACAATCTCTGGCACGAGGTTGTTGAGGCTTGGGCTTTTATACCCTGTGCTCACCCCGCCTTTAAGGGTAAGCCACTTATCGATGGCGTTGTAGGCGAGATAGGCTCTAGGCGAGAGGTTAGAGCCAAAGATAGAGTTAAAATTCCCGCGCGCACCAAGTGTCAAGAATAATCGCTCAAAAAACATAAACTCGCCCTCGCCAAATACCGCGCCGATGTGCTGATCTGCCGTGGCGTTGCCTCTGGTTACTTGGAGAAGCTTATCGTGGAAGTTGTTATACCAATAGCGCGCGCCTACGGTGGTATTGAGCCCGAAGTTGTCTGAGAAAGTAAAGAAAAGATTGGTTTTGTGATCGAGGATCAGATCTTGGCTTATGAGCTCTCTATTGTCGCCAGCATGCACGCCATTGAGGAAAGTTACCCTATTATTGCCACCGTTGCCCCCTCCTCCTCCACCGCCTCCGTTACCACCATTAGCCCTAGGGAATGAGTCGCCCGGGACATTGCGCCCCGCGTTGCTAGTGATATTATAAGTGATTGAAGTGTCAGTGGAGAGATTTGAGAGGATACCAGTAGGGCTAGAGATATAATGCCCATTGTGCGCTAGCACCACATTGCCCCGATAGATATTATACTTCCTGCTATAGCCATAATGCGATTGAAATGCCTGATCGGGTTGATCTCTGATTGTATCCCAACTGCGGCGATTGCTCATCACGAGCCCATCGGAGTTGTCGTAAGATTGTTGTGAATAATCCACATCCAGATACACGCTATTTTTGGGCTTAGATTCTAGGGTATCGAGGCTATTCCATATAAGTCGCCCGCCTAGATTGTAGATCCTGCCCGGAGCAGAGCCTACTACGCCGCCTGCGGTGAGGTGGTTCGTGCCTGTGTGGTTTGGCGCGACGGCGAGATCGCTAGTGGAGACGCCATCACGCGTGTATTGTCGCCCGCGCAGGGATAAGCCCCAGTTTTTGGCTTCATTTAGCGGACCTGCGGTGTAGAAGTTAAAGCCCTGCGTGTTGCCAAAGGGCTTAGATTCTTGGAAGGTGTAGTCGTAGCCAAAGCTAGTGCCCCATTTATCAAAGCTCTTTTTGGTGATGATATTTACCACCCCGCCGATCGCATCGCTCCCATAGAGCGTGGAGGCAGGACCGCGGATAACCTCTATGCGCTCAATGGCTGAAAGTGGGGGCATAAAGCTAGTAACTGAATCCCCAAAGCCGTTGGGGAAGAGGCTGTTGTCTGCATTGATCCGCTTGCCATCTACGAGGATTAGCGTATAGGCTGTCCCCATACCGCGGATAGAGATGCCATAGCCCCCTGTCTTGGTAACGCCCGTATCAATGCTCACTCCGGGCACATTGCTAAGTGCCTCGGCCAGATCGCGTGCGGGGCGCGAGGCGATGTCCTCGGGCGTGACGACGCTGATACTTGCAGGGGCTAGCGTGTGCTCCTGCTCAAAGCCCCCCGCGGTTACCACCGATGTGGATTGGAGCTTGACGCGCCCTTGGGATTGCAGGGAGCTGCCTTGCTCGGCTAATGCGATACTTAGTGCCAAACTCGTAGCTAACAAGCCATATTGTAATCCTTTCATTTTAACTTCTCCTTTATTTTATGATAACGATTATTATCTTTTAATCGCAATGGCCATTATGCGTTTTTTTTTTTTTTTTTTTTTTTTTTTGAGTTGGTTAAATTTTTTTTTTTTAAAAATTGTAACAATTTTTCTCATTTTTTTGTTTTCACTTATTTTTTCTTTTTTTTT
>CALVDZ010000012.1 GCA_944326445.1 uncultured Helicobacter sp.
ATAATCCACAGAGTGAGGAGAATAAGCTCTATGCGTATTACAACTATGTGCTAAGCGTGATACCAAAAGATGAGTGGGTTACCAAGGTGGATGTCGATCATATCTACCATTCCCAAAAACTCTACAAAAACTTCTATCTCCTCAAAAACCCGTGGGATATGATGATATGGGGTATGCTAAACTTCGATGTGCGTGAGGGAAGCGTGTATGTCGAGGATATGGCGTATCGTCAGCAATACGATCATATCACTTGCCAAAGGCGCAACCTCGTGTTTGAGGAGATAGAGGCGGCGTGGAATGGCATAGATGAGAGAAGGGGCTCGTTTGAAACACCTATAAGAAAGACAAAGGGCATAATCAAAACCGAGCTCACGCATTGGCACTTCCCCTGTATCAAGGACGCGCGCAGAGTAGCGAGCAAAAATCGCAAGTGGCTGCCTATCGATCAGTGGGAGAGTCCCGATATCGGCGTGCGTATCGATCCTAGTATGCTAGATTCTAAGCTAATCCTAGAGCTTTGCAGGGAGTTTGAGTGAGCGGCGATAGGTTTATAGCTTACCCTTGACTCACAAAAAAAAATACAATTGTGGCACCAGAGAAAGGATAGCCACAGATGCAAACACAGACAGAAAACTTCAGGCAAGCTTTCAAACACGCATTGCGGGCATTCGCACGCCAATCCGATACGCTAGCAAATGGCGGTGCGAGCGTGCAAGAGGTGCAAGAGTGGTTTAATGAGGCATTGCGCGGTATGGACGCCTTATGTGTGTGCTGTGAATCTTGGTAATGATATACGCGGGGTTGAGAGCGCGCAGTTGCCCTCGGTGCTCTTTGCTAGGGAGGATACTTTGGGCGAGGGCTTTGTCAATGGTGCGGCACTAAAAACGGAGCTGTAAGTATATTTAAAATTAAAGAGAGAATAATGAATAGCAAGAGAGAATTATTTTTGGAATTTCAAAGAAAGTGGAATTCGGAAAAAATAAAGGCTATGACATTGGAGGAATATACGAGCGTTGGTGAGAAAGAAAGGCAGGATTTTTCTTATTGGATTGAATCAAGGCTTGATGAAATAGGGAGTATATGGGGAGGCAGTGCCTTTAAATTTGGAATTTATAAGTGTCTTTCGGATAATGGAGATAGAGAAAAAAGTGGGAGGATTTATAAAGATGGATATGCATGGTATAAGAAATATGGTGAGACTAAAGATCAAGCTTTTGAAAAAATTAAGAGCATTATTGTAAATATAATCGAGTTAAGCCAAAAAAATGAATTGGAAGAAATAGATAATATTGAATTTGGCGATACAACAAAGTGGAAAATAGCCTTTCACTATCAAAATGTAGATGATATGAAAATTCTCAATATTTTTAGTGGCGGGAAATTAAAGGAAATCGCTAGGGGAGAATATGGAATTTCTTCACCTCTAAAGATGAATGAAATATATAGAAAAATTTTGGGCGATAAACAATATAGTTTTGAAGAGGTTTTAGAAAAGGCTAAGGGCTTATGGGATAAGTATGATAATAATGGAGAGCAAAAAACAAAAGGTAATAACAAGGAGAATGTAATGTAAAATTTACAGACTAAAGATAATAATAAGAGGAAAAATGTATTGCAAATCCCATTAAATCAAATCCTTTATGGACCTCCGGGTACGGGCAAAACCTATACTACGATAAATAAGGCATTGGAGATACTAAAAGAATATGGCGTGATTGATGAGATTCCAAGCGACAGACAAGAAGCAAAAAGGCTTTTTGACGCATTTAAGGAAAGGGGGCAAATCGCTTTTGTAACATTCCACCAAAGCTATGGGTATGAGGAGTTTGTCGAGGGGATAAAGCCTATTCTAGATTCAGAAGAGTCGCCAAATCCACAAAATTTAAGCTATGAAATTACAGATGGAATCTTTAAAAGGCTTTGCGAGAGTGCATTGAAAAACTATCAAAATTCTAAAGAAAAATCATCCGACCTGCAACAAGGAATGGAGATTGATAAGCTTTTAGAAATGTATGCAGAAATAATACAGAGAAAGCTTGATGAGGGGGAAACACTTAATTTTACAGGTTCGAAATTGACTGAAAGTGTAATGTGTATCAAAAAAGTTCATAGACGAAAAAATGGCGAAATTCAGTCTATTTTAATAGGAAATCCTAACTTTCAAAACACCCAAAGTCTCTCAAAAAATGTGATTAAAAAATATTATGAGGATTTTAAAAATGGGGTTTTAGTGGATTGGAGAGACATTAAGCCTAGCTATGAATCACAAGCCGCATACCATGGCAACGCCATCTATTATTTTACGCTTTTAGAAAAGCTCAAAGAATTTGAGGAGGGTGAGTATAAAAAATTCAAGCAAGATTCTCATGTAAATTCTGCAGGTTTAAGGCAACAGCTAAAGCCCCATATCCTCATCATCGATGAGATTAATCGCGGGAATATCGCTAAGATTCTCGGCGAGCTTATCACGCTTATCGAGCCTAGCAAACGCATAGGAGAGAGCGAGGAGCTGCGAGTAGAGCTGCCTTATAGTGGCAAGAGCTTTGATGAGGGCAGGGGCTTTGGCGTGCCACGCAATCTCTATATCATCGGTACGATGAATACGGCTGATAGGAGTATCGCCCTGCTTGATACGGCGTTGCGTAGGCGGTTTGAGTTTGTGGAGATGCTGCCAAACCCTGAAGTTTTGAGCAAGGATTGCGCGGGTGTGAATCTGCAAGCATTGCTAGAATCTATGAATAATCGCATAGCGTTTTTACTCGATAGGGAGCATAGCATCGGGCATAGTTATTTTGTGGGGATTGTTAGTCTGCAGGATTTGCAAAATGCCTTTAAAAACAAGATTATCCCGCTGCTGCAGGAGTATTTTTATGAGGATTACTCTAAGATTATCGCGGTGCTAAATAATAATGGAATGATAAAATCCCAAAGTATGCAGGATTTGGGTGTGAGCTTGAGCGAGGATTTGGTAGATTCTGAAAAGTGTGTGTATGAAATCACAGATTCTAGCAAATGGGGCGCGGAGCAGTTTGTGGCGATATACGACAAGGACAAGGCAGAGAGCCTCAAGAAAGCAAAAGATTCTAAAAATACAGAATCTCACACTTTAGATTCTTAGAATCTAACTTCCTCACAAAGAGCTATCTATGCCAAATATACCCACACTCCACATCGCCGAATATCAGAGCTTCACGCAGGGCGATATAGAATCTTGCTTTAGAAATTTGGGGCTAGATTCTGCTAAATGCTCACAAAAAGCCCAAAAAATCTTTGAGGAATTACAAGAATTTGTCAAACAAGAGGGCAATGGCAAGTTTTTGTGCTTTAGTGGGCGTGGCACGCTCAAAGCCCAAAATTATGTCGGGCTTATCCAGACTAAAAGTGGCTTTTGTGTAGAGATTCTCCCTAAGACTTTCGCGGGTAATAATCCCGCTAATAAGGACTTTGCGCACGATCTCTGCGAATACCACAAAAGTGGCAAGGGCAAAGCCTCGCAAAAAGTCTTTGACAAGGCGCCATTTAGCACAAAGGTAGCGGATTTTGTAGAATCTATCGCACAAGGTGAGCTATGGGACGGAGGTGTGCCCCATCGCAGCGGGGTAGATTCTAAGGATAACGCAGAATCTAGCAGTGAGACAAAAAACCCACAATCGCCCATCGCTTGCCCCATTTGTGAATCTAAGCAGATTCTGCTCAACTGCCTTGCCACGCTAAGGCGCGATATACCATTTGAGGCAAGCCATATCGCCTCTTTGCATACACTCAAAACCCCGCTTTTAGAGATTTTTGTCCTTATGTTTGTGAGAGAGTGCGAGTCTCTCCTCCACAAGGGGCTAAAGATTGATTACCTAGAAATCGCGCAAAATAGGGCGTTTCTCAAGGGCAAACTCCTCTTTAATGGGCAGATAAGGCATAATCTCGTGCATAAGGAGCGATTTTTCACAAGCAGCGATGAGTATAGTAGTGATACCGCCCCAAATCGCCTTATCAAAGCCACACTAGAGCTTTTGCACACTCTACTTGTGAGCCCAAAGACACGCACGAGATTAGATTGCGTATATTTTGCCTTTGAGGATATTTCCCCAAGTCGCCACATAGAGAGTGATTTTGCCAAATGTCAGAATATGCGCCGACTCCGCGAATACAAGTGCATACTTGCGTGGTGCGCGCTATTTTTGCGCCAAAAGAGTTTTAGTGCGTATAGTGGCAGCACACAGGCTTTTGCCCTGCTTTTCCCTATGGAGCAGCTTTTTGAATCCTTTGTGGCGCATTGGATAGCACGCAGTGCCCGAGAGAGCAGACAAAACTACCAAGTGAGATGCCAAGAAAAAGTCAAGCGTTTTATGGTAGAGATTTTAAAAGACACTCCTACACAAAGAATAGAGGAGCTGATAGCTAATGGCTTATCAAGGCGGGATAACGAGGCTTTTGCACTGCAGCCTGATATCGTGCTGCGAGGCGTGGGCGAGAATAAAGGCGCGATTGCTATCCTTGATACCAAGTGGAAGATTCCAGATACTAGCAATGATGAGAAAAGGTATGGTATATCCCAAAGTGATGTGTATCAAATGTGGGCATATGCGAGCAAATACGCGAGGGAATGCCCACAATCCACAGAATCTAGCGACTCTTTACGATCCCATATCACGACTTGGCTTATCTACCCGCTTTGTGCAAGGACAAAGGAGGTGCAGGGCAAAAGGTGGTTTTTCAAAGCAAGCCTACCGCCTGATACTGCAAATGACACGACTAAGAATGCCTCAGACAATGCGCCCACTAACACAGGCAAGTTAGTTTCTTTAAATATCGTCTTTTTTCCACTATTGCAGGGCTAGATTCTAGGATTGTTAGGGCTAGGTTTAAGCCCGCCCCTGTGCGCATACAGGAAATCCCCGCGCTTTCATAGACTCATATCAGAGATTTTGCAAATACTCCCGCAAGTCCTCTTGGCTCAGCCATTGTGTGTTGCTATCGCTCGCGTATTCAAACTCCCCCTGCACAATGCGCCCGCTTAAGCCATTGGCAGTGCGCGTGTAGTCGATGGGCGATTGGAAATTGATAGTGGGCATTAGCGTATAAAAATCCTCAAACTCCACGCACAGCCGCGCATCGTCTTTTGGTATCATCACTTCGTGGAGCTTCTCGCCCGGGCGTATGCCCACGACTTTGAGCGGTATATCGGGTGCGAGCGTGTGGGCGAGATCGGCGATTTTCATACTTGGGATTTTGGGCACAAATATCTCGCCTCCGTGCATTCGCTCCAAACTCTGCAATACAAACGCCACGCCAGAATCTAGCGTGATAAAAAAGCGCGTCATACGCATATCGGTGATGGGCAGCTCTGTGGCATTAGATTCTATGAGTTTTTTAAAAAATGGTATCACAGAGCCGCGCGAGCCCATCACATTGCCATAGCGCACCACGCTAAACTTGGACTTGGAGCTGCCTTTGAAGTTGTTTGCCGCGATGAAAAGCTTGTCAGAGCACAGCTTCGTCGCGCCATAGAGGTTGATGGGATTTGCCGCTTTGTCCGTGCTAAGGGCGATGATATGGGTTACATTATTGTGCAGGGCGGCGGTGATGAGATTGCTCGCGCCATCGATATTGGTTTTGATACACTCCATAGGGTTGTATTCCGCGATAGGCACGTGCTTGAGCGCAGCGGCGTGGATACACACATCGATACCATTTAGCGCAGTCTTTAGTCGCTCGCCATCGCGCACATCGCCGATAAAAAAACGCATTCGCTTATCATTTAGATTCTGCTCCATCTCGTATTGTTTGAGCTCATCGCGGCTATACACGACGACTTTTTTTGGGTTGTAGTGTGCGAGGATTGTTTGGATAAATCTTTTGCCAAAGCTCCCCGTGCCGCCGGTTATGAGGATATTTTTGCCTCTAAGCATACGCGCTCCTTAGTTTATATAGCCCAGATCGTAGAGTTTATTGACGATATTGACAAGTATGGGACCGCCATTCCCGCCACTCCCGCCGTGCTCAAGCATAATCGTGATGGCGTATTTGGGCTCATTGTATGGCACAAATGCCGTGATCCACGCGTGCGAGCGCGCAAAATACTCCATCTCGTGCTCTTTGATACGCGTTTTCATATCTTGGGGGATACCTGTAACTTGCGCGGTGCCTGTCTTGCACGCTATGGGGACTTTCGCCCCGCGTGTGCGCCAATACGCCGTCCCGCCATCAGCAGAGTTGCACACTTGATACATACCTTTGCGCAAGGCATTTAGCTTTTGCTTTTGGGTGGTGCTTAGGACATCTGCTACCTCATATTGCGCGGGAGTCTCATTAAACATCTTAGCAAAATGCGGCGTTACAAACTTGCCCGAGGCGATGAGGGCAGTGTAGCGCGCCACCTGCATAGGCGTTACGAGAAAATACCCCTGCCCGATAGAGGTATTGACCAAATCCCCCGTAACCCAATTTTCGCCCTTTGCCCTTAGCTTCCACTCGGGCGTGGGGACTACGCCGGATTTTTCGTGTGGGATATCTATGCCTGTTTTTTTCCCAAAGCCCATTTGGCTAAGCACCGTGGCGACATTGCTAATGCCAACCTGCATAGAGAGCTTGTAAAAATACACATCCACCGAGCTTTTAATCGCCTTAAACAAATCCGCGCTTTTATGCCCGCATTTCCAATCGCGATATTTGCGCCCACCTAGCTCGATATAGCAAGGCGTCTCGATAGTCGTGTGCTCGGTGATCTCGCCAAACTCCAAAAACGCCAAGCCCATCGCCATTTTGATAACCGAGCCGGGCGGATACTGCCCTGCTATCATTTTATTGACTAGCGGATAGTGGGGGTTTTCGAGGAGGGCGCGCCATTTTTGTGTGCTAATGCCACCGATGAAGTCGTTGAGATTGTATTCTGGATAGCTTCCTGCTGCGAGAATCTCGCCATTATGCACATCGAGCACCACCACCGCGCCTTCTTTGTCTGTGAATTCAGAATCTATAAGCTCTTGGAGGCGCAAATCAAGGGTAAGGGTTAGGTTGTTTTGCCTAAGTGACTTTGCCTCTTGTAGCACTTTGACTTCCTTATGCAGGGCGTTAATCTGCGTCTTGCGATAGCTCGCCTCGCCTTGTAAGAAGTCGTTGTATTGGGATTCTATGCCCATTTTGCCCATAACCTTGGTGTAAAAAGATAGGGGATTTTTGTCCATATCGCTTTGGTTTGCTTTGGACACATAGCCGATGATATGTGAGGCAGAAGATTCATTAGGATAGAATCTCTTGCTTGTTGGCATAACCACGATATGCGGGCTTTGCTTGAGATAAGTGAAAGAGTGCTGAATCTCACGATATGCCAAAAAATCCACCACCACAATGGGTGCGTGATTATACGAGGTATTGGCGTTGGTGTAGGTTTTGGTGAGTTTTTGTGAATCTAGGAAGGGAAAGTATTTGACAATGAGCTCGATTTGCTCTTGGAGTAGGGAGCTTTTGAGCCGTGGGGTGATAGCAATGGCAAAGCCTAGCTCATTGATAGCTAAAGGCTCGTTGTTTCTATCTAATATCTGCCCGCGGATAGGCACGAGCACATCGACTTTTGTCGCGTTTTTTTGGGCGTATTTGTCATAATACTCGTGATTAATGCTCGTAACCACCCACAGCCGCAGCGCGATGATGAGCCACACAAAGAGGAAAAACCCCGTAGCGATTTTAAAGCGCATACTCATAAAGGCTCACCATCACTGCCTCACACACGCAGTAATACACCAGCACAAGCGGATTGAGAAAGCTCTGCGCACTCGCATTGCCCTCCATACCCACAAGCCACACATACACGCACGCATACACCATCACCACCTGCACGATACTTAGGATATATTTGGCATTAAAATTCGCAAGCCAGAGCATCGCCACATAGTGCAGCACCACAAAAAGCACGACTAAAAACCACAGCGGGAAATCATAAAAGACTTCCACCACAAGCATCATCGCCAAAACAATGCAAAATCGCCAAAAATCTCCCCTCGTGTCATAGCGCACAAAGAGCACAAACAAAATGCCAAGCAGCGGGGGCAAATACACGATGATACTTGCTAGGCACTCATACACAAAGAGCCCAAGCAAAAAAAGGATATTTCTTAGACTTTGGCTATAAGAGCTATCTCGTCGCATATCGGAAAATGTTTGCATTTGATACAATCCGCCCATATTTTGTGGTTTGGTAAAAGTGTCTTGTCTATTATAACAAATCCCAACTTTTCAAAGAGCTTCTCTCTGTATGTGAGCACGAGCACTTCACTTAGTCCGAGGCTTTTGGCTTCGGCTTTGATAGATTCTATAAGCACGCTTGCAATCCCCCTGCCTCTGTGGGATTCTCGCACGATGAGCGAGCGTAGCTCCCCAAGAGTGGGAGAATACACATATAGCGCGCAAAACCCCACGATCTCCCCCTCATCACGCACGATATGATAGGATCTAATCGCATTTGCCATCTCCTCCTCACTCCGCTCTAATATCACGCCGCGGCGCACTTCATCGCTCACTAGCGCGCGCATTTGCGGTATGTCTTTTAGCGTTGGTTTTTCTATCAAAAATGCCATTGTGGATTCCTTATGTGTTACTTGGTGTGGGCTTTGGCGGGGCTTTTATCACATTTGTGTGGCACACGAGATCATAGAATGTCTTGCGATCTTTGCGAAAATACGCGATACACACGCCTATGAGTGTCGCCATACTCACAATCCACAGCACATAGCGCAAAAACGCCACGACAAAAGGGACTTTGCCCTCACTATCCTCTGCTATGAGTTTTAATCCCACATAGCGATAGCCCGGTGTCTGCCCACTGCGCGAGATAAAAAGCGATAGGATAAGCCCAAAGCCCACCACGCACGCAAAAATCACGATTTGATTGTCCAAAAACGCCTGCCTAGAAGAGCCTAGCACGAAGTAGGCGAGATAGAGGATTGGCATATTTATCATAAACATATCGGTGATAAAGGCGACAACGCGCTCCCATAAGAAAAATGGCACTTTTGGCGCACTAAGCGATTTGGGCGTGGCGGAATGGGACGCGCTGGAATGGAGGGACTTGCGCTTTATGGTGCGCCATCGTGGCTTTGTGTGGTTTGGCACGATTTAGTTTCCTCTGCTACCGGGCTTGATGGCGGGTAGCCTGCCCTCCTTGCACAATGGGCAATCCTGTGGGGCATACATCTCAAAGGCAAAATCCTCTAGCGCAAAAAGCGGCAAAGACGGCGGTAGCTTAGCCTCTGCCTTGCGCGCTAGCTTGGAGCCCACTCTCTGGCAAAACCCACGATTTGCAAGCCCTGCAAACGCCACGATTTGCGCGCCTAGAGATTCTAAGCATTGCGCAGATTCTAGGGCCGAACCACCTGTGGTGATGATATCCTCACAGATGAGCACCTTCTCCCCCTTTTGCACCTCAAAGCCGCGGCGCAGAGTCATTTTGCCCTCCACGCGCTCGGTAAAGATAAAGCGCACTCCAAGTGCGCGTGCTAGCTCATATCCGGCTAAAATCCCCCCTAATGCCGGCGAGCACACACAATCAGGTTGTATGCCGTGCGCGGTAATCTGCTTTGCCAAAGCAGTGGCTAGCTCTTGGGCTATGGCGGGATTTTCTAGCACTTTGGCTGATTGGAGATAAAAGGCGGAGTGGTTGCCGCTGCTGAGCAAAAAATGCCCCTCTAGGAGTGCCTTGGCGTTGGTGTAGTAGGCTTTGATATCCATAAATCCTCCTTAAAAACGCAGGGAATACTGCACAAAATTCATCGTAGGTCCATACTCAAGGCTATACTCGAGTATATCAAGCCCTATAAAAAGCTCATTAGCCTTGTAGCTAAACACAGGTCCAAAGCCGATAGTGGGGAGAAAGCCGACTTTTTTCTTGCGCGTTAGCTCGGGATTGACAAGGCTTGAGGTGCGTGCCAAGTCATTAACCCCAAAGCTCACAAGGCGGACTTTGAATCCAAAGTAGGGATTGACATACGCGCGGTATTCTGCCGAAACCCCCATACGATAGATTTGGAACAAATCGGGCTTGCTCGCATCGAGATTAAAATCCGTACTGAAGTTGTTAGCAAAGCGATCAAAAAATACAAACACGCGCAGGGAATTGTCCTTTTGCACCACAAAGTTGTAGCCTGCCTCCGCGCCCACGATGTAGCCAAATCCGCTATTTGGACTATACACGCCGCCTATGTTGATCCCTACATAGAATTTAGATCGTGGATCTTTGGGTTTTTTGGGCTCGGGGATGCCAGCGGCTTTGTTGAGGAGGGTTTGGTGGGTTTTTTGGACTTCTTCTAGAATCTCTTCATGGGGCTTGAGATCGTTTTCATAACGAATCTCTGTGCGTCTCTCGCCTAGCGCAACACTAGGGAGGCTCACGCATACGCACCACAACAAGGCTAGGGCTCTTAGTCTCAAACACAATCCTTCAGAATCTAAGTAATCTGTGGGTGCTATTGTAGCAATTTCTGCTATACTTTAGCTTAAAATAAGTATTCCTTAAGGATTGTGATGAAAAGAGTGCGCTGCCTCATCGTGATTGTTGGCGTGGTGTGGCTAGGACTTTGCTATGGAGCGGAGAATCTAGCGGGGTTTTATAAGACACACATAGGCTCAGATGGGCGTCAGTCTATCGTGGAGTTTTTCTCTCATAATGGCAAATATTATGCCTATGGATTTGCCAATGTCGATGGGAGTGCTGCCAAAAAAGATAGCAACAACAAAAATCCCAAATTGCGCGAGCGATACGATAGGGGCACGATATTTGTCTATGGGCTAGAGGGCGAGGGGGGCGAGTATGGAGGCGGGAGGGTGTATAACTTCCGCACGGGCGAGGTGTATCACGCCAAGGTGCGCGTGCAGGGCGATACGCTCATCTTGCGCGGCAGTGTGGATAGTGCGGGGATCGTGGGCGTGAGTAAGGCTTGGATACGACTAAGCGAGCAGGAAGTGCGCCCATATCTGCACCTAAAGCCACCGATGGCAGAAGTGCTCCAAAGCCTTGGGGATTGGGAGTAGATTCACCATTGCTTTTTAAGCGCAATCTTACACACAAACGCCACAGGCTTTGCTATAATGCCTTTAGATACATTGAGAAAGGATAGTAATGCGCAAAAGTCTCTTATCTTTCTTGTCCGTTGTTTTTGTCGTTTGTGCGGGGATTTGGGGGAGTTTGTGCGCGCGAGATTCTCACACGCACCCGCCGCATTTCTACACCATAGAGCATTCCGCACCGCATAATCTCTCGCCTTATAATCTCTCACTTCCCCCCGCCACGCCATCACGAGATGATGAGCTGCAGCGGCATTTAGAGAGCTTTAGTGCTGCACGGAGCGAGGAGGAGGCGCTAGGGCTCGCCGGTGCGCACAAAAAACGCCAGCATATGCAGGACTATGCGGATTATATCTCTAAGCCACCGATTTTTTATAATCGTGGGATACTCCAATCGCGTGAGCGACCAGAGCTGCCATAGTGTTGTGTTTGGCACACCTGCGCTTAGGGCTTTTGGGGGCTTTTAGAGGTAGCGCGTGGGCGTGAGTGTCTCTTAGATTTTGGGATTTTCTTGCTTTGCTTTTGCGCTTCACACAACGCCAAATCTTGGCTTGGTATCTCTGTGACTTGTTTTTAGTCTCTTACACAAACTCCCTCTAGATTCTAAAACCTCTGTGAGATTTTCTGCGATTCCCCGCACATTTTAGAATCTAGGCGTAAATCTACTAGGAACACATCTTGCTTAGTCCCAAAAAGTTTCGCAAAAGAAGGGATTCTATGGGCAAAAAAAGGGTTTTGGTAAGCATCGCACTAAGCAGTGTGTTAGCGGCATACGATTTTGACCCTGATAAGTTTCAAACCACGGCTTGGAGCGAGTTTGAGCAGCAAACCACAAATACGCCCTTTTATGTATGGGAAAACCAAAACACCGCCAATCCCCCGGGCGTGGGCGTGGGATTTAGGTTTAGTGGCAATAATATCTATTTTTTTAAAGACAACACGCATATAAACACCAACAATATCAACGATATTTGGATTATCGGCGCGAGCGGCAGTCGATATATCTTGCTAGATTTTACGGACAATACCCTGCCCTACGACAAAATCGGGCTACATTTTCGCGGTGGCAGCACCACCACAGGGGACAATCACTATGTCTTGCTAAACACCCGCTACACAGGGGAAAATGGCAATATCATGCGGGGCATTAACTTTGATCCTCGCACTGCTTATGGGAAAATGCTCCTCTCCATCATCGGCTATGATACCAACACACAAGGCCCTTGTAATGCCAACACTAGCGGTGGTTGCGCGCCCATAAGTGCTAGATCGCTCTTTGTCTTTCGTGGCACAGATGTCAATGACAATATCCTGCAGCGCTACTATAGCCACGATTTTGTCTTTGGCACGCCGATGGCGGGCGAGGATTTTGGCGTGGCGGTGGGGAGCGCGCAGTTTAAGGGCGACAAAATCGACTTTAGCGGTGGTTTTTGGGATAGCAATGGCGAAAACGCCGCTAATGGCACTACGCAAGCCAATCCCTACACCCAAAGCCTCGTGTTTAATGGTGCAGATTCTATCACGCAAGATTCTATTGAGTTTCTTATCGGCAGTGGTGAAACCACGCTAGGGCTCTACAACCTAGGCACCAAATCCTTTAACTTCTCAAACCTCTCTACGAGTTCTAAATTGCACTTAGATTCTGTAGGGAGCTCCATTGCGGGAAACCTCCTCTATGGCGCAGATTCTAGCCTCAATCTCATTTTTGCTTCCTCCGCCCAAAGTCTCAATATCGCGCGAGAGGATGGCACCACCCAAGCCCTAAGCTCTCTTATTAGCACTTCTAGCTATCTAGGTGGCGTGCCAAATAGCGGGCAGGGTGGTGGCGCAAATGGTATCATCGGGATTGATGATAGCGCGCAAGTGAGCTTCATTGGTGCAAACTCACACCGCTTTGGCTACTCTACCACGCCACCCAGCGATAGCTTTCAGTTTATCGGCTCGGCAGATTCTGCCACGCCTACGACTAACCGCGTGCTATTCCTAAACGCGGGGAATCTCAATGGCACGATCTTCTCTACCGCCGCGAGCTCTGCAGCCAACCCCGCGCCAAATCCCTTGTATTCTAAAATCAACTTCACCCTCTTTGGCACAAGTGTGACAAACCTCAATCTATCAGACTACCCCGCCTCGCAGCCAAGCCCTACCACAGCCAACCACAACACCCTAAGCGCGGTATTTAGCTCCACTCCCACGCGCTGGAGCAGCACAGATACCAACCTCGCACCTCACTTCGCCTCTATGACTATGCGCATCTCGCGCCTAAGCGGTAGCGTAAGCCTAAGCGACACCGCAAAGGTAAATCTTGTCTTTGATGGGGCAGGCACGCACGACTTTGGCGCGGGCACGGGCGGCGCGAGGATCACGGGGGGCAGTGCAGATTCTCAAATCATCTTTAACAACGCCAATGGCAACGCCGCTGGCAATCTCAACTACGAATCTATAAGCGGATTTAATGGCAAAATCCTCGTGCTCAACTCGAGCCTTACGAGCTCTAGCCCCTCGCTCTTGCGCAGTGTCTTGCGCGCTGCAAGTCCCATTGCAAGTCCTACCACAAGGGCAGGCTTAGCGTCAGGCTCATTTAGTGGTTACACACATATTTTTAATGGCTATGGCGCGAGTGTCGCGACTTCTGCCTCCGCACAGGGGCAAAGCGCGATAAACCAAGTCCTAGGCGGTTTTAACAACGCAAGCGGAGGGTTGGCAAACTATAGCGTGAGCGATCTGCGTGCTAGCACGAGCCTAGGCGTCAGCGTCTCTAGCAGTGCGCAAAACACAAACTTTGTCTTTGTAGGCACTAGCGCGCTAGGCAGTGGTGTGGATCTCTCGCAAGCAAATAATAGCGTGCGTTACACCTTTATCGACTTTGGGGGGTTTGATTTAGAAAACAGCACCACCAAATACGGCAACGCGACTATCTCGCTCGCGGGCAATAGCTGGGCACAAAACAATATCAGCGTGGCTTACACCGGCACGCTCGATGTCTCAAGTCGCAATCAGCACGCCCCCCAAAGCTTTTATGGCAACCACCTCTATGGCAACACAAAAAAAGATGTGGTGCTAGACTTTGGCGGGGATTTGGCGGGGAGCTCATCGGGCTCATCGTCTATCCACAAGGGCTATATTACCGGTGGCACAAGTGATAGCACCTATATTTTTAGTAATATCGGGGGCACACTAGAGCTTGATAAGACAGGAACTCCCGAAGATGGATACTCAAGTGTTATTAATGGCTTGCCCGGTGTATCAACAAATGTAGATTCTACCAATGCCTCAAACCTCCAAAAACAGCTTATCCTCAATGGGATTAATTTCTATGTCTCTACCAATGGGGGCACAAATGGGGGTGCGGGCTGCACAAATGGCACAGGCGGCACAAATAGCACTTGCGCGACAATCGGTTTTAGGGATACCAATATTAAAGGAGAGTTAAAAGACGATAAGTTTGGCATCGATGCGGTGTTCAACACTAGTGGCAATATGGTAGAAAACACCTACACTGACGCTAGTGGCAACAAAATGCATATTATAGAATCTGGTAGCGCGAGGTCCTCAACTTTTGAAGGCAGCATTAGTGGGGCTTCTAAAAAGCGTATCACTTTTATCGGGGTGGATTCCTTTGTGCGCGATTATGCTAATTCTACCAAGCAGGGGCTCACTATCAGCGGGGGCACGATAGATTCACAATACAACTTTTATAGCGTGGGGGAATTCACCCAAGATATGGTGGATAAGATCATCAATGGCGGCAGTGGCACAGGTGGCAGCACAGGCGCGCAAAATAGCGTCGCAAAGGGGAGCTTTAGCTTTGATGGGAGCACCACGATTTTTGCCAATATCATCAAAGACGCTAGCACATCGGGCACAGGCAACAACGGGGCAAAAGACACAGAATCTATCAATATCGGAGTAAATACCGCCGCTAGCACGCTCTCAAGCTTCACACAAGGCGTGCTTATGCGAGGCACGCTCGGAGGCACTATCACCAAAAATGCCGCGTTTGCCTCTGGCTCTTCTGTCATCATCAATGGAGGTAACTCTAGCTCGGTGTATGATTTCTCACTCTCGGGAGCTAATGGCGGCGCGCTCGTGGTGGTAAAGCTTGACTTTAAAGATTCTAAACGCGTAACCGATGGCACGATAGCTACAGGCACCAACGGGAATGGCACTCTCCATGGCACGATTAAAGGCTTAGATGGGCTCACAAGCATCGCTGGGACTTTGAGCAATACGATAATCGGCGCAGATTCTGCAAATGCCGCCACGGCTAATCAAGTGCGCTTTAGCGGCAGTCTCACAGGCGTGGGCGGGCATTGGTTTGTCACAGAATCTAGCACGATAGATTCACTCATCATAGAAAACGACTCCACCCTCCTAAACAGCGCCAATATCCGAGCCGGCACACACAACAACGCCCTAGCGATAGTCGATCTTAGCACATATGATTGGGTGGGGCGCTGCCACGATGGCACGAGCACCTGCAACGCCACACAATCAGGGCAAAATGGGCAGCAAAATGGCGAGTATGACTACTATGAGCTAGTTAGTCGCGATTTGGGCGCGGGCTTTAGCAAAAAAACGCTCACTATCGGCACCACCACGGGCACCACGAGCAATGCAGGCACAAACAACCCCCCCACGCATTTTTCCTCAAACAACGGCGTCTTTAAGCTAGGGCTAAATCTCGCTGCCACAGGGGACAAAGCCGATGAGGTGATTATCAATCTCACTCAAAACCAAAACACACAGGGCGTGGGTAGCAGTAGGATTCAGCTTATCCAAAGTGCGAGCACCGCGCAGAGCTACCAATACACAAGTGGCGATAAAATCTATGTGGCGAGCCTCACGCTCCCAAATGGAAGTGGCTTTGATACCAACACATTCCTAGCAGAGGATCAATACCTAGGGCTAGGGATTTTCCGCACAGAATTAAGAGCCGATCGGGAGAATAATAGCAACACGATGAAGTGGTATTTGGATTCTATCCAAGTCATAGACATCGATAGTGCCACGCTCCAAAATGAAGTGATAAATCCGCTTGAGGGCGCGCTGCTCACGCCCTATCTCAATCTCTACACCGAAACCAACAATATGGCAAAGCGTATGGGCGAGCTGCGCGGGGCAAACGACGCAAGCGGCGCGTGGGTGAAGATTATCAAAGGCGCACTCTCTGGGACTAATGGCTACTATGCGCACAATATGGGCGTGCAAGGGGGCTTTGACAAGCGCACCGATCTGGGTGGCGCGCGCGTGTATTGGGGCGTGGTGGGGAGCTTTATGAACGCGTGGGGCAACAACTATGGGCTAAACCTCCAATCTAGTAGCTTCTCACTTGGATTCTATCGCTCCGCGCTTTTTGCCAATAGCAGTTACCTAGATATCGTGGGCAAATACATCTACTCCCAAAACACCTACGCCACCTCGACTGCAAGCTTTGGGGGCAGAGACACAAGCGGCGTGAGCTCAGCGTATGTGAGCGCGGAGTATGGTATGCGCTTTGGGATCAAATCCGCTCGGGGCTTGTATCTCCAGCCTCAAGCCGAGATTATCGCGGGGACTATCGGCGGACAGAATCTGCGCTTTGAAAATTCCCTCGTGGCACTTAGCGTGGATTCTAAGGCGTCCTTTGCGTTTATCGGGCGTGTGGGCGCGGATATGCTCTCAAACTTTAGATTTGGGAATAGTGGGGGATTTTGGCGTGTGGGTGCGAGCTTGGTGCAGGATTTTACCAACCGAGGCGTGATGGATATCGATGACAATGTCCAAACCACCTCGGCGCGCTCGCACACGATTAAGGGGGATTTTCGCGTGCTCTTAAGCGCGGGGCTAGATATGCGCATATCACGGAACTCGAGAGTGTATTTTGAGGTGGATAGGAGCTTTTTTGGCAATTACAATCTCGCTTATACCATCTCTGCGGGATTGCGTTATAACTTCGGTGTGAGCGCGCCTAGGCAGGCTCCGCAGAGTTATCCGAACTTCTATGAGAAGCAGTATCTTGATTCGTATTCTACGAGGTATTAGATTCTAGAATCTTGTTTAGGGCATTGGGCTTTTCTAAAGAAACTTCGTTTTGGCGATAAATCGTTGATTCTGCGCTCGGATTTTCAGTCACTTACCTCTAGCAAGCTCCTTCAATCCTCGCTTGAAAACAACGATTTCTCATCCAAAATCTTAGAATGCCCGGGCAAGCCAAGCGCGGAATGTAGGGAAAATATAGAATCTTGTGTGGGTTTAGAATCTAATCTATACAGAATCTCAAGCAGATTCAGAATCTAAGGAAAGATTAGATTCTAATTTTGATAATTTAGATTCTGAATCTATCAAGTTGGATTCTGTGAGTGTTTCAGAATCTATGCGGCTAGATTCTGTATTTGCTCTACATTCTGCGCTTGGATCTGCCTCGCCTTGTGTGGATTCTGTAAGGCTACCACTGCAAGCAAAAAAATTAATCATTGCGGTGTGGCTGTGTAAGCTTTGAAAAATTTGGGGAAGGTTAGCGGACTTAGAGTCCGTGCCTTTCACAAATTTTTCAATCTTATTGCATTGCATACCCAAGGAGCCATTTTCCTACATACAAAGCCTAATGCTCTAAACACAAGATTCTAGACAAGCACTAGGAGAGCACCTCACAATACAGCGCAGTCTCTGTCATCACACTAAAATCAATGGGCTTTATCACTTTAAAGCGATAGCCCAGATTCCAAGATTCTATCATAGGCTTTATGCTTAGGAAGTCCTCGGCGTTGTGGTATATGCTAAGCAGCATCGCGGGCTTTTGCGTAGCGATAGTTTCTCTGGCACCTTTGAGAAACTCCTGCTCAAAGCCCTCGATATCGACTTTGATGAATCCCACCTCTATATCGTGCTCCCGCACGAAGGAATCCAGCGTGATAACCTCCACATCATCAAAGCTCGTGTGGTTGTCAAACACGAGGCTAGAGCTACCGCCATTTACGCTGATTTTCATTCTATCGGGCTTGGAGCCTAGGGCTTTTTTGACAGGGACTATGCGCGTGGCGTTATTGAGTGCGATGGTGCGCAGGAGGTGGTTGTAATTCGCACTTGTGGGCTCAAAGGCATAGATGGACTTGGTGGTAAAATCCCCAAACACAAGCGAGCTATCGCCCACACACGCGCCTACATCGATGATATTTTTGTGCTTTATCGCCTCAAGCGTGCGGGGACTGAAGGCGTTGAGATTATGTCTGTGCCATAGCACGCTGATTTCAAAAAAGCGCGTGGAGAGCAGGTAGCCATCATAGCAGTAGAGATCGGGCGCGATTTGGAAGACATTGGGATAGAACTGCGTCCTTATGCGCTCTAGCTCTGTGATTTCTTCTTGGCTTAAAAGAGTGTAGGTTTTTTGCTTTTGCTCATAGAGGGTGCGTATGCGCGAGAGTATCCGTGCTACCGTGGCGCGACTTTGGGCATCTAGTCCATCGCACAATGCTGCGACTTTGGAAGGTAGCGTGGGATCTTCTAGCATATCCTTTGTGAAGTGCCAATCGTGGTATAAGCCAAAGAGTGTTTTGGGCTTAGTCGTGCTGGCGAGTTGTCTTTTGCCAAAGAGTTTGTAAGTGTAGAGGATTTCATATATCCCCCCCCCTTATAAGTCAGCACCTGTGAAAGGCGCGAGAGCAGAGGGACTCCAAAAACTAGCAAGGTTTTTTTGTGCCACCCGACATATCCGAGAATGCCTTCTTTGCGAATTTCAAATACTTTCATAAGTCTCCTTTGTGGTTGTGATAGGGCGGGATTATAACACAAGATGAGAGATTTTGAGGGCTTTGTGGCTTAGGCTTGAGAGCGGGAGGGTAGGGAGTGAATCTAGCTCCACAAACGCGAGATTTTCACGCGTATCAAAAGGGAGAGAATCTATAAGCCCTAGCGCGGCTTGCCTGTCTGTGCATTGGGCGTATAGTACCTCTGCGGTGATGGTGTATTTGGTATAAGCGTGCTTAAATCGCCCTGCAAGCCTAAGGGGGTGTGGTGCGTGTAGATGAGGGGATAGAGGGGGCGCGGCGGGTGAGAGTGTGGCGTGCGCGGAGGGCGCGGGTGCGGAATGCAAGGGCGTGGCGTGCATAGGGAGATTGTAGAGCCCGGCGTAGAGTTGGCTTTGTGAGCGGGGTTGGGGGCGAGTGCGTGCTAGGTGCGCTTCATCGTGCGTTGGGGTAAGCAGCGCGATATAGTCCTTGTGGGATTGGCAGAATCTGATGACAAAGAGGCGCAAATGCAGGGTTTCTCGGGGCTTTGAGTGCTTTTGTGGATAGCGGTGCGGGGCAGAGCAGCCTTGACAAAACTCCCTAATGGGGCATATGAGGCACAGGGGCTTGGGGCGGCACACGAGCGCACCGATGTCAAGCAGGGCTTGGTTGTAGTTAAAGCTATCTTTTGTGTTGAGGAGTTTGGTGGCGAGGCTTTGTAGTTGCGCGTGCGTGGGATTAGACAGGGCAAAGAGGCGTGAAAACACGCGCCTAATGTTAGAATCCACAAAGCCCACGCTCTCCCCAAAGCCAAAGCAGCTTATCGCCCCCGCGCTATACTCCCCGATACCCGGTAATTTTTTGAGATTTTCCACGCCTCTTGGGAGTGCGCCACTATGGCTCTGTGCGCAGATTTGTGCGCATTTACGCAGGTTGCGCGCTCTAGTGTAGTAGCCTAGCCCCTGCCAACGCAGTAGGACTTCCTGCTCGCTCGCATCTGCCAAAGCCTGCAAGCTAGGGAAAGCGCGCAAAAAGGGGAAGTAAAACTCCTCTAGCACCCTTGTTACTTGAGTTTGCTGGAGCATAATCTCGCTGATATACACCTCATAGCTTTGTGAGCCATCGCGCGCAAGATTGCGCCAAGGTAGCTCTACTCTGCCACATTTGGCATACCATTGCGCGATTTGAGTGTGGAAAGCAGGAAGTGCATCAAGTGCGGAGCGTGCGGACATAGAATCCTCCAAAATGATTTGTGTGATTATAGCAGATTCACAAATGTGGAGTGTTTTTATAAGTTTTGGCTTGGCTTTGGATTCTAAGAAGTATTAACACGCTATTGTTTGCAATATCATAGGATTGTGTCATTACAACTTTAGGAGTGTGTATGCAGACATTTTCTATCAAAAACCTTGATTGTGCGGCTTGTGCGGACAAGCTAGAGCGCAAACTGCGTGAATGTAGTGGCGTGCGAGAAGTGCATATCTCCTTTGCTACCAACACCTTACAGATTGATTGCGAGGATATATCCTCTGTGCGCGCACTCATACACTCCATTGAACCAAAGGTGCAAATCACGCAAAAGATTCAAAAAAGCAGTTTTTTTACCCCTCAACTTTTTGGATTATTGGGACTTATCACGCTTTTTTTGGCTTGTGTGGCATTGTGGCATTGGGCTGATATGGAATCTGCAGATTCTCTAAGCTATGATGTATTGGCGATTAAGCTTGTGTGGATTGGTATCTATCTTGTGAGTGGGCGCAATGTCATCAAAGGTGCGATAAGGGGCTTTAAAAATAAGGAATTTTTTGATGAAAATGTGCTTATGCTAGTGGCAAGTATAGCGGCATTTGGGCTTGGGGCGTGGGAAGAGGCAGTAAGCATAATGCTCTTTTTTGCCACAGGGGAGTATCTGCAAGAAGTGAGTGTGAGACGCTCAAAAGAGGCGATAAGTGAGGGGGCGAATTTGGTGCCCACCACCGCACACCTTTTGGAGAGAAATCCCTCTCTTGCGCAGGAAAATGGCTCCTTGGGTAGTCATTGCACAGATTTGGCAGGTGCGGGGGCAGTCATTACCGATGAGGTAACTCCTACCCCCGCACCTGCCAAAAACTCCACAAGCACCACCGCAATGACTAATTTTACTAGCAATGGCAGTCTTACAGAATCCACACTAAATCAAGAAGCAAGCCTTGCAAAAGATTCACAAGCAAATTTAGAATCTAATCCCGCCACACAAGAACCCCAAAGCGCGAAAGCAAGCCAAGCCACAACAACAGACATCGACCCCAAAGACTTAGCAGAGGGCGACATCATAGTCTTGTATGCTGGCGAAATGCTGCCTTGTGATAGCGTGCTATTAGAGGAGAATGCGAGCTTCAACACTGCAGCTATCAGCGGCGAGTCCCTCCCTGTGGAATCCAAAAAGGGTGAGGAAATCCTAAGCGGCTCTATCGCACTCAATAAAGCCATAAAGCTCCAAGTCCTGCGCCCCTTTGCCAAAAGCCAAATCGCCCAAATCGCTGACTTGATAGCCTCTGCCACCCTGCAAAAATCCCCTACTGAAAATTTCATCACGACTTTTGCGCGTTACTACACGCCCATAGTCTTTGCCTTTGCCCTAGCCCTTGCGCTTATCCCGCCGCTAATGTTTGCCCAGAGTTTTGAGGAATGGGTATATCGCGCCCTTGTGGTGCTTATGGTAAGCTGCCCGTGCGCCCTTGTGGTGTCTGTGCCTATTGGCTACTTTGGGGGATTAGCCGCAGCAAGCAAACGCGGTGCGCTCATAAAGGGCTCAAACTACCTAGAAGCCCTAAGCAAACTCTCTACCATAGCCTTTGACAAGACGGGGACGCTGACAAAGGGCGTGTTTGAAGTCATTGATGTGTGTCCAAATGAGGGCTTTAGCAAAGATGAGGTGCTAGCCAATGCGCTGTGTGCGCAAAATCTCTCTAATCACCCCATAGCCAAATCCATACGACAAGCCTATCAGAATCTAGCCCACACGCACGCTATCAGTGAATACGAGGAGTTATCGGGCTTGGGCGTGCGCGCGGTGTGTGATAATCACGAGATACTTGCGGGCAATGACAAAATCCTCCATACCTTTGACATCGCTCATAATACCTGCTATGTGCAAGGGAGCGTGGTGCATATCGTGCGCAATAGGCAGTATCTAGGCTATATCCTCATCGCTGATGTGCTTAAAGACGAAGCTCCAGAGGTTTTGGGGAGCTTACGCGATTTGGGTGTGGATTCACTCATACTTAGTGGCGATGGGGAATATCCCTGCAAGGTGGTGGCACAAAAGCTTGGCTGTAAGTATCATCACTCACTCTTGCCGCAAGATAAAGCGCGAATCTTTAGTGAGATAAAAGCGCAAAGTAGCTCTAAAGTGGCGTTTGTGGGTGATGGTATCAATGACGCCCCTACACTTGCGCTTGCTGATGTGGGCATGGCAATGGGTAGCGGGAGTGATATAAGTATGCAAAGTGCTGATGTGATTATCACGAACAATTCCCTCAAAACCCTGCTTGGCACGATACAAATCGCCAAAAAGACAAAGACTATCATCTACCAAAATATCGCTCTAGCTTTGGGGATAAAGGGTGTGTTTATCGTGCTAGGGCTTTTTGGGCTAGCAAGTATTTGGGAAGCAATCTTTGGCGATGTGGGCGTGGCACTGCTCGCACTTGCAAATGCGATGCGGTGCAGTAGGGTATCTTAGGTTTTGCGTTAGTTTTTTGTGCGGGGGAAATGGCTCCTTGGGTAATCATTGCAGAGATTTGGCGAGTTTGGGGCAGCCACTACTGCCCAAAACAGAGCTCCCACCCCCGCACCCGCCAACTCCACAAGCACCACCGCGTTTGTTGCGATAGCACCAACCCACACTGCACATGATTATTTTTGTTTGCAGTGGTGAGCCCACAGAATCCACGCCACGCCAAGAGGGCAAGCTAAGCGCGGAATGTAAAGAAAATTCAGAATCTAGCCTTTCAGATTCTGAAACACTCACAGAATCCAACTTGATAGATTCAGAATCTAACACAGGGATTGTGAAAAATTACGGAGATTTTAAAGCACAAAATCTGTAGATTCTAAAACACGCGCAAATACAGAATCTAAAGCGATGATTTAACACACAACCTACAATCTGATACACTAGATTCTAGCCCACACAACACATCTTTAGTAATCTTTTATCAAAATCACTTTATACTTGAAAGTCAATTTTTATATAAGGAGCTTGTATGCTAAAACAACTGATAAAAAAGGCTATCCCGACACCTTTGCTTAACCGCTACTACTACCCATACAGATGGGCGCAGCGCAACTATAAAACACTCACACGCGAGTATAACCAACTCCAAAGTATGCGTGAGTGGAAATGTGTCGGCAAGCACGGAGCGCCCCTCCCGTGGTACACATATCCTTGTATTGAATATTTGAGTAACTTAAACTTTTCTGAAAAGGAAATTTTGGAGTTCGGGGGGGGGGCAATCATCCCTTTATTGGAGCAAGCGCGTAGCGCATATCACAACCATTGAGAGCGATGAGCAGTGGTTTAAAACCATACAATCCCAGCAAGCTCCTAACCAAACCCTTTATCTCAAAACCGCTCTCAATGGCGATCCACACCAAGACTACGCGCGCTTTGCCCTTCTCTTAGACAAAAAGTTTGATTGTATCATCGTCGATGGTGGCGATATCAATGGAGAGAACACTCGTATGGCTTGCACAAAGGTGGCCGTAGAGATACTCAACTCCCAAGCACAAGAAGGCGCGATGATTATTTTGGATAATGCCGATTGGCACAGAGGCTGTGCGCGAGTGCTGCGCGAGCATGGATTGATAGAGATTGACTTCCATGGGTTTGGACCTATTAATTGCTACACTTGGACGACTTCCATATTCCTTAGCAGAAACTTCAATTTTCAGCCAAATAACGCCTTGCAGCCGCATTATTCTATGGACGCTATCCATCATGAGATTGATTAAACACAACTGAATTTAAGCATTTTTTGCTACAATGCCGGGCTTTAAATTTTTACAAAGGATTGCACAATGTTAGAAGGTATCATTAGAGAGAGTATTTCTAAAGCAGCGGCGAAGGCTTTGCGAAACGATGGTTATCTAATTGCCAACATTTATGGAAAGGGGCAGGAGAATATCCACTGCGCGTTTAAGCTCAATGACTTTATCAAAGAAGTTAGGGCTAAGCAAAACTTGATTTTTCAAGTGAGCATCGGTGGCAAGAGCTATGATGTCGTGGTGCAAGAATACCAAAAAGATCCCGTTACCAGTGTCCTCACGCACGTGGATTTGCTCCTAGCCCAAAAAGGCGTGGTGAGTAAGTTTAAAGTTCCAGTCAAGCCAAAGGGCAACGCTAAAGGACTGAAAAACAAAGGCGTGCTATTCATCTCCACAAAGCGCATTAGCGTAAAATGCACGCCTGAAAATCTGCCAAATGCCTATGAGCTTGATGTGAGCGATTTGGATGTGGGGGATTCTATCCTTGTGCGTGATTTGCCCGAGATTAGTGGCGTGAAAGTGCTTAATAATCAAGATGTCGCCGTGGTGGGTGTGATAAAAGCCAAATAATCCCGCTATGCAGGAGAGCCTCCTCATCGTCGGGCTTGGGAATCCCGGCGAGCGATACGCGCTTACAAGGCATAATATCGGATTTATGATCCTTGATAGCTTTGTGCGCACACACCACCTCACTTGGGAGAGCGAGAAAAAATCCCAAGCCCTCTGCGCGCGCTTTAGTAGTGCGCACTCCTCTGTATTTTGTCTCAAACCCCAGACTTTTATGAATCTCTCCGGACAAAGCGTCGCAGCGTTTTGCAAATACCATACAATAAGCCATATGCTTATTATCCACGATGATTTGGATCTCTCTTTTGGCGCAATGCGTTTCAAGCTGGGTGGCTCAAGCGGCGGGCACAATGGGCTAAAGTCCATAGATTCAATGTGGGGTAGTGAGTATCTGCGTATGCGCTGTGGGATTGGCAAGCCGCCTGCGAGCGAGCATAAGCCAAAGGGGCAGTGCGTGATCGAGTATGTGCTCGGGGAGTTTGGCGCACAAGAGCGCGAGATGGTGGAGCGTATGTGTAGCTATGGCGTGCGGGCGTTGGAGTTTTTTATCGCTAATCCTGCACTTAGCGCGCTGCAAAATGCGTTTAACACAAAGCAAGTGTGAGGGCGCAGGAGCGGGCTTAAAGGTATTATTTAGGGATTTTTTATACAATGCAGGGTTTGTATGAAGCTTAAAGGGAGCCAAAATGTATGAGAATTTTAAGCAAGTGTTGTTTAAGCTGGATGCGGAAAAAGCTCATAGTGTAGCGGAATTTTTCTTACGCAAAGTCGCGCCATTGCCTTTGGTGCAGGATTTGCTAGCGTGGCGGTTTGTCAAGTGCGATGAGCGATTGGCAAATACCCTAGATTCTGTGTATTTCCCCAATCCCGTGGGGATAAGTGCGGGGTTTGATAAAAATGCCACGATGCTAAGGGGGCTAAGCGCGCTTGGGTTTGGCTTCATCGAGGTGGGCACGATCACGCAAGCCCCACAGAGTGGCAACCCAAAGCCGAGATTGTTTCGCTTCCCAAAGGAGCGCAGCCTCCAAAATATGATGGGCTTTAATAATAATGGCGTGAGCAAAATCGCCAAAAGGCTTAAGAGAGCCTATCCGTTTTGCCTCCCCATCGGCGCAAACATAGGTAAAAACAAGATTATCGCTCAAAGCGATTCACTGCAAAATTATGAAAACACATTGCTAGAGTTGCTCGATCTAGCGGATTATTTTGTGTTTAATGTCTCTAGTCCCAATACCCCCAAACTCCGCGATTTGCAAAACAAAACCTTCATCACTTCGCTTTGTAAAATGGCGCGCAGGCACACAAATAAGCCCATATTTGTAAAAATCTCGCCAGATATGCACACCGATGATATGCTTGAGGTTATAGAATCTGCCATTAGGCAGGGCTGCAGCGGTATCATCGCGGCAAACACGAGCATTGACTATAGCCTGCTAAAAGGCGCAAAGCAGGAGGGGGGTATCAGTGGGGAGGCGCTCAAAGAGCGTTCAAGAGAAGTGTTTGCGTGCATTGCCAAGGAATTTTTTGGCAAAACGCTGCTGATTTCCTCTGGTGGCATTGATAGTGCCGATGAAGCGTATGAGCGTATCAAGATGGGGGCGTCGCTCGTGCAAGTTTATACCGGGCTTGTGTATGAGGGTGCCTCACTGCCTAAGCGTATCAATGAGGGGATTTTGGCGCGTATGCAGGCTGATGGCTTTAGCCATATCTCTGAAGCCATAGGCGCAAACCACACTGCCAATTCCCGCACAAGAGATTCAAAACCCACAAAAGATACAGAATCTAAAAAAGCCAAAGCTACAGAATCTACTAAGACTAAAACAAGCACCAAAGCTGCGGGCACTAGACAAAGCAGAGATTCTAAAGATGCTCCAAAGCCAAAATCCCCCGCCAAACGCACAAAAGCAAGCGATAATGAGGCAAATGCCTAAGATGAAGATTCTAAAAATTTTGTTGCTAGGAGGATTGATGAGTGCGATAAGCTATGCGGGGGCGATACCAAAGCATTATGAACAAAGGCTAGAGAATGGGCTGCAAGTCGTCGTAGTGCCGCTGCCAAACAAAAGCAGCGTGATAGAAGTCGATGTGATTTATAAGGTGGGCAGTCGCAACGAAGTGCGGGGCAAAAGCGGTATCGCGCATATGCTCGAGCACCTCAATTTTAAATCCACTAAAAACCTCAAAGCCGGCGAGTTTGATGAGATTGTCAAGAAGTTTGGCGGGGTGGATAATGCCTTCACAAGCTTTGATTACACAAAATACTATATCAAAACCACCAATAGCAATCTCGACAAGAGCCTAGAGCTCTTTGCCGAAGTGATGGAGAATCTAAGCCTTAAAGATTCAGAATTCCAACCCGAGCGAGATGTGGTAATGCAGGAGCGGCTGTGGCGCACGGACAATAACCCTATGGGGCTTTTGTATTTTACATTTTTTAACACCGCTTTTACGCAGCATTCCTATCATTGGACGCCCATTGGTTTTAGCGAGGATATCAGAGCGTGGAAGCTAGAGGATATCAGGGCGTTTCATAGTGCGTATTATCAGCCACAAAATGCGATTTTGCTCATAACGGGCGATGTGGAGCCCAAAGCAGTGTTTGACGCGGCACAGAAGTATTTTGGCGATATTGCTAATAAGACAGATTCTATCCCGCAAGTGCAGGTTAAAGAGCCTAGGCAAACCGAGCAAAGACGCGTAGTCATCAACAAAGATAGCGAGATAGAATACCTTGCGATGGGCTATAAAATCCCAAATTTTGCGCACAAAGATCAGGTGGCACTAAGCGCGATTAGCAAGATTCTAAGTGGGGGGAAGTCGAGCTTGTTTGAGAGTGAAATCATCGACAAAAAGCACCTTGCCTCTAGCATATCGGCTTATAATATGGAGCTAAAAGATGATGGCGTGTTTTTCATTATGGCGCAAGCCCTCCCAAATGTCAAAGCCCAAACGATCGAAAAAGAGATTTATGCGATTTTGGAGCGTCTTAAGAAAGGACAGATAAGCCCCCAAGAGCTCCAAAAGCTAAAGATTAACACAAAGGCGAGTTTTATCTATGGGTTTGAAGATGCCTCCTCAAGTGCGTATGTGTTTGGGGATTATCTCGCTAGGGGGGATTTGAGCCCATTATTTGCGTATGAAGAGGCGATTAATGAGCTTAGTATCGAGAAAATCGCGCAGGTGGCACGAAAATACTTTGACAATAAGCAGCTTAGTGTCGTGATTTTGCGCAAATAGGGGGAGTAGCGTGGAGAATACAACAACAATCAGTGGGGCTATGAGCGCGCTTATCACACCTTTTTATCGTGGCAAAGTCGATTTTGGGACTTATGAGAAGCTTTTGCGTCGTCAGATTCACTACGGGATGGATGCGTGCGTGCCGGTGGGCACGACGGGAGAATCTGCCACTCTAAGCCACAAGGAGCATATGGAGTGTATAGAAGTCGCAGTGAGCGTGTGCAAGGGAAGTCGCACCAAAGTGCTCGCAGGAGCGGGGAGTAATGCAACACAAGAAGCCATCGAGCTTGCGCAATTTGCCCAAAAATGCGGTGCCGATGCGATTTTGTGCGTGAGTCCGTATTACAACAAGCCTAGCCAAGAGGGGCTTTATCAGCATTACAAAGCCGTGGCAGATTCTGTAGAGATCCCGCTTATGCTCTATAATGTCCCCGGGCGCACAGGTGTGAGCATTGAGACACACACGGCTATACGGCTTTTTGAGAATGTGCCAAATATCTTTGCTATCAAAGAGGCGGCGGGCTCGATGGAGCGTATCATTGAGTTTGCGACAAACACGCCGAGTATGGGGGTTTTTAGCGGCGATGATGCGATTAATTATCCCATTTTAGCCAATGGCGGCAAGGGTGTAATCTCTGTAACAGGCAATCTCCTCCCAAAAGAAATCGCCTCGCTCACGCACCTAGCCCTAAATGGCGATATGAAACAAAGCCAAGCGATAAACAACAAACTCTATCATATCAACAAGGTGCTTTTTTGCGAGAGCAATCCTATCCCTATCAAAGCAGCGATGTATATCAGCGGGCTTTTGCCAAGCCTAGAATACAGGCTGCCACTCCTAGCCCCAAGCAAGGAGAATCTAGCCAAAATTGAGCAAGTCCTCCAAGACTACGAAGTGCAAAGCTAAGGAGTGTGTGAATGAGAATTAATCGTTTTATTTTGCAGTATGTGCTAGGAGCGGTGTGTGTGGCGTGGCTGTTTGTCTCCTATACGCCTTATGATGAATTTTTGGCAAATTGCATACGCGGCGTGGGCGTGGCATTGGTTATCGTGGGTGTGATTGGGCGATTGTATGCCACGATGTTTATCGGCGGTATGAAAAACGCGGGCACAGATGGCAATAGCTTCATAGACTATGGTGCGTATAGTTTATGCCGCAATCCTTTGTATCTCTTTTCTTTTATCGGGTTTCTTGGTATTTTAGCACTCAAAGCCCAGCTTGTGCTCGTGCTCGTGGGTGGATTACTCTTTTTGTGGATTTATCGTATGACGATTTTGGGCGAAGAGGAGTTTTTGGGGCAAAAGTTTGGCGAGAAATACCAGCAGTTTTTGCAAAGCACCTCGCGATTTTTTCCCTCTTTTACGCATTTTTATTGTCCAGAGAAAATCGAAGTGCGCCCTAAGTTTTTTCACAAAGAATTGTGGCGCGCACTGAATTGGTTTGTCGGCGTGGTAGCGATTTTAGCCATTGAGGTTTTGCATAGCTTTGGGGTGCTGCCAAATCTCTACACGATGTATTAGTTTAAAGAAAAGTTTGCTAAAATAGAGGGTTTTAGAACTTCAATAAGTGAGGTATATGATGACAAATGAGCAGAACACAACGGACTTTATGAAAGGCAAGACTTTGGTTATCAGCGGTGCCACGCGCGGCATAGGCAAGGCGATTTTGTATCGCTTTGCACAAAATGGCGTGAATGTGGCTTTTACCTACAACAAAAATGAAGAAGAAGCACAAAAAATCGCCCAAGATATAGAATCTACCTACAAAGTCAAGGCGAGATTCTATCCACTCAATGTGCTAGAGCCAGAGCAATACACCGAGCTTTTTAGTAAGATTGACAATGATTTTGATCGCGTGGATTTTTTTGTATCCAATGCCATTATTTATGGCAAAAGCGTGGCGGGAGGCTTTGCGCCATTTATGCGCTTGCGTCCTAAGGGGCTAAACAACATCTACACTGCCACCGTCCTAGCCTTTGTCGTGGGCGCGCAGGAAGCTGCTAAGAGAATGAAAGAAGTGGGTGGTGGGGCGATCGTCTCGCTTAGCTCCACGGGGAATCTCGTGTATATGCCAAACTACGCAGGGCATGGCAACTCCAAAAATGCGGTAGAAACGATGGTAAAATATGCCGCCGCAGAGCTAGGAGAGTGGGGCATACGCGTCAATGCCGTGAGTGGAGGTCCTATCGACACAGACGCCTTGCGCGCATTTCCAGATTATGCAGAGGTTAAAGCAAAAGTCGAGGAGCAATCCCCGCTTAATCGTATGGGGACGCCACAGGACTTGGCAGGAGCGGCATTTTTTTTATGTGATAGCACGCAGAGTGCGTGGCTCACAGGACAAACAATCGTGATAGATGGCGGCACGACTTTTAAATAAGCATTGTGTGAGATTCTAGGGCTAAAGTAGCGAAGTGTTTTATAAAAACCTCACTCACACGCCAAAGTATGCGACGCTTATCGCGACTTTTACCGCGCTTTGTCTCGCGGTGGGTAAGCTCATCGCAGGGATTGTGAGTGGTTCAGTCGCGGTGCTAGCCAGTGCGATAGATTCACTGCTTGATGTGGGGATTTCTATTTTTAATTTTTTTGCACTCAAAAAATCAGAAAAGCCAGCCAATAGTCGGTTTAATTATGGATTAGGGAAGTTAGAATCTCTAGCGGCTACCTTTGAAGGGCTTGTGATTGCGCTCTCGGGCGTGTATATTTTTTATACTTCGTGTGTGAAGATCATCTCTTCCCACGAGATTGAGAGTTTGCAATACTCGCTAGGTGTGATGATTCTCTCTTTTTGCGCGACATTTTGTCTCGTGTGGTATCTCCAAAAGGTGGCTAAAAGGACTAATTCACAAGTCATCAAAGCCGATGTGATGCACTATAAGGTGGATTTGCTAAGCAATGGCGCAGTTTTGTGCTCCTTGCTTGTGATTAGTATCAGTGGGTTTGATAAGCTCGATGCGATTTTGGGGCTTGTGATTGCTGTGTATATTATGCTCTCAGCCTTTAGGCTCATACGAGAGAGCGTGCTACTGCTGCTTGATAGGGCGATCGATCCCCATATCTTTGCGCGTGTGCAAGAAGTGCTAGCAAACGCGCCTATCACGAGTTACCACGCATTGCGCACTCGTATCGTGGGCAATATCATCTTTGTTGATGTGCATTTGGTGTTTCACCCGGGTATCACACTCCTAGAAGCCCATAGAATCTGCAATACCATAGAGGAGCGTATCCGCGCCCTTGATACGAGCTTGGTGTGGGAGATAAATGCGCATCTCGATCCTTATGACGATTCAGAGTTTGATGTGATTTTACGACAAGGAAAAGAGTAATGGAATTGCTTATTGATTTTTTAGAATCTAGCACATTGTCAGATTCAAAGATTTTCCCTCATCTCAAATGCGATGAGCAAGAAGCACAGATACTCCAAAATCTCCTCAAAAACTACCTTGATGGCGAGAATGTCTGCAATGTCTCGCTGTTTTTGGGTAAATATTATGGCGAGCAGGAGTGCAGGGCTCACTTTGAGCTATTGCCAAAAATCTACAATCTCATCGAGATGGGGTGGATTACGCAGCTAAATTCTGATTACCCTAGCAGTATGCCTATGCTTATGCTAGAGCTTTATAATGAGCGCATTAGCCTCTCGTATAATTTTTTGCGTCTGTTAGAGGGCTATGTCGATGAGAATCTGCCAGAGATTAGTGCCTACACAAGCGATTTAGAATACCTAAAAGATCAGTTTAAGCGCATAGATTTGCTACAAAAAACTAGCCGTATGCGCAAAGATTCTCTCCCTCTGTCCAAAAACTCTCTCAAACTCCTTGAGGAGAGAATCTCTGCGCGCGTGAAGCTTACTAAAAAGCCCCTTTTGCTCCTAAAGTTTTTCAAAACCCACAAGCTCAATCAAAAAGAACAAACGATTTTTTTAGCCCTGCTCAAAGAGGAATATTCCCCTAGGAGTGTGGAGAGTGCGCGCGATATCAATGTGCTTATGCGCCTTGTGAGCAATGATGAGTATGAACAAATGGCAAATCTCGAGCTGCTTAGCGAGCACTCCAAGCTCCTTTCAGAAGGTTTGGTGGATTATGATGAATACCTCTCGGGCTTTGGGAATATCGATAAATCCTTTTTTATCCCCGATGAGATTTTGCGCAGTATCAGCAATCCTAGCAAAAGTCAAAAGCGCACCAAAATCACTTTAGAATCTCTAGTAAAAAACCAAGAGATTTTTGAGCTTCTTGCGCCAAAATCATCGCTTGATGAAGTGGTGCTAAACCCAAAGACGAAGGAGACGATCGAGCATATCCTCGCTCAAGTGGATTCTAAGGTGATTGCTCGATTGAATCTATGGGGGATTAAAGAGGGCAAGAGCATTGAAGCTAAGATTTTGTTTTATGGACCGCCGGGCACGGGCAAGACACTAAGCGCGATGGCGTTGGCTAAGAGCCTCAAAAAAGAGGTGCTAAGCTTTGATTGCTCCAAGATTCTCTCGGCGTATGTGGGCGAGAGTGAAAAAAATGTGCGCCTTATTTTTGACACTTACAAGGATATGTGCAAGAAAGTCAAAAGTGAGCCTATTTTGTTTTTGGACGAAGCGGATCAATTCCTCTCATCAAGAGGTGGGGCGCACACGAGCGCGGATAAAATGCACAACCAAATGCAAAATATTTTCTTAGAGCAGATTGAGCGATTTGAGGGGATTTTGATCGCGACGACGAATTTATTAGAAAATTTTGACAAGGCGTTTTCGCGGCGATTTAACTACAAAATCGAGTTTAAACGCCCCGATAGGGAGCAAAGACAAAGGCTATGGGAGCATTTATTGCCCACAAATATCACCTTAGAATCTAGCCGCCAATTGCTTATTACCAAGCTTTGTGGGTATGATTTGAGCGGCGGACAGATAAAGCTCATCGTGCGCAATACCGCCTACAAAGTCGCTACGAGGCAAAAGCCGGTGTTTTTGCTCCAAGATTTTGAAGAAGAAATCAAAAAGGAGCTCAATGCAAACTTTGATAACCAAAAAAGTATGGGCTTTATAAGGGGGTAGGCGATGATAGATATTTATCCAGCGATTGATCTCAAAGATGGCAAGGCAGTGCGCCTCTATAAGGGAGATATGCAGAGTGCGAAGGTGTATGGCGAGGCGTTGGGATTTGCTCAAGAAATCGAGGCGATGGGCGCGCAGTGGTTGCATATCGTGGATCTCAATGGTGCGTTTGCAGGGGAGCCACGCAATAAAGAAGTCATCAAGCAGATTCTCTCTCACACATCGTTAAAAATCGAGCTAGGTGGGGGTATCCGCACACAAGAGCACATCGCACAATACCAAGATCTAGGCGTGGAGCGCATTATCCTCGGATCTGTGGCACTGCAAGATCCCGAGTTTGCCCTCAAGATGGCGGAGAGCTATACAATCGCCATAGGTATCGATGCGCGTGATGGCAAAGTTGCCACGCAAGGCTGGGCGAAGGAAGAAAATGTGGAGGCGAGTGTGTTTGCGGCACGCTTTCAGGGAAGTAAAGTCGATGCGATCATCTGCACGGACATCAATCGCGATGGCGCGCTAAGTGGCATAAATGTGGCATTTACCCAAAGTATCGCGCAGGCAAGTGGAATCTACACAATCGCAAGCGGAGGGTTTGCAGACGCTAGGGAGTTAGAGACTTTAAGTGCTAACCCTCACATCAGTGGCGTTATCATCGGCAAGGCGTTTTATGAGCACAGGATCGACTTGCAAAAGTATATGAAGCCACAAAATGAGTTGGCTTAAAGCAAATATCAAACTTTGTGTGCTAACATTCCGCAATTTTTCCGATATTACCTACTTAATGAAATCAACTAAGGAGAGCACCAGTGAAGTTACTTGTAGTCGATGATAGCTCAACAATGAGAAGAATCATAAAAAACACTCTGCAAAGGTTAGGCTATGAGGATATTTTGGAAGCGGAGCACGGCGTAGAGGCGTGGGGACTACTTGATAGCGTGGAGGGTATTAATGTGCTTATTACGGATTGGAATATGCCCGAGATGAATGGACTTGATTTGGTAAAAAAAGTAAGAAGCGATGAGCGCTATAAAGACATTCCCATCATTATGGTTACCACAGAGGGCGGCAAAGCCGAGGTTATCACTGCGCTCAAAGCCGGTGTGAATAACTACATTGTCAAGCCATTTACTCCGCAAGTGCTCAAAGAAAAGCTCGAGGTGGTTTTGGGCGTGAATGAGGGCTAAAACTTTTTTTAAGAATGCACCACCAAAAGTATTTTGAATATACCATTTACCCAAGCCAAGAGATAGAAATCTTTGCAGATTTTTTATCCTCTTTTATCTCCCGACATTCTGAAGATTCTAGTCTATGCAGTATCGAATATCTCCAAAACAATAGCGCTTTTGACGAAGTGCGTGATCGCACACAATGGCACGCCCTCCACACCACATACGACGCGCTCCTACACTCTTCACAACAAACAAAGCTCATAGCCCGCCTCCCGTATGATATGCGTGAGGCGTTTGCGCGTGAGCTTGGAGAGTTTTGTGAGATTCTAAGCAGTCGGATAGAATCTCAAGTGAGCTGCGTGTATGCGATCGTGCCAAAAGACAACAAAGACTGGATACAAGCCTACAAAGATTCTATCAAACCCGTTGTGTGTGGTAGGTTTTTTATCACTCCATCGTGGGACTTTGCACTAGATTCTGTGGCTAAGCCTAGTCAAGGGCTTATCCCCATTATCATAGATCCCGCCTTTGCCTTTGGCTCGGGACACCACGCAAGCACGGCAATGTGTATGGAGATGCTAAGCACTCTCGCCATAGAGGGCAAAAAAGTGCTTGATGTGGGCTGTGGGAGTGGTATTTTGTCTATAGCGGCTTTTAAGCTCGGCGCGGAAGTGTATGCGTGCGATACAGATGCGTTAAGTATCGCAGAGAGTGAGAAAAACCTCGCGCGCAATAACGCACAGGTATGCGAGATTTGGGAGGGCAGCATAGGGGGCGTCAGGGAGGATTTAATTTTTGATGTTATAGTGGCAAACATTCTAGCCTTTACCCTAAAAGCTTTGTATAGGGACTTTGTGCGATATCTTGCCCCGGGTGGGATTTTAATCCTCTCGGGGATTTTGGATATTTACAAAGACGATGTGCTAGAGACATTTTTAGAGGGTTTTACTCTCATAGAATCTAGCGCGCGTGATGAGTGGGTGGCACTCACACTACAAAAACGCATTGACTAAGATTGCATTTCTAAAGGAGCATACAAAATGACAGAAAACCAAAACAATAACAACAAAAAAACACCTTTTAAGCAAAATCCATTTTTGACTTTTGCCCTTTTGGTGATTGGGGTTATGATCGTATTCAAGCTCTTTTCACCCACAGGGGATATCCTAAGCGATAGGCTAAGTGGTAATGTCGTAAGCAAAGAAGTGAGCTACTATGAGCTCAAGCAGCTTATCCAAAACAAAGAAGTAGATTCTGTAAGTATCGGGCAGACTATCATACGCGCAGTCTCTAGCAGCGGCTCGCCAAAGATTCTCTACACTGCCAAGCGCGTGGCAGATCCTAATCTCACGACTCTCCTTGATGAAAGGCAAATCGAATATAGCGGATTTAGTGAATCCAACTTTTTTACAGATATGATTAATATGCTTTTGCCCATTTTCATCATCATCGCCATTTGGCTTTTTATCGCTAGCAGAATGCAAAAATCTATGAGTGGAGGTATGTTTGGCATAGGCAGCTCCAAAAAACTCGTCAATGCTGAAAAACCAAATGTAACCTTTGATGATATGGCGGGTAATGAAGAGGCAAAGGAAGAAGTCGTAGAAATCGTGGATTTTTTGAAATACCCCGAGCGATACGCGGCAGTGGGTGCGAAAATCCCTAAAGGCGTGCTTTTGGTAGGACCTCCGGGCACGGGCAAAACTTTGCTTGCTAAGGCAGTGGCGGGCGAGGCAAATGTGCCGTTTTTCTCGATGAGTGGAAGTAGCTTTATAGAGATGTTTGTGGGGCTTGGGGCTAGCAGGGTGCGCGATTTGTTTGAGATGGCAAAGAAAGAGGCACCTAGTATTATCTTTATCGATGAGATTGATGCGATTGGAAAATCTCGTGCGGCAGGGAGTATGGTGGGTGGCAACGATGAGCGAGAGCAGACGCTCAATCAGCTCTTAGCCGAAATGGATGGGTTTGGGAGTGAAAATGCCCCTGTGATCGTCCTCGCTGCGACAAATAGACCAGAGATTCTCGATCCTGCGCTTTTGCGCCCAGGGCGATTTGATAGGCAAGTGCTTGTCGATGCGCCGGATTTTAAGGGGCGCGTGGAGATTCTCAAAGTCCATATCAAAAGCGTGAAGCTCGCGCGTGATGTGGATTTGCAAGAGATTGCGAAATTTACCGCAGGGCTTGCGGGTGCGGATTTAGCAAATATCGTCAATGAAGCCGCACTGCTAGCCGGACGCGAAAACAAAAAAGAAGTCTCCCAAAAGCACTTCAAAGAGGCGATGGAGCGCACAATGATAGGACTAGAGAAAAAATCTCGCTCCATCTCGCCAAAAGAGAAGAAAATCGTAGCCTATCACGAGAGTGGGCACGCGCTAATGGGTGAGCTCACAAAGGGTGCGCATAGGGTGAATAAAGTCTCGATTATCCCGCGTGGTATGGGTGCGCTTGGCTACACACTGCATACACCAGAGGAAAACCGCAATCTCGAGCAACGATACGAGATGCTAGCCCAGATTGATGTGTTGCTTGGTGGGCGCGCTGCCGAGGAAGTGTTTTTGCAAGAGATCTCTAATGGCGCGTCCGATGATTTGCGTCGTGCCACGGGGATTTTGAAAAATATGATCGTGTATTATGGAATGACGGATGTCAGCGGGCTTATGGTGCTTGAGGACTTTACGCGTAGGAGCAATTTTTTGGGTGGCGGAATGAGTAGTCGTGAGTTTAGCGAGGAAACCGCACAAAAAATGGATAACTACATACGCACAATGCTAGAAGAGCGTTTTGAGCACGTCAAAAAGACTTTGCGCGAGTATGCTCCAGCGATTGAGAGTATGGTAGCCGAGCTGCTAGAAAAAGAGGTGATTGATGGTAGCAGGGTGCGTGAAATCATAGAATCTTATGAAAAAGAGCACAATATGGCTTCACGCCTAATCCCCATAGAGGAAGAGAACTAGGAGATAGAATCTAGCTAAAGGAGGGTATTATGAACGCAAACATTCAAATCATCGCCAAAGAAGGTTGGCCAGGTGCGAGTGTGTGGGCACTTGTGTTTTTGATAAGTGCGTATTTTGAGCTTGGGATTCTCACATTTATCATATTTTTGGGGCTAGTGTTTTGGCTCTATATGTTTCGCAATCCCGAGAGAATCGAGGATTTGGATTCTACAAGTTTCGCAGCACCCATAGATGGGATTGTCAAAAGCATTGATATCCTTGAAGATAGTGTGTGTGTGCAGATACAGACGCGTTGCTATGATATAGGCGTGATACGCGCCCCTAGAGATATAGCACAATCTAAGCTTACTACCAAAAGCGGACTAAATCTCTTTTTTGCCAATGATGAGAAAAAACGCCTGCTTAATGCCTCCTTTAGTCTATCGTGGCAAGATGGGAGTGAAGTGTATCGTATGGAGTTTTTCCCAGAATTTTTCAACACCTCACATATCTATGCCACTTCAGAGCTTGGCATAGGCGATCGTTGTGGATTTATGAAAATCGGACTGACAAAAATCTACCTTCCCAAAACCCTTGAACTCAAAGCGAGCGTGGGCGACAAAGTCTATGCGTGTGAAAGCGTGATAGGGTATAGTAAATGAAAATAAGCCCGCTTTTTATCCTGCCCAATCTCTTTACTGCTGGTAGTATATTTTTGGGTATTTTGAGCATTGTTGCGGCTTCAAACGATAGATTCATACCGGCGTGTTGGCTCATCGTGATTTCGATGATATTAGATGGGCTAGATGGGCGCGTGGCACGCCTTACCAATACTTCTAGCAAGTTTGGCGTGGAGTTTGACTCACTCGCAGATATCGTGGCATTTGGTGTGGCACCAGCAATGCTTTTATTTTTTTACGCAGGAGAATCGTATGGACGCCTCGGGCAGGTTGTCTCTGCGCTTTTTGTGATTTTTGGGGCGATTCGTCTCGCACGCTTTAATATCACGACTTCTAATGAGCCAAATTTTTTTATAGGACTGCCAATCCCCTCCGCAGCGATTTTTATCGTGCTGTGGATTCTCATTGATTTGGATTATTCCCTCTTTGCCACTTCAATGCTGCCATTGCTTATAGGGGCGTTTGTCGTGGGGATTTTGATGGTGAGTAATATCCGCTATCCGAGCTTTAAAAAAATGCAATGGAATCTCAAGTCTTTTATTATCCTTGTCATTTTGCTTGGCATTATTTTTGTCTATCCGCCAGAGGCACTTTGCGCACTTATAAGCGGCTATGTGCTCTATGGCATAGCGCGTTGGGTGGTGCTCTTTGCTAAGATTCTGTGTAGGGTAGAAAAACACAAAAATTAGAGATTGAAAGGAGCAGATAATGTTTGAATCTTTTCCTAAAACAAGAAATCCCTTGCCTTTGGAATATCAAAGGATTTATGAGCAAATGTATAAAGACAATCGAAGTGGGAACACATCTGCCACGAGTTTGGCACAAAAAATGGAGCGGTGGCTTCATCATAAGGTGGCTAGTGACATTTATGGTATTAGCGGATACAAAACATTAGAGATTGGTGCAGGGACGCTCAATCAAATTGCGTATGAGAAAAATTTGGATCACTACGATGTGATTGAGCCTTTTGAGGCATTGTATAAGGATTCTCCAAACTTATGCCATATCCGCAAAGTGTATCGTGATATTGCTGAAGTGGTGGAAGCATGCGGTGTTTGCTTAGCCAACTCTCGGGGGGGGGGGAATTATATGATAGAATCCTCTCGTGTGCAGTTTTAGAACATATTTTGGATTTGCCCACACTGCTTGCGTATTCTTGCTTATTATTGGCGGATGATGGTGTGTTTTCTGCTTCCATACCATCGCAAGGCAGGTTTTTATGGACATTGGGATATAGGGCAACAACCGGACTTGAGTTTAGACTAAAATATAAACTTGATTATGATGTGATTATGAATTATGAGCATGTGAATACGCAGCAAGAAATTATCGAAGCGTGTAGGTATTTTTTTAGTGATGTCAAAAAGTCGCTTTTTGGTATAAGCGATGAGCTATCCTTATACACGCATTTATCGTGTCGGAAACCAAACAAGCAAAGAGCCTTAGAGTTTTTGAGGACTAAGGCTTAGATAAGAATAAGCACAAAGAGAGGGAGTATCATAACCTTGCACAAAGTTTTCCTACTATACAATACGCCAAATTTTCCGACGGAGCGATTATGCTAAGCTATAAAGATTCTGGAGTGGATATAGATGAGGGCAATGCCCTTGTAGATGGGCTCAAACCCTTGGTGCAGAGCACATTTGATGCAAATGTTATCGGCGGGATTGGCTCGTTTGCCGGCGCGTATGCGATGCCTAGTGGGTATAGGCAGCCTGTGATTTTGGGTGCGACGGATGGCGTGGGCACAAAGCTACGACTTGCTATAGATTCAGATATTTTAGAGAGTGTGGGGATAGATCTCGTGGCGATGTGTGTCAATGATCTCATTTGCAATTTTGCCACTCCGATATTTTTCCTCGACTACTACGCCACGGGCAAGCTTGACAAATCTAGCGCATTGCGCGTGATAGAGGGCATTGTGGAGGGTTGCAAACTCGCACAATGCGCGCTCATAGGTGGCGAGAGTGCTGAAATGCCCGGAATGTATGCTCCCAAAGACTTCGATCTCGCTGGGTTTGCAGTAGGCATAGCCGAGAGAGAGGATTTGGAGCGTGTAAGCAGTGTGCAAGCAGGCGATGTGCTCATCGCACTGCCTTCTAGTGGATTGCACTCTAATGGCTACTCGCTCGTGCGCAAGGTGCTAGAGCGCGCCCATCTCACGCTAGATTCAGTGTTTGAGGGAATGCCATTGTCTAAGACGCTTCTTACTCCCACTAGAATCTATGTCAAGACTTTTTTGGAGCTAAAAAATCATATCAAAGCCCTTGCGCACATTACCGGAGGCGGTATCGTGGAAAATCTCCCGCGCGCGCTTCCTAAGGGACTTGGAGCGTCTATACAAAAATCCGCCATCAAAGCCCCGCCTATTTTTGGGCTATTGCAGCAGTATGTGAGCGAGGAGGAGTGCTTTAGGACATTTAATATGGGTGTTGGAATGATTTTTGTAGTAGATGCCAAGAATGCCGATTTTGTCATTGAAAAAAGTGGGGGGTATGCGCTAGGGCGCGTAGATTCTCAAGGTGGCGTGAGGCTGCAGTAATTTATACTAATGGAGCGGAGTTTGCCATTAAAATTCTTTTTTAAATTGTATTTTATCCCTGCGCTTATCGTGGTGGTGGGGATTTGCCTGTATTTTTTTGTGTTTGTAGAGATTAAAGATAAGCGCGTGCCGCATTTTCACACATATCGCCAAAGCCCTACTACAGAATCTACGCAAGCTGATACAAAAAATCTCCTAGCATCGCGAGATTCTCAAAATCCTATCATCGTAGTGGAGGAGCCTAAGCCAGAGATTGTGCTTGAGAGGGATTTGTCAGAATCTCCCGCGCAAGAAGCCCCCTTGCCTAAGGATAGCACACAAGAAACCCCAAGCACGCCTCAAGTTTCCCCCGCGCCAAAAGCCCTCCCAACTTCCCAGCCCCACTATGTCTATGTCAATGTCCGAAGTGCCAATATCCGCGCGCTCCCTAGCACCGATGGCGAGGTGCTACATCGTGCCAATAGCGGCGCGCGCCTCACGCTGATACAGGCACTGCCACAGAGTGATTGGAGCGAAGTGGAGATATCTCCGGGGCTTCGGGGCTACATCGCCTCATATCTGCTAAGCGATCAATCGCCGCAGTCTGATATACATCAAGTTATCGTGAGATCTGCCAATATCCGCGCCCTCCCTAGCTCGGATGCGCCTATCATAACGGCGGTTGGGTTTAATCACAATGTGCGCGTGCTCCAAGACGATGGGCAATGGAGCAAAGTCCTCCTAGAGAGCGGACAAGAGGGCTATATCGCCTCTCGTTTGTTAAAAAAGTAATGCAGCAGTTTTGTGTCTTTGGCAACCCTATTGCGCATTCCAAATCCCCGCTTTTGCACAATGCCACTTTTGCCTCACTAGGTTTTGAGGCGCGCTATGGTAGGCACTTGCTTAGTGAATCTAGCGCACTTGCCCACACATTTTTTGCGCTAAAGCTCCAAGGGGCAAATATTACCGTGCCCTTTAAAGAAGCAGCATTTGCCCAAAGCGATGAGGTGCGGGGGATTGCCAAAGAGATTGGGGCAGTCAATACTTGGGTGCTAGAGCGAGATAGGATTATCGGCTACAATACCGACGCACAGGGGTTTTTTATGTGTGTGCAGGGGTGGGATATGCGCACTGCGCTCATCATCGGTGCGGGTGGCTCGGCAAAAGCCCTAGCCTTTATCCTGCGCCAAAATGGCATCACCACTCATCTTTTAAACCGCTCTAGTGGGCGATTGCAGGAGTTTGCGCGCAATGGCTTTGCGTGCTTTACACTAGATGAGTTTGATAGCACACACGCCTACGATATAGTGATAAACACCACGCCAGCGGGGCTTAGCGATGAATCCCTGCCTTTAGAATCCACAAGGCTGTGTGAGATTCTCTCCCGTGCGCGTTATGGCTTTGATCTCATCTATGGTAAGCGCACGCCATTTTTGCAACTCGCACAGAATCTGGGCTTGCAAACCTCCGATGGTGCGCAAATGCTCATCAATCAAGCCGCCCTAAGCAGCGAGCTTTTTAGCTTTGGGGCGATTGGCTTTAAAGACGCGCTTAAGTGTATGAACGCGCTAGGATTGTAGCGCGCTCTGTGCGCTCATCGCTGAAAAAAGCGAGAACACAAGCTCTCTAGTCCCTTGGTGCGTAACTGCTGAGATGGGCAGGATAAAGTGCGGTTTGCACGCGCGTGCCGCGCAAAGGGCGCGGAGTGAATCTAGCGTGGGTGCTTGCACATCGCATTTACTAAGGACAATCCCAAAATCCCGCCCACTTAGCGTGGGGGAAAAATTCCCTAGCTCCTTTGCTAGATTCTCAAACTGCGTGCAAATATCCATATCCCGCGCGCTATCAAGCACAAAGAGCAGAAACTTCGTGCGTTCAATGTGCTTTAGGAATTTGAGCCCTAGCCCCCTGCCCTCACTCGCACCCTCGATAATCCCCGGGATATCCGCCATCACAAAGGAATGCAGCTCATCGACTTCCACAACCCCCAAATGTGGCGTGAGGGTGGTAAATTCATAATCAGCGATTTCTGGCTTGGCGTTTGAGAGCATGGAGATGAGTGTGGATTTGCCCACATTTGGGTAGCCTACAAGCCCCACATCGGCGATGAGCTTGAGTTCTAGGCGGATATGGAGATTCTTGCCCGCGATACCCTTTTGCGCGTGCGTGGGTGCTTGGTTGCGAGCGGTTTTAAATCGTGCGTTGCCTAGCCCGCCTTTGCCGCCTTCAAGGAGCTTAATGCGCATTGTATCCTCACTAAAATCTGCTAATACCACTCCGCTTTCAAAATCTAGAATCTGCGTGCCTAGCGGGACTTTGATGATGAGGTTTTCGCCACTTTTGCCGGTGCAGTGCTTGGGCGCGCCGTTTGCGCCATTTTGGGCTTTGTAGTGTTTTTTGCCGCGGAAGTTCGCTAGGGTGTGTGCGTTAGAATCCACCTCGATAATCACATCGCCGCCTTTGCCCCCATCGCCCCCATCAGGTCCGCCCTGTATGACAAACTTCTCGCGCAAAAAGCTCACCGCGCCCGCTCCACCATTGCCCGAAGATACGAAAATATCGGCACTATCGACAAACATTACTTGCCTTTTTGTTGGGGGTTTAGGACATTTGTGATTTGCTGGATCATCGTTGGGAGGTGCTTTTGCATAATGCCAAAAACGATTTTTTGGGTTTGCTCTTGCATAGGTAGGAGGTTGGCTGCGAGCTTTTTGCCCACAGGCGTGCGATAAAATGCGATGATATCTCGGAGCTCAGATTCACTAAAATACCTTTGGTAGAGGGCTTGGATTTGGGGCAGGGATTCTGTAATGGTGGCTTTGGTGGTGTTGGCGATGATTGTGTAGAGTGTTTGCTTTTGGGATTTGGTTAGGTTGGCATTCTCCGGTAGAGAATCCCCCACTATGCGCGCTATGTATTCTGTGCTTGGTGTCATAAGTTGTTTGGCACCACTTTGCTCCAAAAACTCCATAAAGGTTTCTTCATACGATCCAAAGGCTAGAGAGCACTGCAGGGCGCATAATAAGAGAAGTCTTTTCATCATAATCCTTAATGATAAAGCTTAGGGAGTTGTGCGGGGCGAGGTTTGGCTTAAAAGTTTAAGCCAAAAACACTTGTTCTAGGTATTTTGTATGGATTACAGAATCGTGAAAATCTTTGTTTTCCATCATTTTGATATGGAATGGAATTGTCGTCTTAATCCCCTCTATACAAAATTCCTTGAGTGCGCGACGCATTCTGACGATGGCTTCTTGTCTGTCATTACCCCATACGATGAGCTTACCTATCATAGAATCGTAATGCATAGGCACGCTATAACCGCCATAGGCGTGGGTATCAAGGCGCACATTAGCCCCGCCCGGGCTCACCCATTTAGTGATTTTGCCCGGACAGGGGTAAAACTTCTCGGGATCTTCAGCGGTGATGCGGCATTCTATACTATGCCCCTTAAAGCTAATGCTCTCTTGTGGTGGGAGCTTTTCGCCCTCGGCGATGCGTATCATCCATTCTATGAGATCTAGTCCGCTTATCATCTCACTCACGGTGTGTTCTACTTGCAGGCGCGTATTCATCTCCATAAAATAAAAATCCTCATAATTGGCATCGAGCAAAAATTCAAATGTCCCCGCACCCACATAGCCGATGTATTTGGCTGCCTTGACTGCCGTCTCTAGCAGTCTTTGGCGCACCTCCTCTTTGAGCACGACGGCGGGGGCTTCCTCGATGAGCTTTTGCTGGCGTCTCTGTGCCGAGCAATCCCGCTCGCCGATATGCAAAACATTGCCGTGTTTATCAGCGAGAATCTGCACTTCTATGTGCTTTGGATTGCGGATAAACTTTTCCATATAGATCGTGCCATCGCCAAACGCGCTCACTGCTTCAGATTCAGCAGCGAGATAGAGATTTTTGAGCAGTTCTGGCTTTTCTACCACGCGCATACCGCGTCCGCCACCCCCCGCAGCGGCTTTTAATATCACAGGATAGCCTATCTCCTCGGCGACTTTTTGGGCTTCTCTGTAGTCCTTAAGTGCCCCATCACTCCCCATAATCACGGGCACACCCGCTTCTTTCATCACATCTTTTGCCTTAGATTTATCGCTCATTAGCACCATCACTTCGCTGCTTGGTCCGATAAACTCGATATTGTGGTGGGCACAAATCTCGACAAAATTTTGATTCTCAGACAAAAACCCATAGCCCGGAAAAATCGCATCAGCGTCAAAAAGCTCCGCAGCACTCATAATCGCTGGGATATTGAGATAGCTCTGACTTGACTTATCCCCACCCACACAGACTTTGGCGTCAGCGACATCGAGATAATGTGTGTTTTTATCCGCGGTGGAATAGATAGCAATGGCTTGTTTGCCCATTTCTTGGATCGTCCTAATAGCCCTTAGCGCAATCTCTCCGCGGTTTGCTATTAGGATTTTTTGTAGCTTTTTTGCACTCATAGTGTTGCCTTAGAGCTTTTGGATACGCACGAGATTGGTGCTAAACTCCACTGGCGTAGCGTCATCTACCTCGATAGAGAGAATCTTACAATCACATTCTGCCTCAATTTCATTCATAATCTTCATCGCTTCAATGATACCGATTGTTTGCCCTTTTTTGATTGTGTCGCCGACATTGATATATGGTGCTGCGCCCGGGCTAGGGCAGCGATAAAAGGTCCCAACCATAGGGGAAGTGATGAAGTCCCCGCTTTGGGCTTGTGGCGCGCTTGCGGGAGATTCTGTGGGAGTTGTGGCTTGTGGGGTTTGGGCTGGGAGTGGCGGAGTGGCAATCGGGGCTTGCGGTGCGCTTGTCGGAGCGGAGCTTGTGTATTTTTCGAGCTTGAGTTCAAACTCGCCATCTTTAAGATTAAGCTTTGCTATTTGGCTATTTCCAAAAATCTCCATTAGTTTTTTGATCTCTTGTAAGTTCATAATAACCCACCTTTTGCGTTAAATTTCAAAATTTAATCTGCTATAATACCACATTTTCAGATAAAGCAAGGTTTAATTAAGCAATGTTGTTTCTTAAGTTTGCTACCAAATAGGAGTGTTTATGGGTTTAAAGTCAGATAGTTGGATACGGCAGATGAGCTTGCAAAATGCGATGATAGAGCCATTTTGTGAAAAGCAAGTCAGCAGGGAGACGATTAGCTATGGGCTCTCTAGCTATGGTTATGATATACGCGTGGGCGAGGAATTTATGATTTTTAGCAATATCGGTGCCACGCTTGTGGATCCAAAAAACTTCAAAGAAGAAAATGTCGTGGTTAAGCGTGTTAAGGATTATTGCATTATCCCGCCAAACTCCTTTGCGCTTGCTCATAGCATTGAGTATTTTAAAATGCCTCGTGATACGCTTGCAATCTGCCTTGGCAAAAGCACCTACGCACGATGTGGGATTATCGTCAATGTTACGCCATTTGAGCCAGAGTTTGAGGGGCATATCACCATAGAGATTTCAAACACCACACCACTCCCGGCAAAAATCTATGCCAATGAGGGCATTGCACAAGTTTTGTTTTTACAAGGCGATGAAGTGTGTGAAGTGAGCTATAAAGACAGAGGCGGCAAATACCAAGGGCAGAGGGGTATCACCCTGCCAAAGATTCTAAAGAGCTAACACAATGTCCCATCAATATAAGCACTATGAAGTCCTTGCTGACTTAGGCAATGAGCAGTATCTCGCTAGAGAGCACAATGGAGAGTTTATCATCATCAAAAGAGATATTTCGTGGCATATTGTAGATTCTGTATTAGCTTCCAAACCACATTTGGGGGGGGGGGCAATTCTACTAATACACTTTCTATCGTCGTGCCTTGCTATAATGAATCGCGCAATATCCACACTTTCTACACCAAAGCTCTAGAGCAAATCACAAAAATCCAAACCCTAAATCCTAGCATTGCTTGTGAATTTATCTTTGTTGATGATGGGAGCAGTGATGAGACATTGAGGATTTTAGAGGATTTATCTTGTGCTGATACGCGGGTAAAATTCTTAAGCTTTTCTCGAAATTTTGGCAAAGAATCTGCCATTTTGGCGGGACTGAGGGCGAGTAGAGGAGATTGTGTGGTGCTCATAGATGCGGATTTGCAACACCCTGTAGAGCTTATTTTGCCTATGTATGAGGCATTTTATACACAACATATTGATGTCGTGTATGCTAGGAGGATAAATAGAGATGGCGAGGGTAGGATTCGGGCTTGGCTAAGTAAGATGTTTTATAAAGTCTATGGGCTGCTTAGTAGCGTTGGGCTAGAGAGTGGTGTGAGTGACTTTAGGCTGATGAGTAGAAAGGTGGTAGATTCTGTATTGTCCCTCAATGAGACGCATCGTTTTTGCAAGGGCTTGTTTGAGTGGGTGGGGTTTGAGAAAAAATGTCTGTGCTATCACTATATCCCACGCGATGAGGGCAAAAGCAGCTGGAATCTCTGGAAGCTTAGCAAATACGCCATAGATGGGATTATCGGTTTTTCTACCCTGCCTTTGCGCATTCCTCTTTTGATTGGTGGTTGTATAAGCGGTGGGGCTATTGTCTATGGGATTTGCATTATGATTGATACTTTTTTGTATGGCAATCCTGTGCAAGGATATGCCTCGCTTATTTGCCTTATTTTGTTTCTGGGAGGCTTAAATCTAATGGTTGTGGGGATTGTGGGGGAATACATTGCTCGCATTTATGAACAATCCAAAAATCGCCCACATTATCTCATTAAAAAGAAAAATTTTTAGCTACTTATCTTTGATAAGATAGCTCTTAGAGGGCGCATCAATGAGAAAATGCGTGAAAATCTCGCCCTCAAACACCACCGCGCAATCCTGCTCCTTGGCAACCTCTACAAACATACCCACCACTTCACGCGCTAGGCTATAGCTTAGCCCATACACATCAAGCCCACCCACACAATACGCGAGCGCGACGCTAAGGGCTTTGGCAAAATTCCAATTATAGCCCATTGCCTCACTTTGCCCCTCTTGTTGGGTAGATTCTTGCTTGAGCTTAAGCCCAAAGGGGCTGACATAGGGGAATTTGCACTCTTTAGCAAATGTGAGCAAATCCACCGCGCTAGCCTCGCGCACCCCAAAGAGATTAAGGGCGGTTTGGAAGGCGTCATAGAGATTGGTGCTTATCACACTTTTTTCTTCTAATGCCTCAATCCACGCGGCATTCTCCTTAAAAGCCTTGCAGTAGTTTTGGTAGAGGCTTTGCCCCTGTTTGCTTTTGGATTGGATAGCGCGCAGGAGAAGCTTTGGATTTGTCTCAAAGCTAAGTGTCAGAATCTGCGTAAATGCACCATCAGTATAGAGATACATTGCGCTAGATTCTGTGCTAGATTCTATAAAAAGGCATTTGCTAAGGTTGTGTTGCATAAGAAACTCTCGCTTTGCCTCTTGTGTTTTTAGGCTTTGGGGCAGGGGAGTGGGCGCGTTTTTGGGCTTTGGCATACATTTGCTTTGATAAGTGAAAAACGACTGCTTGCTCATCGGAGATTCTAATGCACCAAAATTATCCCAAAAATTTGGCTCGCTACACGCGATACAGCCGTGCCCTGCGCGCACAGGCCAGCTTGTCTTGGCATTGAACTGCACCTTGGGACAGTTGTTAAACGCATAGGGTCCCTTGCAGCCCACTTTATACAGGCAGTATCCCTCCTGCATACCCTCATCGTTGAAATCTTGCGCAAACTTCCCGGAGAGAAACGCTCCCTTGCGCTCGCACAAATCATGCACGCTTTTGCCATATGCCCACAGCGGTCTATGGAATCTATCTAGCGGTGGAGATTCTAAAAAGAGGTAATAATACAGCAGAGTGGCGATGATATTTTTATCGCTCGGCGGGCAGCCGGGTATGTGGATCACCTCGCGGCTAAGCACTTCAGAAAGAGCGTGCGAGCGGCTAGGATTTGGCGCGGCACTTTGCACGCCACCATAGCTTGAGCAAGTGCCTATAGCAAAGACTGCTTGGGCGTTTTGGGCGATATGGCAGAGATCCTCATAGCCATTGCGCTCGCCTATGGTGAGGTAGTTTTGTGCGTCTTGCATAGGCACACTGCCCTCTACAAGCAGGATATAATGCTCATTTTGCACCGCAGATTCTAGCACTTGCGTGGCTTGATAGCCGCTTGACATCATCAAGGTATCGTGATACTCAATGCGAAAAATATCAAAGATAAGCGTCTCAAAGCTAGGATTTTGTGTGCGCAGCAGGCTCTCTGTGCAGCCCGAGCATTCTTGCAAATGCAGCCAAATGATTTTCATATCGCTCATATGCTCGAGTATCTCCACGCACATATCAAGGTGTTGTGCGGGGATACCAAGCAGGGCGAGGTGCTCGCCCACCCAAGTGTGTAGGTGCGCGAGGTTTGTCTTAGCGCATCTTTGGCGCACAGAATCTAGGCGATGGACTAGCTTTTGTTCAAGGACTTGCAGTGAAGTGGGTGCTTTCATTCTCTAACCTCCGGTTTAAATGCCCAAAAACGGCTTACCACATAGCCCACAAGCGTATAGGCTACTTGCGCGATAAGCAAGGCGAGATATTTATCGATGCCTAAGATTCTGTGTGTGAAGCTAAGTGCGAGCATACTCGCGCCATAGGCTATGCCCATAGCGATGAGAAAGCGCACAAAGTCTTGTTTGTGAGAATTTTGGGATTTAAAGGTGAATTTTTTATTGAGCACATAGGAGTTGAGCACTCCAAAAATCGTGCCTATGGTTTGGGAGGCTTCAACTACTAAGCCAAAGTATGTGAGGACTAGGGCGCAGCCAAGCCCCACGCAGGTATTTGCCACACCCACGAGGATATAGAGCACAAAGGAATGTGAGAGAAGTGCCTTAAGCCTGCCCACACAGATTCCTTAGGATTTTAGATTCTGTGGTGTTTGCGGGGTAGTGTCTTGTGAATCTACCTCCTCTAGCACATCTTCCTCCATAGAATCCTCTGCACTCTCATCGTTTTCTTTATGCACATATCGCTCAGAGCCCTTAAACTCGATGATGGTGCAGGCACGATAAGCCTCAATCCTATGATAGAAGTTATCGATGAGCTTTAGTCGCTTGCCTGCGGTTTGTGGGTTGCATCGTGGATCGACTTTGAGCTTATCAAAATCTTCAGATTCTGGGGTTACTTGCAGTTGTTCCTCTGGCACATCGCCCCATCCATAGTGTTTCATCGCGGTGCGTATCCACCATTTGCCATCAGTGAGGAATACAAGGCGTTTCATAATGCGATTGCTCTTAGAAGAGTTTTCTAGCACGGGCGAGGAGGTAATCCAACCTTTGATCCTAAAAAGATAGTCTTTAGAGGCAGCCTGCTTGGGGACGGCGTTTGCCAAATCACTGAGCAAAATCGTAATACGGAAGTTTTGGTATTCGTTTTGTTTAGAAAGTGCGTTGCCATAGGTGTTGGCAAACACGACAAGCGACCAAGAGAAAAAGCCCACCACAATCGCAGAAAAGACAAAAAACACTCGCTGCCTATTATTTCTTTGTATGAGTTTTTCGGAGTTTGTGCGCTTTTGGTCCTCTTTTTTATACGCCCAGCCGCGCCACGCGCTCACGACATAGATGGCTAATGCCGCGGTAAAAACGCCTATGCCGATAAATGCCCGCGGACGCGTGAGGGGCTGGGAAAGCACGAGATAGGTGCCATAGGATAGGCACACGCCTAGCACAAGTGCGATGAGCGCGATGAGCAGCGAGGTGCCCTTGTTGATTTTAGATTGCACCATCGCAGAGAGGAGGAAAAACGCCACAAGGAGCAAAAAGCAGATCTTAATCCCGCTCCACCCAAAATCGTGCCACAAATAATCGAGATAAGTCTCAAGGTTGCGCATAAATCCGCTGATAAGCTCATCTTTGGGGAGCATACTTGTGCTCGCTTGAGCATGCGACATAGGGTGCATGATAAAGACTTTAAAAATCCCAAGCGCAATGAGGTAGTTGGTAAAAGACACCGCAACAAAGATGATGGTTTTTCTCAAGCCTGCATTAGTTTGATTGAGCATTAAAAACGCAAAGAAAAGCACCAAAATAATCTCTATCCCGCTGCTTGCCTGATAAGTCATACACATACCTAGCGAGCACAAAATCCCCACAGGGATATACGCGCGCACGTGGTGGATAAACACAAATGGTATCACGCTAAAAAGCACAGAGAGTGCCATATATGGCGAATCGTAGCGGAATGAAAGCTCCTCTAAAAAGTAGGGCGAGAGCCCAATAGGCAGCGAGGCGATGATGCCTAGCACAGTGAGACGCTTTTTGTGTGGGACTTCACTAGATTCCCAAAGGCTATCCTCCTTTTTCCAGATCACCTCGCGAATGCTCCACACCAAAATCGCCGAGGCAAAACTCAAAAACCCAATAGCCACAAGCTGCGTGAGCGGCGCGACATCGGCAAGCACGGTATCCATATGCATAAAGGTGGAGAGAAACCAACTAATATAGCGCGAGAAGTTTTCCCACTCTTTGTAGCCAATAACCGCGCGATTCCAATCATCGATATAATACACATCCGCACGGATAATAGTCATAATCCCCACGAGATACAAGCAAAATGCGATAAGCACATATTTCCAGAATCCTTGTGTGTGGAAAAACGCCCACGAGGCGACGACAAATTCCCTCAATGCTCGCGAAAAGATATTCCTACGCATTAGCACTCCTTTGTAGATTGTGTGGATTTTTTGGATTCTGTGTTGTTGTTTTTCAAATCCTCTAGGATATAGATGGGGCGTCTTTTGACTTGCTCATAGATTCTAGCGATATACTCGCCTATCACGCCTAGCAGCATAAGCTGAATCCCACCGATAAAGCTAATAAGCACGATAAGGCTCGGATAGCCCGGCACGAGATTGCCATAGAGCAGCGTGAAGACAAAGCGGTAGATTCCATACCCAAAGGCAAAGAGGCTGATGAGCGAGCCAATCACAAAGGCGATTCTAAGTGGCATAGTGCTAAAGCTCACAATCCCTTCAATCGCGTATTTAAAGAGTTTCCAAAAGCTCCAGCTTGAAGCTCCCTTAAAATGCGGGATATACTCATACTCTAGGCATTGTCGCTTGAAGCCCACCCACGCAAACATCGCTTTTGAGAATCTATGATACTCCTTCATCTCCAAAAGCGCGTCGATTACCTCTCTATCCATAAGGCGAAAATCCCGCACGCCAGATTCTATTTTCACTTCCGAGATGAAGTTAGAGAGTTTATAAAACATCTCACTTAGTGCCGCGCGTATCTTGCTCTCCCCAGCGCGCGTGGTGCGGCGCGCATACACGACTTTTATCTCGCGCTTAGATTCTAGCCAAATGCGTATCATCTGCGGTATGAGGCTTGGAGGGTCTTGCAAATCCGCATCAAGGAGGATTACGCCCTCGCCCCTTGCTTTTTGCAATCCAGCCAAAATCGCGGCTTCCTTGCCAAAATTGCGCGAGAAAGAATACACATTGATCACATAATCAGAATCTGTGTGGCACTCCTGCATATTGCGCAAAATCTCTAGGGTTTTATCCCTGCTGCCGTCATTGACAAAGATGAGCTCATAAAAGGGCGAGTTGTTTTGGGAATTTTGGGAGAAAAGGCTTTTTACCTCGCGCATTGTTTGGGTAATCTCTTCTAAAAATTTTGGGAGAGAGACTTCTTCATTATAGCAAGGCACGATGATAGAGATATGTGTGGTTTGTGTAGGATCTAACTCCTGCATTCACGCCTCCATACAAAATGTGATAAATAAAATTACTTTAAGATTCTATACTTTTTTTGCTAACCCTTTTTTTAAGTGCGTAAAATTTTCACACACTTATGCAGGCACTCTATGAGGTATTCTATGTCCTCAATGTTATGCGTGTAGTGCAGGCTTATGCGTAGCCAGCCGGGGCGTTTGTGAGGGTTTTGGAGCAAGTCACAAAGAGCGCGTTTAGATTCTCTATCATCAAAGGCTAGTGAATCTAGCTCCATCAAATAATGCCCATAAGGTCCAGCACAGCTGCACCCCGCCCGCGTCTGTATCCCAAATCTCTGACTAAGGAGCCCACTAAGCTCAAATGGCGAAACACACGCGATATTAAAGCTAAAAATCCCTAGATTCTCCTCCGCACCGCTCCAATCCCCATACAAAGTGAGCGCGGGGATAGTGCGGAGTTCTTTGAGAAAAATATGGCTTAGCACCCGCTCGCGCCGCCTAATGCGCTCTAGTCCGATTTCATTGCGGAGTTGGTAGGCGAGGGCTGCGCGCAAAAGCCCGATGATATAGGGCGTGCCCGCCTCCTCTTTGTGCGCGAGATTCTCGACATAGAGCTGCCCATCATCGCTCGCGTATTCTATCGTGCCTCCACCGCTAAAGCTTGGTGTTGGATTGGCACAGAGGGATTTGCGCACCGCGAGCAGTCCGCAGCTCTGCACGCCACCTAGGAGCTTGTGAGGAGCGAGGAAAAGCGCGTCAAAATAGCGCGAGGGGATATTCATATATGGCGAGCTGCTTGCCGCGTCAAAGGCGAGTATGCCCTCGCTGGTGTGCTGCCTAAAAATCGTGGCAATATCGACAAAGGGCGAGATGATACCGCTGACATTGGAGGCTAGGGCGATAGAGGCTAGAATCTGATTTGTAGCCCCGTTTTTTGCTTTCTCATTTTTTGCACTTTGTTGGAGCTTGTGACTAAAGTCTTTGAGACAAAATCGTCCGTGTGAATCCAGGGCGACTTTTTGCACCTCGCACAAGCTCTCGCGCAGACTGATTTCATTAGAGTGGTGCTCATAGGCACTGATGAAAACCTTTGGAAGCGCAGGCAGTGAATCTAGGAGTGAATCTAGCCCAAAGCGCGCTCTTGTAGCGGGTGGGAGGTAGATCCCAGCAAGCTCTTGGAATTTTTTAATCGCCCCACTCGCGCCAGATCCGCAGCCTATAAGCACAAAGTCTTCATCAAGCTCTAGGGCTTTGGCTAGCCTAAAGCGCGCCTCCTCATACAGCGCCCCCATCGCTCGCGCGTGGGTAGATGAGAAAGAATGCGTGTTGGCATAAAAGGGCAGGATTTTGCGTATGCGGGATTCTATGATTTCATAGGCGAGCCCTGAAGCCGTCCAGTCAAAATATCGGCTTTGTGAATCGAGTATCGTGTGCTCTCGCAACTCCTCCAAAATCTCATCAAAGCCCATATCCTCGCGGCTTAGTAGTGGAGCGAAAAATTCTTGTATGAGCGATTGCGCAGTCATTTGTGTGGGGCGAGATTTTATTTAGATTCTATGAGATAGGGCACGCTATGCACGCCAGCTTGCGCCACTGCTTGGCTAATCTCTAGCACTTTTGGGTTTTTGGTATCTTTCGGCTTGTAGTTTTTGTCATAGATTTTTTGTAGCAATGCGAGGTTTTTGCGCTCATCACTGCTTTTTTGGGAGAGAATCTCACTCGCTTTTTTCAGAGAATCTTCGCCCAAAAATCCCACCACAAGCATTTTGACATTGCTAGATTCTAGACGCGAGGGGAGATTTTCAAGCTCTTTGAGGCAGTAGGGGCACATCGGATCGGAGATGATATAAAGCGTGTTTGTCGTGGGCTTTTTGGCTTTGAAGCTCATCACTGCATCTTTGTGGGTGTTAAAAAGCTCAAGGGCTGCAGAATCCACCCTAGCCTTTTGGGCTTTTTCAAACTCCGTGCTAATGCGCTCAAGCTTGCCCAAAAACGCATTATCCTCGCTCCACATAAGCTCACCGACATTAAAGAGCACCGCGCCATCGCTCGAGCTAAAAAGCATAATACGCTCACCATTTTGGGTATGCTCCACAACCACTGCGCGCAAGTTGTGCCCCAAATCCTGTGTGCTCACGACTTTGGCGGGGATTTTTTTAGAATCTAGCAGGGATTGGATACGCTCTTGGGGGCTTTGCGCGCCTAGTGCCACGCATATTGCAGCGACAAGCGTTATAAATGCTCTCATCTCTCTTCCTTTCACAGACAAAAAATGGCGGGAATTATAGCACAGAGATTCTTTTAGATTCTAAAGCAAGCATAATAAAGCCTTGAGTATAATGGCGCGGTATTTTGACTAAGGAGCGCGTTATGCAAAACACAAAACCTATCAAAAAAGTCGTGCTAGCCTATAGCGGTGGGCTAGATACGAGCGTGATTTTAAAATGGCTAGGCGATACCTATGGGTGCGAGGTGGTTACTTTCACGGCAGATATTGGGCAGGGCGAGGAAGTCGAGCCAGCAAGGGCAAAGGCGATTAAACTAGGCATAAAGCCCCAAAATATTTTCATCGAGGATTTGCGTGAGGAGTTTATACGTGATTTTGTCTTTCCGATGTTTCGAGCAAATACGATTTATGAGGGCGAGTATCTGCTAGGCACGAGTATTGCGCGTCCATTAATCGCTAAGCGGTTAGTAGAAATCGCTAGGGAAGTGGGTGCGGACGCCATAGCCCACGGAGCGACAGGCAAGGGGAATGATCAAGTGCGATTTGAAATCGGGGCGTATGCGCTAAATCCCGATATCAAAGTCATCGCCCCATGGCGTGAGTGGAAGCTAAATAGCCGTGAGAAACTCCTAGCCTATGCTGAATCTGCGGGCATAGAGATAGACAAAAAGCCTAACAAATCGCCCTACTCAATGGATGCCAATCTCTTGCATATCAGCTATGAGGGGCAGATATTAGAGGATCCTAATGTCGCGCCCGAAGAGGATATGTGGCGGTGGAGTGTGAGTCCCAAAAACGCACCAGATAGCCCCACGATTATCACCATTAGCTTTGAGAAGGGCGATGGCGTGGCGATAAATGGAGAGCGGCTAAGCCCAGCAGCGTTTTGGGATACACTCAATAAGCTAGGTGGGGCAAATGGTATCGGGCGGCTTGATTTAGTCGAAAATCGCTATGTGGGTATGAAATCGCGTGGCTGCTATGAGACACCCGGCGGGACAATCTATCTCAAAGCCCACCGAGCCATAGAATCTCTCACCCTCGATAGAGAGGAGGCACACCTCAAAGATTCTCTTATGCCAAAGTATGCCGAGCTCATCTATAATGGCTATTGGTTTAGCCCAGAGCGAGAGGCACTCCAAGCCCTCATCGATAAGACTCAACAGAAAGTGAGTGGCACAGTGCGGCTAGAGCTCTACAAGGGCAATGTAACCGTGCTAGGCAGAGAATCCAAAAACTCCCTCTTTAATGCCGCTTATAGCACTTTTGAAGAAGACTCTGTGTATAACCAAAAAGACGCCGCAGGGTTTATCAAGCTAAACGCCCTAAGGTTTATCATCGCCGGGAAAGCAAAGGGGTAAGCACAAGGAGTGAGGCAAAAATAAATAGGGAGAGACTAGGGGGCGTAAAGCACGCAAACGCCGCTTTGTTTGGTTTATCCCTAAGTTTTTTGAGCAAATCGTTACAAGGAGAATATATGGCAAAGCACGGATTTAAGGCAATAGAGGCGTTGGATACAACCTATGTGTTGCCCACATACACGCGCGCAAAGGTGGCGTTTGTCAAAGGCAAGGGCGCGAGGCTGCAAGATACACAAGATAGGGATTATATCGACTTTGGCAGTGGCATAGGCGTGGCATCACTAGGGCATAGCCCCAAAGCCCTGCAAAAAGCCCTCAAAAAAAGCGCAAAAACCCTCATCCACACTTCCAACCTCTACTATATCGAGCCTCAAGCCAAGCTCGCTGCGCGACTTGTGGAGTATTACAAGCGAGGCAGTGGCGACAAATCCAAGTGGCGCGTGTTTTTTGGCAATTCCGGAGCGGAGGCAAATGAGTGTGCTATCAAAATCGCGCGCAAATACGGGCAGAGTGCAGGGCGTTATAAAATCATCACGCTAGATTCTAGCTTCCACGGGCGCACGATCGCCACGCTCAAAGCCACGGGGCAGGATAAGTTTCACAAGCATTTCGCGCCATTCCCCGATGGGTTTGTGCGCGCTAAGGATCTCGCTGATGTGCCAAATAAGATAGATTCTCAAACCATAGCAGTGCTCTTAGAGCTCGTGCAGGGCGAGGGTGGGATTAACGCGCTAGACAAAAAGCAAGTCCAAAATCTCGCTAAGATTCTAAAAGAGCAAAATATTTTGCTCATCATCGATGAGGTGCAGAGCGGGATTTACCGCAGTGGCGAGATTTTTGCCTCTAAGGTGTATGGCATAGAACCCGATGTCATCACGATGGCAAAGGGCTTGGCTGGGGGCGTGCCTATTGGTGCGTGTATGACACGCCTTGTGGATGTGTTTGAGCCTAGCGATCACGGGAGCACCTTTGGGGGGAATTTTTTGAGCACAAATGCAGGACTAGCGGTGCTAAAAACCCTAGAGAAAATGCGCAAAGACAAGGTGCTTGATGTGGTGATTAAATACTTTCACGCTAAGCTAGATTCTGTGTTAAAGCATTATCCCGAGATTTTTAGCAAACGCGTGGGATTGGGGCTTATGTGTGGCTTGCAAGTGCGTGATGGAGAGATTTTGACACAGATTGTTAGCGCGTGCTTGCAAAATCGCGTGCTAGTGCTGCGCTCAGGGAGCAATGTGCTGCGCTTTTTGCCTCCGCTAAATATCACAAAAAGCGAGATTGATGAGGGCTTTGTGAGGCTATCACACGCGCTAAAAGAGCTAAAAAACTCTCAAAAACCCAAGAATCCCTAAATGAGCAAACTCTCGCGCAGCCTAGATTCACTAAACCCCCAGCAACGCCAAGCAGTGGAGCACACCGAGGGGGCGCTGCTCATCCTTGCGGGGGCGGGCAGTGGTAAGACAAAAACACTCACCACGCGCCTTGCCTATCTCATCGAAGAGATTGGCGTGCCAGCCCAGCACACCCTCACTCTCACTTTTACTAATAAAGCCGCAACGGAGATGCGCGAGCGAGCTATGGCACTTTTAGAATCCAGCACCCAAGCCCCGCCCTTGCTCTGCACTTTTCACAAATTTGGCTTGCTTTTTTTGCGCTTCCACATACACCGCTTAGGGCGTAGTGCGAACTTCACGCTTTTAGATTCTGATGATTGCAAGCGCATTGCCAAAAAGCTCGCTCCCAATCTCACGCCACAGAGAATCCTAGGCTATATCAGTAGTTGCAAAAACGCCTCGCTTAGCCCAGAATCTGCCGCCGCCTATGCCCACACACCAGAGTATAAAGCCCTGCAACGCGTGTATGTCGAGTATGAGGAGTTTTTGCGTAGCAAAAATATGCTTGATTTTGATGATTTGCTCTATCTCACTTGCGAGATTCTCCGCACTCACGAGGATTTGCGCGATGAGACAAGTGGGCATTACCAATATATTATGGTTGATGAGTATCAAGATACTAATGAGATTCAATACAAACTCCTCTCCTATCTCACAAGCACGCATACTAATCTCTGTGTGGTGGGCGATGACGATCAGAGTATCTATGGGTGGCGCGGTGCGGATATCAACAATATCCTAAACTTTGAGCAGCAATTTAGCAATGCCACGCTCATCAAACTCGAGCAAAACTACCGCTCCACGCCCGAGATCTTGCAAGCAGCCAACGCCCTCATCGCGCACAACACAAGGCGTTTGGGCAAAAACCTCCAAAGCACCAAGGAGAGCGGGCAAGCAGTAGAAATCCTGCATTCCCAAGATGAGGCACAAGAGGGAAGTGCCATTGCTACGATTATCGCTAAGGAACTCACTCAAGGCAAAAAAGCGCGAGAGTTTGCTGTGCTCTTTCGGCTAAATGCCCTCTCGCGCGGCATAGAGGAGGCGTTTAATAAGGCTAAAATCCCCTATCAAATCATCGGGGCTATGCGCTTTTATGAGCGTGCGGAGGTGAAGGATTTGCTAAGCTATGTGCGCCTTGTGCATAATCTTAGCGATGATTACTCGCTTTTGCGCATTATCAACACACCTCGGCGCGGCATAGGCAAAAAATCCCAAGAAAACCTAGAATCGCTCGCAAGAGCCAAGCAGATGAGTATCGCAGAGACTTTTAGCGCGTATAAAGAAGAATGCGCAAAAGCCCTCGGGCAAAAAAACTTCAAAACACTTGAAGGGTTTTTTGCCAAAATTGCGGAGCTAAAGGAGCTAGCAGATTCTGAAAAACTCGCATTTATAGAATCTCTGCAAGAGTGGCTAGATTTTAGCAAGGAGTTTAATGCCCTAGAATCGGTGGATAGGATAGCCAATATCGAGGAGTTTTATGGGGTTTTGCGCGATTTTGTGGTGCAAAATCCCGATGAGAGCTTGCAGGATTTTCTCAATACCATCGCGCTTAGCTCAAGTAGCGATGAGCAGGGCGGGGAGTGCGTGAGTTGTATGAGCATACATAGTGCTAAGGGCTTGGAGTTTGATAATGTCTTTGTGATAGGGCTTGAGGAGGAGATGTTCCCACTATATGGCGGTGGCGATGAGCTCCAAGAGGAGCGTAGGCTAGGCTATGTGGCTTTTACAAGGGCGCGGCACAAGCTTTATTTGTGCAGTGTGGAGAGTAGATTTGTCCATGGGAAGCGCCGATTTTTGCGCCCTTCACGATTTTTGACAGAATCTGGGAGCCAAAGCACCTCCTCTCTAGCGCGCCACGATGGCGAGCAAGATGAAAGTATCAAAGTCAATGATATGGTGCTGCACAAAGTCTTTGGCACTGGGCGCGTGTGTGAGGTGCGCGATAGCGGGGGAAGCGTGGCGTTAAAGATAAATTTTGGCGGTAATGAACGCGTGATATTACAGAGCTTTGTGCAAAAGCTCTGAGTGCCTCTAAATCGCTACTTGCCTCATAAAGGCACAAAACACAAGGGCTAGCAGCGCCTCATCATCAAGGCTTTCTGTGTTTGTGAGAGTGCCCTCAAGTGGTATGCCGCGCGCGTGCAGGTATGCCCTGCTTTTGTCTGCAAGCGTGCTTAGAATCTCTGCGAGGTGGTATGTCTCTAGCAGATTGTAGCGGTGGAGGTGCATTTGGGATTCTATAAGTGCTAGGGTGATGGTGTGGTTTTCACGCGCGCCCAAAAGCTCTAAGATTCTCTCATACAAGGGTGTGGGGGTAAGGAGTTTATCAAGCATTTGTGGGGTATGGGCTCTAAGCTCATAGGAGAGAATCTCCCCCAGAGCGCGCCCAAACGCGCTGACAAACACTCCCAAATCCTGCGCAACAAAGCTAAAATCCCTCCCCACCAAACGCCCAAAGCTCTTAAGCGTGTCCAAATACCCAAGCCCGATATGTGTGTGTATCATATCGCTATCAAAATCTAGCATACCGCCCAAACGCTCCCTAGGCTGGATACAGCGCACAAAGGGGTGGTTTGTGTAGGCGTGGGGCTTGGGATTGAGCGCAATGGCGATGACTTCCTGCGCGCCAAGCCTAAAGGCAAGCGAGATGGGCAGATTGTCATAATACCCGCCATCGATATAACCCTCGCCCGCAATCTCATAGATAGGAAACGCCGGGAAGCACGAGCAAGACGCCATAATCCAATCTCGTAATTGTGCTTTTGGGAGTGAATCTTTGCATTTGAGAATGGGCTGCATAGAGGGGAAGCGCACGCTCACAAGCCCATAATCCACCCTTGAGGCGAAAAACCGCTCCGTATCGATAAAACGCCCCAAAAGATTCACAAACGGCGTGGTGTCCATACCCTTATTGCTCGTATAAGTCTTTAAAAAGCCAAAAAGCCTGTCGCTATGCTCCATATAGTAGCTAATGTCCGTGCGCAGATTGAGCCCATTGAGCACGACTTTATCGATATCAATGCTCTGCCATAGCTCCAATGCGCGCTCATAATCCCCCTGCACCATCAGCGCGCCATTGCACGCCCCGATACTCGTGCCTGTGATGATGTGATAATCTACCCCAAGCTCTCGCAGTGCCCTCCACGCGCCGATTTGATACGCGCCCTTAGAGCCACCACCTCCTAGGACAATCGCGCGCTTTAGCATTAGCTAGAGGCTCTCTAGCATAGTGTGAAAGCTTTGCTTAAACGCCATAAGCCCCTCATCTAGGAGTTTGTCGTAGTCTATTGTGTGATTTAGCTCTGTGCAAGTGGGCTGCACGCTCTCACAATCGCCCGTGCGCAACTTTTCTAAAAACGCCTTGAGCGCGTCAAGGGGCGCGGTGTTGATGGCATTTGGCAGTAGGAGTGAATCTATATAATAAGTCGGTGGCAAATCCCCACCCTTCACGCCTGTGGAGGCAAACAGAGCACGGGAGTTAGGATCTTCAAAGCTTTGGACGCACGCATAGCATTCCTTGGCATTGGCTATGCCTAGAGTGGTGCTGCCATAGGCGCGATCGATGCGCGAGACAAAAATACTCACCACCGCTTGGGCTAGAGAATCTCTGCGCGCTAGGGCAAAAGCCTCCATACAAGATTTGGTTTGAGCAGGGGAGAAAATCAGCGTGGCATTTACCGGGATAGAGCGCGCTAGCAGTGCGTTCATCACCTCATAGCCTGCCTGCGTGGCTGGGACTTTTATCATCACATTGGGCTTATTTAGGGTTTTAAAAATCCTCACGCCCTCATCGATACTCCTTGGTGCGTCATCGCACAAAAATGGATCGATCTCAATGCTCACAAAGCCGTGGCGCGCGTCGGCTTGGTGCAGTGGCGCGAGCATATCTGCGGCTTTGGCGATATCGCTAAAGGCGAGGTGCTCATAAATGCTTTTAGAATCCAACCCGTGCAAACTCGCCTTTTGCTGCGCGTAATGGGGCGATTGCAAGGCAGTGGCAAAGATGCTTGGATTGCTTGTTGCGCCATTTAGCAAACCACCTCCTTGGCTAAGGAGCGCACCAAATGCGTGATCCAAAAAGTCCCTCTGCACAAAATCACACCACAAGCTAAAACCTATTTTTTGCAACTGCTCTGTCGTCATTAAATCTCCTTATTATTCCTTAAAATCTCGCCTAGATTCTGTGGCATTGTAACACAAGCAATGCAAAGATTTTCTTATAGTAATATTTACTTACAATAATATTTTTATGCTATAATCCCACCTCTTTTTCAAGGCTGTTATAGAATCTACGCAATTGCCAAATCGCGTTCCTGACGCGTTTGCACCAAAGATTCTATAATCTCGCACTAGATTGCGTGTATGAACGCGCAGCGGAGGTGATGAGGGCTTTGCTCTCATCACCGATACCAAGTTTTGCAGCGCAAAACTTGCATAAAATTATAGAATCTAAGGCGGGTTTATAGAAAAGGTGCTAGCCTAAGCGGCGTTCCTGACGCGTTTGCACCAAAGATTCTATAATCTCGCACTAGATTGCGTGTATGAACGCGCAGCGGAGGTGAT
>CALVDZ010000013.1 GCA_944326445.1 uncultured Helicobacter sp.
GTGATGCGTCTATCAGCATATCCTTCACGAGTGTGGTTGATCACTTCTAGGGATTGGGAGACGAGGGCGGAGTCTTTGTCGAGATCGCTTTGGGTTTTTTCTATCCCCTCATTGATAGCCACCGCCATCGCGCCGAGCTCGTCATTGGCTCTAGGTTTGAGCGGTGCGGGGCATTTATCACTCTCGTGGCGCAAACATGCGAAAAATCCAAAGAGATGATGGGAGATCGCGTGGATACGCGCAAGGATATTGAATTTGACATAAAAATACACAAAAAGCACCAACACAAGCAGCGAGACGAAAATACCCGTGATAATAGTCGTCTGCAGACTATGTAAAGACGCATACACAGAATCTTTGGGTGCTACCACAAGCACACTCCAAAAAGTCCCCGTATTCACACCCACTTCAAAGGTTTTGAGCTCCACGAGCATTTCTGCACCTTGGTAGTTTTCATATTCAAACAAGCCGTGAGATTTTTTCTCAATCGCCTTGTTGAGCTCTTGTGCGCTGGGGTGGTTATTGATCTCTTTAAACTTCGCGCCCACAACCTTAGAGTCGGGATGCACGGCAATCGTTTCATCAGCAGAAAGCACAGCTCTATAATCCCTGCTAAATGCCGACATTTCTTGAGAGAGCAGAACCTCTGAAATCTCACTCAAATCGATAAAAATCCCCGCCACACCCACAAGATTGCCTTTGTTTTTGAGAGGGACATTCACTGCAAAGCCAAATCTATCGCCCTGCTTGCCTATATTAACAAGTCTCGGATCGCCAATACTTTGTGCGCCTTTTGCAATGGCTTCCTTGACACTGCCAAAGGATAAAACACTCATATCTGCGTTCAGCAGCTCCACCCCCCCAACTATATCGGGCTCGTTGTCCTTGGCTAGCACCATAAAATGCCCATTTTCTAGCTTGTTGCGGGGGTTAGTGATATTGTCGCCTATGTATTTGCTATCGGTAACATACGCGTAGGCATACATACCGAATTGGTTGGCATCAAGCATATTTTTGACTTGCGCTTCAAGCCTCTCCTGTGCCACCGCTCCGCTACTATGCGCGATAATCTCTTCGATTCTCGGAGCGATGCTGGAAAGCGACATATGCACGCCATTGATATTAGAATCTACAACGATTTTTGCTTTGTCAGCGACGGCTGAGAGGAGCTTTTCTGTCGTGATGGTTTGCTCCTTATCGACATTAGTCGTGATGAGAAACATAAGTCCAAGCATACATAAAAGCACGATAGACGCGATGCTTAAGACGATTTTTGTCCCGAGTTTGAGTGTCATTGGAAGTCCTTTTTGTTGTGGAGTTGATGATGAGGCAAAAGGGTAATTATAAACAAAAAAAAAAAAAACGCAACTTAATTTTGTCAAATTGTCATACTTTTGTGCGCTTGTCGTTGTGAGCTGGCTAACGCGGGGCTGCGGGGTGTGGTGTATGCCTCATTTGCTATGTGTGCGTGGCGTTGGGGGCGTTTGGGTAGGGATTGCTTAGATTCTAGTGAGGATTAGGGAATGCTTTTTGTTTATGCCGAGGTATCTTAGAGTTTTAAGGAAGTTTAATGCAAAGTGGATTTTACAACACAACGGGCGGTATGGTAACGCAGTTTAGCCGTCTTGATCTCATCTCAAACAACCTCGCTAATCTCAATACCAATGGCTTCAAGCGTGATGATGTCGTCATAGGCGACTATCTGCGCCTCTATCAGACGCACAAGCACGAGCTACCACTCCACAACCACACACGCGAGGCGGCAAAATTCCTCAATCGCTCGCTTGATAGGGTGCCAATCATCAGCGAGGAATACACCGATAGGAGCCTAGGCTCTATGGCACAGACGGAGAATCCACTAGACTTCGCCCTGCGGGATTCTAATGCGTTTTTTGCCGTGCTCACGCCCGAGGGTGTGCGATATACGCGTGATGGGAGCTTCACGCTTGATGCTAATGGAATGCTTGTCACCAAAGAGGGCTTTGCTGTGCTCTCTCGCGCGGGACTTGATAGCGAGGGGGGTATCAGTATCGGGCAGGGGTTGCATATAGAAGTCGATCCGAGTGGCAATATCTACACGCGCAGCCTTAATAACGACGCCATAGGCGAGATTGCACCCATTGGCTCGCTAGCGGTGGTGGGCTTTGAAAACCCTCGCTACCTTAAGAAAGTGGGCAAAAATCTCTATGAGTTCCCACAAGAGAGGCTTAGTGAGCGGCAAAACTTCCAAGATCGCGCTGTGGTGGCACAGGGCTTTATTGAAAAGAGCAATGTCAATGCGGTGCTTGAGATGAGCGCGCTTATCGAGACAAATCGCCTCGTGGATATGTATCAAAAGGTGATGAAGTCCCATATGGACGAGCTCAATAGCGAGGCGATCACCAAGCTCGCGGTGCGTGCTTAGGGCGTGGGATTGTATCATTTAATGCAATTTTGCTAGCGTAAAATTACAATCGCTCGCAGAGAGTGAATCTCCGCTCGCTCCGCTTATACGAGCATACACAGAATCTAAGTGCGAGATTCTGTGGCTTCTTAAGTGTCATCGCGTCAGGAACGCGACTTGGGCTAGCGCGTTTTCTATAAACCCGACTTAGATTCTATAAATCCAAATTCCACACAAACCCACATTTCACATTTATCTCACAAATTATTAAGTATAATTCTCATTAACAAAAACTTGTAATAAAAGGATCGTGTGATGAAGCTTGATAAATCTCTGTGGATGAAAGTGCATTTGTATCTAAGTCTATTCTTTTTGCCTGCTGCGCTTATTTACGCGCTTACCGGGGCTTTGTATATCTTTGATGTGCGAGAGAATGCCGATGCGAGGATAGAGGAGTTTGTGCTCCCCTCTGCGCCCCAAAAGGGCGAGGAGCAGGAGGCAATCCTCTCTGTCCTAAGAGCGCATAATCTCAAAATCCCAAACGATACGCAAGTGCGCATACAAAGGGGCAGCGCGACTATGGGCTCTATCAAATACAGTGCGAGTATCACGACAAACAAGCAGGGTGAATCGATTGTGCGCGTTACTGATAGGGGCTTGTATGGGATTTTGCTCCTTATGCACAAGGCAAAGGGCAAATTTTACTTTGACATCATCGCGGTAGGCTTTGCGCTCTCGCTTGTGGTGTTTTATCTCTCTGGGCTTATTATCACTTCATTTTGTAAGAAAAAGCGCAAGCAGGCTTTTGGCGCATTTGCCCTTGGGCTAGTGATTACGGCACTTGCGGTGTGGGCTAGTATCTAGCCATAATCTCGCGCACGCGCACACACGCCTCGTGCAAATCGCTAGATTCTATGTAGTGGGCGTAGGATTGTTTTTTATACACTTTGTCGTAATACTGCTCTAGGAGGATTTGCGCGACTTTTGGCTTGTCATCGTGCTCAAAGGCTTGCTTTGCTTCAAGCCAAAATTTCCTTTGCATAAATGGTGCGATTTTTTGCATTGCGTGGGTAAAAAACGCCTCATCTATGTGCTCATAATAGTGCAAGATTCTGCGTATGCGCAGCTCTAGGGGTGCGTGTAGATAAATCCTTGGCGCGCGCTGATAGGTGTCATACAGAGGCTTTGGCACGATGAGGCTGCCTAGCTTTTTGCTCTCGCCCTCTATGAGCACCTTTTTGCCCTCTAGCTCCCTTAGGCGCGCACACAGAGTGTTTTCAAACATCGCTACGCTTGGCTGCGCGCCATAAATCGCCCCAAAGCTCGAGCCGCAATGCTTGGCAAGGGATTCTATATCTAGGGAGTCTTCATAGAGTGCTAGTAGCTCGCTTTTGCCACTCCCAGTAGGCCCTATGAGTGTGAAAAACTGCATATTGGGCGTTTTGGCGAGATAGTCTAGGACAAACTTTCTGTATGCCTTGTAGCCATTTTGTAAGCGGATAGTGCGGTAGCCGACATTGGCGAGAATCGTCTGTAGTGAGAGGCTACGCATACCGCCTCTGGCGCAGTAGATTCTGATAATGTGTGCGGGAGTGAGATTGAGAGTGGGGAGGGTGCGCGCGATATTTTGACAGATGAGCGCGGCACCTAGGAGCTTTGCCTCGAAAGGATTGTGTTTATAGAGCGTGCCCACTCTCTCGCGCTCCTCATCGCTTAGCACCGCGAGATTGCGCGCTCCGGGGATATGAGAGTGCGCAAACTCACTAGGGCTGCGCACATCGATGATAACCTCCGCGCGAGAGCTAGCACTCGGACTTTTGATCTCCAAAAACCCTTGTGCGTCAAGAATCTGCATGGATAGCAAAACGCAACTTAGGATTGTTTGATGGTTTTAAAGTTTCTGACATTTTCCTCGCGCGCCTTTTTGCGCTTGAGCGCGGCTTCGTAGCGTTTGATCTCGGTAGGGGTTTTGGGCTCAAAGGGCGGGATTGTTTTTTTCTCGCCGCTCTTGGTATCGATAGCCACCATTGTGAAGTAGCAAGTGTTACAATGTGTAACAAAGTGGTTTTTGATATCCTCGCTCACGACTTTGATACCCACTTCACAGCTTGTTTTGCCCACATAATTCACACTTGCAAGGAATGTGATGAGTGAGCCAATGGGAATGGGGTGCTTAAAGATGAGATTATCCACGCTTAGCGTCACCACGCCGTGCCCACAATAGCGCGTTGCACACGCGTATGCGACTTGATCTAGGAGCTTCATCAGCTCCCCGCCATGCACCACACCGCTAAAATTTGCCATATTTGGACTTGCCAAAATACTCATAGTTAGACAACGCGAGTCAAAAATGTCTTCCATAATCCTGCCTTTTGTTAAAGTTAATGCCCCATATTATGCACTTAGGAAAGTTAATAAATTAAGCATTGGAGACAAAATTATGGGGCCATGATACGATTTATATCGTTATACACCCCAAGGCTCATAATCCCAAGCAGCAGTGCCAATCCGGCTATCATAATGGCACTTGCAACGCGCTCGCTTGGCTTTTTGCGCGTGAGGGATTGATAGAGGGTAAAGAGGATATGCCCGCCATCAAGGGGCGGTATGGGGAGGAGATTGAAAATCCCGAGGTTTATAGAGATGAGCGCGCTTAGGGCGAGGAGTGCCACCAAATCGCTTTGGGCAAAGGACGCCATCGTGTGCGTGATACCTACCACGCTGCTGATGTTTTGCACACCGATAGCACCGCTGATGAGCTTTTGTAGAGATTGTAAGATGAGTTTGGAAGATTCTATGGTTTTCTCCCACGCCTTTGTGATGGCGTGAAATCCTGTGTAGCGCACGATTTGGGTTTGGTGCGCTGCGGTAATGCCTATGGCATTGTGTTTGATAAATTCACCAAAAACATTGGCAGTCTTAGAATCCACAAGGCGGGGCATAAGCGTGAAGTCTAGCTGCGACTCCCCGCGCTGTGCGCGCATAGAAATCGCACCTATAGAATCCCGCACAAGCTTTGAGAGCTCCTCCCAAGTGTGAATCTCTGCGCCATTAATCTCTAAGATTCTATCTCCGGGCAAAATCCCAGCTTCCTGCGCGGGCATAGAATCTAGCACCTCTCCCACGATGGGCGGCACGCTTGCTACGCCATAGAGATACACGCACACATAGAGCAAAAAGCCTAGTAAGAGGTTAAAGCCCGAGCCTGCAAGGAGGATGGCTATGCGCTGCAGGGGGGATTTGGCAAGGAATGAATCGCTACTATGGGTTTGTGTCTGTGAGGTGTTAGATTCTGTAATCTCACTAGTTGCACTAGATTCTATTATTTTATTGCAAGTTTGTTGCACAAACTTGGTATCGGGACTTGGGGCAGAGCCCCTCGCCGCTGCGCTACGCGCACATACACTGCCTTGCTTTGAATCTAGAGGCTGCTTAGATTCTCTAACCTCACTAGTCGCGCTAGATTCTATAAACGCCTCTTGCTGTCCTTTGAGCTGCACATAGCCGCCTAGCGGGATTGCAGAGAGGGCGTAGAGCGTGCCTTTATACTCAAAGCTCAAAAGCCTTTTGCCAAAGCCTAGGCTAAACACCTCGACTTTTACCCCGCACGCCCGCGCCACGAGAAAGTGCCCAAGCTCGTGAAACACGATAAAAAAGGCTAAGATAACAAGCGCGATGAGCCAGCTCACGCTATGCCTTTAGGCTCTTGTAGTAGTTGATAGTGTATTCTAGCCCCGAATAAAGCGTGAGGAATGCCGCAAACCACAGCAGTGTCTCGCCGCCGGGAAAAAAATCTGCGAGCAAAAAGGCGATGGCAGCGATTTGCGCGCCTGTTTTGTATTTGCCAGCATTGGAGGCGGCTACGCTTTTGCCACTTCCTGCGGCTACGACGCGCAAGCCCGTGATAAAAAACTCCCGACTTAAAATCAAAAATATCAGCCACGGCGAGGCACGCTCTAGCACTAAAAGCGCGATAAATGCCGAGAGGATAAGCATCTTGTCCGCCAAAGGATCAAACACCTCGCCAAATAGGGATTTGAGATGATACTCACGCGCGATATATCCGTCAAAAAAATCCGTCAAAGAGGCGATACAAAAGGTGAGTGAGGCAAAGTAGTTGATCCAAGTTTTGTCCATATACGAGGGGAAAATCACATCACTCTCAAGCACGATAAAAAGTAATAATATAGCGAGTAAAATCCGTGAAACGCTTAAGATATTTGGTATATGACGCAAGGGAAGTCCTTTGTTTTTGGGTGCATTATAACAAATTTACATATGCTTTGGGCTAGGTTTAAGTCAATATTTAAGATTTGTGGCGTATAATTGCGCCCTCTATCCAAGTCGCGGAAGTGGCGAAACTGGCAGACGCACTAGACTTAGGATCTAGCGCCGCAAGGCATGGAGGTTCAAGTCCTCTCTTCCGCACCATATATACGATATTTTCTCCCCGCTACTAGCTTTACTTACGATTCCACAAAACACAAACCAATCTTTCACACTCCAAAAGTCGCTCTCATAGAGCTTTTGAGGCTGCTCACTCTAGGGCGTGCGTGAGAGCCTACAATCTGTTTGTTTAGATTCTTAAAAACTTTATGGACATAGGGAGTTTTGTAAAAATTCTTGTGTGAAGCGCACGCTGCTTTCTTTGATGAGATGAATCCCATCGTTTGTCGTGTAGTCGCTATGTGCGGGGCTAGGCAAAAATGTGTAGCGCGGGAAGTGTGTCTGTAAAATCTCGCGCTGCTGCAAGGGTTGCTTTAAGCCTGCTAGCTCTGAATCTATGGGCATTTGAAAAAACACGATTTGCGTGCCTAGATTCTCAAAATACTCCAAAAGTTCGTGCAAAAGTGCGAGCTTTGGCTCATAGCCCACTAGCTCCTTTTGATAGGATTGTATGCTACGCTCTAGGATAATGCGATACATTCTCTCATCGCGCTTTTGTGCGAGCTTTTCTGCTTCACTCCTGCCAAAGTGCTTTTTTACCACACTTAGCACGAGATTAAGAGGTGCGTAGCGTTCTTGTAGTGCTGGAATGTAGCGACGCAGTCTGTAGCCTATGGGGTGAAAAAGCCTCTCAAGCATAGCGGTGTCGATATCTCGGATAAGCGCGATGTTTTCTTCAATATAAATCGTGTGGGGAATGACGCCAGTGTGTTTGGTGTGCTCTTGGATAAGTTTTAGGCCTGTGAGTGCGCTGCCGCCACCAAAGGCGAGGTTGTAGAGGTGTTTGGGAGTGAGGAGGCTAGATTCTAAACGCGCTGCGAGCGAGGAGCCAACGATCAGGCATTGGGGGGGGGCAATAGCATATAAATAATCTTGTGCAAAAACCATATTGCCTTGTTGTTGATTCTGGAACGCGAGAACTTGTGGCTTTGCTAGCACTATAAAGGCATTATAGCCCAGAAAAAGGGCTAAAAAAATCCCTAAAATCACAAGGATTTTTTTAAAATTGGAAATAAATAAACGCATTGCTACCTCCGCTATTTGTAGTGATAAAAAAGAGCAAAATCGCATACACACCGCTAGAATCTAAGAAGTTTTTGTGGTATTTAAGGCTTAAGAGATGATTGGCATAATACGCCCCTATGGGCAAAGAATAGAGCAAAATACAAAGCAAGAGCATAAAATTCATCTCGCCACTTCGCACAACAAACATTTTATGAAGATACCCTAGCACATCAGAGAAGTCATTGAGCTTAAAGAGTAGCCAGCCCAAAGACACGCACGCAAACACAAAAACAGCCCTAAGGATATGCGTGCCTAGGCATTGTTTTAGTCGCACAAACTGCGAGAAAAAACGCTCCATCACAAGCAAAATCCCATGATATAAGCCCCACACCATATACGAGAGTGCTGCGCCGTGCCAAAATCCTCCCAAAATCATCACTATCATGAGATTTGCATAAGTGCGTGCTTTGCCCTTCCTATTGCCCCCAAGGGGGATATAGAGGTATTCTTTGAGCCATGAGGAGAGTGAAATATGCCACCTCGTCCAAAACTCCGAGAATGAGCGTGCGATATAGGGGAAGTTGAAGTTTTTGGGCAGCTCATAGCCAAAGAGCTTGGCCACGCCGATGGCTATGAGGCTATATCCCGCAAAATCCGCAAAAATCTGCATACTATACCCTAGGAGCAGTCCGGCCAAAGTGATAGTGTTGTAGGCTTCAAAATACGGATAGGCTATCCAAAATGTCTGATCTTTGAGGTTATCTGCGATGACCATTTTGAGAAAATAGCCTATGATGATGACTTTGAGCGCGCCAATCCACGCAATGTCTCTAGGGTATTTTGTGTGAATCTGTGGATAAAACTCGTGTGCTTTTAAAACCGGGCCTGCGACAAGTTGGGGGAAAAATGCGATAAAAAAGAGCGTTTTGTGATAATGTGTCCAAAAGTTACACGCATTTACAGAATCTAGAGATTGTTTAGAATGTGTGGGGCTGTTGGCGGGCTTAGATTCTATACATTCTAGAGAATCTAAGCTCTGTGTCCTTGCCTGCCGATACAAATCTACAAGCAGGCTAATCCCTTGGAACGTGTAAAAGGAAATCCCTACGGGTAAGGGAATGGCGATGAGAAACTCCCCTATGCTTGAGAGTGAAGTGTAGTATTCTAGCACTCTGCCAAAAAGTGGGCTGTATTTAAATCCTGCTAGCACGGCTAGATTCACAATCACGCCGCCAAGGGCGTAGAAGTATTTTTGGCCCAAAGTCGCCGCGCTCATCACTTGGTAGCTTGCAAGGGCATTAATCGAAGCCGAGATGATGAGCAGGAGGAGTAGCCACGGCTGCCCATACGCATAAAACACAAAGCTCGCAATGATGAGCACATACACCTGCCAACCGCGCCTAATCACAAAAGGCGTATAATACACACAAAGCGTGGCGAGCACCAACACAACAAACGCAACACTATTAAAAAGCATATAGCCCTCACTTTCATGATGTTTGTAATATCCACAAAGCGCGGATTATAGCATATTCTGCAATGCTAATGTGAGGAGGGGGGATAGATTCTGTGTGCTATCGTAGCAAATTCTTTAAAGGCAGGGATTGTAAGAGAAGCCTTTGGTTAAGCCTATCAAGCTGTTGGCGTAGATAGCGCTCTTTGGCGTCCATAGGGTAGATTCTATCCCATTCTTGCATTTGCGCGCGCGTGTGAGAATCTAGAGGGATACCATAAGTCTTTGCCATATACAGATAGCTACGCGCGATATAGCCCTTAGAATATGTCGCGGGATAAAATCTCTGTGCCTGCCTATCTGCATACACCTCACAATCCCCATATTGCGTGAATTGCGTGGATTTGGGCGCGTTGGCATACGCATAGTTGCGCCTGTCGCGGTTGATTTGCCCAATCGTTGGCACGATATTTTGCACATCGGATTCCATTTTTTGGAAGTATGAATCTTTTTGGCATTTTTTGCGTCCGCCCTGCTTCCAGCACGCGAGGTGCTTGCCAAAAGTGTGCGCAGGCATAATGTGCTCCCACTCTATCGCGGAATGCTTAAAATCTAGCGAATCTTTGGGTAGGGGCTTTAGCTGCAGCTTGCCACGATATAAGCGCACGCTAAAAGGGATTTGGCAATAAAAATCTTTGCGGAATGAGGAGTCTAAAAGTAGGTAGAGCTGCCTTAGCTCTTGTTTGGCGTCAGAAAATGTAGGGCTCGCCCCAAGCGGCAATGCCAAAAGGCATAAAACCGCAAGGCAAGCCAAAAGGCGCATTATTGTGAGAGCGCGTGCTACTTAAATGGCTACTTGATGGGGTGCAGCTCGTTTGCGTAGAAAGACACAGAGCTCATACCCTCCTTGCTCGCCCACTCATAGGCTTTAGAGACAAAGTCCCAATTGATATGACTCCAGAACTTCTCCAAATACGCAGGGCGCGCGTTTCTATGATCGATATAATACGCGTGCTCCCACACATCAACCACGAGCAAAGGCACTTTAGATTCTGTGATTGGGGTTTGTGCGTTGCTTGTTTGCACGATTTCAAGCTTTTTGTTTGCTGTGTTATACACGAGCCAATTCCAGCCAGAGCCAAAGAGCGTCGTGCTAGAAGCGATGAATTTTTCTTTAAATCCTTCAAGCGAGCCAAACTCCGCATCGATAGCAGCCTTTAGCTCCGCGCTTGCGCTGCCACCCTTAGGCGCGATACAATCCCAGTAAAAATCGTGATTATACACCTGCGCTGCGTTGTTAAACACGCCGCCGTTCGCCCCTAGGATAATATCCACCAATCCTTTGCCCGCAAACTCTGTGTTGGCGATGAGATTGTTGAGATTGGTAACATAGGTTTGATGATGCTTGCCATAGTGGTAGCTAAACGCCTCGGGGCTCAAAAAATCTCCAAAATCCTTGTCGCTATAAGGTAGGGTCCTAAGACTAAACATAATTCTTCTCCTTGCTTAATTTGTCGCTTATAAAAGCGGGGGCATTGTAGCACCAAAAGGTTACAATTATTTTAACACGATGGGTTTATTTGCGAGTTTGTCTGCACAGAGTTGTGCGATTTGTGAGGTGGTTGGAGGTGGGTTGCGGAGTGGGTTGAGCGCAAAATTTAGGAGCTTTAATAAAACTTTGTAAATAATTGGGATACAATGAAACCTTAAATCTATCTAAAAGGAGAGGAGATGAAAAAGAACATCGTGTTTTTCGAGGCAAGGGGCGGCAGCGATAAGGGTCCTGATGGGTATAGAAAAGACACTATGCCGATGGTAAATGCACTTAAGGCTAAGGGGTGGGATGCGGAAGTGGTGTTTTTTACCGATGAGATTTTGCGCGATGAGAGCGAGCGCAACAAAATCTATGAGCACGTCAAAAATACCGCTGATGGCTATGTCTCACGCGTCAATCCGGGGAATCTGAAAGAGGAAAAGCTCTACTTTGATGTATTGCGCAAGCTCTGTGAATCTGGGCTAGTGGGTATGCCTCATCCCGATGCGATGATAGGCTATGGGGCTAAGGACGCGCTCACTAAGCTAGCTGATACGCAGCTTGTGCCTAGCGATACCTATGCGTATTATGACCCCACAGAGGCTAGAAGAATCGGCGTGGCGTGGAGTGATAAGCATGACTTTAAAAAGACTTTCCCCAAAACCCTAGCTAAGGGCGAGCGGGTGCTAAAGCAAAACCGCGGCTCCACGGGCGAGGGGATTTGGCGTGTGCGATTAGAATCTGCGAGCGAGTATGGCAAGCTAGATTCACTCCCGCTTGATACCAAAATCATCTGCACCGAGGCTAAGGATAATCACACCGAGGAGCGACAACTAGGCGAGTTTATGGACTTTTGCGAGCATTATTTGGTAGGCGATAATGGAATGCTTGTGGATATGACTTTCTTGCCGCGGATTAAAGAGGGCGAGATTAGAATCCTAATGCTCTATAAAACGCCTGTGTATGTCGTGCATAAAAAGCCTGCAGAGGGCGGCGATGCGTTTTCTGCGACGCTCTTTAGCGGAGCAAAATACCGCTATGATGAGCCAAAAGATTGGCAGAGCTTAATCGATTGGTTCTTAGTCCAACTCCCTGAAATCCGCTCAAAACTTGGGAATTACGATTTGCCACTCATTTGGACGGCGGATTTTATCCTCGATACAGATTCTGAGGGCAAGGATAAATATGTGCTAGGCGAGATCAACTGCTCGTGCGTGGGATTCACTTCGCCAGCGGAGTTTATGGAAAAGATTGCTGTGATGGTGGGGGATAATATCGTTAATATCGTGAGTGAGAAAATTAAGTAGGCATTCGGCTTTGCGCGATAAATGCAGGAGCGGCACAAAAGCGCTTCGGGCACTACCGCTTAGGTAGCTCCATGCGCACTCAAAATCCCTGTGCTGCCCCTTGTCTCTACTTGCAGTGATGTGAGCTTGCAAAACGAGACGACATTCAAGCCTTGCGCACAAAGTAAAGATTCTTTAGCAATCCTAGAATGTCTATTAAACCAAATATATGGGGTAACTCCCACTCCCGCCAAAGTTCCAGTCCCACTGCAACGACTAATTTTTGCTAGCAATAGTGGCCTTACATAATCCACACCAAGCTAAGAAGGCAAAGCCAAGCGCGGAGTCTCAAGCGGATTTAGAATCCAAAGAAAGTCTAGAATCTAGTTTTGGTAATCTAGATTCTAAATCAGAATCTAACTCCACAAAATCCACTCCCACAGAAACCAATCAAAGATTCATAAAAGCAAAATTTAGATTCTAAGCCTCCCCTAGATTCTAAATCTATTGAAGTGGATTCTACATTGCTTTTTTGAATCTTGAGTGGATTGCGTGGGGGGGGTAGATACTGCAATGTCTTAGAATCTGTAAGGCTAGATTCTAAATCCAAATTGCTAAAGCTAGATTCTAAATCTGTCCTAGATTCTATTACCTTAATGCAATTTTGCTAGAGCAGGCTTGGTATCGTGCTTTGGGGCGGAGTCCTCGCTCCCTGACTCTCACGCACCAAACCTAGAATCTATGGACTGAGCCTACTTAGATTCTATAATGCTTGCTTGCGACTCTATGACATAGCCGTTTTTAAATATCCACCAGCTTAGTGCGCGTCCCTGCTGAAGGCGTCTAAAAACCCTCTGTGCGAGCTCTTTGTCTTTGTCGCGCTCTAGTCCTTGTGCAAAATACTCAATCTGCTTGCCATCATAGATAAAGCGATTGTTTGCCACGACATCATCGCCAAAGGCTTGGTGCGCGTCGGTTTGGTAAATGCTATGTTTGTTGCTAAGAAGCGGGGTGCCAAAGCTCATATATGTGTGCCCATCGGGCGCGATGAGTTCTAGGATGGTTGGCATAATATCAATATGCGATCCCGTGTTGGCGATGGTGATTGGTTGCAGGCTTGGTGCGTAGAGGATAAAGGGCACGCTATGCTTGGCTTTGAGCGAGAGAGGGGGCGAGTCGCTATGGTTGGCCGTGAGGACAAAGAGCGTATTTGGGAATCTCGCGCTAATGTCTTGGATAAACTTATGCACTAGCTTATCCTGCTCGTAGGCATAGCGCAGGGAGGGCACATCGGTGTGCTTTGCGATCTGTGGGTTGGCTTGCAAAAACGCCTCTATGCGCTCTGTGAGCGCGTCTTGGGGTGTGGATTCTTCTTTGGGGTAGGGCGCGGTAAGGATAAAGTTAAAGCTGCGCTGCTGATAATTGATAAAGAGCTTGTCGCGCACGAAGTTTAAAAGATGGCGGTTGTAAGCACCCTGCGCGTGCTCATAGGGGGATTGGTAGGCGCGTGTTTTGGCGTTTTGGACAATGTGCGTATCATAAAAGCTCTCGCTAAAGCCCTGTGCGCGCACAAACTCATCGAATTTTTGCCAGTGCTCGGCACTCGCGCCAAAGAAAAAGGAGGTTTTGTAGCCTAGGGAGTTGAAGTTGGTGGCTAGGGCGGTTTGGAAGCTCTGAATCTGTCCGGAGAGCAGGTGCAGGGGGATACCAATGTCAAAAAGCCCGCTTATTTGGACTTGGGCGTTGGTGATGGCTTGGGAGGCGTTTTGCAAAAACACATTTGCCTTAAACGCGCCCTTGCTTAGGAGGGATTTGAGCGCACTGCACGCCTCGATCTCATCAAATTCCTTATCGCAATACCAGCCATTCAGTCCATCAACGACGATATAAAAAATATGCTCGATTTTTGTGCTTGAAGGGTTGGTAACACTCTTTTGGAGGAGGGTTTGGAGGTCGTAATGCTCCAAATTCGTGCTAATGTCAAAAAACTCGCCAAGGGCTTGTATGGGCGTCTGCTCGACATAATCACTAAATGCGGAATGCTCGATCTGTCGGTATATTTTATAGGCTTGTGTGAGATCTCTAAGTGCGCCGGGCAGGGATTTTTGCAAGATTTTTTCAGTCGTGTGGGCTTTGAAGTCTTGGGCGAGGTTTTTCACTCTCTTATCGCTAAGCACAAAGACTTCCCAGCTTATGAAACACACAAGCAGTATGGTGGGCTGCAGGATTGTGGGGCGTTGGGAGCCAAAAGTGATATACGATCGCTTTGTGTGCAAAAACTCCACGATTTTAAAGCCCATACGCATAAGCCCCAAAAACACCAAGCACCCCATAAGCAGTGCAAAAAGCTTCCAAGGCGCGTGCTCACTCCAAAGTGAGAGCATAAAGGAGGAGAGGCTATCGGTAGAAAAAAGCGTGGTATTAAAAGTATCGCCATAAACGCGATAAAATCCCGCCTCGCTCACGCCCACGCCCACGCTCAGCACCACACACAGCGAGATAAAAAGCCGCAAAACCTTGCGCCCCGTGGGGAGCTGACACAAAAAGAGCCCAAGCACAAAATACACAAGGCTTGCTATTCCAACGATTTTGCCATCGTATAAAAATCCATAAAAAAAGGCACGAAAATAAGCAAGGATAGAATCTGCAAGCCCCGAAGTCTCGGAGGCATCGGAGCTAGAGAGTCCCGCATAGAGCACAAAGCCCAAACGCAGTGAAAAAAACAGCCCATACATCACAAGCGCGAATACCACGCTTTTCCATAATAATTCCCTAAACCAATGCGCGTTTTTCATAATCTTTTTGGCAATGTAAAAATCATAAAGAGCGTGTATCCCACGCTATAAAGCCATAGATATGGGCAAAACACCACCTCGATAATGCTTTTATCATCCCCCCCCCCTAATAGAATAATGCAACTTACAGCAAAAAAGATTCCCATTACAGAATCTAGAGCGATCATCACGCCCATAACGCCTAGAATGATGAGATTCTGATAGAGTGGCTCAAAGTGGTAGATATCAAGGCTAGGCGCGATATTGAGCGCGCCTAGCAGGAGCACCGCCCCAAAAGCGGCATACAAAACAAAGCTAATGGGCTTAAGTGGTGCTAGGGCTCTAATGCCAAAATCTAGCGCAAGCACGCGCCATAGGGCACCGAGTGCTATGAGCACGCACAATAGGCTTGGCGCGCCAAAAAACGCATACACCATCTCTATGGCACTATAATGCGCAAAAAACAGCGGCACACTGCCTATGATCGCGCACAAGAGGCAGATGAGGTATTTTGGTAAGATTTTTTGTGTGTAATGCGCGGCTATCCACGCCACCACCGCTAGATACACAATCCACAGCCAAAGCATCAGCGCACCTTCCTATGTGCGAAGTAAAAATCATCAAATTCTATAAAGGGCTCTTCTTTTTGCTCCTGAAAAAAGGTGGGATTTTTTTCTTTTGCTTGCGCGATGAGCTCATAAATGCTATCAAGGCGCAGCTTGGTGTATTTGATCTGCTTGCGGTTGTAGGTGTAGGTTATGTAGAGATTGTCTCTATCGAGCACCGCAGCGGGGTAGCTCACCTCGCCATTTCGCTCTTTGCTCACATCAAGCGTGAGCAGACGCTCAAAAATCCCCTTATGAGAATCTTTTAGCCAAAAGAGGCTAAGCGAGGCGCGCGCGTGGATATGTATGTCCTCGCCATAGAGCTCATAGAGCTCAAGCAGGGGGTTATCAAAGCCATCATTGTGGATGAGCACGACTTCCTCCCCGATATTGACAAGCACGCTTGAGCTATCATAATTCCTAAGATTGGTGCGCACGGGCTTGTGCCATACATTGCCCATCTCATCGCAAGCCTGCAGGTAGGCAAAGTCGCTCTTATACGAGCGTGAAAACTCAAGGCATTGCGCGGGGCTAGTGGCGACTATGCTAGGCTGGAGCTGCCCGCGTAGATTGTTTAGGCGTTTGGCAAATCGCATTTGCCCCTGCGCGTCAAAGAAGGCGACAAGCGGGTATTTGTCCGCAAGCTCGTGATAGAGCGGGAGCATAAAGCCTCCATCTTGGAGCAAAACCGCTGGCGTGCGCACCAAATGTGAAAAATTTGCCAATATCCCTAGGCGCAATTCCCCAATGTATGTGAGATTTTCTAGCTCCTCATCAAAGCGTAGTTGATAGATTTTAGAAGTGCTCCACCCTCCTAGGCTCACACCCACGACAAACAAATGCACCCTACCCAAAGTATCCATAAACGCCACGGGATTGCCTAGCTTTTTGATAAATTTCCCGCTTTGGCGTGATAGCCACTCTGGCGTGAGGATTGCCTTTGGCTCACTCCACGACTTCGCGCCCTTATACAAAAAACTCTGATAGATTTTCACATCGCGCGCGCCCTCTCTATTCCCGGCAAAAAAGAGCACCATAAGCCGCGTCCCCAAATCCACAAGCGAGCTTGCGTGCGCGATTTTTTCAAAATTTGGCACGAGTAGGAAGTCCTGCAGGGATTGTGCAAAATCTTCAGTCGGGGCGTTTGGGGTAAGGATAGAATCGTGTGAGGAGAGCGCGTGTGAATCTAGGCTATATGGGAGAAATGGCGTGGTGTTGGTGTGATGGGGCTCATAGAATCTATAAGTGAGCGCGCCTAGCACCAACGCGCAAATCCCAAAGGATAGGAGTTTTACCGCTCGCATTAAGGGTTAAATGTCTTTGATAAATCGCGCGATACGCTCTATGCCTGCTTGAATCTGCTCAATCCCACACGCAAAGGAAAAGCGCACATAGCCATCTTGCCCAAACGCACTGCCGGGCACTAACGCCACGCTTTGGGCTTGGAGCAGCTCTTGGCAAAAGCGCATAGAATCCCCGCCAAATTTGCCAACCCCTTGGATATTTGGGAAGAGATAAAACGCGCCCTGTGGCTTTTGGAGTGTGATACCCGGCAGCGTGCTAAAGAGCTTGCAAGCGACTTCCATACGCTCTTTAAACGCGAGGCGCATCTCCTCTATATCCGCCGCACACTCCTTGCTGAGCGCGACTACGCTAGCCTTTTGCGCGATAGAATTGACATTTGAGGTGCATTGGCTTTGGAGATTGTCGATGTATTTGACAAGCTGCTTGTCCTTGCACGCGAGATAGCCCACGCGCCACCCCGTCATCGCCACTGCCTTGCTTAGTCCATTGATCACAATCGTGCGCTCACACATATCCTGACTAACCGCCGCAACCGAGCAAAAAGTCGTATCGTAGATGAGTTTTTCATAGATTTCATCGCTAAGCACCCAAATGCCACTCCCTGCCAAAACCTGCCCAATCTCCTCTAGCTCCTCCTTGCTATACACCACGCCCGTGGGATTTGAAGGGGAGTTTAGCACGAGGATTTTTGTTTTTGGCGTGATGGCTTCTTTGAGCTGCTTTGGGGTGATTTTGAAGTTGCTTTTTTCATCGGTGGGGATGAAGACATTTTTACCGCCGCAGTAGGTTACGATCTCGGGGTAGCTCACCCAATAGGGTGCTGGGATAATCACCTCATCGCCCTCGCACACAAGCGCGGAAAATACATTAAAGAGCGAGTGCTTGGCACCATTGCTTACAAGTATCTCGTTAGGCTCGTAATGCAAGCCGTTTTCGCGCTCGAGCTTTGCACAGATCGCCTTAAGCAGCTCGGGTATGCCGCTCACCGCTGTGTAGTGTGTAAATCCGCTATTGAGCGCTCTAATCGCCTCATCTTTAATGGGCTTTGGTGTATCAAAGTCGGGCTCGCCAGCAGAAAAGCTTAGGATATCTTTGCCCTGTGCTTTGAGCTCGCGCGCTAGGGAGCTGATGGCAATCGTCGTGGATTCACTAAGAAGTTGGATTCTAGGTGCGTATGTGGGATTTGGCATGCTCTCTCCTTTGTGTTGTGCGTTTGCAAATGGGTTTGATTGTAGTATATATTTACTTGTAGAAAACTTATAAGATTCTAAAGCCTTTGGATTGTGGGAGGTGCGCAAAGCGGTATTAAATAAATGGGCTTTGGGTTAGGGAATTTGCTCTATTACTAAGTGGTGCTCCCGGATGTGGCTTATGGTATAGATTCTAGAATCTCCTCAAAGGCTAAAGTGTGGGCATGCAATGGAGGGAGTGAGGATTTTAAGCATCTGCGGGCAAAAATATGAGTGAAAAATAAGGGCGCAGCTTTTGTAACAAACACACAATCTAGCTTAGGCAATGTGTAGATTCTATACGAGTGTATAAGTGGAGGGGAGTGGGGATTGCTCCCCACAAGCGATATGTAAGTTTTGTCATGGCAAAGCTTGTATCGACTCTAGACAAGCTTATTGCTTTTGCGCCAGATTTTCATTTTCTCTGCCGCAGCGATGAGATCCTCGCGGAAGTTGGGGTGCGCCACCGAGATAATCGCTTCGCATTTATGCCAAGTTGAGAGCCCTTTGAGATTGACTTTGCCATACTCGGTTACGAGATAATGCACATTGGCGCGCGTGGCGGTTACGATACTCCCAGATTCTAAGGTTGGCAAAATGCGAGACTTGAGCGCACCATCTTTGCCCACAAAGGTTGAGGTGCAGCAGATAAAGCTCTTGCCATTTTTAGCCAAATACGCTCCTAGCACAAAATCTAGCTGCCCGCCCGCACCGCTTATGTGCCTTGTGCCAGAAGATTCTGAATTTACTTGTCCAAAAAGATCGACATCTACGGCGTTGTTGATAGAGACGAAGTTCTCAAGTGATGAGATCGTGCGTATGTCGTTGGTATAATCCACGGGCGCGCTCATACACTCGGGATTGTCGTCCAAAAAGTCATAGAGCTTTTTGCTCCCCATAGCAAAGGAGTAGGTTTGTCGTCCTCTATTAATGTTTTTTTTGCTACCATTGATTTTGCCCGCTAGGCTCATCTCGACAAACGCATCGGCATACATCTCGGTATGCACGCCGAGATCTTTGAGATCGGATTTGGCGATATAAGAACCCACGATATTTGGCATACCACCGATTCCTAATTGGATACAGCTACCATTGCGAATCTCCTCTACGATGAGTTTGGCTATTTTGTCATCAGCATCGCTAGTTTTGGCTGGCGGGAGGGCGATGGGCTGTGGATTGTCGCCCTCGACGATGATATCCACTTGCGAGATATGCACATCTGCGCCCATACCGCCTAGGCAACGCGGCATATTGGCATTAACCTCGATGATGACAATCTCTGCCATCTCCACACAGGCTTGCATATGAGAAGCCGAGGGGCCGAAGTTAAAATACCCATGCTTATCCATCGGCGCGACTTGCATAATCACGACATTGGGGCGCGGTGCGTTGTCACGATAATAGCGTGGCAGTTCTGAATAGCGCATCGGTGCATAAAATCCAAGTCCTTCATCGATGAGTTTGCGTCCCACGCCGCTTGCGTGCCAAGTATGCCAGCAGACATGAGGAGCGGGATTTTCTACTTTGAAAACCTCGGGAACCTGCAGGAGTATGCCCCCACGCAGTTTCACATCTTGCAAGTCTTTGATACGCTCGCTCAAGGCCTTGTCGCACGCCACAGGTGTGGTAACCGCCCAACCATAATCCACCCAATCCCCAGATTTTATGACACTTACCGCTTCTTTGGCGGTTTTTAGTTTTTGTCGGTATAGTTGTGTAAAATCCATCATAGCTTCCTTATGTAAGTTTTGATAACCTTAAGCCCACAATGGAGCTTTACTAGAGCGCGAAGAGATCGCTAAACTCATTAAAGGGCATAGATTCTAATGTCGCTTGGTTGGCGCAGATTTCTTTAATCTTAGCGCATTTTTTGGGGCTAAGCTTGCGTGCGATATTGCGCTCAAACTTCGCGACAAGCACAGGGATTCCCTCATCTCTCCTGCGGCGGTGCCCGATAGGATACTCCACCTCTACCTTTTGGCTCTTGCTGCCATCTTTGTAGAAAATCTGCACGGCATTGGCGATGGAGCGCTTATCAGATTCTAGATATTCCTTAGTGTATCTATCATCGACTTCTACCACCATTTTTTCACGCAGTGCGTCAATACGCGGATCGTTTGCTACGCTATCTTCATAATCTTCAGCGCTCAATCGCCCAAAGATAAGCGGCACAGCTACCATATATTGGATACAATGATCTCTGTCAGCAGGATTAGCGAGCGGTCCGACTTTGTTGATGATTCTATGTCCAGATTCTTGAGTGGTGATGATTATTTTTTCTACAGAATCTAGCCTGTCCTTGACTTCGTCATGGAGTTTGAGCGCGCACTCTACGGCAGTCTGTGCGTGGAATTCTGCAGGGAAGCTGATTTTAAAGAGCACATTTTCCATCACATAGCTGCCAAATTCTTGTGGGATAGTGAGTTTAGTGCCTCGCATTTTCACATCTTCAAAGCCCCAAAACTTCGCACTTAGCGCGCTTGGATAGCCCATCTCGCCACTTAGGGCTTTGAGAGCTAGATTCACACCGCGAGAGCTCGCATCGCCTGCCGCCCAGCTTTTGCGGCTTCCGGTATTTGGCGCGTGGCGATAAGTCCTCAACGCTCCACCATCGATAAATGCGTGGCTCACAGCGTTGCGCACTTCTTCAAAGCTTCCGCCAAGCATCGCACACGCCACCGCCGTAGAAGCGATACGCACGAGCAATACATGATCGAGCCCGACTTTGTTAAAGCAGTTATCCAGTGCGAGCACACCTTGGATCTCGTGCGCCTTTATCATCGCACTTAGCGCGTCTTTTACCGTGAGAGGTGCTTTGCCCTCAGCGATATTTTTGCGGCTAAGGTAATCTGCTACCGCCCAAATCGCTCCGAGATTATCGCTTGGGTGCCCCCACTCTGCGGCAAGCCAAGTGTCGTTAAAATCAAGCCATCTAACCATCGCTCCGACATTAAATGCCGCCCTCTCTGGCTCTAGCTGATAGCTAGTCCCCGGTATTTTTGCTCCCAAAGGGCGGAACTCCGCGCCCTCTACCACAGGTCCTAATAGCTTAGTGCAAGCGGGAAACTCCAATGCCAAAAGCCCGCAGCCAATCGTATCCATAAGGCAGTAGCGCGCGGTTTCATACGCGAGTTTAGAATCTATCTTATACTCTAGCGCGTATTTTGCGATTTTTGTTAGTAACTCATCAAATTCTGGTCGTTTTGTGTCTAATATTCCCATATCAGCACTCATTGTGTCTCCTTGTATTTTAAGATAAATTCGGCTTGCACGCAATCTTTAAATGAGTGCGGCGGCTCGGTTTGGTCACTACCGCTTAGGTAGCTCCCTGCACCTCGCCTTGCACAACATTTAAATCTTACGCACAATCCTAGAATTTTTAGCAAGCAAGCCAAACGCAGAATCTAAAGACAGATTCAGAATCTACTAAACGTTTAGATTCTAGATTCAGAAGTTGAGAATCTAAAAAAGCTTTAGATTCTAAAAAATCTCAAGAATTATAGAATCTGCCATTTTAGAGAATCTCATCAAGGCTTGCTAAAAGTTCATAGGATTTTGTATTGCTCCCTGTTTAATAAACACAGATTCTGCGTTTATTCAAAATGTGCTAGCAAGCATCATTTTGTGTAGGTTTGGCATTCTAAGATTTGAGATGAATTTTTAGGGTTATCAAGCGAGGGGCGCAGGGAGCTACCTAAGCGGTAGTGACCAAGCACCGAGTGCAGATTCCCTAAAAAGTCGCTCAAAGCTGAATGCCTTCACTACAGAATCTAGCGATCTTCGATTTTCACATACGCCTTATTCTCCGGTCCCGTATATTCCGAACTCGGGCGTATGAGCTTGTTATCAGCACGCTGCTCATACACATGCGCGAGCCAACCACTCGTGCGGCTCATAATGAAAATGGGCGTGAAATACGAAGTGGGAATGCCCATGAAGTGATACGCAGACGCGCTATAAAAATCGAGATTTGGGAATAGCTTTTTCTCATCCCACATAATCTTTTCAATCGCCTCGCTGATAGGATAGAGGAGTTTGGTATCCCCCACATCATCGCCAAGCTTTTTGCTCCATTCTTTGATCACGACATTGCGCGGATCTGCCTTGACATACACGCGATGCCCAAAGCCCATAATCTTAGCCTTATTAGCAAGCTTTTCATAGATGCCTTTTGTGGCTTCCTCTACGCTTTTGAACTCTTCTAAGAGCTCCATAGCCGCCTCATTTGCCCCGCCATGGAGTGGTCCTCGTAATGCCCCAATAGCTGCAGTGATCGCTGAATACACATCAGAGAGCGTCGCACTCACCACGCGTGAAGTGAAAGTAGAGGCGTTAAACTCGTGCTCGGCATAGAGAATGAGGCTCACATGCATAGCGCGCACCCATAGCTCTTTTGGCTCCTTGTTGTGGAGTTTTTCTAGGAAATACCCACCGATAGAATCTTGCTTAGATTCTGTATCCATCTCTACGCCGCTTTTGTGCCAATGGTGCCAAAAGAGCAGGATAGAGGGGAAAATCCCAAGCAAGCGAATGCCGATTTTGAGCTGATCTGGGAAGCTCATCGTGGCCACATTTAGGTTTTCTTGCTCCAAGCAACCTAGCACCGAGCAGCCTGTTCTCATCACATCCATTGGGTGTGCGTCTTTGGGCAGGAGCTTGAGTGCTTCACGCATTTCTTTGGGCAGTGCGCGCGCTTTGATAAGCTCGGCTTTAAAATCCGCCAACTCCGCTTTGGTGGGCAATGTGCCCTTAAGTAGCAGGTAGGCTACTTCCTCAAACTCCGCGTGTTTGGCCAAATCATAAATGTCATAGCCACGATAGTTTAGCCCATGCCCTGTGCCAACGGTGCAAATTGCAGATTTTCCAGCGATAACTCCAGCTAGTCCGCCAACTTTTCCTTTTGCTGCTTCTCCCATAATGTCTCCTTATGTTTTAGATTTAAGATTATTTTTTAAACAACGCATCGAGCTTTTGCTCATAGGCGTGGTAGCCTAGCATTTCATAGAGCTCATCGCGTGTTTGCATTTTTTCAATACTTGCTTTTTGTGAGCCGTTTGCCAAAATGTCCTTAAAGACTTCAAGCGCGGCTTTATTCATCGCGCGCGCCGCACTGAGAGGGTAGAGCACCATAGAGATCCCTACACTTTTTAGCTCATCGGTGCTAAAATATGGTGTCTTACCAAACTCCGTGATATTGGCTAATACCGGGACTTTGATCACATCTGTAAATTGCTTATACTCCTCAAGCGTGTGGATAGCCTCCGCAAAGATCATATCCGCACCCGCTTCCACATAGGCTAGCGCACGCTCAATCGCGGCTTGCTGCCCCTCACTCGCGTGTGCGTCCGTGCGCGCCATCACGACAAATTCAGAATCTATCTTGCCATCCATTGCGGCTTTTATCCTATCGCACATCTCCTCTTTGCTCACAAGCTCCTTGTTTGGGCGGTGTCCGCAACGCTTTTGGGCGACTTGATCCTCTATGTGGCAGCCTGCCGCGCCAGAGCGCGTGAGATCTTTTATCGTGCGTGCGATATTAAATGCCCCGCCCCAGCCCGTATCGGCATCCACAAGCAGTGGCAAATCGCTCACATTGGTAATCCTGCGCACATCGACACACACATCTTCAAGCGAGCTAATGCCAAGATCGGGCACGCCCAAACTCATCGCAGCCAACGCCCCACCGCTTAGGTATAATGCCTTGGCACCGCTTTTTTGTGCTTGTATGGCAGAGTAGGCATTGATCACGCCCAGAATCTGTAAGGGGTGATTGTTTTTGAGGGCTTCTCTGAATTTTTTTCCAGCACTCATTTTCGCTCCTTTTTCCCAAATTTGAGATTACTTAAATCGTAACCTGCTTTTATTGTAGGCAAAAAGTTTTAAATAGACTAGGGGTTGTGTCTCATTTTTGCACAAAAAAATTTTAACTTTTTGGAATCTAGATTTTTACAGAGGGAGAATTTCCCTTAAAATAGGGAAACTCATCGTGTTACATTAGGAAACATTTATTGTGATGCAAGTTTTTGCTATGGCAAAACTTGTTGCCGCTTGCGGAGAGTGAATCTCCGCTCGCTCCGCTTACGCGATCCTATTATGTAATACAAAGTTTGTTTCACAAACTTGCTATCGGGGTTTAAGGCAGAGCCTCTCTCATTTTATGCAATTTTGCTTGTAGCAAAATTGTTGCCGCTCGCTCCGCTGCGCGTGTATATACGCAATCTTTGGTGAGATTTTGTGGTTTTCTAGTGCTAGCGCGTCAGGAATGCCGCTTGGCAATGGCGTAGATTCTATACACCGAGCTAGATTCTATTGTGAAGCGTTTATGAAACATTGCGGATTTTTTTGCCAAAAGCAATGCAGGGCTTTTCTACATAGAAATGCGCTAGGGTGGCGATTGCTATGATAAAAGCAAGATAAATGAGTGCGTAGAGGTTTGCAAAGAGCGCATTGCCAAAGTCCAAATACGGCTTTGGGGCATTTGCTATGTAGATTTGCTCCCAAAGCCCAAATTTTTTGGCCAAAGCTTTGGTGAGAATACCCATAAGAAACATACTAAAGGCGTGTGTGATATAAATGCTATAAGATATTTTTCCAAAAAACACAAAAGGCTTAAGACATAAGAGCTTGCTTATGCTTGCCCCCCCCCCCAATAGCATTAGAGGATACAGCAGATAGAGCAAAAACGAGCACCACAAAAGGAAACACGATGATGGAGGCGCCATCTAGGCCTATTTGAAAAATCGCCAAAAACGCAACAAGTCCCATAACCTCGGCTATACGCAGCAGTATCGGGGGTAGAGAGATATGTCGGAGTTTGGCAAAAATAAGATACACAACGCACCCAGCAAAGAAAAACAAAATCCCCTTTTGTGCCTCGCCTCGCAAGACATCTAAATAGTGCGCGAAGCTAAGAATGGGAAGTGTGATAAAAAGCGCGTATCGCACGATTTTGGGCGCAAACATCAAAAGCCCAAAGCACAGATACAAATACCATTCTATGCTAAGACTCCACGAGGGGAAGTTAAATGAAGAAGAATCCGTGTGTGGCAACCAAGATTGCAAAAGTAAGAAATTAGGCAATAGCTCCCCAATCTGTTTGTGCTCACTAAAGGGCGGTATCCCAAAAGAAACAGCAAAGTATGTGTAGGCAATGTATTTACAGCATTCAAACGCGACAAACAAAAACAGCACAAGCCAATACAAAGGCAAGATTCTAAACGCGCGTGCGGCGAGAAAATCTTTAAACTTAAATGTGTCGTTGTGATACACATAGGCTATGATGAAACCACTTAAGACAAAAAAGAATGGCACACCCAAATGCCCATGTCTGAAAAATTCTACTTCAGTAAAGGATCGATAGATATGCAAATGAAGCAGGACGACGCTAAGAGCCGCAATACCTCTAAAGCTATCAAGGGGCGTGAGGTATGAGACTTTCATGTAAAAACTCCTTAATTTTTATTTAATGCAAGTTTTTGCGGTGCAAAAACTTGTTGCCGCTCGCGGAGAGTAAATCTCCGCTCGCTCTGCTTACGCGAGCATATACGCAATCTTTGACGAGATTCTGTAATTGCCTAGCACCGCCGCGTCAGGAATGCCGCTTGGCAATGGCGTAGATTCTATAAATGTGTTTTGGTAGCACGAGATTCTGTGCTTAAGGATTTACATTCCCAGCATTCCAGCGAAGTCATTAGGCACGCCCATAATGTCCAAAATCGCAGCGATTTGTCCGCGGTGGTGGATGCTATGATTGAGCAAGGCTAGGAAATACTGCGCTATTGGTTTCTCAAAACTCACGCCCGGGAATGAGAGAGTTTTTACCTCGCTAAAATCTGCGATTGCATCGACAAGCTCGATAATTGCCCTATCGGCTTCTTTACGCAAAGCACTAAGGGATTCAAAACTTTTGTCCTGCAAGCCGCTTGCTAGAGCATCTTGGAGATTTTTAACATCTAGGGGATTTGGCGCATAGGCGTTGATAATGCCTAGCAAAATCGCTATATCGCCCTCCAAAATATGGCAAAAAGTGCCGAGCACAGAGGTGTAATACACGCCCACATCTTTTTGGAGCTCGCTAGGGCTTAGATTTTCCAAAACCGCTAGCATATTGTTGTTGGCAAACTGATTGTATCGTGCCTGAAGTCGTAACATCTCTCGCATAAAAACTCCTTTTGTTGTTTTGGGTTGAAGCCCGGCATTGTAGCACAAAAGTAATCACAATCTAGAGCAATGCAAGATTGCTAAACACTCCATAGCCCCCATAGCCCACCATACACAGCCCTGCGAGCGTGTTGAAAAACGCGGGTTTGAGCACGCGCATAAGGCTTGAGGCAAAGAGCGCAAAGGCAAACATCACAAGCGCGCTAGCCACTCCAAAAATCCCCATCACCACAGCCCCACCCATCGCGCTCCCGCTTGCCACCGCGCTTAGGAGGAAGTAATACACAATGCCACAGGGCAAAATGCCATTACACACACCAAGCAGGAAAAACGAGCCCATAGAGCGCGAGCGCAGCAGATAGGCAAAAAGCCCAAAAATCGCCGCGAAAGCGCGCTTTGGGAGGGATTGGCGGTGCGTGGATTGGGCGTCTTTGGCGGAGTGTGAATCTTGTGGAGTATGAGGAGAGAGCGAGGGCTCAAAAATCCTCAAAACATTTGGAAAGAGCAGATAGGCAAAGCCAAAAATGAGCAAAAGCGCGCCCACGCCCACGCCCATAATCGCTTTTGTGTGCATATTTTGGGCAAACACCGCCCCAAAGCCCCCAAACACCGCACCTAAAGCCATATACGCACACACACGCCCGCAGATATACAGGAGGTGGGAGAGGGCATTACGCAAAAGGGCGCGGGGGTTGTGGAGCTTGGCGCGCGTGTAGGCGACGACTAGCCCGCCACACATACCCACGCAATGCCCAAGTGACGCGACAAGAGCGATGACAAAAATACTCACAAAACTCAAATGCTCCATACTTAAGTGCCTCCTAATATGTTTAATGCAAGTTTTTTGCACCGCAAAAAACTTGCTATCGGGGCGTGAGGCAGAGCCTCCCACCCCTCCGCTTACGCGTTCATACACTGCATTTTTGGCAAGCTTTATAGAATCTCTTAGTGCCGCCGCGTCATCAACGCCGCTTGGCAATAGAGCAGATTCTATAAACCCACCTTTTAGCAAAAACTTGTTATTGCTTGGGCGGAGTGAATCCCCGCTCACTCCGATTACGCGTTCATACACGGCGTTTTCTATAAACCAACCAAAGATTCTATCAAAAACGCGCCATAGAATCTAAGCAACTTACAGAATCTACTACTTCAAAAAATCTTATCAAGGCTTTGCCAAATATAAACAATAGTGCGTGCGCAAGCACGAGGCCTAAGCAGAATCTAAGTCCTTAGATTCTGCCATTTTTGCGCAGCAAAAATCCAATCAATTATGTAGGTGCGATAGCACCTACCGACACTCGCCCTTGTCGTGTGTGGCAAAGCGTAAGTTTCTTTAGAAAAATGCGTTAAGAAAATGCAGGAGTGCATTTTTAGCATTTTTGACTAGACAAGGAGATAGCGAGGCACTCCCCTTGATTGCCGAAAAGAATAAAGCGCCGCTTTATTCTTTTCGGGGCTTTAGCGAGCCGGGAGGGGATAAACCCCTTTTCTTTTTGCGCAAACAAGTGATTTTGAGAATCTAGGGAATATCTGTGAGAGCGTGAATCTAAGAGGCTAGATTCTAAGTTTGAATCTAAATTACTAAGCTAGATTGTGAATCTATCTTTGGATTCTGAATCTAAAGCAGAAACTCCAAATCTAGATTCTAAATCCGCTTTAGATTCTGCTAGGTATTGCGCTTACGCGCTCCATTATTTGTTGGCATAGCCTTACACAAAGTTTTTTGAAGTGGGGGATTCTGAATCTATGGGAATAGATTCTAAAATGGCTTTGGATTTTGCGAGGCTAGATTCTGCAATGCCTTCTATGCGATTAGATTCTGTAATTTTTTAGATTCTATCTTTGTGATAAGCAATACCCAAACCACCAAGCCCACTAAGCCGAGTTTAAAAAAAATTTAATCTTTGTTTTGCTACAATCCCGCGTTTAAATTAACTTTAAAGGTTGCAACGATGAAAAAAGGTATCCACCCAGAATATGTCCCCTGCAAGGTAACTTGCGTAACAAGCGGCAAAGAAATCGAAGTGCTTAGCACCAAGCCGCAACTGCGCATCGATATCTCGAGCTTTTGCCACCCATTCTACACGGGGAGCGACAAGATAGCCGACGCGACAGGACGCGTAGAAAAATTCCGCCAAAAATACAATCTCAAATAACTCGTGCTTACGCTCCTCCCAGCTCCTATTGGCAATCTCTTAGACATTAGCCTTAGGAGTTTGCAGGCTCTCGCACAGGCGCAGGTGGTGCTGTGTGAGGATACGCGCGTAGCGAGGAAGCTCTACACGCTACTACTAGATCGCTCGCTTTTTGGGGCGTTGCTCGATTCTGCCTCTCTTTCTCAAAAACGCTTTATCGCCTTGCATTCTCATAATGAACAAGAACTCATCGCAACATTTGATAGCGAGTTTTTTGCCCAAGATATCGTGTATCTTAGCGATGCGGGTATGCCCACTATCAGCGATCCGGGCGCCAAGCTCGTGCAGTGGTGTATCACGCATAATATACCATACGATGTGCTGCCCGGCTCGAGTGCGCTCAATGTGTGCTTTGCCTCAAGCGGCATAGAATCTCAGAGCTTTTTTTTTGGCGGATTTTTGCCGCATAAGCAGTCCCAAAGGCAGCAGATTCTGCGCCGATACGCCGCGCTTGGCGTGCCCTGTATCTGGTATGAGAGTCCACAGAGAATCTTGCAGAGCCTCCAAGAGATAGCATTGATATTGCCAAATGCGTATTTGTGCGTGTGCAAGGAGCTTAGCAAGATTCACCAAGCGCGATTTTTTGGGAATGCTGGGGAGATTTTGGAGCAGTTAGAATCTACAAAAATCTGCGGGGAATGGGCGCTGTGCCTCATTGATAGCGTGCAAGAGGAGCCAAGCCTTAGCCTAAGCGAGGCAAAAGCCCTCGATATCGTCCCAAAAGCAAAGGCAAAAATCCTCTCAATCCTCACGAAAAAAAGTATAAAAGAGTGCTACCACGAGCTTATGGAGGCTCAAAATAGTGAAAATAGAGAATCTAAGCCCATTAGCGACATTGCAGAATCTAAGCCCACTCTAGATTCTCAAAGCCCCCAAAACGCGCCCAAATCCCCTAGTGATAAGGCGCGCTCGTGATCGTCTTTGGCAAGCAGCCCGTGGAGTATGTGCTCAAATCCCATCAGGACAAAATCACAGAGATTTATATCGCCAAAGAATTGCCAAAGGAGCAGTTCGCGCGCCTTAGGGCGACTAAAAAGCCCCTAAGCGTGCTAGATTTTAAAAAAGCCCAAGCCCTCGCACACGGGCGCAACCACCAAGGCGTGCTGCTAGAGATCGCTTACAATCCACTCCAAAATGTGCGCGATATGCTAGAATCTGGCGCGCTTGTGGTGCTGTGTGGGCTTAGCGATGTGGGCAATATCGGCGCAATCGTGCGCAGTGCGTATGCGCTGGGGGCTAGCGGCGTGGTGCTCACTGATGTGAGCCTCCAAGCAAACGCGATGGAGGGGATTATGCGCTCAAGTGCTGGCGCGCTTTTGGATATGCCATTTTGTGTGCTTCCGCGCGCGCTAGATCTCATCAATGAGCTAAAAATGGCGGGCTTTGTGCTGCTGGGTGCGGATATGGCGGGGGAGGACATAGGGAGCTTTGTGCGCGCTCCCACGCTGGTGCGATCTCTGCCACGAGATTCACTAAATTCGCAAAAAAACGCTATAATGCAGCCCTTGCGTTTTCAAAATACCAAATGGGCGTTGTTTATGGGGAGCGAGGGAGATGGCCTCCCTGCAAAAATTTCTAAAAGACTTGATAAGACATTGAGTATTCCTATGGCGCACGCTTTTAACTCTCTGAATGTAGCGCACGCGTGTGTGATTTTGCTACATAGATTATTGTGTATGAAAGGCTAATATGAAAAATAAGACACTAGATGAGCAGCTTGAGTATCTCAAGGGGCTTGGGCTCAAAGAGATAAACAAAGCCACTAAGCTCGCGACAAACAAAATCGATGATATTTTGCACAAGCGTTTTGACAAAATCGATAGCGTGCGCTCTAAGGGCTTTATCGCAATGCTAGAGCGCGAGTATCAGCTCGATCTCTCCGCGTGGCTCAAAGAATACGCACTCTACCACAACAAAACCTCCCAACCCCCGCTAGGAGAAAGCACGCCACAATCAGGCGCAATAGCCGATCTTGACATCAAAAATAAGGCTTCCAAAGCCGCTATGAAAACCCCTACAAAAGAAGTCCCCACCACAATCCAATCCCTCAAACTCCCCGAGAAGGATACGCAGGATAAGTCGATGAAAGCCCCAAAAGAAAAGGGTTCAAATACCCTTGTGATTGTGCTTTTGTCGCTCATTGTGCTTGTGTGCGTGGGGTATTTTGGCTACAGGGTGTTTGCGCAGCACTCTAGCACAACGCCCCAAACGCCACATACGCCCGCAGTGAGTGCTAGCCAAGCACCCCAAATCGTGCTAGATTCTAAATCGCAGAATCTAGAGGGAGCCACAGCGCAGCCTAGTAGTGTAAATACACAAAGCACGCAAGATTCTATAAAACAAAAGGATAGCGGCTATGAGGGAATCTACATAGATTTTAACGCTATGCCCCAAACTCTAGACAGTGAGTCCCCGCTCCGAGCACAGCAAGGGATTGAAACTAGGCAAAACTCCCAAGCACAGCGAGATTCTGCAGAATCCTTGCAAGCCCCAAACGCGCTGCCACAGCCCCTCCAAAAACTCAAAATAATCCCAAATAGCACGCTATGGGTGGGTATCATCGATCTCACAAGCCAAAAATCCTCGCAGCTTAGCCTCAAAGAGCCCTATGAGATTGCGCTAGAGAAGCCACATATCTTTGTCTTTGGGCATAGCGATTTTGAAAGCATTATCGATAATCAGATATTCCCGCACAAGCGGAAAAATTTCGTGCGCTTTTATTTTGATGGCAAGGAGTTAAAAGAGATAAATTACAGCACATACAAGCAGCTCAATCCCCACGAGAATTGGCAATGAGAGGGCGCGTAGCATGAGGAAGCGCATAATGCGGGCGTGCATCAAAAAGTGTTTTGTGCTTTTTTTGTGCGCACACTCCCTTTGGAGCGACGCGCTTGATGAAAAGATTAAAAACCTCATTGGCGAGCGTAATTACAAAGTGAATGCGAACTTTATCCAAAACATATTCCGCGATAAAAGCGCGTTTTATGCTAATGGCGGTATCAATATGAAAAATGTCGTGCAAGCCCTCAAAAACAATGGTTTGCTCATCCTCAAATTCCCCTCTCCGCTAGAAGTGCAGCTCACCTTTGTCGCGCGCACAAGCCCCATACTGCTCAATCGCACGATAAATGACATACTCTCGAGTATGGGCTATGCGTTTTTTAATGTCCAAAAGGCTGATTATCATAATGGTATCACCACGCTTAGCTTTGTGTTTGTCACCGAGCACACACCCGATCTTGGGATTATTATGAGCGAGCTAGAAAAGCGCGGGATAAGCTGCATTGATATCAAGCACCAAAGCGCGCAAAATTGGGAATACCTCCTAGAGATTAACAACCCACAGATTCCAAACGCGCGCCTGCTGCTCGCTAATCAAGCCCTTTCTTTGCGCGATGTTTCTGGGCAGTATTGGCTTAGCCTGCAGACACAGGGCAAGATGAAAATCTCTGCGCAATCTAAATGGTATCCGCGTATCGTGCTCTATGATAGGCATTTGCGCATTTTAGATTCTCTACTAAGCGGGGATTCTAAGACAAGCGTGAGTGTCAAAATCCCACAGGGCGTGAGCTTTGTGATGATAACTGATAGCAACAATCCCGCCAACCTTAGAAGCGGTATCAATGTGCAGTTTGACTAAGCGTGTATCCAAGCGTATATTAATGTAAGGAGCAAAAATGTTTGATGAGATTGAGTTTGAAAAAATAAAGCGTTTGCCAAAGTATGTGTTTGCCGCGATCAATGAGATTAAGCTCCAAATGCGCCAAAATGGCGAAGATGTCATAGACTTTTCTATGGGCAATCCCGATGGTGCGACTCCGCAGCATATCATCGATAAGCTTTGTGAAGCTGCCAACAAGCCCAAAAACCACGGCTACTCCGTGAGCAAGGGGATTTATAAGCTCCGATTAGCCATTTGTAATTGGTATAAGCGCACCTATAATGTGAATCTCGATCCTGAGAGCGAGGCGTGCGTAACGATGGGGAGCAAGGAGGGCTACGCGCACCTTGTGCAGGCTATCACAAGCCCGGGCGATAGTGCCATAGTCGCTGAGCCAGCCTATCCTATCCACTCCTATGCGTTTATTCTAAATGGCGCGAATGTGCATAATTTCCCTATCAAATGGAATGAAAATATGGAGCTTGATGAGGAGGAGTTTTTTGCCTCTTTGACGCAGACACTTTGTGAAAATGTGCCAAAGCCTAAGTTTGTGGTGGTGAATTTCCCGCACAATCCCACCACAACCATTGTCTATAAGGGCTTTTATGAACGCCTCGTGGCACTTGCTAAGAAGGAGCGGTTTTATATCATTTCAGATATTGCGTATGCCGAGCTGTGCTTTGGGGAGTATAGGACGCCAAGTATTTTGGAGATTGAGGGCGCAAAAGATGTCGCGGTGGAGACTTATACGCTTAGCAAAACTTACAATATGGCGGGGTGGCGCGTGGGTTTTGTGGTGGGCAATCCCAAAATCGTGCAGGCGTTGCAAAAGATTAAAAGTTGGCTTGATTATGGAATCTACACGCCTATGCAAATCGCCGCCACCATCGCCCTTGATAGCGATCAGAACTGTATAGAGGAGATAAAAAACAAATACCAAACGCGTATGGAAGTGCTCGTGAAGTCCTTTAAAGACGCGGGGTGGGAGATAAAAAAGCCAAAGGCGAGTATGTTTATTTGGGCAAAAATCCCAAAAAGCGTGGAGCATTTGGGCAGTATGGAGTTTTGTAAGCGGCTTTTGCAAGAGGCGAAAATCGCGCTAAGTCCGGGCGTGGGCTTTGGGCATCATGGCGAGGGCTATGTGCGTATCGCGCTTATTGAAAACGAAAAGCGAATCCGCCAAGCTGCGCGCAATCTCAAGGCGTTTTTGAAGCAATTTGAGCAAGAATCTAAATAAAAAGAGTGGATAAGATATGCGAACGCTAAATATCGGGATTATCGGCGTTGGGGTTGTGGGAAGTGCGGTGGTTAGGATATTAGAGCAAAATAAAAGCCTCATTAGCGCGCGTGCGGGCGCGGAGTTTTGTCTCAAAAGAGGCGTGGTGCGTGATATTGCTAAGGCAAAAGAGCGGCTAGGCGGGGTTGCCATACCCCTTAGCAGCGATATCGATGATGTGCTAGAAGATGAGAGTATCGATGTCGTTATCGAGCTTATGGGTGGCATTGAGCAGGCATACCAAGTGGCTAAAAAAACGCTCCAAAAGGGCAAGGCACTCATCACTGCCAATAAAGCAATGCTTGCCTATCATCGCTTTGAGCTTGAGCAGATAGCGCGCGGGATTCCCATAGGGTTTGAGGCGAGCGTGGGCGGTGGGATACCCATCATCCGCACGCTCAAAGACGGACTAGGCTCAAACCATATCCTAGCCCTGCGCGCGATACTCAATGGCACGAGCAACTATATCCTCACGCAAATGTTTGAACACAATAAGAGCTTTGCGCAAGCCCTTAGCGAAGCACAGAATCTAGGCTATGCCGAGGCGGATCCCACGCTAGATATCAATGGCTATGACGCGGGGGCTAAGCTCCTAATCCTCGCCTCTCTAGCCTATGGTATCAACGCGCTGCCCGAGGATATCCTCATTGAAGGGATTGAGGGGATCACAAGCGATGATATGGAGTTTGCCAAGGAATTTGGCTATGTGATAAAGCTCCTAGGCATTGCTAAGCGGCACGAGGATACGCTCGAGCTGCGCGTGCATCCTACGCTTATCAGTCAAGATTCTATGATTGGCAAAGTCAGCGGCGTGATGAATGGCATTAGCGTGCTTGGGGATTGTGTGGGCGAGAGTATGTATTATGGAGCGGGCGCGGGTGGCGAGGCGACGGCGAGCTCTGTCATCTCCGATCTCATCGAGATTGCGCGCGATACGCACTCAAGTATGCTTGGCTTTTCAGAATCTATCCAGACTTCCCTCACGCTCAAAGCACGCGAGGAGATTGCCTCCAAATACTATATCCGCCTCTACACACAGGACAAGCCCGGGGTGCTAGGGCACATAGCGCAGATTCTAGGGGATAATGGCATATCGATAAAGGCGTTTTTGCAAAAAGAGCACGAGGATAGAGGCACAGCCAAGCTGCTCTTTTCTACCCACACCAGCACAGAATCTAGCATCGCCAACGCGCTCAAAGCCTTTGAATCTCTCCCAAGCGTGCTCACCAAGCCCTACACCATCCGTATTGAGGATTAGATTCTATGTCCGCGGTTAGAGAATCTAAAGAGTGTCAAAAATCCAAAGGAGCGCGAGCCGAAGCGCAGGCGTGCGCGTATCTTAAGGGTTTGGGCTTTGAGATTATTGAGCGCAATTTTTTTGCGCGTTATGGCGAGATTGACATCATCGCTAGGCGCGGCGGGCTTTTGCACTTTATCGAGGTAAAGAGCGGCGCGGGATTTGAGCCCATTTTTAACATCACGCCAAGCAAGCTTACAAAGCTCCAAAAAGCCATAAGGCTTTATCTCGCCAAACACCCCTCCAAGCTCCCCTACTGCCTCGATGCACTCATCATACGCTATGGGGAGCGCGCGGAGTTTGAGCTTTTAGAGAATATCACGCAGGGCTAGGTATGCAAAGACGCGGTGGGGTTTTGGGCGCATTTAGCGCGGTGTTTAAGCCAAAGGCGGATTTTATCCCACTGCCTTATGTCAAAAATCTCCACGCCCTTAGCCAATGCGCGCAATGCGAGGGGGTGTGTGCCACAATCTGCCCCGAGCAAATCATCATCAAAGCCCAAGGGAGCGCGCCGTATCTGAATTTTATGATTGGGGGCTGCACCTTTTGTGGGGAATGCGCGCGTGAATGTGTGAATCTATGGGCTGAGTGCGCGCCACTAGAACTCACACATACCGCCAATGCCCAAAACTCCGCTCAAATCACAGAATCTAGCCCAAAAGATTGCATCGCTGCTAAGGTTTCTATCAATCCGCTCTCCTGCCTCGCGTGGCAAAAAACCACTTGTGTGAGCTGCAAGGACGCGTGCGGGGAGAATGCCATAATCTTTAGCGCGGGATTGTATCCCGAGGTGGATATGGGACGCTGCAGTGCGTGCGGGGCGTGCTATGCGAGGTGCCCAAGCTTTAGTATTAGTATCACAAGCGCGCTTGTGGGCTGAGACTCTGGGAGCAGGGCAGGGCGGAGTAAGTGCGCGAGTGGCGCGTGATTTGGGAGTGCTGGGAGTTTTTAGAAGTGTTTGGAAGCACTTGGGAGCGAGATAGCAAAGGAGGCTAGAGATGATACACATCGTGCTTATTGAGCCACAAATCCCCCAAAACACGGGCAATATCGGGCGTCTGTGCGTCGCTACCAAATCCACGCTCCACCTTATCCACCCCCTAGGATTTCGCACTACCCAAAAGGAGCTAAGGCGCGCAGGGCTTGATTATTGGCAACATTTGGAAGTGAGAGAATGGGAGAGCCTCGCGCATTTTTGGGAGCACCACCCTATAGAATCTAGAGGGCATTTTTTCTTTAGCACCAAGGCGCGGCAGATTCACTATCAGGCGCGCTTTTGTGAGGAGAGTTATTTGTATTTTGGGCGTGAGGATAGGGGGATAGATGAGGGGGTTTTGCGCGTATTTAGCGGGCAAGTCTATCGCCTACCTATGGCACCCATAGCGCGCAGTCTCAATCTCGCTACTTGCGTGGGCGCGGTGCTGTATGAGGCACTGCGGCAGAGTGGGGGCTATGAGGCGTTGCGCTAGAGCTTTGCCTTGCGCGCGATACTTAGGACAATCCCTAGGCTTAGGCAGCTTGCTAGCAGCGAGCTACCTCCATAGCTTAGGAATGGCACGGCGATGCCTTTAATGGGCGTGATGCCCGCTATCCCAAAAGCATTGATGATAAATGAAAACGCCAAAAGTAGCCCAACGCCAACGCAAAAGAGATAATACATTGTGTTTTGAATCCTATTGGCGATTTTAAAGATATAAAAAATCATCGCGCTAAAGAGCACCACGATACCAAAAACTCCCAAAAATCCCATCTCCTCGGCGATCCCAGCGAGCACCATATCGGTATGCACTTCGCTCAAAAACCCGAGCTTAATGAGCCCATCGCCCAAGCCATTGCCCAAAAATCCGCCATTATACATAGCGTTTGTGGCGTGGTAGATTTGGTAAGGCTCGGGGAGATTTTCAATACGCAGGGACTGCGCCCACGCTTGTGGAAGCAGCCCGAGGATAGAATCTTGGGCATTTGCCCACCAGAGCTTGACACGCATAATGCGATGAGGACTCGTGATGATAGCCACAAGCCCGATACCAATGGTGAGGAGCAAAAGCAGCCCCAAAAAGCGCAGGCTCCCCCCCGCAAAAAGCAGCATAAAGCCAAGCGTGAGCGCGAGCACGATGACTTGCCCTAGATCGTTTTGGAGCACGGCGATGAGCACCACTGCCACCAAAAACAAAAAGAAATAGGGGATAAAGAGCTTAATTTCGCTTTTTAGGCTCAGAGGCGTGTGCATACCAAATTTGCGCGAGAAGCTCCACGCTAGGAAATACACAAAGGCGATTTTGAAAAACTCCGAGGGCGCGAGGGAGAAGCTTGGTAGGCGTATCCATCGCTTTGCCCCGCCTGCGGAGCTCACCCACGAGCTTGGCAAAAAGTGCATACCAATCATCAGCACTAAAGAAGTGAAAAAAAGCAGCCAACCAAGCCTCTTAAAGCTAGAATCGGGATCAAGCTGCGCTAGAAGCCACATCAGCGTGATCCCCACGCACGCGACAAAAAACTGCCGCAAAAAGAAGTGGAACTCCCCATAGCCAAAAAACCCCACGGGATAGACAGAGAGCGAGTAGCACATCACTACGCCTATGCTCACAAGCAAAACAACCACAAAAAAAAGTCGCAAGTGAATCACACAAATCCTTTAGGGCAGGGCTTAAAAGAGTGCAATTGTAGCCAAATCTGTGGTGTTTGCGCAAGGGAGCGCGGGCGTGCTTTAATATGATTTTTGGTTAGGCTTTGAGTGTTTGAGTGCTACAGAATCTATGTGCTAGATTCTGTAGCGATTTAGATTCTATGGAGTTAGATTCTAAAGCCAAAGCCTTGAATCTCGCTTTTTTAAACGAAGCAGGTTTGGAAGCAGGGATAGCCACCAAAGGAGAGGGGAGCCAAAGCCCCCCGAGCCTTAAGAGACAAAAGATACTTTGATTTTTAGGGCAAAAAGCCTAAAATTTAGGTATAATCTGCACTTAAGGACTCGCTTATGATTTCTCATAAGAACTCCTTACAAGGTGGTTTGTGCCCCCGATTGGGGGCGCGGTATTATACCACACTCCTAACCTCCCCTTTTCTCACACATATTTTTAGACAATATTCGCCACGAGCAAACTTGCACAAAGGGCAAACTCTAAGCATACAGCGGCTATAATGTGGGCTTAAATTTATCTTAAAGGAGTTGTTATGTTGAGTAAATACCACGCATTGTGGCAGAAAGCTCAAAGGTATTTGGGCACAAAATCTATGAGTAAAGCCGAGCTAGAATCCGATAGGCGGGCGTATATCGCGCTTAATACCGATAGCAGATTTGCCATAAGCAAGGAGTTTGATTATATCTGTGCGATGGATAAATACGCGCAAAATGGGAGCTTTGATAACCAATACTTTATCCAAGACATTTGGGGCGCGCGCAAGGTGTGCGAGGACAAGCCAGAGATTCACTACGATGTGGGCTCATCCGTAGCGGGGTTTATCGCGCATTTGCTGGGTATGAAGCAAAAGATTCAGCTCATCGACATTCGCCCGATGCAAAATGATCTCAACACGCGATTTTTGAACTCGGGGGGGGGGGCATTACCTACTATCAGTCAGACGCCACGCATCTTGACAACATCAAATCCCGCAGTATCCACTCACTCTCCGCGCTTTGCAGTATCGAGCATTTTGGCTTAGGCAGGTATGGCGATCCCATAGATCCACAGGCGTGGGAAAAAGCTCTCAAATCCTTCCAGCGCGTCCTAGCTCCCGGTGGCAAACTCTACATCAGCGTGCCAGTAGGCAAAGCCAACAAAGTCTGTTTCAACGCACACCGCGTCTATCTCCCCCAAACCATCATCGACACACTTGATGAGATGGATATCATCGAGATGAGCTACATCAGCGGGTTTGATACGATCGTGTGTATGGAGCGCGTGGGCGGGGTGCTAAAAACCCATCAGCAGGCTTTAGATGCTATCCCCGATATGCGCAGTAATGGCACGACGGGGCTTTTTGAGTTTGTCAAGAGGTAGTTGTGGGATTGCAAAGGGCGATGGTGCAGAATCTGTAAAGCTAGATTCTGCAAAAGCCTTGGAATCTGTTGGGCTAGATTCTGTAGTGCTTAGATTCTGCCTTTGTGCGTTGCTTAGAATTTCTTTAGATTGTATGCCCCCTACATTTATTTTTGTAGATTCTATGCCCTCTAGATTTGTGTTTTTGATTTTTTTAGAATCCCTTTAGATTCTGTATTTGTGAATCTAAGCAACTTACAGAATCCACAACGCTAAAAAATCCTAGCAAGGCCTTGCCAAATATCAAATAATGGAGCGCGCAAGCGCAAGCCGAGCAGAATCTATGGAAATAGATTCTGCCATTTTTGCGGAGCAAAAATCCAATCAATGTGTAGGTGCGATAGTACCAACCACCTCTCGCCCTTGTCGTGGTGGCGAAAATGCGTTAAAAAAATGCAGTAGTGCATTTTTAGCATTTTTGCCTAGACAAGGAAAAAGCGAGGCACTCTCCCCGATTGCGCAAAAAGACCCAACGGGTTGCAAGCGCAGCGCAGCAAAAAAGCGGCGCTTTATCTTTTTCGGGGCTGGGGAGAGCAGGGAGAGGGGAAACCCCTTTTCTTTTTGCGCAAACACAAGATTCTAAAAAATTAGAAAATATTCGTGAGAATGCGATTCTAAGAAACTTAGAATCTATAGATTCTTTAGATTCTGCTCGGCTCGTGCTTGCGCACGCACTATTATTTATATTTGGCAAAGCCTCGCACAAGTTTTTTGAAGTGGGAGATTCTGTAGTTGATTTAGATTCTATGGAGCTAGATTCTGAATCTTTTTTTAGATTCTGAATCTGCGTCAGATTCCACGCTTGGCGTGCCCTTGGCATTCTAAGATTTTAGATGAATTTTTAGGGTTCTTCCACTTCGCTGCACATCACTGCAAGCAGAACAAGCAAGGGGCGAAGGGAGCTTGACTGCGCATAAGTGAGCGAGCACTGAGCTAGATTCCCTAAAAAGTCGCTAAAGCCCAATGCCACAAACACAGAATCTAGAATCTTATGAATACACAGCCTGTATAAACTCCCTACTATCCCCATCTCTCTCTAGCACAAACTGCACGCTGGAGCCATCTTTGAGCCTATCCTCTAGGATAAGCTCAGCAAGCTTGTCCTCCACCTCCTCATACAGAGCGCGTTTGAGCGGGCGCGCCCCATAGATAGGATCAAACCCCGCTTTGGCGATATACTCCCTCGCCTCATCGCTTAAGCTTATGGTTATGCCCTTTTGCGCCGCCACCTGCGCGATTTGGGCAAACATAATATCCACAATCTCCATAATATCCCCAAGCCCAAGCGGATTAAAGATTACCACCTCATCAAGCCTGTTTAAAAACTCTGGCTTAAAATAGCCCTTAAGCAGCTCGCGCACCGCGCCTTCACGCGCAGCCTTATCCTCTAGCTCTAAGATTCTCTCACTCCCGATATTGCTTGTAAGGATAATGATCGTGTTTGAAAAATCCACTACCACGCCTTTATTATCTGTCAATCGCCCATCATCAAGCACTTGTAAGAGGATATTAAACACATCGGGGTGAGCCTTTTCTATCTCATCAAAGAGCACCACGCTATAGGGCTTGCGTCTAATGGCTTCGGTGAGCTGCCCGCCCTCCTCATAGCCCACATAGCCCGGCGCCGCGCCCACGAGGCGGCTTACGGAGTGCTTTTCCATATACTCGCTCATATCAAGCCGCACGAGGTTTTTTGTGCTATCAAAGAGGAAGTTGGCTAGGCTCTTAGCACTTTGGGTTTTGCCCACGCCCGTAGGCCCTAGGAATAAAAAGCTGCCTATGGGGCGATTTGGCGCGCTTAAGCCCGCCTTATTGCGCTTGATGGCGCGTGCGATAGCGTGCAATGCCTCATCTTGCCCCACCACGCTTTTGCGCAGCTCATCTTCTATGCCCAAAATCCGCTCTTTTTGGCTTTGTAGCATTTTTTTGATAGGGATTTGCGTCCATCGGCTCACAATCCCCGCGATGATCTCCTCTGTCACGGCGTTTTTGAGCAGTGTGCCCTCCTGCACCATAGCTTCCCATTTACTTTGGAGTCTTTGCTCCTCCTCTCTAGCTTGGGGGATCTTGCCATAGTCGATTTCCGCGGCTTTGTTGTAGTCGCCATTGCGCTTGGCGATTTCAGATTGGCTCTGGAGTGAATCTAGCTGCGTCTTTAGCTCCGCGATTTGGCGGAATACCTCCTTTTCGCTCTCAAACTGCCCCTCTAGGGTGCGCTTCTCCTCATTATAGTTTGCCAAATCCTGCTGTATTTCTTGCAGGCGTGCGGCGTTGTTTTTGTCCTTTTCCATATTGAGTGCTTGCTTTTCGACTTCTAGGCTTTGAATCTGTCGCTTTATCTTGCTAAGCTCATAGGGCTCGGATTCTATTTGCATTTTGAGCTCAGCTGCGCCCTCATCGATTAGATCGATCGCCTTATCGGGCAAAAACCTATGCGGAATGTAGCGTTGCGAGAGCTTGACTGCCGCCACGAGCGCAGAATCCGTAATGCTCACATTATGGTGCGCCTCGAGCTTTTGCTTTATCCCGCGCAGGATTTGCAGGGCTTCATTGGTGTTTGGCTCATTTAGCGTGATGGGCTGGAATCTCCTCGTGAGCGCGGCATCTTTTTCGAAGTATTTGCGGTATTCTTTGAGCGTGGTGGCACCTATGGTGTGGAGCTCGCCGCGGGCTAAGGCGGGCTTTAGGATATTTGCAGCGTCCATACTGCCCTCGCTCGCCCCCGCGCCCACGATGGTGTGAATCTCATCGATAAAAAGTATCACATTCCCCGCTTTTTTGACTTCATTTATCACCGCTTTGAGCCGCTCCTCAAACTCCCCGCGATACTTCGCCCCAGCAATCAGCGCGCTCATATCAAGGGCGATTACGCGTTTGTTTTGCAGCGACACAGGCACGGCTTTTGCCACGATTTTTTGTGCCAATCCCTCCACCGCCGCGGTTTTGCCCACGCCGGGCTCGCCAAGTAAAATGGGATTGTTTTTTGTCTTGCGGATAAGGATTTGCATCATCGCTGTGATCTCCTCATCGCGCCCTATCACGGGATCTATGGCGTTTTCTAGGGCTTTTTGTGTGAGATCGATACCGTATTTCTCAAGCGATTGGAGGTTAGAGTCGTCATTTTGATCACTGATTTTTGCCCCTGCGCGGATAGATTCTAGAGTTTTTTTGAGCTCATTGCTATCGAGGTATTTGCCAAAAATATCCCTAAAGGCTTGGTGAGCGAGGTTGGCGATGATGAAAGTATCTAGCGCGATATAGCTATCGCCATTTTTTGTGGCTTGCCCTTGGGCTTGTGCAAGCGCGTCGCTAAGGCTTTTGGCTATGCTTAGATTCTCTTTTGACACGCTAGAGGATTTGGGGAGCTTATCCACCACGCTGCGCGCTTCTAGCTCTATGGGGGCTTTGTCGATGTTGAGCTTGTTTAGGGCTTGGTTTAAGATGGATTGGGTGTTGGTGAGCAGTGCCCAAAAGATATGCGCGACATCGATTTCTTGGTTTTGACTATGCAGCGCGAGTGCGGCTGCGCTATCGAGGGTTTCTTTGAGTTGGTTTGTGAGTTTTTCAAAAATATTCATAGTGTTCTCCTTGCAATCTTAAGTTAGATGGCATTATATAAGTTTAGTCATTTAATGTAAAGTTTTTTTATAAAAATACACATAATTTTTGGTTTGTGCTAAAAACTTTGTGGGGCGATGTGAAAAATGCAGAGTATCACAAACCCCAGCACAGGGCTATGTGTGGCAAAGTGGCACAGATATTTCTTTGTGCGGGTATAATGGCGCACTCGCAAGTGTTGGGCTATCGTGAGGCTTGATGTGTGCGAGCAATCATCAACAAGGAGCAGGGCGTGGAGCAGGAAGCGGCAGCAAAGGAGCGATTTTGGGCGGATATGGGGGAGGTGTATAGAATCTATGAGGAGGGGATGAGGGGGCATTATAGGTTTTATAGTGTTTTAGATTCTATAAACTTGGCTTGCACTCGGGAAAACGGCTCTTTGGGTATGCAATGCGATAAGATTGCGGATTTTTCGGAAGGCACGGACGCCAAGTCCGCTAACCTTCCAAAAAATCCGCAAAGCTTACACAGCCACACCGCAAATACTAATTTTTTTGCTTGCAGTAGCAACCCCACAGAATCCACACTAAGCGAGGCAAAGCCAAGCGTGGAGATTCAGGAAAATACAGAATCTAAGGAAAGTTTAGATTCTAGCTTGAGCAGTTCAGATTCAGAATCTACCACTTCAAAAAATCCTAGCGAGGCTTTGCCAAATATAAATAATAGTGCGTGCGTAAGCACGAGCCTAGCAGAATCTATGGGAATAGATTCTGCCATTTTTGCGGAGCAAAAATCCAATAAAATGTGTAGCGCGTCAGCGCATACCGACACTCGCCCGCTTCGTGGTGTGCAATCGTTGGAGCAAGGAGGCAGTAGTGCCTCCGCAACGATTGCGCTAGAAGCGGATAAGCGAGGCTCTCCCCTTGATTGCCGTGCCAAAGGCTTGCAAGCTAAGCGCAGCAAAAACAGCGGCGGCTTTTTCGGGGCTTTGAGAGTGCGGGGAGGGGATAAACCCCTTTTTGCGAAAAAACAAAACGATTTTGAGAATCTAGGAAGTATTCGTGAGAACACGACTCTAAGAAACTTAGAATCTACAGAATCCAAAGCAGATTCAGAATCTAAGGCGGAGAATTTAGGAAACACAGAATCTAGCCCAACAGATTCAAAGACACGCACAGAATCTAAAGAGATTCTAAAAAATGGGCAAGGACAGAATCTAAGCCCAAAAGAATCTACAGAATCTAAAGTGGATTCAGAATCTAGATTCAAGGTTTTGGAGTTAGATTCAGAATCTAGTTCCACAGAATCTAACACAGATTCAAAGACAAGCACACAATCCAAAGCAGAGACTTTAAACAATGAGCAAACCCCAAACCACACAGAGCTGCTCACTAGCCTCTGTGCCAAGCTAGGCATAGCCCCCACGCGCGAGCATTTTGTCGCCCTCATAGAGCGCATTGTCAATCTCCGCGAGGACGCAATCCTAAAGCTGCTCAAATCCAAATCGCCCACAGAGATTGCCCACGCACGCGCTCTGCTACTAGAGTATGTCAGCGCGTATTATGCCGCCGCGCACGCCAAGCTGCTGCACGCCATAGAATCTAGGCAGCTCCTCACGCCCTTTTATCGCGAGATTCTCGCAAGCACTTATAGAATCGGGCTGTGTATGAATGCGTTTTTTGCCCTATGGGATAGGGAGCTCATACAGGGTATCAACGCGCGCCTTGGCGAGATTTTTAGCTTTGAGGAGGCATTAGCACTCCTAGAACCCACGATGGAGCGCGATAGCGCGGGTAATAACGCCCAGCGCACCTACTCGCTGCCCTGCCACCCACGCACACCACTCACGCGCCAGAGCGCATTCTCCTGCGTGCCTTATATCGAGGCATTCCCCAAAGAAGTGGGCGCGATCATTGAGGCGATAGAAGTGAGTGTGGGCAGGCTAGAGGGCTTGGAAGATAGCGTGTTTGGCTGCGCGCAAGCCTATGTGGAGTATTTTAAGGCACTCAAAAACGCGTGGGCTTGCACCAATAGCGCGCAACTTATAGAATCTTGGCGCGCTGTGGATTACGCGTGGATGCGTATCGACGCACCACTGCAAGTGGGGCATCCGCTGGAGTATTATGAAGATGTGTATCGCCACGCAGTCGCGCCGGAGTGGGATTTGCGCCTGTGTGTGGCAAAGGATAATAAGGGCATATACGCGCTTGATGTCGCCCAAGGGATTAAGCACGCCTTTAGCTTGCTTGCCGATACACTAGGCTATGGGGCGCGCAGCAGAGCCTTTGTTAAGCATAGTTTGGAGAAAAGCAGGGTGTATGAATCTGTGCCGTTGCTCTTTTTTGGTGCGGAGAATAATGGGCTTTTTAGCGCGCAAGTGGTGCCAAATGATGAGATCGTCAGCCGCAAGGAGGGCAAGAAAATCTTTGCCTTTCCGCTGCGTATCATCGCCCAAGTGCGCGCCAAGCCCCAAATGCGCCTAAGCTATGAGTTTTTTAGCAAGGAGTTTATCGCACGGGGGCGTGAGGTGCTTTTCCACAACGAGAGTTTGTGGCATAGTGTGTATGATCTTAGCACCAATGGGCACGAGTTTGGGCATATTTTGTGGATTGATGAGAGTAGTGAAGAGGCGATGAATAAAAGCGGGGAGTTCAAAAACATCGAGGAGTTTAAGGCGACAAGCGGGGGGATTGTCGCGTATTTGCTAGCTCATAGCCCCATTGCTAGGATTTTGTGCGATGGGTTAGGGGATTTGGAGCGTCTTAGTGTGGAGCATTGCCTTAGGGCACTAGAGAGCTGCAGCGCGGTGGAAGCGGAGATATGGGAAGCACTCTTTGATGATTGCCTAAGGCGAGCGGTGGGGCTGATGGCGTGGCGTGAAAGTCTGGAGGTGCGTCCGTATTACTGCGAGGGGATTATCCATCTGTGCGGCGGCTTTGAGAGCGGGGCACTGGAGTTTGATAAATCTAGGGAGTTTGGCAAGGTTGGGATAAATCGTGCGCGCTATGTGGAGCTAGCCCTGTGGTATCTGCGCACCTATGTGGATCTCGCTGCGCACTATCGGGACAAAAAGGACGCCAAAGCGTGGCTAGAGCGATTTTGTATCAATAAACAAAGCAAGGGCGTGCGTGTGCTGCACCCGCAGGCTAGCGCGCTTGTGGAGCATTATTTTGAGCGTTATGTGGCTATCGGGGAGGAGATTTATGAGGAGTAGAGGGCGTGGGGGGATTGGAGCGCGTATGAGTGGCTTGGCTTATAGAATCTGTGCAAATGCCAAATCGCATTCCTGACGCGCTCAAAATAAAAGATTCTAATATATGAAGCAAGCTCGCAGAAAAATAATGCTACAATCATCCATCGCCCCAAAGCGCATTACAGAGCTTGGAGCAAAAAATATTTTGCTAGATTGGATTTGAGATAAACAAAAGGAGCAAAATGCTAACACAATTACGAAACCAACAATACAAAACAACGCTGACTGGGCTTTTGAAGTTTGAGTGCGTTAGCCTCTATGGCAGGATCTTCCTAGGGCACAAAGCCCCCATCAAACAAGGGAGCAAAAACTACCTCCATCTAGGTTGCGGAAACAACCTCATCGCCTCTTCTCCTTCGGGGGGGGGGCAATTACAAGCCTATACATATCATTAATGCTGATTTTTTCTCTCATCTAAAGTTTTACAAAACCTACAAAACCCCCAAACCACAATGGCAGCTTGATTTGCGCTATCCTTTTAAATGCGATGATGATAGTTTTGAGGGAATTTTTAGCGAGCATGTGCTGGAGCATTTTTATGTCGATGATGCGCGGCGGATTTTGCAGGAGTGCTTTAGGGTGCTAAAACCACGGGGCTGCATACGCCTAAGCATTCCTGATGTGTCCCAATGCGTGCGAGACTACCTCAAGGCAAAGGAACGCGTAGAGAGTGCGCATTTGGCGGCGGAGTGCGTGCGGCTTTTGACGCAGGAGTTTTTGCATTTGAGTGTGTGGGACTTTGAGAGATTGGCCTATGAGCTAGAATCTGTGGGCTTTGTGGAGGTGAGGCAGTGTGGGTTTAGAGAGGGGAGCGATAGCAATATGCTCTTTGATTTAGAATCTAGGAGTGATGAGAGCTTTTATATCGAGGGCAAAAAGCCCTAGGGTGCTTGCATTAAAGCAGGGTAATAGGCTAGGTAGATTTATAGAATCTGCACCAACGCTATGCGCGCTCCTGACGCGATTGCGCAAGGAGATTCTAAAGATAGGCAGATTTAGAATCTAAAGAAGCTGCGCTTTGTTGTAAGGATAGTGGCGTTATGCGATCCACGCAATGCGGAGCAAGCCAAGCGTGGAATCTCTCAAGCAAATTCAGAATCTAGTTTTAGCAACTCAGATTCAGAATCTAGCCCATAGATTCAGAATTGAGGGGAAACATAGTTTTAATTTTTTAGATTCACAATCTAAGCAACTTACAGAATCTAGCATTTCAAAAAACCTTATCAAGGCTTTGCCAAAAATAAATAATGAGGCGCGACAGCGCAGCCTAGCAGAATCTAAAGCCCTAAAATCTTTAGATTCTGCCATTTTTGCGCAGCAAAAATGGCGCAATTTTGCAATTGCGCTAGGTTTGCGCTATCGCGCCCATTATTTGAATCGGGCAAAGCCTCGCACAAAGTTTTTGAAGTGGGAGATTGCGTAATTGTTTTAGATTCTGTCAATGCTTTTGAATCTAAACTTTGCTTTTGTGAATCTTGAGTGGATTCTGTGGGGCTAGATTCTGAATCTATTGGAGTGTATTCTGTGATTGTTTTGGATTCTATGGAATTAGATTCTAAAATGGCTTTAGATTCTGCGAGGCTAGATTCTGTAAATGCTTTAGATTCTACATTCTGCTTTTTCTTTTGAATCTTAGTTAGATTTTTGGGAGTAGATTTTTGAATCTGTTTTGGATTGTGTGCGTATTTTAGAATCTATTTTATTTGAATCTTGATTGTTTTTAGAATCTGTGAGGACAAATTAAATTCTCAATCTAGATTCTGTAATGGCTTAGAATCTAAATTTTTCTTAGATTCTAAATCTTATGCTTAATTTGGTGCATGGTGGGCTTGTGGAGTTTTATCGGGTGCGGGAGGGGTGGAGGAGTTGCCTAAGAGGATAGTTGAGTCCCCCAAGCCCGCCAAATCTGCGCAATACTCACCCGCCCTGTAACTTAAGCGCAGCGAGACAAAAAGAGTCATTTTCCCAAGTGAGAGCTTGCCCACAACGCATATTGCTCAAGCAATTTCGCTCTACCTCTTTGTGCGCTCTCTGACAAAGCGCACGAGCTCTATGGCATTCTCCCGCGGGAGATCGGGCAGCATACCGTGCCCGAGGTTAAAGATATGCCCACTCTGTGTGCCCATCACGCGCAGGATTTCCTCCACGCCCTCGAGCATAGAATCTCTGTCATAAAGCCTTGCGGGCTCGAGATTGCCCTGCAGGACATATTTGCTCCCGAGCTTTTGCTTAGCTAGCTCCATAGGCGTGCTCCAATCCACGCCAAAGACATCAAACTCCCCATCTATGTGCTCCAAAAATCCCGCAATTCCCTTAGGGAAAAGCATCACGGGGATATGCGGGTATTTGCTCTTTAGAAAATGCGCGATTTCTTTCATATACGCCCAGCTAAAGGCAAAATACGCGCTAGATTCTAACGCCCCAGCCCAGCTATCAAAGATCTGCACGGCATTCGCGCCTGATTCTATTTGTCGCGATAGATAGCCCTTAAGCTCCTCAGTGATCTTACCTAGCAGAGCATGAAGCAGCGCGGGATTGGTGTAGAGCATTTTTTTGCTTTTGGTGTAAGTCTTGCTCCCCTCGCCCTCTATCATATAAGTCGCTAGCGTCCAAGGCGAGCCACAAAACCCTATGAGTGCCTTGTCTTTGGGGAGCTTTTGGCGTAAGGTGCTAAGCGTATCATACACATAGCTTAGATTCTTAAACGCCCCGCTTTGGAGCGCATCGACATCTTTTTGGCTGCTAATAGTCTGCCTAAATCTCGGTCCCTCGCCCGCGACAAATTCAAGCTCCAATCCCATCTCAAGGGGCACCACCAAAATATCGCTAAACAAAATCGCCGCATCGACATCCAAAATCTCCACAGGCTGGAGCGTAACCTCTGTGGCGAGCTCCACATTTTTACACAGATTTAAAAAACTCCCCGCCCTCGCGCGCGTGGCTTTGTATTCGCTAAGATACCGCCCTGCTTGCCTCATAAGCCATATGGGTGTGTATGGCGTTCTCTTCCTAAAGCACGCATCGACAAAAATCATAGCGCGATCCATTTTTGTGCGATACGCACGGCGTTTGTCGCGGCACCCACGCGCAGCTGATCCGCCACGCACCACAAATGCAGGATTTTGGGGTCAAAATTATCCACGCGTATGCGCCCTACATAGGTTTGATCCGTCTCTGTGGCGGTGAGGGGCATTGGGTATTGGTTGTTTTGCACATCATCGAGCAGCACGACATTTGGCGCATTTTTTAGCACTTCTTTGGCTTTTGCAGCGTCTATGGCGTGCGCAAAGTGGATAGTGATACTCTCACTATGGCTTCTTAGCACTGGCACACGCACGCAAGTCGCGCTGATGGGGATATTGGTGTGCATAATCTTATTGCTCTCATTAATCATTTTCATCTCTTCTTTGGTGTAGTTATTGTCCAAAAACACATCGATATGTGGGATTGTATTGAGCGCGATTCTGTGTGCGAAAACCTCCGCCTTGCAGGATTGCACATCGAAGTTGAGAATCTGGCGCATTTGGGTAAGGAGCTCTTCTACTCCCCTTTTGCCCGCACCCGAGACGGCTTGATAGGTGCTCACATCCACGCGCTCTATCCCAAACGCCCTGTGTAGCGGCGAGAGAATATGCACCATTTGGATAGTCGAGCAGTTGGGATTGGCGATGATCCCGCGCTGCTTATAAAGCGCGATATCCTCTGGATTGACTTCTGGCACGACAAGGGGCACATCGGGATCCATTCTAAAATGGCTCGTGTTGTCAATCACTACCGCCCCGGCTTTGACTGCGCTAGGCACATAGCGCGCACTCACGCTTCCGCCCGCAGAGAAAAACGCGATCTCTATTTGCTCTTTGGCAAAGACTTCATCGGTGGTTTCTAATATCTCGTATTCCTTGCCCTTAAAGCTCACGCTCTCTCCCGCACTGCGCGCGCTTGCTAATGGCACGAATTTGCCCACTGGGAAATCCTGCTCCTCTAAAATGAGTGCGAGCTCCTCGCCTACCGCACCGCTCGCCCCGACAATTCCGACATTGTATTTTTTCATATAACGCTCCATTATGTGGTTTGTGAATCTTTGCAAATCGCAAAGGCGTGCATTGCGGCAAACCTTTGCACAAAATTGGTGCTACCCCCAAATACTATCTGTGATGCTTTTGTTGCTATATCGCGGCTTGGAAGATCGCTTTTTAGCACTTTGGCGTTTGGGTTTGCTACTAGGTTGGTTGCCCTCTGCCTCGAGCTTGGCGATCTCTTCTTTGCTTAGTCCGATAGTTTTGGTGCATTGGGTTTGGATAAAGTGGCTTAGGAGTTTGAGACAAAGCTGCGTGGGATCTATGTGCCCTTTTAGATTCTCAAAATGCTCTAGGCTAGATTGTGAGCTTTCAAGCGCGGCGACTTTGGAAAGCAGCGTGTCAGAATCTATCTCCGCCTCGCCCTCTATGTGGCAGAGCTCTAAGCTTGCTTTGGTGCTTTGCTTGATTTTGTGAATCTCTTTAAACTCTAGGGGTGTGGCGAGGGTGATCGCCACGCCCTTTTTGCCCGCTCTGCCGGTGCGTCCTATGCGATGCACATAGCTCTCGGGATTGAGCGGTATGTGGTAGTTAAAGACGTGGCTCACATCACTGATATCAAGCCCACGCGAGGCGACATCAGTCGCTACGAGGATTTCAATGCCATTTTGGCGAAAGCGCACCATCACATCGCGTCTGTCGCGCTGCTCCATATCGCCGTGCAGTGCGGCGGCGTTGAAGTTGGAGCGTATAAGTTTTTGGGCGAGGATATCGGCTTCTTTTTTGGTGCGTGTGAAAATGATACTTTTTGTGGGGCTCTCCGTCTCTAATAGGCGCAAAATCGCCTCATCGCGCTCGTTTTCATTGATGATATAGTATTTTTGATCGATATCTTGGTTGGTAATGTCTATGGGCGAGATTTTGACAAACTCTGGTTCGTGCAGTATCCGCATAGCGAGATCGCGGATAGCGGGGGGCATCGTGGCAGAAAAAAGCAGGGTTTGGATATTGTTTGGCAGGTAGGTGAAAATGGATTCTATATCGTCCAAAAAGCCCATATCAAGCATTTCATCGCTTTCATCGAGCACCACGACTTTGGGCGCGAAGTCTTTGAGCCGCCCATTCATAAGATGATCAAGCAGCCTGCCGGGCGTGGCTATCATCACTTTTGGCTTATTTTTGAGCAAATCGCATTGGCGTTTGATACTCTGCCCGCCATACATACAGATGGTTTTGATACGCGCAAATCGCCCGAGCTTGAGAAACTCCTCGCTGATTTGCATCGCAAGCTCACGCGTGGGCGTGATGATGAGTGCCTCGATACTCTCGTTGCGCTGGATTTTGTTTAGGATTGGGATTGCAAAGGCGGCGGTTTTGCCCGTGCCTGTCTGGGCTTGGGCGATGAGATCTTTGCCTTTTAGGACGATAGGGATACTTTGGGCTTGGATAGGGGAGGGCGTGCTAAAGCCGAGTTCATTGATACCGCGCAAAAGATAGCCGCGCAAGCCAAAAGATTCAAAACTAGGTTGTTGTGTGCTAGGGGAGCTGTCATCGTGTGTTTGCATCATAAACCTTTGGAAAGATAATAAGCGCGTATTGTAGCAAAATTCCACAAAAACACAGACTAGAATTTTATGATTGGTAGGATATAATGCGCGCTTGGAGCCTGTGAGGTGCTAAAATGCCCTTGTAAGCTTTAGGTGGGATTTTATGAAGGTGGCTTTGTAGGCTTAGATTCTAAAATGCTAGGCTTTGGCTCGGTTTATAGAATCTATCCGATTGCCAAATCGCTAGCAATTTTGCTACAAGCAAAATTGCATAAAATGATAGAATCTAGTCGGGTTTATAGAGAAGGTGTTAGCCCAAGCGGCGTCAATGAGGTGGCGACACCAAGAAACCACAGAATCTCGCACTTAGATTCTGTGTATGTTCGCGCAGCGGAGGCAATGGGGGGCTTTGCTCACATTGCCGATAACAAGTTTGTGAAACAAACTTGCATTAAGGAAAATAATGGAATACACACTTTATCACACAATTTTTGCTTCTGCGCCGCTTATCGCGAGTTTTCTGGCAGGGATTTTGACATTTTTAAGCCCCTGTATCCTGCCCCTCATTCCGGCATATATTTCCTACATTAGCGGCATTTCACTCGAGGATTTGCGTGCTCATCTCCCGCGCCATCGCCTCCGTATTGTGCTAAAGACTTTGAGCTTTATCCTAGGGTTTTGTAGCGTGTTTGTCATCTTAGGGCTTTTTTTTGGGAGTGTGCTGGGGCGTTGGCTCCAAAGCACGATATTTAGCTACATAGCTGGCGGGATTGTGATAGCATTTGGGCTGCATTTTTTGGGCATTTTTCGCTTGCCAATTCTCTATAAAATCTCGCCCAAACTCTCCTTTGCGCGTTTAGAATCTACCCTAGCCACAAAGCCATTTCTATCAGCCCTTTTGTCGTTTTTGGCTCCGTTTTTGCTTGGTGTGAGTTTTAGCGCGTGCTGGACTCCTTGCGCGGGTCCGATTTTGGGCGCTATCCTCGCACTTGGTGTGAGTAAAAGTGATATGGCTGTGTGGTATATGCTAAGTTATGCGCTCGGCTTGGGGCTGGCGTTTTTGCTCACAAGCCTGATTGTGGAGCGCGCGCTGGAGTTTTTTGCGCGACTTAGGGCGTTTATGCGCGCCATAGAGATTGCGTGCGGCGTGCTGCTTGTTGGCATAGGCGTGCTGATTATGCAGGGCAAGCTTGATTTTATACTGCCAGATTCTGTAATGTAGGGGGTGTGTGAGATGATTTTTGCAAACGCGATGGGCTGCGATCATAAGCGATACCAAAAAATGTGCCTCAAAGTCCAAGATGGCGTGATCACGCAAATCACAGACGAGCTAGCTCAAATGAGCGATGTGGAGGCTCATCAAATCATCGATGTGGATTCTAAACTCCTAATGCCTAGCTTTATAGACTGCAATGTCTATCCCAAGGGGCGCACCCTCTCGCGCAAAACCCTCACTTCGCTTTCACAAAAAGCCCTAAGGGGCGGCTATGGCACGCTTTTGCTGCTGCCTGATACCACGCCTGTGATTGATAGCGAGGCGATTGTGGAGCTCATCAAAAGCGTGGATAAGGATTTGGAAGTGCATATCCTGCCCTGTATCAAGCCAATCTTTAGCAATGAGGGCAAGCCAAAACTCACCGATGTGAGCAAGCTCTATACCAATGGCGCGCGCGGAATCTACTTCCAAAGCGATATCGAGGGCAATCTTATTCTGCGCATCGCCCAATACGCCAAAATGCTAAAAACCCCGCTCATTTGCTTCGCCCAAGATAGCTCGCTCGCCCAAGGCGTGATAAATGAGGGCGCATTAGCAGCAAAACTCGGCTTGCCCACCATCTCTCACAAATCCCAAAGTATCGAGGTGGCAAAGATATGCGAGATGCTTTTAGCCCAAGAAGTCGAGGTGCTCTTTAGTGCCATAGGGCTGCCGCGCTGCATTGAGATTATCCAATCCTACAAGCACCAAGGGCTAAGGGCGCACACCGAGGTGAGTTTGCACCATCTTATCCTAAGCGAGCAAGTCTGTGATGACTACAATACCGCGGGCAAGCTCAATCCCCCACTACCTAGCGAGAGTGCGCGCCAAGGGCTGTTAGAGGCTTTGGGTAATGGCGCGATTGATGTGCTTACAAGCCTGCAATGCGCGGACTTTAACTCCCAAAAAGATCAAGTCTTTGAGCTAGCAAGCTTTGGGATTGATAGCATAGCCTATGGGTTTGCTCTAGCTTATGATAGGCTTTTTAAGCCCCATAACCTTAGCCTAAGCCTGCTCTCAAAGCTCTGCAGCCACAATCCCGCGCAGATTCTGGGGCTAGATGGCGGCGCGCTTGAAGTGGGCAAAAAAGCGGATTTTATGGTAGTGGATTTGGCGGGGCGCACGCCTATCACAGATAGCTTCTCGCCCTATTGCGGCGCAGAGTTAGAATCTAAAGTCGTGATGATGTATAGAGATTCACAACTCTATGAGATAGACTAAGCGTGTGAGGCGACTATGTGGCAGGACATACTAGAGATTTGGGATAAGCTACTACCTTTTGTCAAAACCTTTGGGTTTATTGGGCTAAAAATCATTATTTTGCTCGTGGCGGGGTATTATTTCTCGCGATTTGTGGCAAAAAAGATTAGGAGGGCGTTAGAATCTAAAGACAAAATGCTCGCAAACTTTCTCGCCCAAGTGGTGTTTATCGGACTGAATATCGCGCTTATCATTGCCGCGCTTGGCACTGCGGGGGTGCAGACACACTCCATCATCGCGGTGCTTGGCACAGCAGGTGTAGCGATCGCGCTGGGCTTAAAAGATTCTCTCTCATCAGTAGCGAGTGGGATTATTTTGATTATCCTGCGTCCGTTTATGCACGGCGATACCATAGAGGTGGGTTCGCTGCTTGGCAAAGTCGAGGCGATAAATCTCTTTAACACCACTATTCGCCTCCCTGATGGCAAGCTCGCGATACTGCCCAATCGCAATGTCTCACAAGCCAATGTGATAAACCACACCGATATTTCCCAAAGGCGCATTGATATTACCTTTGGCGTGGGCTATGGGAGCGAGATTAATGCCGTAAAAATCATCGCGATTAATGTCCTAGAGCACCAGCCCTGCGTGAATCTCGCGCGTGGATATTTCGTGGGCGTGCAGGATATGGGGGCGAGTTCGCTAGATTTTTTGCTACGCTTTTGGGTAAATATGGAGTATGGGCTCATCGAGGCGAGGGCTTGCGTTTTGGAGGCACTAAAAGTCAATCTCGAGGCAAATGGCATAGAGATTCCTTTTAACAAGCTCGATGTCAATGTGCTCCAAGCCAATGATACGCCTAGAGCCTCCCAAATCTCGCTTGAAGGGCTTGTGTATGTGGGTAGCACAGAATCTAGTAATGAGGCTAAGGATTTACAACAAGGGGCGCAGGAGCCGCAGGAGGCAAAACAGGGCAATCGCGCGATACTCGCGGGCTTTGCACATAAGATAAAAGAGAATCTAAAGGGCAATGGTGCGTAGTCAAAATACTCAAAAAATCATCGGGGCAAGCAGAGTTTTTGTGTGTGATGAGGGCTTTGCTATCCTTAAAAACGGCGGCGTGGTGTATGAGGCGTGTGCAAGCTCCCAAAAGTGTGCGGGAGATTCTGTGGATTGTGGGGGCTATGGGGATTGTGCGGATTTGAGAGAATCTAGCGGAGCCAAAATCCTCGCTGTGGGGCAGTATGAGGAGCTTTTGCGCGCTTATCCTAGCGCACAGAGGGAGTTTTGGCACGATGGCGTGCTGCTCCCAAGCCTTGTGAATGCACACATACACTTTGAGTTTAGCAACAACGCAACAAGCTTTGTGTATGGGGATTTTGGGCGATGGCTAGATTCTGTAATCGCTAAGCGCGATGATGTGTTAAGCGATATGGATAAAAGCGTGCGAGAAGCACTAGCTTTGCAGCTGCGCAATGGCGTGGGGCTTGTAGGTGCGATTAGCAGCTATGGCTATGATTTGGAGGCACTTAGTGGCAGTGGGCTGCGCGTGGTGTATTTTTGCGAAGCGATGGGGAGCAATCCAAGCGCGATTGATACGCTTTTTAGTAATTTTAAAGCACGACTAGAGCAGGGCAGAGCGCACAAAAGCGCGACTTTTATCCCAGCGGTGGCGCTGCACTCGCCTTATTCCCTCCATCCTATTTATGCCAAATATGTCCTGCAAGAGGCAAAGAGGCTAAAAACCCCCATAAGCGCGCATTTTTTAGAATCCACCCACGAGCGCGAGTGGCTAGGAAGTGGGAGCGGGTATTTTTATGACTTTTTCTCACAGACTTTCAAAGTCCCAAACCCCAAGCCCTTTTATAGCATAGAGGGGTTTTTGGAGCAGTTTGGGGGATTAGACAATGTGCTTTTGACGCATTGCCTCTTTGTGAGTGAATCTGAATATAAGACAATAGCCCAAAATGCCCATACTATCGTAACTTGCCCGCGCTCTAATCGCTTGCTAAATAATACTTATCTGCCATATCTGCACACACAGGGGCGCAAAGTCAGCGGCGTTGCGCTCGCCCCAAACACTACGCCAAACATTGCGCCGACTCTCGCGCCAAATATCGCACCAAATATTGCACTTGGCACCGATGGCAAGAGCTCAAATGCCGATGTGAGTTTGCTTGAGGAGATGCGCGCACTACTCTTTGCCTACCCGCACATAGAGATTGACGCCCTTGCTAGGGAGATTGTTAAGATGGCTACTTGCAATGGCGCGCGGGCACTAGGGGTAAAAAGTGGGGTGCTAAAAGAGGGCTATAATGCCGATATGGCGGTGTTTGTAATCCCCCATATCACGCAATCCCATCAGGAAGCCCTGCAGTTTATCCTGCACGCCAAAGAGGCTAAGCGCGTGCTCATAGATGGCAAGCAAATGCTCTGAGGGCGTATGGTAGGCACACTGCAGAATCTAAAAATCACGCGCTTTAGCCAATATGGCGCGTTTTTGGAGAGCGAGAGGGGAGAGATTTTGCTCCCTAAGAAGTTTGTGGATAGGGCTTTGGGCGTGGGGGAGCGCGTGCGCGTGTTTGTTATGCGCGATTCAGAAGATAGGATTGTGGCGACGACGCAGATTCCGCGGCTAATGCTGGGCGAGATTGGCGCGCTAGAGGTGGTGGATAGCAATGCGTATGGGTATTTTGCGGATTTGGGCGTGGATAAGCATCTCTTTATCCCGCACAAATCCCCAAAACGCGCGATGATAGGGCAAAAGCTCGTGGTGTTTCTCACGCTTGATAAGCAAGAGAGGCTGATTGGCAAGCTTGGGATAAAGGAGCATCTGCGTGCGTGCCGCGATAGGCGGCTGCTTGGGCGCGAGGTGAGCGCGCTTGTCTTTGAGCGCACGCTGCTAGGCTTTGGGTGCGTGGTGGAGATTGGCGCGCTAGATTCTGCACTAGATTCAGAGCGGACGGACGGACTAGATTCAAAGCGAGTGGGTGGGCTAGATTCACAAATGAGGGCAAGTCGGGCGCGAGGTGGCAGAGGCGGTGCGCACTATGGGCTATTGTATGCCAGCGAGCTAGCCTATACGCCACAAATCGGGGAGAGCCTCGCGGTGCGTCTCAAGCATATCCGCAGTGATGGCAAGCTTGATTTGAGCCTCGCGGTGCGGGGAGAATCGAGTTTGATTGAAGCCTTGGCGCGGCACAATGGGCGCTTGGAGCTTGATTTTAAAAGCTCTAGTGAGGAGGTTTTTGCACTGCTGCGTATGAGTAAGAAAAACTTTAAAACGCTAGCCAATAAGCTCGTGCGTGAGGGCAGGGCGCGCTTTGTAGATAGCAATGTGCGTAGCGGGTGCAAGGCATTTGTGCTTGAGGGTGCGGTGTGAAGCCAACTCGTGAGCCACATTATGCGCTTTGATAGAATCTACATAGAGCTTAGCGATATCTGCGCGCTTAGCTGTAGCTTTTGCCCACATAGCGAGCGTGAGAGCAGGCGCGGGGTGATGGATTTGGGGCTTTTTGAGGAGATTTTAAGCCAACTCACCGCGCCCAAACGCCTCACAAAACTCGTGCATTTGCATATCCTAGGCGATCCCTTGGCAGTCAAAAATCTCGATGTGTATTTGGAGCTTTTGGCGCGCTATGGGCTCGTGGTGGATTTGGTGACAAGCGGGAAGTTTTTGGATTCTTGGGATTGGGAGAGACTGCTTAAGCCCCCCGTGCATCAGATTGCCTTTTCGCTTAGCGCGTTTTTGGACGCGCCACAGAGGTTTGCGCCTAAGCATATTGAGCGGATTTTGGAGTTTTGTGCGTATCATAGGGAGATTGGGAGCGAGGCGTTTGTGCATTTGCGCGTGCAGGATAGAGATAAGGGCAAGTTGATAGCGTATTTGTGCCGTGGGAGCGAGGCGATGCAATCTCTTGGCGCAACGCTTGTGGATAGCGCGGCATTTGCCCAAGGGCGCGGAGCGTATCGGCTGGGCTACAAGGTGTTTTGCACCCTCACGCGCCACCATCGCTGGAGGGAAGATTCTAAAGAGGGGATAGAATCTCGCGATAGGCTCTTTTGCTATGGGGCGATAAAGCAGCTTGGGATTTTGAGCAATGGCATAGTCGTGCCCTGCTGTATGGACTGCTTTGGGGAGATTGGGCTTGGGGATTTGCGCGCCCAAAGCCTTGGGGAGGTTTTGGATTCTGCGCTGTATCGTGAGATTGTGGCGGGATTTAGGCAGGGCGTGGCGTATCATCCAAAGTGCCAGAGATGCGACTACGCGCGGGGCTTGGTGCGGAATGTTTAGTGGTAGATTTGCAGCTTAGATTCTGTGTGGCATTGGGCTTTTGTGCAGGGAAAATGGCTCCGCAGGCTTGCATCGCAGAGATTTGCGGATTTTTGCAAAGGCACGTCCGCTTTGTCCGCTAACCTTCTAAAAAATCCCTAAAGCGTAGCTTCTTTAGAAAACTTACGCAGCCCCACCGCGTTTGTTGCGATAGCAACCAACCCACACTTGCACATGACTAATTTTTGTGAGCGGTGGCAACCTCGCAGAATCCACGCCAAACCAAGTGTAAGATTCAAAGGCAGATTCAC
>CALVDZ010000014.1 GCA_944326445.1 uncultured Helicobacter sp.
AACACATCTTATTTATCTTAGATTTTATGCTAAGCAAATGGCATTTGTTACTAATCAAAATGCTTAAATACCATAAATTAACCCTGATCTTTTATTTATATTTTTTTAACAAGCCCCACACAAAAAAGCTTAAAACAAGGCACAAAATCCCACAGATTGTAAGCGTATAAACAAAGCTTTCTTGATAGATGTTTGCTAGTATTTCTTTGCTTATATCTTTAAGTGAGGCTATATTTCCACTAGCTAAAGCCCTAGTGTGAGAATCTGTAAGCCCTGCCATAGCTATAAAAACCACCATCAAAGACGCATACAAAGCCACGCCTATACTTTCACTGCCTAGTCTTAGGGTATTAAGCAGTCCCGCACCTAAGCCCACATTTTCGCCCTTTAGGCTTGATAGGGCAAGATTATCAATGCCTCCAGCATGTAAGCCCATACCAGAGCCGATGAGAAAAAGGCTGATTATTATACAAAACTTACTCTCAAGAAAAATCGAGGCTAAAAGCGCAAAGATTCCCACACTCATCATCAAAGACATAGCAAGGGCAAGCAATCTAGAATCTATACCTTTTGCTAAAAGCTTACCCACTAGAGCTGGACAAAAAAGCATGGGCGTGGTAAGACTTAGCATAAAAAGACCGCTAAGAGAGGCTGAAAAGCCAAAAATAACTTGTAAAAATGTGGGAAAATAAGTCAGCAATACCACAAAGCTAAAACCAGAAACAACAGCCACCAAAGAAAAGCCAAAAAAGGCTTTGTTTTTTAGCAAAGCAAAGTCTAGTAAAGGAGTGCGTCCTAAGCTGTGTAAATGCCTTTGTTGCAATACTAAAGCTACGGCGCTTACTAGGCTTATGAGAAAAATTGCTAAAGTCATAGAATCTAAGCTTGAAAGCCTTGTAATACTTAGCATAAAGCAAAAGATACATAGCACAAAAAGGCCTGCACCGCTGTAGTCTATATGACTTTTGCTAAGATTTTTTCTATCTTCTTGTGGCAGAACTTTGGATAAAAGTAGCACAAGAGCTAGGATAAGAAAATGTAGAATAAAGATAGCACGCCATGAGATAGGAGTAGAATCTACACTTAAGCCACTAAAACTATCTATCAAAAATCCGCTTAGAGTAGGTCCTAAGGTGATGCCTAGCCCGGCGGTTGTGCCAAAAAGCGCAAAGGCTTTAAGTCGCTCTTTTTCTTCAAAGCTTTTTATAAGAATGGCTGAACCACAGGCAAAAACACTAGCTCCGCCAATACCTGCTATTGCTCTAGCGATGTCTAGCAAAGCTAAGGAGTTTGCAAGACTAGATAACAAAGAGCCTAGTAAAAATAAACTTATACCAAATTTCAAAGCCTTGGTTGCGCCAAATCTATCACTTAGACTTCCCCAGATAAGCGTAAAAGCGGCAAAGAAAAGATTGAACGCATTGACAACCCATTGCAATAATGTGGGATTGTCGCCCAAATCCCTAGCGATATAGGGTAGGGCTATGGCAGTGCCAGAAATACTGCTTGGCACGACAAAGACGGCTAAGAGAATGTTGAGTAATATGAGGTTTTTATGAGATATTGTTTGCATAAGTGCTCCTTTATATGTTTGATGTTTGAAGGTAATTGATTACAGGGATATTTTGTGGTCTATGCAATATCACGCCACTATCCCATTTGACAGGTATTGTAGAATCTAGCTGTATATGTGGCAATATGTCTAAAATAGCATTTAGGATTAGTAAGCTCTCAAGTTGTAATAAGTGCTGTCCCATACAGCTATGAGCTCCTCTGCCAAACTGTAAATGTTGCTTATTATTAAGCCTAAAGGGATTGATTTGCGTGGGATTAGCAAATACCAAAGGATCTCTATTAGCTAAAAGCACATCAGCATACACCACGCTATCTTTTGGTATCTCGCATTTAGATAGCCTAATGTTTGCAGTCGTGATTCTAGGAAATGTAGAGGTCGTGCCTAAGTTTGTTAATCGTAAAAATTCGCACAACATATTCTCACAAAGATTTCTTTTGATAAGCAGTAGATTCCAAAATTGCGGAAAATATAAGAGGGCATAGAGCATTTTTGAAATAAAAGTAAGAATGTTTTGATAGCCTCCCAAAATTGAACCAAGCAATAAACCACATAATTCTTTATCGCTTAAATGGGGATTTGTAGCATTTTTATTTTTTATAAAATTTGCAATAATACCTTCTGTCTTTAAAGATTGCGTGTTTTGTAAAAATTCTAAGATAAAATCATACATTTGTGTAAAATCTTGTATCAACTTATCTGTGTGTTTAGAATCTGCTAATTGGATAGTTTTACTTAATGGCTTTAGGGTTGCTTCATACACTTTACAATCAAGCCCTAAAAGTTTTGCGTTAATCTCTAAGACAATACTATCCAAAACCACAAATAAATCAAACTTTTCACTTTTAGAGACAGAGAGCAAATGCTTTGTAATGATTTCTTGCATATCTTGCTTGCAACTAGATAAATTTGTTAGAGCATACTCTTTCATAGCAAATTGTTTCATTCTTTTGTGCTCGTCTCCATCAAGATTTAATAAAAGCTCATCAGGCGTAAGAGTAGGCAAGATGCTAGCTCCACCAATTTTGTTTGTGGGTTTTCTAACACAATCTTTGCTACTAAGAATGGCTTTTACATCATCATATTGTGTGACGTGATACACTTGATGTCCGCTTAAAATTTCGATAATTTCGGGTTTATCATTCTTGCATTGCGATATAAGTTTGTAAGACTGTTTGCAATCATATTGCGGTATGTCAGTAATATAGGGTAAAGTATCCATAAAAGTATTTTTTGGATACTTTAAAGTCTGTGTTATTTCGCTAAATACTTGTTTATTAGTAATAAATTGGATACTTTTCCAACACATTTTACTTGCTGCTTCGCAGTTTTCTTGCACATCATCTATCAAGAGATTTTCTTTTGCTTGAGTATTAGTGAGCTTTTGTGCAATTTCAAAAAATTCCTTATCTGGCTTACGACACCCAAATTTACAAGAATCTACAATGACATCAGCATACTCATCAAGCTGTATCATTGAACGCCAATGAGATTCCCACTCAATAACATTATTTGTTAAAATTCCTACTTTGTATCCAAAAAACTTTAATTGTTTAAAGAGCAAAACCATAGTTTCATTTGGCATAATATTTTCAAACCATTGCTCTCCAAAAGTCTCTAATCTCGCTTTAGATGTATCAAGATTTGGATAAAGTTTTTGCAAAGAATCACGCACGAGTTTTCCCCATTGCTCTTGCGTGATTATGGCATTTTCTATGGGAGCAAGCATTGGCATACTCATAGTTTGTGCTACATTTGACATAGCATTTTTAAGCTGTTCTGGCTTAATGCCGCTTTTTTTATGATATATTTCAAATAATTTATCAATAGGTGGCGATAAAACCCCTCCAAAATCAAACCAAATCATTGTAGTTGCAGTATCCATTGTCTATCCTTCAATCGCAAATATAATTTCTGATACTGCACAGATTGTATGATTTGCTTTTATGGTGGCTGTAATTTTTATTTCGTTGTTATTTTTGATGCAATGCTCTTTTTCAATAAAACAAAAGTTGTCATTATGTAATCCACAAAAAGCCTTAAAATCAATCTTGATACCACTTACATATACATCAGTAGGTGTTAAATGATAAAGGTCTCGTATAGCCAATAAAGAGCTTTGCCTTAATGCTTCAATTAATAAAGAAGCTGGGATATGATCAAGTGGGTGGTCAAAAAAAGCTGGGTGTGCTTGGTTTGGGATTATGGTAGTTTGAAAATATTGTGATTCTTGTAAGAACTGTGTGATAACAACATTTGTGGTAGCGTTTCGTCCCAGAGATTTTGAGGAAATTTGATGATTGTCTAAGGGGGTATAATTTTCATTTGCAACTTTACCCCTAAGCTTTTCGTATATTTTAGGAGCAAACCAAGACATATCCATAATTTTCGTGGCATATTTTTTAGAGCCTATGAAAAGCTGCATATCAAGCAGTAAGCAATAATTATTTCCTCTTTTATGTTTTACCTGTAAAATAGTAATCTTTATATATGGATTGATAGCTTTGTGGCGAATTTTCCAAGATTTCATTATGCAGCACTTTAAAATCTGCACTATCAAAGATAAATTTCGAATTAAGAGCAACACCATAAAATTTATGAGCCACCAAGATAGAACATTGCCTAAAAACCTCAAGTAGAGTAGATACATCGTGCCTTGTAGAGTCTTGGGTATCGTTATAAAATAAGTATGTGCTCTAGGTAAAAAGGCTGCAATCTCAAAGGTGCTTTCGTCTATTCTATGAGAATCTGTGAGAAAAACCTCACTATTAAAGGCTTTATGCACGAGATGTTTTTCTGCACTTTGTGCGTAGTTGGCTTCCCATTGTATCGCTATGCCTTGCGTTGTCATTGTTTTAGTCATACATTCCCTCATTTTTAATTTTTATAATATTATATATTATATTTTATTTTTAGTCAATACCTCTTGTGTATTGTAAGTTAAATCTAACAGGGGCAATTTTTGTTTGCCAAAGCACTCTTATCGGTAAAAGAAAGGTCAAATGGAGTAATTAGAATCCAAAAACTTAAAAAAGATTATAAAGCATTAGAGCTACTCTAAGTCAAGGGCTTTTAGAAGAAAAATTAGCAAAATTTTGCTAGACTACCGCCATTTTATTTATGATAAGGACAACACAATGCAAAACAAAACTTTAATCCTCCTAGCCCATCCGGATATAAAAAACTCACGCATAAACAAGGCTTTATGCGAGGGAGCTAAGGCAAATTCTAAGCTAACAATCCACGACATTTACGCCACTTATCCCACTTGGGATATTGACATAGAAAAAGAGCAGAGCCTTTTAAAAGAGTATTCTAATATCATCTTTCAATTCCCCATCTTTTGGTATTCCTGCCCGCCGTTTTTGAAAAAGTATCTTGATGAGGTTTTTGCCTATGGCTTTGCTTATGGTAGCAGCGGCACTGCCTTGCAAGATAAAAAATTCGCCCTTGCGGTGAGCTTTGGCGATCATAAAGAATCTTTTGAAAGCAATTCCCGCATAGGCTTTAGTGTAGAATCCATACTCACTCCTTTTCAAGCAACTTTTAGATTTATCGGAGGCACTTATGTAGGGCATTTTACGACCTTTGAGGCTATGCCTATTGAGGACGGCGGCATAAGCGAGGAGGCCCTAGCAAAAAGAGTAGAAAAATACAAAAGATTTTTAGAGAGATTTTGCTCCTAGTTTTAATAGTAGCCTTTTTAGGGAATTTCTCTTAATTTTCTAGCCATTTTTTTGCGCTATCTCTGAATCCTCATAGCACCTTTTTAATTGTGGGAGATTAATATGAAAAAAATATTGTGTCTTTTGTGTGTCCTTATGTTTCAAAGCCCCCTTATCTTTGCAGAAAGCCCAAAAAACGCCACGCAGGAGCATTATAGAGAATTTAGCAGCGGTAAAGAGGCGATTGAGTGGTGGTCTAGGCTTTATGCGGGCTTGATACTGAGCAAGGAAGAAAAAGAGATCATTTATGACTATACCTTTGGGAATTTTTTTTATGATAAATGACAAGCTTAGAGATGGCAAGCCACTAGATTCACTCTCATCAGAGCAGAAAGAAAAGGTAAAAAAGCTAGATTCTGCTCTTTCAAAAACCATTATCTTTGAAAATCTTACAACCTATCGTTATGAAAAGCTAGGCTTTATCACAAGGCTTATAGATTCTAAGTTTTTCTTTGAGCATGTGTATAAAAATGGCAAATTTGTAGAGGGTGCGGCAGAGCGGTATCTCTCAACGCTTATGGGGAAGCATTACAAAGACTATGGCTTTATGTCTACCACACTGATTAAAGATTCTGTGTTTCAAACCCGCCCTGTGGAGCTTATCATCAAAGTGCCAAGATTAAATGATGCGATGTTTGTCTCTATGCCAGAGCTTGCCGCCTTTTCTACGCAATACGAATTGCTTTTCCCAAGAGATAAGGTGCTAAAGATAGGATCTGTCCATATTTCAGAGGATAGACGCAGGGTGAGCTTTGTGTGTAAAATGCAAGAGGTTTGTGTAGCGGGGAGAGAGTGCAAAGAGCCTTTGATAGACAATCTCAAGCAGCCAAATAAGCCTCTAGATTAGGGGCAATCTAAGCCGCTCTTAAGTATGTGTCTTAATCAAATGGTGGCGGTTGGATGAGGGCATGTGCCAAAGATAAAACTTTATACACTAACAATACTTATGCTATACTTTTGTATATAATTACACAAGGAGTTACTATGGCAAATACCTTAATGCAAATACGCGTAGATGAGAATCTCAAAAAAGAAGCGGATAAGCTTTTTGCTGACTTAGGACTTGATACTACCACAGCAGTTAGAATCTTTTTAAAAACCTGCCTTAAGAAAAACGGCTTACCCTTTAAGGTGCAAAGGCAAAAAAGCCCAAAAGAGCTAGAAGAAGAAGCCTTTTATAGCGAAGAAAATGTGGCGATTTTAAAGGAAAGATACGAAAAAGCAAAAAGAGGCGAGGGACTTTTGGTAAAGGAACTTATCGATGGATAAGGTTTTTGTGGGAGATGCTTGGCAAGAGTATTGCTACTGGCAAGAAAATGATAAAAAAATTCTGCAAAAAATCAATGCTTTAATTAAAAGATATAGAGCGAAATGGTAACTTACAAGGGCTTGGTAAGCCCGAAGCCTTAAGGGGCGATTTAGGGACTTTACTCAAGGCGGATAAATGAGAAACACAGGCTAATTTACTATACAGAGGGTGAAAACCTCTATATCATCGCTTGCAAGACGCATTACAAAGACAAATAAACCTTGCAACCCTTTGTCACGCCACTGCTTTATCACTGATGATTGTTTGCATTTTTTTAATTATTTTGTGATTTTTGCCTTAAAATCGCCCTTGATAGTTTTTAGAATCTCCACGCCATCGCCCCTTAACTTGCCAAGATACACAAGCCTATTAAAGGGCGGCTGCTTGCCATAGAAGATTCCCTCTAAAAGCAAAAGCAATGCAAATACCTTTTCCATCGCATATTCCTTGAAAGCAATTAGAATCTATTGTTGAGATTCTAACAAGCATTATAAAGCATGAGAGCCACTCTAATTCAAGGGGGATTTAGGAAAAATTGTAAAAAATTTTGTTTATTTTTTGCTCGCTTTTGCTTTATATTTTTATTTTGCTTAGGATTTTTTTATAATTTACAAATACATTATGAAAGGAGAAAAGATGGCTTGGGACGCCAGTAAATATGTAGAATTTGAGAGTGAGAGAAATGTCGCAGTTTTGGATCTTATACAAAAAACAAAGCCTTTTTTAAGCAAGTGTGAAAATATCCTTGACATAGGCTGTGGACCGGGCAATAGCACAAGGCTTTTAAGAGAAAATTTTAAAGATTCTAAGATGCTTGGCGTTGATAATTCAGAATCTATGCTAGAGAGGGCAAATTCCTTGCAAATCCCTAAATGTGAGTTTAGATTCTGCGATATAAACAAGGACTTTTTAAGCCTAAATTCTAAATTTGATTTGCTTTTTGCAAACGCCTCCTTACACTGGATAAAAGAACAAGCTAGATTTTTCAAAGAAGCCTTAGAGCTGTTAGAAAATGAGGGCGTTTTAGCCGTGCAAATTCCACTTGATGATAAGTCTGTTTTTCATCAAATTTTGCAGAATTTAGCTAGGGATTTTGGCTTAAATTCTTCTAAAATTCGCGTCTTTTCATCTTTGATGATGCAGCAGTATTACGACATTTTAAAGCAAAATTTTAGCGACTTTGTGCTGTGGGAGAGCACCTACATACACCCGCTAGAAAATGTAGAATCCATAATCCGCTGGTATAGCGGCTCGGGACTGCGTCCGTATTTAGAATTAGTAAGCGATAAAGAAAGCTTTACAAATGAGCTTTTAAAAAGACTAAAAGAACAAATCAAGCCTCAAAAAGATGGCAAAGTCCTGCTGCAAGTGCCACGATTATTTTTCGTGGCTAAAAAATAGAAAAGAGTTAAAGCCACTACAAATAAAGCCAATTTTTTAAAAGTCTTTTGCCATAGGTGCTTAAAATAGCTTCTGGGTGAAACTGCACACCAAAAGTCTTATACCGCTTGTGTGCTAATGCCATCTCTACACCCTCTTTACTTTTAGCTAGACTTTTAAGGCAGTTAGGCAGGGACTTTGCGTGTAAGGAGTGATACAAACACACCTCAAATTCCTTTGGGATTTTTGCAAAAAGCTCGTGTTTTTTGTGCTTGATAGTGGCTACTTTGCCGTGCTTAGGACTATCTAGCCTAGCTATCTTTCCTCCATAAGCCTCAACTATACACTGATAACCAAGACAAACGCCCAGTATGCTTTTGTGTCTAAAATATAAAATCGCCTCCAAGCACAGCGGCACTTCCTTTGGAGAATTTGGACCCGGTGCGATGAGTAGATGAGAAAAATCAAAACTTTCTAAGTCTTTAGCTAAAGTAAATTCATCGCTTTGCACCACCTCTACCCTAGCTTTAAGGCTCTTTAGCAAGGCAACTAGATTATAAGTAAAGGAATCATAATTATCAAGCACTAAAATTTTCATCTTTACTCCAAATCAAGCTCTACAAGCCCACGCACTGAATTTATGGCATAAATTTTTTGTGCCTTTAACAAGTCTTTTTTGTATAAAACTCCCTCTTTTACCCTGCCAAGTCTTAGTAAAAACTGCCGTAAAAGCCCATTTAGCAAACCACACTCTAGGCTTGGTGTGTAAAAAAGCCCATCTTTTTGCAGGATAAGATTGCTCCTGCTGCCCTCTAAAAGCCTCTTTTTCTCATCAAAAAGGGCTATGTCAAAGCACTTATTTTCCTGCCAAAGCTTGTGGTATTTAGCAAAAGAACAAGAGCTTTTATGAAAGCTAAAATCATCTTTATACACAGGGCTATTTGCAAGGAGTAAAAGCGTATTTTGCGTCTTTTTTAAAGGGCTAAATTCAAAAAAATAACTGCCATCTTTTTTAAGGATAAGCTTTGCGATAGCCTCATTTTCAGGCTTTGAATGTATAGAATCTAAGCCCACTAGCGATATTGCAGAATCTAGAGAATCTAAGCAAATTGACTTAGATAGTGTGTGCGAGTGTGGCGGAGTGAGGGCGGATTCATTTTCTGTGAGCGATACACAAGGGCGTGGTTTTGAAACTACACAATCTAACTCATCAAAAAAGCCGTATTTTTTGCTAAATAAGCCCTCACAAAGCTCTTTTAAATCCTTTGCAAAGTCCTTTTTATACTCTCTTTTTGCCTCTAAAACCCTCGCAAAGTCCTTAAAAATCCTATCACACTTAAAATTAAAATGCCTAGCACTAGCTAAGAGCCTTTCTAAATGCTCTTTAAAAAATAAAATTTCCCCACCTTTTAGATACATAGTCTCAAAAAGATAAAATTCTTTTTGCAGAAAATCCCCCTTTAAAAAAGCACTCTTTAGCTCTAGCTCCCTAAACTCCTCTTCTAGCTTAGAATCCCACACAAGCCCACTTCCAACGCCGTATCTAAAATTCTCATCGCCCTCTTTTCTAAAAAGCGTGCGAATGGCGACACTAAAGATGCTTTTATCCTTATGCACTAGCCCTAAAGCCCCGCAGTAAATCCCCCTATGCCTTTGCTCTAGGGCTTTTATAAGCTTCATCGTCTCTTTTTTAGGAGCACCCGTTACCGAGCCACAGGGAAAAAGAGCGGCGAAAATCTCAAAAAGTCTCACACCCTTATAAAGCCTTGCCTTGATAGTTGATGTCATTTGCAAGAGGCTTTTATAGCTCTCTATCTCAAAAAGCCTTTTTACCTTTATATCCTTTGCGATATGGGCTAAATCATTTCTAAGCAAATCCACTATCATCACATTTTCACTTCTGTTTTTGACATCGTTTTGTAAAAATTTAGCATTTTGTCTTGTCTCTTTTTTGTTTTTGCCCTTAGAGATAGTGCCTTTCATAGGCTTTGTTGTGATATTTCTTTTCTTAGTTTTAAAAAATAGCTCGGGCGAAAAGCTTAGAATCTGTAAATCCTCATTTTTAAGATACATTTTATATCTCGTGTTTTGCTCTTTTGCTAGGATTTTAAAAAGCTCTAAGCCGCTAAGATTTGTTTGCAATAATAATTCTTGTGTGAGATTTAGCTGATAGCTCTGCCCTTTAGCAACCCCTTCTTTTACTGCCTTAAAAGCCTTTTCATACTGACTAAATTCTAGCCTTGAAAGCTTTGGGTAGTATCTAGCCTCGCTTTGTAAGTCTTTCAGACTTTTTTTCTTAGCAAAGCCCTCAAAATACGCCAAATTCTCATCGCTTTCATAGCTAGGACTTTCTAAAATTTTATAAAATTCATAAGAGACATAGCCTAAAAAGTAGTATTTATGCTTTAAGCTTTCAAGCTTTTTAAAAAGCTTTTTTGCCTCTTTAAAGCTTTTAGCCCTAAGCTTTATCACACTTTCATAGTAAAGATACTCATCAAAGATAGCAAAATCCACGCCTAGCCTTTTTGTCCGTTTTTTATGGTATTATAGCAGCACTTGCACCTAAGGGTTTTTAGCAAAATTTTAGCAAATCCCATCGCCATTTTATTTAAGGAATTTTTATGTCCTCAAAAAACTCAAATTCCCTCACTCTAGGCATTATCCTTATGCTTATCTCCACTATCTTTTTTGCTTTGATGAATGCCCTTGTGAAATACCTTTCAAACCTTGGCTACTCCTCTATGGAGAATGTCTTTTTTCGTGCCTTTTTTATGGTGCTCTCTCTTTATGCTCTAGCCGGATTTTACCCTGTGCTTAAGCCCTTTTTTAAGAATCTTAAAAGGCTAGAATTTAAGCCAAAGGCTAAGGGCGGCTTAAAGCCTATGCTTTTGCGCTCCTTTTTTGGTGCGGTGGCGGTTGGCATAGGGTATTATAACTTCGCCACTATCCCGCTAGGTATCGCCACTGCCTTTTTGCAAGCCTCGCCTATCTTTGTCGTCTTTCTCTCCTTTTTCACACGCAACAAACCTAGCCTTTTTGTAAGCCTCGCTACGATAATAGGATTTGTGGGCGTGCTATTAATCGCAAATCCTAGCACAAGCTCCATACCTCTCATAAACGCTATCTTAGGCGTCTTTGGCTCTATCTGTGCGGCACTCGCTTTTCTTACCATACCCAGCCTAAAGAGATTCTACACTGCAGAATCCGTAAGCCTATACTACGGGCTTTCTATGTGCGTGGTGGGTATCGCGGGCGTCTTTGTGCCTGTGGAAAAAATGGGCGGTTTTATCCTGCCTGATAGCTTTGCTTTAACTCTTTTTGTCCTCACAGGCATTACGGGTGCAGCGGGGCAGTATCTAATGACTAAGTCCTATATGTATGCAAAGCCCGGTATCGTCGCACCTATAGCCTATATGCGTATCGTGTGGAGCGTGTTTTTGGGTATGGCTTTGGGCGATAGCTTAAATTTACTGCCTAGCATAGGCATAGCTTTAATCGTGCTTTCAGGCGTCTTAATAGCCCTGCCCGTGTTTTGGCGGGAGTATAGGAGCGCATAGCTTTGCCTAGTGATAAAATAATCCTATCAGCAAGTCGCGCATAATGTTTCCTTGAGTGTTTTGGTGCTACGATGGTGCGCTAAATGAAACTCTCTATTGACAACCTAGGATTTATGCTCAATGATACGCAATTTTGGAATTTTTTTGTATGTTTGTATCGCGCAGGGGTGGCTATACGCCTCGGCTCTTGATCCAAAATTTGCCTATCAATACTATTTAGACTTCGCGCTCAATCGCGCTCAGTTTAGCCCAAATGCTTCAAACCTCACTATCCCTGCAAAAGATCCTGCCAACACCCTCACGCTCCCCGCCCCTATGCCCGATTTCTCTGCGGCAAATTTGAAGGGCACTTGGCAGAGTGAAGTAACTAACATAGGCTTAGGCTATGCCATCACCGCGGCGCATATGCTAAAGGCTAATCTCGGAGGCTCTATGAAGACAGGCTCTAGCCTCAACTTTGGCGGGGTTAGCTCTGTGGTGGTAGATAGTGCCCATTCTCATTTTAACTTTACTACCGCTCCGGGGGATTTTGCTGTGCTAAAGATGAGCAAACTAAGTCTCAATAATGAAGCGCACCTTAGCCCCCACCTAGACTTTGTGAGCACAAAAGATCCAATGAGGGGGAAGGCTCAGTAAAGATAGAGGGAGCAATGCCTACCACACAGGCGGGCTTTTGAAGCTAGATGCGGTGGGCGATCCCTTTACGCTTGCTATGGTTGCCTATGATTGGCGCAATGGCAATCTTAGAATCCCCTTTGGCTCTTCATCTGCGCCCGGAGACTCTAGCTCGGCACTCTATGTGTATGACAATCTCGATAAAAAATGGTATGCCGTGGGTGTGGTTAGTCAGAGTAATTGCGATGGGAATTATGAAACCCTTTGCTCTCAAGTGCAATACACTCTTATCAATGATGAGCTTATTGAAGAGCTTAAAGAGCCCAAATCGGTGTTTATAGGCAGTGGGGCTTATCGCTTTGATAGTGCGGGTAAGTTGTTAGATTCTAATGGTGGAGATTTGGGTGCGCACACAATCTTAGATTCTGTAGCTGGAGAGAATTTATGACATAACATTAACAACAAAGGCAATTACGCGCAACGACTGCAAGCGATGAAAGCTAGCAAGGACTTGTATTTTAGCGACTCTGGAACACTCTCCTTAGAGAAAGACATCGATTTGGGCGCGGGCGTTTTGGTCTTTGGCAAAGATTCTGTGTGGAGCATTGAGAATGCGGGTGGCGCGAATAATGGAGCGAATAATGGCACAGGCAACAACGCAAATCCTTGGTTTTTGCACGGCGGGATTTATGCGGATTCTGGAGCGCGTATCACTTATAATGTCGCCACTAAAAAAGATGATTTTTTGCACAAGCTAGGGGAGGGCACACTCGTAGTTACTAGCTCTAGTCCAGATGCGGGGCTTAGGATAGGGCAGGGGCGATGGGCTAAGCTTTAAGGAAGTGTATTTTGTCAGCGGGCGTGGGGAGCTAAGGCTAGAGAGCGCGAGCAATATCGATACAAATTATGTGTATTTTGGTGCGCGCGGCGGGAAGCTTGATATGAATGGGCAGGATCTTAAGTTTGAGAGAATCTATGCGAGTGATAATGGCGCAAATATCCTAAACTCAAGTGCTGCTGCCGCCACGCTCACGATAAACAACACGCAGGATTATCTCTACCACGGCAATATCGCCTCAAGCGCAGGCGGTATCAATATAGAATCTAGCACAAGAGCTAATCTCATCTTTGATGGCAATATTGACAATGCTAAGGGCACGATGCGCTTTAGCAATGGTAGCCTCACTTTTCAAGGACACCCCACAATCTACGCCTTTGTCAATGAGGAGGTAAAAGAGAAGTTAGATTCTATGAATTTAGGTGAAGGGGTTTTCACTAGCCCCACGAGCTTTTCTCAAGGCGATTGGGAGCATAGGGAGTTTGTGCTTAAAACCTTAGATTTGCAAAGTGCGAGCTTTAGCCTAGCGCGCAACGCCACCCTGCGCACGACTATAAACGCTACAGATTCTACCCTAAGCCTAGGCACAAGCACCCTATGGCGTGATGAAAACGATGGGGAGAATGTAAGCACAAACGCTAGAGACGGCAACGAGATTCTAGTAGGGAGTGATCAGCTTGAGGGCGTAGGCAAGGATATGAGATTTACTCAAAATCTAAGGCAAGGGCAAATCGCAGATTCTGCAAAGGGAGAGGTGTTCTTTGTAGGCGATGTGAATCTTAGCAACTCAAGCGCGCGCTTAGATTCTATGTATTTTATGGGGGATATAGAATCTAAGGGCGGCAGCAACACGATAGAGATATTAGATTCTACCCTGCAGGGCAATATCACAAACACAAACGCCACAACCACGCTTTCACTCAACCGTGCGCACACTAAGCGCAAATCACGCCACCTTTAGCCTACAAGTGGATTTGGCAAACAACACCGCCCAAAGAGTAGAATCTAGCCTACATACGCAAGGGGGCAGCAATACACTGCTATTGCACCTGCTTGCTGCCCCAAGCACTAGCGCAGCGTCGCCAAGCCTCCTCCTTGCCTCCCTGCAAGATTCTAAACAGAATCTAAGCAAGGAGTATTTTGCCCTCCCCGATATACAGGAGGGCTTTAGCACATATACGCCAAATGTCGCTTTCACACATAAGGGCGATAAGGCGCAGTGGAGCTTAGAGCTAAAATCGCACGAAGAGAGCGGCAGCCAAAATAGTGGCAGTGAGAGCGGCGGTAGTCAAAACAACGCTATGGGAGAGAATCTAAACTACTTTAGTATCCGCCCCAATGCAGAATCGCTAAACCGCGCCAATGGGCTTTTTAACCAAGTGCTACTAGGCTATGTCATTGAGTGGAACAACCTGCAAAAGCGAATGGGCGAATTGCGCGAAAATCCAAAGGCAGTGGGCGCGTGGGTGCGCACCTTTGGCAGAGGGAGCAGCGAGGGTAATTATCGTGGGAATTTCTTTGAGGTGCAGCTAGGGAGTGATTATCAGCTGCCCTTTAGAGGGGGCAAACTCTATGTGGGCGGGCTGCTAAACTACACGCGCAATCTCCTCCAAGGCGTGGGCACAGGCGCGCAGAGCAATGGCTATGGCGCGGGCGTGTATGTGAGCGCGCTTTTTGATAGCGGGGTGTATGTGGATTCTGTGCTGCGCTATGTGTATAAGGAGCATTCTATCGATGCGAGCTTTATCCCAAATGGCGCAGGCGGGATAAGTGGCTTAAGTGGTGCTAGTGGGGGCAATACCTTGCTTTTTAGTGTTGAGGGCGGATATAGGCTTAGGCTAGAGGATTTTTTCACACATAGGGCGTTTAGGCATTTCTACCTAGAGCCACAAGTCGAGCTTATCGCGGGCTATCTGCAAGGGGCAAAATGGCAAAATGCAATCGTGAGCTTAGAGCTTAGGGATTCTGTGCCTGTGAGTGTGAAGCCAGCACTTTTTGTCGGCAAGCGATTTTTCTTTAGCCCCAAGGGTGCGGGCGCACACGCCGCTTGCGCTAGCCCATCACGCACACGCCCCGCTTCACAGAATCTTTTGGGAGATTCTGTGCGAGATTTTGCTCAAGATTCTGAGCAATCCCCTAAGCAAAGCGCGCAGGCTATGAGTGATTGTCTCACACCGCAGGATCAGAGCCTTGGTATGCGCTTTGGGCTAGGTGGGGCGATTGATATGCACCGCTATGGGGATAGGATTTTGCGCGATAGGAGCGGGGCGCGCGAGCTTAGAGGCATAGCCGATAGCCGTATGTTTGCCTCTCTCTCACTTGATTATGTGCTAAGTGAGTGATTGCGCTTTCATCTCGAGTTTGAGCGTAGCTTTTTTGGAATCTTAAATATCGATTGGCTCGCAAGTGCGAATATGCGCGTGGGATTTTAGGGAGCATAGGCTAGGGCTTTTCATACCTTTTGCCTAGATAAAATCCCAAAGCCCCCCATACAAATGAAAGCAGCGCGCCCACTAGCAGCGTAGCACCCACGCCAAGCTTTAATACCGCGCTTTCAACTTGCGCTCCTAGCGCATCGCCCCCGCGATACACAACGGTGTCAAAGAAATTTTTTACCTTGTATTTAGAATCAGAATCTAGCGGGACAAAGAGCATCTCTCTGCCCGGCTTTACAAGCGCATACTCGCCCACCCTACGCACACTCATCACAATCACAAAGGGCAAAAACATCGGGTGAGTGAAGCTAAGTATCACAAAGCCCACGCCCACCACAAAGCCAAGCAAGGAGAGCAGCCACCTAAGTCCTAACTCTGCAATCTTAGCGGTAAAAAAAATCTGTATGATAAAGCTGAGAGTCTGCACGATAAAATCGATATTTGCAAAGGCTTGCGTGCGTGCCTCACGCGTGGGGAAAAGCTCTTTGATAATCCGTGCTTGCTCCATATACAAAAAGGTGCTCACACTTGTGAGCAGCAGGATAAAAGCTAGGAAAGCTAAGAGGTATTTGGAGTGCAAGATAAGGCTAAAGCCCGCAAAAGGATTGCGCGAGCCGATAGGCTTTTGGAATCTATGCGTAAATTCCTCTTTATCTAGTGCGAATTTTTGCGCCTCTTTGACTAAAAGCCACTTAAGAGCAAGGCTAAGGCACAAAAACATAAGGGAGAGGAAAATAAAATTTGTATTGCCAAGATATGAGACAAAGAGGCTCACAAGGGCTGCCCCCACGATACTCCCAAGGCTTGCCCCAGCAGAGATAATGCCAAAAAGCCGCTTGCTAGAATCCTGCCTAAACACATCAGCTAGCAAACTCCACGCACTAGAAATCACAAAGAGATTAAACACCGACACCCACACATAAAACACTCTACAAAGCCACACAAACGCCTCAGTATGCGGGGCGATAAGGGACATAGCGACATAAAAGCCCAAGAGATTGAGGGCAAAAAAGCAATAAATGGTATTAAGGTAGTTTTTGCGCTTCACCTTTGTGCTAAGCCACATCGCAAGCAAGGAGGCAAAGAGCGTAGCCACAAAAGTGCTCAAAAAAAGCCATTTGAGCTCCTCCTCTCCGCCCTCTAGCCCTAGAGAATCCCTCAAAGGACGCAAGAGGGCATAGCTCGCAAAAAGCACGAAAATAAAGCTAGCAGAGAGGATAAGCAGGGGCAGCTCCCCTCTTTTGACACTAAAGATTTTATAGAGTAGATTCATACTTTGCCTTTATTGTATGTGGTGGGTTGCCCACTGCGCGTCATAGTGCAAAGCCGCGGCGCACAATGTGGCAACAACATGAGGAGTATTATAGATAATGAGGGTAACTCTAAGGGGGCGCAGCACTCATCTTTTGTATTCATTGAGCCACTTTACCATTTTGGGATCTCTGTGATCAAAAAAGAGGCTTTTTTCATCATCAAGCCCTGCCATAATCTGCATATCATCAGAATCTAGCTCAAAGTCAAAAAGCGTGAAATTTTCTATCATTCGTTCTTTTCTAGTCGTCTTTGGTATGACTAAAACCTCTCTTTGAGTGAGCCAGCGCAAAATCACCTGCGCCACGCTTTTATTGTGCTTTTTAGCGACACCCTCGATGATAGGGTTTTTAAACATATTATTGCGCCCCTCGCCAAAAGGTGCCCAAGACTGCATAGCCACGCCCAAATCTTTCATTATCTTTTGTGCCTCAAACTGCGCGTGCAGCGGATTGCACTCGACTTGATTTAGGGCAGGTTTGACTTCATTATTTAAGAAAAAATCCACAAGCCTATCAGGGTAAAAATTACTAACCCCTATGGCTTTTATAAGCCCTTCTGTGTGAAGTTTGCTAAGAGTCCGCCACGCTCCATACACATCGTTAAAGGGCTGATGAAGTAAGTAAAGATCGATATAATCAAGCCCTAAATTTTTAAGTGAGTTCTCAAAGCCCCTTTTGGCTCCGTCTTCACTCACATCGCTCACCCAAAGCTTTGAGGTTACAAAAACTTCTTCTCTTTTAAGCCCACTTGCCCTTATCGCCGCGCCCACTTCCTTTTCATTGCCATAACTTGCCGCCGTATCGATGAGACGGTAGCCCACTTCCAAAGCGTCCTCGACACATCTTTGGGCTTCTTTAGCTTCGATTTGATACACCCCATAGCCCAAAATAGGCATTTTCACGCCGTTGTTTAAAGTGATTGTTTGCATTGTTTTTTCCTTTCTCGTGTTTTTGGAATTTATGTTTTTAGAATCTTTAGAATCCACCCCTTGCAGATCCCCCGCCATCGCAAAATTTGCTAATCCCATAGCCACACTTACACCCAATATTTTTGTGCTTGTTTTCAAAAACTCTCGGCGATTTTGTATCCCGCCTTGCATACTTGCTCCTTATGTGTTTTTAGAATCTAGCTTTAGATTCTTAAGGCAAATTCTACTACCTGACACCTAGTGTCCCTCAAGTGTTTTGATAAAATTTACCATCTTACTTCCCCACTCTCTTAGCCGCATCGCCGCTATACCGCTCGCCTACGATTTTTATAGAATTTAGCTTTTCATTGATAGCTCCTAACTCCTCTTTGCTAAGCTTTACACTTAGTGCGCCTAGGTTTTCCTCTAGTCTCTCAAGGCTTGTCGTGCCAAAGATAGGCACGATATAAGGCTTTTGTGCGAGATTCCACGCTAGGGCGATTTGTGCCTTTGTGGCGTTTTTGCTCTCTGCGATTTTCTCTAGGGGTTTGACTAGGGCTAAATTTGCCTTGATATTTTCTTTTTCAAACCTTGGCACCGTGCTTCTAAAATCATCTTTACCAAAGCGAGTATTCTCATCAAATCGCCCCGTTAAAAAGCCCTTGCCAAGCGGTGAAAAGGACACAAATCCGATATTTCGCTCCTCTAAGAGCCCAAAAAGCTCATTTTCAGGCTCCCTCCACCATAGTGAGTATTCGCTCTGCAAGGCGGTAAGCGGAAAGACACTATGCGCTCTTTTGATACTCTCAATCCCCGCTTCACTCATACCCCACGCCCTTATCTTGCCTTCTTTGTGTAAGTCTAGCATAAGGTTTGCGACTTCCTCAATGGGTGTATTAGGATCCACTCTGTGCTGATAATACAAATCTATACACTCGGTGTTAAGTCGCTTCAAACTCCCCTCTATGCTTTTGCGTATCACGCTTAGGCTGCTATCTACGATTTGCCTGTGCTCTTTTATGCTTATGCCAAATTTTGTCGCCACCACGATTTTATCCCTAAAAGGCTGTATCGCCAAGCCCACAAGCTCTTCATTTGTGTGAGGTCCATACACCTCAGCCGTGTCAAAAAATGTAACGCCCATATCAAAGGCTCTAGCAATAAGCTCACGCATTTGCTTGACATCTTTTGCCTTACCATAGCCATAGCTCATACCCATACAGCCAAGTCCTAGGCTAGAGACTTCCAAATCCCTTAGTTTCCTTGTTTGCATACTCGCCTCCTTTGTAAAATCCACTATAAATTTGCCTTATAAAAAGCCTCTAGCTTAGCAAGTGCCTCTGCCACCACTTCTTTTTTATAATAAGTTTGTATATGCGTAGAATCTTTGAGCCTAAAAAGCTCACTCGCACCACTCGCCTTTTCATACGCCTCCTCACTCATATAAGCCGTGTCCGCTCTATTTCCTACCATTAGCAAAAGAGGCTTATTGATAAGCTCGATTGTCTCGCAGCAATCAAAGCTCATAAGCTCTAAAAGCGAGGCGGTAGTGTAGGCAAAGCTGGCATTTGGGTGCGCGTGCGTATCGCCATAATACTCCGCTGCCTCGCGATAAAGATCCGTGCTTATCTTAGCAAGCTCTGCCTTGCTTAGCTTTTTAGGTGCTTCGCTTGTGTAAAGGATATTACCTAACACCTGCTGTCTCCTTGCTCTTGAAGCCTCCTCAAGTCTAGCTTGAATGCTGTCTTTCTCTGAATCCAAAAAGCCATTTCGCCTAACCCTACCCGTATTAAACATACTTAAAGTGGCGATTGCCTTTAGTCTCTTATCGCCTTGTGCGGCTTTTAGCGTGTAGCCTCCACCCCCACAAATGCCTAAAATCCCTATGCGGCTGCTATCCACGCCCTTAAAAGTCTCTAAAAAATCAATCGCCGCTCTTATGTCCTCTACTCTATTGCTCGGCGTATCGACATTTCTAGGGCTTCCCTCGCTCTGCCCTTGATACAGGGCATCAAAGGCTAAGGCGATATAGTCCATTTCAGCTAATTTTTGTGCGTAAAGCCCTGCGACTTGCTCTTTTACACCTCCATTTGGGTGGGCTACCACGATAGCAGGATACTTGCCACTAGCTGTAAAGTTTGCAGGCGTGTAGAGGTTTGCCACAGCTTTTAAACCACGCGTTTTATAACTCACTTTTTGCAGATTTACCTTGCCTTTTTCGTTTTTGCCAATGGCGTTTTCATAGACTAAGCCAAAGGGATTTTTAGAGGCATTAAGTCTTGCTTCTTTACTTGGATTCATTGCTTTATGAGGGATTTTTGCGCCCTCATTGTGTGCTTGCTTGCCTGTGGAGGCATTAGCTAGAGTGCTAAACAAGCTCCCAAATACCAAAGCCCCACTAGCTAGAGAATCTCCCAAAAATTTCCTACGATTTGACTTTTTCATTCTCACTCCTTGAGTTTTTGTGAGATTCTAAATCCTTACACCTAGTGTCTGTCAAGGGGAGAAAGTAAAAATTTTAGTAAAAGTTGCCTCGGCATGCATTACGATTCTATAAAACCCTAGAATCCACGCCACACAAAAGGCGTTATAAAATTGCAGAATCTAGTAAAAAGCTAGAATCTAAGACGGATTTAGATTTTAGATTCAGGAGTTCAGAATTTAAAGCAATTATAGAATCTACTATTTCACAGAATCTCATCAAGGCTTTGCCTCGCCTCGTGTGGATTGCATAGCCTCGCTACTGCAAACAAAAAATTAGTCGTGTGCAAGTAGGGTGGTTTGGTTGCTATCGCAATAGAGGCGGTGGTGCTTGCGGAGTTTTTGAGGGGTGCGGGGGAGTAGGAGCTACTTCATTTGCGTTAGATTCTGTGGGGGGTAGGTTTTGCTATCGCTTTAGATTCTAAACCTAAAACCTTGAATCTAAAATCTAAGACTACACTAGATTCTAGATTTACTTGAGACTCTGCGCTTGGCTTGCCGGGCATTCTAAGATTTGAGATGAAAAATCGGGGTTGTGTAGATTGGAGGCAAGGGAGCTACCTAAGCGGTAGTGACCGCCGCCGACAATCAAACTCCCCGATTTTTCGCTAAAAGCTGAATGCCCACCCCTAAAATTTTACGCGCCTCTTGCGCCCCACATACTCCCCATTTAGCGGATTTATATCGTCTTTGTGTCTAGCTATCATATCCTTATAATACGCCACCTTGTAGTCTAGCTTTTCTAGCACGACTTGGAGCTTTTCTATCTCATTGAGCGTTTTTTGCCTTTGCTTCTTTATGATTGCTAGTCGCTCTTGTGCGGTGCTCTCACCTTGAGCGCAAAGTGTAATGTAGTGCCTTATATCCTCGATACTCATACCGATTTGCCGATAGCAGTCTATCCAAAACACCCACTGCACATCTTTCTCGCTAAAATACCGCACATTATTACTATCTTTTTGCACAAAAGGAAAGAGTCCCTTATCCGCCCAAAATCGCAGTGTCCTAGACGCCACGCCCGTCTTTCTCTCTACTTCAATAATCGTGTATGCCATACTTCCTCCTTTTTGTTTGGCATTGTAGCACATTACAGCGGGTGTCAGATAAAGTTTATTGTATATAGAGGGATTTGGGGGAGCCTGTGCGGGGGACGCACAGACTTAAAAGCGCACAGACTTGAGATGCACGGACTAAAAGCACGCAGTCCTAAAAAGTGGCTTAGAAATCATAGCGGATCTCAAAGAGGCCCTTGCCATAATTCACATCGCCGAAGTTGCGGGCATACAGAGCCACAGCGGTTATGTTTTTGATAGGCTTAAAGGTGATGGATGGTGCCACTTCGTGGAATGAGACACCTTTGCCAGCGAGGGCGGCATTTTTGGCAGCCTGTGAAACCGCAGCGCGCACAAATGGGTAGTTGTTGTTGCCTGTGACATAGGAATAGTCTAGCCCGATTTTCCATGATTTAGCAAACGCGTAGTCTATCGCCGCATACGCCACTTGGATACTTGTGCCCTTTCTACCCCCAGCACCCATAAAGCCAAAGCCCTCATTAGTCGCATCGTAGTTATCTACCCAGAACTTCCCTACTATGTCGATACCGCCCCTGCTATCAAGCAGTGTGCCATAGCCATCGCCAAAGCTTCCCAGATAGCCCAGCTTAGCCGATACCGGAGCTTCTTTGCTCTTGTAGCCAACTTGGATATTATAAATCCCGCGAGTTTTTGCCCACTCACTATTACTGCCAAAGCCGTTAAATTCCCCCTGTCCTAATTGCGATTGAGACACCGCCACCCAATTATTGACGAGTTTATCGCCACCACCTGTCATAAAGTTGGGATTGCTTGCCATACCCGCTGCCGAGACTTGTCCAAGCACATAGAATCCGCCAAAGTCGTATTTAGCATCCACAAACGCGAGATAATCTAGCAAGCGATTAGCATATCCTAAGCTTGCGTTAAAGCTAAGGCCGCTATCGCCCACCTTTTCGCCTTTGATAGAGAGCATAAGCAGATCATTCCCAAGGCTTCCGTTGTAGTGATTGAAACCACCAACGCTAGTGTTATTACTGCTTGTATTATTAGTCAACCCACCAAATGCAGAATCCCTTAGGTTATACATCACATGGCTTGTGATCCAGCTACCATAGACATCTGCGCCATAGGTGATGCCGCCATTTGTCTTCAGTCGCACCTTGCCTCCAGTGCCGAGATCTGTCGTGTTGTTGGTAAATACGGTGCTAAGGTTTAGGCGGCCGACATTAAACTCGGTTTTGCTAGATTCGCTAATAATTTCTTTATTTACCGAAAAAGTCGCGATACCAAATCTGTCGTTGTAGCCCTTTCCGATGATTGTGGCCATAGAGCCCTGTGCCGCACCATTGCTATGGCTAGCGGGGGTGACGGCTGTCGTGCCGTAGTTAAACATCATTCCACCAGTGAAGCTATAGCCATCGACTTTGCCAGTTGTGATATCGAGTTTCATACGATACTGCTGATCAGCCCCTGTGCCACCCGCGCCATCAATAGTCGTATAGCGCGCACGCGCAAAGCCCTTTGCCTCCATACCATCAAAAAACCCGCCAAGCGTCTTTTTGGCCTCACTTGGAGCTTGTGTAGCCTGCTGCGCGCTAGCCTCATCTGCCACAAGTAGCTCAGATCCGAGCAAGCCTGCCAAAACTAAAGAAATCTTGTTTCTCATAGTTGCCTCCTTAAATGTGTTTTTGGACAAGAAAAACGTAACACTACCTTTGTAAAAGAAATCTTAAGAGATTGTAAATAGTTGGTAAATTTCAAAATTTGTTACAGAATCTCTCACATATTTTCTTTGGGGAGCATTGGGCGTTAAACGCGCATATATAGCAAATATAAGGGTTTTGACATAGGTGCTAAAGCTGCAAGTGTTACTTTATGTTACTTTGGTTACTGAGATTGTAGATTGTAGATTGTGTTTAAGGCATTGGGCTTTTTGCTTCACTTACGCTCGCAACAGCTTTGCTCAAGGAGTAAAAAATCTTAAAATGCCAAGGGGCAAGCCTTGATAAGATTCTATGGCATTACAGAATCCACAGAGTAAGCCAAGTGTGAGATTCTAGGGGCAGATTCAGAATCTAAGAAAGCTTAGATTCACAAACACTCATTTATAGAATCTCATCAAGGCTTGCCTTTGGTGTGGTGTGGATTGTGTGGGCTTACTATTGCAAACAAAAATTCGTCGTGTGCAAGTGTGGGTTGGTTGCTATCACAACCACTTCTTGCACTTAAAGCGCAAAGGCGTTATAATCCGCGCCTTAAAATTTAACGACAAAAGGTGTGCTATGAGAAGGCTAGGTGTGCTGGTGTTTGCCTTGTGTGTGGGTGTGGCACAAGGAGTGGATTCCCAAAACCTAGATACGCAAAGCGCAAAGACGGACTTTTCACACATTTGCGCGCAAGATTCCTGTGAGGGGGCCAAGGAAAAGGAGGCTAAGGAAGCCATAGATGTCCGCAGCGCGTGGGAGCGAGTGCTCCAAAGCAGTGATGCGCTAAGAGCCCAAACCTACAACCTCAATCGCGCCCAAAAGCTCGCGCTAGGCGCAAAGCTAAGCTATCTACCCGAGGTGAGTTTTAGCGGGGCGTATTTGTATTTTGACAAGCCTATGAGCCATCAGCTCCTACCCTCAAATCCCCCAAGCCTCCCCGCCTCGCCCCCGCTAGATTCACTCCTTGCCTCGCTTGGCAGCCCCGTTACGCTACTGCAGCGCGATGTGATGCTGGGTGCGCTCACTATCCTCTATCCGCTCTATACCGGGGGCGTGCGCGCCGCAGGTATAGAGCTCGCAGAGATTGCCAAAAAGGACGCAGAGCTAGCCCTTAGGCTCAAAAAACTCGCGACTTTTGAGGAGTTTATCAATATCTATTATGGCGATGTGCTCGCGCGTGAGCTAGAGGAGGTGCTTGCACAGGATTATGAAGCCGCGCAGCTGCACTACCAAAACGCGCTTAGCCTCCAAAAAAGCGGGCAAATCGCGCGCCTTGAGGTGCTAAGCTCCCAAGTGGCAAGCGATAAGAGCAAAACCAAGCTCCACCAAGCACAAAACACCTACCAAAGCACCAACCTCGCCCTGCAAACCGCGCTAGATAGCCCAAATATCGAGCCTTCATCGCGCTTAATGCTCTCACAAAAGCCACTTGAGAATGAAGAGCATTATGTCCAAAAGACGCTCTCAAGCTACCCCGCGCTGCAATCTATGGATCTCAAATTAGAATCCGCTGCCCAAGCCACTAAAATCGCGCGCGGGGCGTTTTTGCCACAAGTGGTGGGTATGGGAAGCTATATCATAACTGATAGGCAAGATTCACTGCTGATCCAAGCCCTCCCAAGCTGGTATGTGGGCGTGGGCGTGAGTGTGCCCCTCATCACGCCAAATGGGCGTATCCAAAAATACCAAGCCTCTAAGCTCGCCCAACTAGAGCTTGAGAGCCTCAAAGCCCAAGCGACTAAGGATCTGACACTCCTTGTGCGGCGCACTTATAAAGAAGCCCTGTATGCGCGCGAGGAATACCTAAGCCTGCACTCCTCTATCCAGCTCGCACAAGAAAATCTCAAACTGCAGCAAAATGCCTTTAAGCAAGGTATGGCGACAAGCGCGCAAGTCATAGACGCCCAAAATATGCTCCAAAGCGCGCTTATTGAGCAAAAAACCATCGCTTATAAAGCCATCATAGCCCTTGCCAAGCTCCTCGCGCTAAGCGATGATATAGAATCTTTTTACCAATACCAGCAATAAGGAAGTATCGATGAAAAGACAGCAAATAACCCTTATCCTAGGCGCGCTTATTGGCGTATCTATCGTGGTTTGGCTAGTTATCAATTTTTACAAAGCCTATACGCCAAAGCCCCAGCAACTCCAAGGGCAGATTCAAGCACGAGAATACAAAGTGAGCTCCAAAATCGCAGGGCGTATAGAATCTATCCTAGTCAAACGCGGGGATTTTGTCAAAAAAGGCGATCTCATCTTTACTATAGAATCTCCCGAGCTCCAAGCCAAGCTCACCCAAGCCCAAGCGGGCTATGAAGCAGCCAAAGCCCTCTCCCAAGAAGCCCACAAGGGCGCGCGCATAGAGACAATCCTCTCGGCAAAGGATATGTATCAGAGTGCCAAGGCTATGCGCGAGCTCACAGAAAACACCTATAAGCGCATTGATGATTTGTATAACCAAGGCGTGGCAAGCCTACAAAAGCGCGATGAAGCCTACACCGCGTATCAAAACGCCAAATACAACGAAAGCACCGCCTATCAGCAATACAAAATCGCCCTTGATGGCGCGACAAATGAAACCAAAGAAGCAGCAAAACAAAAAGAAATCGCCGCAGCGGGGCAGCTAAGCGAAGTGGAAGCCTATATCAAAGATATCCAAGCCTACGCCCCTGCTGATGGGGAAGTCGCTAATGTCCTGCTCTCCGAGGGTGAGCTAAGCCCCACGGGATTCCCCGTCGTGATGCTTGTAGATACCAAAGATGTGTGGCTACGCGTGGCAGTCTCGGAGGAATACCTCAAAGACTTTCAAAAAGATTCAGAATTTAGCGCCTATATCCCAGCATTGCAAAAAGAAGTGCGCTTTAGGGTGCGATATGTCTCGGTAATGGGGGATTTTGCCACTTGGCGCGCGACTTCTAATTCTAAGGGCTATGATTTGCGCAGCTTTGAGATAGAGGCACTCCCATTGCACAATGAGGGCGAGTTCGCCGTGGGTATGAGTGCAATTATCACGCTCCCGCCACGATGATGAAAAAACTTCGGCAGCTTTGGAAGTTTCTCTCCAGACGCTTTGTCTTATTTTTGCTCTATTTTGTGCTGCCCATTTTGGTTGGGTGGTTTATGTATGCCATCTTTAGCGCGTCCTTGCCTAGGGATTTGCCCATTGGGCTCGTGGATTTGGATAGGACAAGCGCGAGTGCTGAAGTAGTTTTTGCTATCAATGCTTCGCCCACGATGTATATCAAGCGCGAGTATGGCTCGATTATGGAGGCTAAAGCCCACTTGGCTAGCGCGGAGATCTACGCCCTTGCCGTGATACCCCATCATTTTGAGCGAGATCTCACACTTGGCAAGGGTGCGAAGCTCGCGTTGTATTACAATGCGCAGTTTGTGCTCGTGGGAAAAGCCCTAAATAGCGCGTTTGCGCAGGTTGTGGGCACGCTTGATGCTAAGCAATCCGTGGCGCAAAATCTCATCAAAGATGGGGATTTGCACCTCGCCCTTAGCAAGGCTATGCCCATTTTTTCACAGATTATCCCGCTTTATAACGCCTCGAGCAATTACGCGCAGTTTTTGCTCACGCTCCTGCTGCCTTGTATGCTGCAAATTCTTAGCGCACTTGCAATGATACAACTCCTAAAAAGCGCGCCGCACTCGTTTAAAAGCCTCTTTATCCGCTATGTGGGCAATACGATGGTGTTTGTGTGGTGGGGGATTTGTATGCTGTTGTTGCTAAAAAATCTCGGCTTTGAGGTGCGCGGGAGCTTTGGGCTGCTTGTGGTGGGAGTGGGGGTATTGCTACTTGGGATTAATGGCGTGGTGGTGTGCTTGCAAGCCCTCTTGCTTGATATCAAAAAGACTATTGGTGTCGTGGCTGTCTATACTGCGCCTTCTTTGGCATTTGCGGGTGTGACTTATCCGCAAAATTCTATGAATCTCCTAGCACTTTTTTGGAGCAAGCTTTTGCCCATATCTAGCTTTATGGAGCTCTATATCCAGCAGGCAAACTATGGGGGGAGTGTAAGCGGAGCGTGGCAGATTTTGGGAGAAATGAGCGTGTTTGTGCTCTTTTTTGTGCTAGGGAGCCTTATCTATCACGCGAGGAGAGGGCGATGAGATTTTGGCGCGATTTGTTGGCAGAATACAGGGCGATCTTTACCAATCGCGTCGTGGTGCTTGTCGTAGTGGTGGGCTCTATGGTGTATGGACTGCTCTATCCTATGCCCTATCTTAACGATGTCGTGAGCGAGCAAAAGCTGCTCATCGTGGATGAGGACAAAAGCACGCTTTCAAAAGAGCTCATTTTTTTAGTAGGAGCAACGCCCCAAATCGAGCTCATCGCGGAAGTCCCAAGCCTCAAAGAAGCACAGGAGAGCATAGAATCTTTTCAAGCCGATGGCGTGCTTTTTATCCCACAAGGCTTTGAATCTAGCGCGTATTTGGGAGTGGGGAGCGTTGTCTCATATATGGGCAATGCCTCGTATTTCCTCATCTATGGCGCGATTGTAGAGGGCATACATAATGCCCTAGATGCCCTCTCTCAAAAGCTCCACAAGCTCCACCACCCAAACGCCCTAAGCACCTTTTCCATAAGCTATGAGGCAATCCCTCTTTATAATCCAAGCCTTGGCTATATCAATTACGCGCTAGCGGCGGTGCTCGTGTTTATCCTGCATCAGACGCTTATCGGTGGCAGCGCGATCCTCACAGCATACCAAAACCGCCTCGCCAAAGAATCTAAGCGCGAGGGCTTGTGCGAGGCAAAAGGCGCGCTAGATTCTAAGAGTTATAGCAGGATTGCGAGGATCGTGCTTGTGAGAATCTGCGCATTTAGTAGCGTGTATTGCGTGTGGTTTTTGGTGTATTTTGGGGTGCTTTTCCCTTATTTTGGCGTGCATATCCACGCGAGTATGGGGGATTTTTGGCGTTTTGGGATTGTGTTTATTGCGTGCTGTAGCGCGTGTGGTGTGCTGCTAGGTGCGCTGCTAGAGGACGAGAGCCTGCCCACACAGATTATTTTTCTCTCCTCAATGCCATTAGTGTTTATTATGGGATTTATTTGGCCTAGCGAGCTTTTGCCAAGTTTCCTGCGCGAGTTGGCGTATGTGATACCCGCCTATCACGGCATTAGGGGGTTTGTTAGCTTAAACCAAATGGGCGCAGAATTTGGCGATGTGATGGGGCATATTTGGGCGCTGCTAGGCATTGGGGTGTTTTGCGTGGCGATGAGTATTGTGGTGCTAGCGCGCAGGGCAGGGCAATAAGATACCAACAAGCCCCTAAAATAGGGCAGTGTGCTCATCGCGCGGGGTATCGCGCTCCCTCAAGCCAACTCTCAAAAATCACGCCATCGATACCCTCTTGGGCTAGGGCGGCGATTTGCCCCTCGTGCGTGATGAGGCATAGGAGCTTAGAATCTAGCATATAATTTTCGGCGATTGCTTGGTATGTCGCGGGGCTAGATTCTATAATGAGATAGGTGGGCTTGAAACTCGCACATAGCACAAAGTCCAAAACCTCCTCCACTCTCACCGCGCAGGGGATTTCATAGCTCACGCAATGCCCTAGCAGCGCAAACTCCCTATCCTCTCGCGCATAAAACCACACAATCTCATCATTCCCACTTGTCGCGATGTCTGCGCTCGTGCGGATATGACGGAATCTGGGCGAGCGCAAATGCGGATACCCAAAGACAATCATCGCCCATCTCCTCGCGCTTTGCATTCTTTGGAGCAAAAAAACTTCTCGCCCTGTCTAATCCCCTCTTTTTGTGAGGCAAACACCCCGCACACGCTGCATTCTTGCATAACCTCACTTGGCAAATCTTTGCGTGGTTTCCTCGCGCGAGGTTTTTCACTAGAGCCCAGAGCGGGGCGCAGGAGCATAAACCACACCACCGCCAAAATCGCTACGATAATAATCAAAAACTTCATCGCTTCACCCCTTTTTGTAAAAGTAGATTCTCTCATTCCTGCTAAAGCACTCTTCAATGCTCATACTTGGCAACTCTTTTTGCAAATTTGAGCCCTTAAAGAGCAGATAATGCCCATTGTGGCTCAAAAACCTGCGCCCATAGCGCATAATCTCCTCCGCACTCATCACCGCGCGCGAAGTGATGAGATCGATATTATTAACCTGCGTGATAGGGATCTCTTGAATGCGCGTAGGCAGCACCTTGGCATTATCTAGTCTAAGCTCGGCGATGATATGCTGCAAAAAACCAAAGCGTTTTGCCCTAGGCTCGGTGAGAGTAAAGCGCACTTTTGGCAGCGCGATTGCAAGCACAATAGCGGGGAATCCCCCTCCGCTGCCTATATCAAGGCAGCTTGTGAAGCTATCCACAAAGCGCAGGGGATAGAGTGAGTCGATAATGTTTTCTTTGAGTGAATCAAGCGTGCTTGCGCCGCTTAGATTATGAATCTTATTCCACTCTAGTAGCCTACTCGCATACGCCCCTAGCTTTTGTGCGCCTTCACTACTAAGGGCAATCCCAAGTGAGAGGCAATACTCTCGCACATCGCTCATCTGTGTGTTTTCTTGCATCGCACCTCCTTAGAATATCAGCATAGCATCGCCATAGGAAAAAAACCTATACCTATGTGTGATGGCACACTCATAGATTCTCCTCATCTCTTCACGCCCGATAAACGCGCTCACAAGCATAAGTAGCGTGCTTTTTGGGAGATGAAAGTTTGTCAAAAGCGCGTTTGTGCGCTTTGGTGCATTCCCGGGGTGCAAAAACAAATCACACACGCCCTCACTCTCCCCCACACGCCAAAAATGCTCCACCACACGCGCAGCAGTCGTGCCGATACACAATAGCTTAGAATCTCGCGCAATCACATCACGCGCTTGTGATGAGAGGGCATAGGATTCTGTATGCATAGTGTGGGCGCGTATGTCGTGGGTTTGCACGCTGACAAATGTCCCCGCTCCCACGTGCAGGGTAACAAAGCACACTTCATACAGAGATTTAATGCGCGAAAAATCCTTTTGGCTAAAGTGCAAACTCGCCGTGGGCGCGGCGATAGCTCCTGCATTGCGCGCAAACACACTTTGGTAATCCCTGCTATCACTAGGCGTATCCTCGCGCTTGATATAGGGCGGCAGGGGCGTGTGCCCGCACAGATCTAGCAGCGCATACACCTCATCTATCTCTAGGGGCGCGCTGGATTCTATGGATTGAGAATCTCTGCTGCTAAACTCCACCACGCGCAAGCCACTCTCTAGCACTTCTAGCACGCGCATACAAAAGCGCGTGGGGGATTTGGCGTGATCGTAAATTCTAAAGAGCGCGCCACTTTGTGCCCTGCCGCGAATCTGGACGAAAAACCGCGATTTGCCACAGGCTTTGTGAAACAAAATCTCTCTTAGATTCTTACTACGCGCCTCGCCGCCCTCTTTGCTCGCATACAGCCGTGCTTTGAGGACTTTGGTATCGTTGCACACAAGCGTGTAATCCCGCGGCACCACCTCGCAAAAATCCCTAAAATGCCTATGCTCAATCCGCCCGCTAGTGCGATGATACACGAGCAGTCGCCCATCGCATCGTGGGTGGGTGGGGTGCGTGGCGATGAGCTCTTGGGGCAGGGCGTAGTCGTAGCTAGAGAGGGCAAAATCGCTTGGGATCGTGTGTGTGCGCATAGAATCTAGGGGTTTTGCGTAGAGATTGGCGCGCTAGATTCACTCTCTTGGCTCTCATCGTGCTCGTCTTCTTGTGGCTCTTGCTCGCTCTCTTTGGGTGCGGGATTGACAAAGCGCGCGATGAGGATTGAGAACCCATAGAGCCCCACGAGTGGGATAGCCAAAAAGATTTGGGAGAGCACATCGGGGGGCGTGATGATGGCAGCGATGATAAAGATAATAACCACCGCGTATTTAAAGAAATTTTTAAGGCTTTTGTCTGTGATCATTCCCACTTTGGCTAAAAAATAGCTAAGCACGGGCAGCTCAAAGGCAATCCCAAAGCCCACCACAAGGCGCGTGAAAAACATCACATAATTCTCCGCGCTCAAACTCCCCTCAAATTTATCGCTCCCAAAAAGCAGGACATTCTCAATCACCACAGGCAGCACGATATAATACGCAAAGCCCACGCCACATGCAAACATCACGCTTGCAAACGCCACAAAGGGCAGGACGATTTTTTTCTCGTGCTTATACAAGCCCGGCGCGACAAAAAGCCAAAACTGCCAAAAAATGATAGGCATAGACACCACGAGCGCGGCGAAAAAGGCGACTTTGAGCGCGACAAAGACATTTTCTAGTATCGTGAGGGCGGCGAGATGGGCTTTGATAGACTCGTTTTCTAGCGCGCTATTGATAGGCGCAGCAACCCAATCAAAAATCACGCCCCAAAAATTAAAGCACACCCCAAAGCTAAGGAGCAGCACCGCCACGGAGATGATAAGCCGCTTGCGCAAATCTTGTAAGTGAGGTTTTAAGTCTTCAAACATCGCTTAGGCTCCTTTGGGTGCGTTGGTGGGGGTTAAGTCGCTTATGTGAGGGGGCGCGGGCTCGCTTTGTGGGCTTTGGTAAGAATCTTGCTTGGGTGGCTTAGCCTCGCTTGGCGCGCTAGATTCTGAAATGCCTAGCTGGGCGTCTATCTGCGCGCTTTGGAAGTTGAGCGATTCTAGATTGAGCGATTCATTATTAAGAGATTCTAGGGCGCGAGATTCCGCGCTTTTTTGTGAGTGGGCGGGGGTAGTTTCGTCAGTGAGATTGTGTAGCGAGAGATTGCTAAGCTCTTTAAACTCCAAATCTTTTGTGAGTGAATCCACCCCGCTCTTTGCGGCGCTAACATTGTCCTCAAAGAGTTTTTTATACTCTAGGGCTTCCTTTTTGAGCTCGCTTATCTGCACTTCTTTGTCAAAGGTATCTTTGGCGTCGTTGATGGTTTTTTTGACGGCGCGCAGGAACTTTGTGATATCCACGATGGCTTGGGGCAGCTTGTCTGGTCCCAAAAAAATCACTGCCACCACCAAAATGACTACAATCTCAAAAACACCCACGCCAAACATTCCACAACCTTCTGTGTAAAAATCTATCGCCAAAGCAAAAAGGGGGATTGTAATACAAAAAACTTTAAATTATAGAATCTGGGGGTTTGGATTTGGCGATTTGGATTCTAAAGTTTTATAGAATCTAGCTTAGCAGATCTAGATTTGTGTTCAGAATCTAAGCCATTACAGAATCTAGATTGAGAAAATTTGTCCTCACAGATTCTAAAACGCTTATAAAATCTAGACTGATAGATTTAAACACAAAATCTCATCTCATAGAATCTAAAACAAGATTCACAAATCCCCCACTTTAAAAAACTTTGTGTAAGGCTTTGCCAAATATAAATAATAGTGCGTGCGCAAGCACGCACTATTATTTATATTTGGCAAAGCCTTGTTAGGATTTTTTAGCGTTGTGGATTCTGTAATTGTTTTAGATTCTGTAGAGCTAGATTCTGGGCTTTCCTTAGATTCTGAATCTGCTTGAGATTCTGCGCTTGGCTTGCCGGGCATTCTAAGATTTTAGATGAAAAATTGGGGTTGTGCAGATTGGAGGCAAGGGAGCTACCTAGGCGGTAGTGACCGCCGCCGACAATCAAACTCCCCGATTTTTCGCTAAAAGCTGAATGCCTTAACACAGAATCTAAACTACACCCCCAAATACGCCTTATACTCCTCCAGCGGGAGCTTCTCCGCATTTGCGCTAAAGATACAAAAAGGCTCTTTGGGCTTTGTCCCTAGATATTTAAAGCTATGATAGATTGGCACAAAAATATCCTTTATCGTCGCACCGTGATGCCCATCATAGCTAGATTCTGCGCCGCCTGCGGTGGTGATGATCCCAAAGTTCTTGCCCTCTAGCAGCTTTGGCTCACTCCCATAGAGGATTCCCGTTAGCACCCTATCTTGCCATTCTTTGAGCAGGCTTGGCGTGCTAAACCAAAACAAAGGAAACTGAAAAATAATGCTATCAGCGTTTTTGAGCAATGCCTTTTGGGCTTCTACATCGATGGCGCCATTGGGGCAGCTAAGGGTGAGATTCTCTATCGTGAGGTTTGGCGCGCCCTGCACAGATTGCAGCAGTGCCTTATTGACTTTAGAATTTTCCCAAAAAGTGTGGGCAAAAAGTATGAGTGTCTTCATAAAAACTCCTTAAAATGTTGAGATGAGCGACAATTATAGGTTGCTTGGATTAATCAATGTCAATTAGGCTATAATGCCGCGCAAAATCCAAAAAAAGAGCGTGTATGCGATATTTTCTTGTATTAGCCTTGTGCGTGCTGCCCCTACTCGCCCTCCAAAGCAAGCAGGCGCAGGAGCACAATGGAGCGCAAAAGCGCAATGAGGCGCAAAATGGGGCACACAACGAGGCGCGCGATAGTGCCAAAAATAGGGCGATTGCGCGAGCCTTAGAGCTAGAGCTGCATAACCAAAAGCAGTGGCGGGATTTGCTGCATTTTGATGGGAAAGAGAGTGAGATTGTCTCGCCTGAGTTTTTTTATGCCAAAGATGGCAAAAGGGACGCCAAAGCCGAGCTTATCGCCACGATTGAGGCGTTTTATCAGCCCATAGATTCTGTCATCGTGCCAGAGGACTTCATAGAGCGCGTGAGCAAATCCAACGCCCTGCTTGATGCCGCAGTGACCTCCCTGCCGCGCCGCTCGAGTAGTTCAGAGGACTACCATGGCATTTGTCGCTTCCCAGCGCGGTTTTTTTATCTCCATTCCCTTTTGGACTTTGAGGAGCTGCCACGCGTGGAATGCCAAGAATTTAAAGCAATGTTTGCCTATGTCAATCCCAAAAGCGCGACACTCATCTTCCCCGCAGCGCATATCAACTCCCCCGCCTCGATGTTTGGGCACACCTTTTTGCTCCTAAACTCGGGGTTTAACTCACGCCTGCTCTCCTTTGCGATTAATTACCAAGCTTCAGCCGATCCCAATGTCGAAAATGGCTTTGCCTTTGCGTTTAAGGGGCTCTTTGGAATGTATGATGGGCGTTTTTCTATCCTGCCTTATTACGAAAAGCTCAAAGAATATCGCGATGTCGAAAACCGCGATATATGGGAGTTTGATCTCAATTTAGACTATGAGGAAGTCCTGCAGATGTATCGGCATATTTGGGAGCTTGGCGATGCGTGGTCGTGGTATTATTTTTTTGACAAAAACTGCTCGTATAATATCCTGTGGCTCCTAGAGGTGGCGCGCCCTAGCCTAAATTTGCGCAAAAAATTTATCTACCAAGTTAATCCCCCCGAGACGCTCTTTGTGATGCGCGATGCGGGGCTTATTATCAGTGAGAGCTATCGCCCTAGCAGGCGCGCTAAGCTCCTTGCCTATGAGCGCGATATGAGCTTTGGCGATGTGCGCAAGGCAAAAAAGCTCGCCAAAGGCAAGCTAAGCGCGCAAGAAATCGCTGATGATGAGAATCTCTCCTTGCGCCAAAAGCAATATATCTTAGAATCTAGTATCGAGATGAGCGAGTATTGGTATGCCAAAGATCGCTTAAGCAAAGACGACTACACGCACATAATCCACGAGAGCGCGTCTGTGCGCTCAAAGCTCGGGGCGAGCAAAGCAGTGGAAGTCCCCACGCCAAACTCCCCGCTTAGCGGCAATCGCGGCTTGCGAATTAGCCCGATGTATGTCGCCACTGCAGATTCTAGCGGGATCACAGGGCAGGGCTTGGGGCTAGACTTCCGCCTTGCCTATCACGATATTAGCGATAATGACAGGGGCTATCTCATAGGTGCGCAGATCGAGTTTTTGAGAATCTTAGGCTACACTGGGGTGGATTCACAAAACCAAATGCGCGCGCATATCCACCACGCTACGATTCTCTCGCTCGCCTCCTTTGGTATGGTGAGCAAGTTTTTCACGCCCTTTTCTTATCGCCTAGATATGGGCTTTTCACGGCAGTTTTTGCACGATAATCTGCGCTATTACCTCGCCCTTGGTGGCGGGCTCTCCACGCGCATAGGAGATTATAGCTATGTGTATTATCTCCTTGAGCCCACTTTGTATTTTGATAGACACAATCAAGGCAGGTTTTTGCTCTCCAACGCCTTTGGGGTGGTGCTAGGCAATGATGGCGCATCTAAGCTCGCGCTAGAGTATAAGCTAAGAGCCTATGGCGTGCAGGATATTGGGCATTATGTGAGTGCCACGGGCTCGATAAACCTGCGCCCAAATCTCGGGCTTTTTCTCACCATAGAATCTAATCTCCTCCCACAGCCCTATATCTCGCGCTATGGGCTGCAAAGTGGGTTTAGAATCTACTTCTAGTCTAGCTATGAAAGATACGCTGAAATTGGGGCAGGAGTGAAGCTTGTGGATTGATAAAGGCGAGCTTTGCCCCCATATGCGCAAAATACGCGCTTAGCTTAGTATCATAGCGCGCTAGATTCTCTTTATAGTGCGCGAGCGTGAGGGCGTGCGTGCAGCTCTCATTTGTCTCTATATCGCATATGTGATACCCCCACGCAGAATCTAAAAAGCTCGGCTCCCATTCTTGCTTAGAGCGCACACAGAGCGCATAAAGCACCAAGTGGTGCTTGAGCGAGGCGATGGGCGCGTGTGAATCTAGCTTGTAAAAATCCCCGATAACTACGCCCAAGCCCTTTTGATGTCTGTGCGCGATGAGGTGGTGCAGGAGTTTTGCGCTCGTGGCTTTGTGGAGAGTTGCGCGCTTAGCAAAACGCAGGGCTTTGAGTGAATCTAGCAAGGCGCGTATGTGCGTGGGATTGCTAAGCGTCTTTGGCTCGTGCGCGTCTAGGTAGTGCAAAAGTGGCTTTAGCCCATACACACGCGCGCTTTGGAGCAGAAGCTCGCAGATTTGCACGACTCCCTTGAGTTTGGTGGGCGTGCCTAGCAGGAGGCTTTGGCTAGGGAGTAGGAAGAGGTGCAGATAGGAGAGGGCTTGAGCTTGAAAAACCCTAACCATGGGCTTTTGGTATCTAAGGCAGGCAGTGGGCGAGAGGAGGCGTGCGTCCTGTCCATATACATACTCGCCTAGCTCGAAGAAATCTCCACCTTCACCCGCAGTGTCGCGTGCGCGCAAATGTGGGAGGGGGACAAAGGGGAGTTTGCGCGTAAATCCTAGCATAGATTCTCTATTTTTAAGGGATTGGCACGCGTTGGGAGAGCTCATCTAGGATTGTCTGTGGGCTTATCCCACGCCCGATGGCTTCAAAGCTTAGTAAGATTCTATGAGAGAAGACAAAGGGCAGCACCTCTAGCACATCGCTTGGGCTCACATAGTCTTTGGCGTGCAAAAACGCATAGGCTTTGGCTGCTAGGCTTAGATCGAGGCTTGCGCGGGGCGAGACGCCTAGGCGCAGTGCTTGAGTGCCCTCTATGAGGAGCTCGCCGCGCGTGGCTTGGCTCAGGGCGACTATGTAGGCATACACGCTCTCATCGCAATACACAGATTCTATGGACTGCCTAATAGAATCTAGCTCATAGGCTTGCAAAATCGGCTCGAGGGCGTGCGCGTAGTGCTTGCCTTGGAGTATGGCTATCTCGCTTGCGCTATCGGGGTAGCTTAGGGGAATGGCGAGCATAAACCTATCGAGCTGGGCTTCGGGGAGTGCATACACGCCTTCAGATTCTATGGGATTGGCAGTGGCGATGACGATAAAGGGGCTTGGGAGCAGGTAGGAATCCTCGCCTATGGTGACTTGGTGCTCTTGCATCGCCTCTAGGAGCGCGGATTGCACCTTAGCGGGCGCGCGATTGATCTCATCGGCAAGCAAAATATGAGTAAAAATCGCACCAAAGCGCGTGTGTAAATCGCTATCCTTGGGGTTATAAATCTGTGCGCCGATGATGTCGCTAGGGAGCAAGTCGGGCGTGAATTGAATGCGTTTGAAACTAAGCTCTAGGGATTTGGCGAGGGCTTTAGCGAGCGTGGTTTTGGCAAGTCCGGGCACACTCTCTAGGAGTATGTGTCCTTGTGCAAAAATCCCTATAAGCACCATATCTATAAGCTTTTCTTGTCCTAAAATGCAGGCGTTTAGCTGCGTCTTTAGCTTGGCAATTTTGTGCGTGTGTGGCATTTGCGCTCCTTTTGCGTTACTCGTGGCATTGTAGCACTCTGCGCCTAAATGACAGGCAAAATCTCCTTTAGCCGTGCCTTAAGCGCGCGGTATTCTAGCACTTCTATGTAGTTTTGCAGATAGCTTTGCACCCAGTAGGGAAACTCCTTGCTACAACCCCAGTTATTTACACTCTGTGGGCTGATCCCCACCATTTGGGCAAATTCTTTCTTGCTGAGATTTGCGCGTGCTAGGAGTGTTTTAAATGTTCGCTTGTCCATAACCACACTTTTAGCAAAAGGCATTCCATACTAAAGCTTAAAATATACTCTAAAGAGTAGTTATAAAATTATATAAATACCCTAAAGAGTATAAATTAAGTAAAAATTAATTAAGTTATGGCTATACTTTTGATTTTAGAAATCACTTACAGGAGCGGGATTTATGGAAAATAACAAATCACAAGAGGCTAACATCTCACGGAATCTTAAAATCAACACCCAAACGCTTTTGCAGCTAGACAAACAAGACATCATCAAGCTAAAAAACATCGTGCTAGAGCTAAAAAGCAAGCATTTGCAGATACTAGGGCAGACTTATGAGTTTCGCCAAAGGAGTGAATCTAAAGAAGCGAGTCTAAGCGTAGAGTATAAATAATCTTTATAGAAGTAGTATAAAGTTTATTGAGTATAAATCTATAAAAATCAGAATCTTTTTAGTTTTTTCTGCTACAATGCGCCCAAATTTTCTCAACACAAGGAGTATTTATGGCTACTAAGCATTCTTTTCAGACAGAGATCACACAACTTTTGGATTTGATGATACATTCTTTGTATTCCAACAAAGAAATCTTTTTGCGTGAGCTTGTGAGCAACGCCTCTGACGCGCTCGATAAGCTCTCTTATCTCACTTTGAGCGATGAGAAGTTTAAAAGTCTCGCCTTTAGCCCGCGTATTGATATATCCTTTGATGACAAAAAGGGCACAATCACCATCCAAGACAATGGTATCGGAATGAATGAATCCGATCTCAAAGAACATCTAGGCGTGATCGCCAAATCGGGCACCAAAAGCTTCCTCTCCCAACTCTCTGGGGATAAGAAAAAAGATTCTGCGCTCATTGGGCAGTTTGGCGTGGGGTTTTACTCGGCGTTTATGGTAGCAGATCGCGTGGTGGTGCAGAGCAAAAAGGCAGGCGAGGATAAGGCGTATGCGTGGGTGAGCGATGGCAAGGGCGAGTATGAAATCGGCGAGTGCGTGCAGGAGGGCTTTGGCACGCAAATCACGCTCTATCTCAAAAACGATGAAAAGCACTTCGCCTCGCGCTGGGAGATTGAGAGTATCATTGGCAAATACTCCGAGCACATTGCCTTCCCTATCTATCTGCACTATAGCGAAGTCGTGAGCGAGCCCCAAGAGGATAACGCAGAGGATAAAAAAGAGGGCACAGAGGATAAGAGTAAGAAAAAAGAAAAACTTGAGCAAAAGCAAAAGCAGATAAACTCGGCAAAAGCCCTCTGGACTCTGCCCAAATCCGAGCTAAAAGAGCAGGATTATAAGGATTTTTATAAGTCCTTTGCGCACGATAATGCCGATCCTTTGCGCTGGATTCACACCAAAGTCGAGGGCAACCTAGAATACACCACGCTCTTTTTTATCCCCAAAAGCGCGCCCTTTGATCTCTATCGTGTGGATTACCAAAGCGGCGTGAAGCTCTATGTCAAGCGCGTGTTTATTACCGATGATGATAAGGAGCTTTTGCCCTCTTATCTGCGCTTTGTGCGCGGGGTGATTGATAGTAGCGATTTGCCGCTCAATGTCAGTCGCGAGATTTTGCAACAAAACAAAATCCTAGCCAATATCAAATCCGCCTCTACCAAAAAAATCCTCTCAGAAATCGCCTCGATGGCAAAAGATGAGAATCTCTATAAGGAATTTTTCGCCCAATTTGGCAAGGTGCTCAAAGAGGGGCTTTATGGGGATTATGAAAACAAAGAAAAATTGCTTGAGCTTATGCGCTTTGATAGCCAAAAGCGCGAGTTTATCTCGCTTAAAAGTTACAAAGAATCTATGCCAAAAGAGCAAAAAAGTATCTATTATGTGCTAGGCGAGCGCAAGGAGCTGCTCAAAAGCTCTCCGCTTTTAGAGAAGTTTGCTAACAAGGGCTTTGAGGTGCTGCTGCTAAGTGATGAAATCGATGGTATGGTGATGCCAATGGTGGGCGAATACGACAAAACGCCGCTCAAAAACATCAGCTCCAAAGACGCGCTAGATGAGATCGGCGATGAGGGCGTGAGTGAGGAGGTAAAAAAGGAGTTTGAGCCCATTGTAGCGGGCTTTAAAGACACGCTAGGCGAGCAAATTGGCGAGGTTAGCCTCACAAGCCTTATGCAGCAAGCCCCGCTAAGCCTCATCAAGCAAGACGACAATCCTATGCTAGCCCAACTCTTTGCCCAAATGGGACAGCAAGCCCCCAAAGCCAAGCCAAACATCGAGATTAATGTCAATCACGAGATTTTCCAAAAGCTCAAAAACTCACAAGACAAAGACAAAATCGCTAAAGTCGCGCAGCTGCTCTTTGGCAGTGCGCTGATTGCTGAAGGGGGGAGCCCAGAGCAGGGCGGGGAGTTTAGCAAGCAGCTTAATGCGCTGATGATTGAGTGGTTAAACCAATAATGGCGTAGTGATTGTTAGAATCTAGGGCTATCTCATAGGACGCGCCATCGTGCAAATCGATGAGATAGCACTGATCGCCATTTTCGCGTTGTGCGCGCTCTGGCGGATAGCCCCTAAGGCGCGCTAACACCTCCTCCAAATCCACGCATAATGCAGAAAATCCAAACATCACAAGCTTATAGCGCATATTTTCTCCTTTTGGCTTATGCTTTGTGGGGTATTATGGAATGCTTTGTGTAATACCAAGCCAACAGGCACAAGAAGCCATAATGGAGCAAAGGGAAAAAAAGGAATTTTGCTACAATGCCACCACCCATCACACACATCTCAAGCATAAAGGAATCCAATGCGCCTAAACCAATACATCGCCCATCATTCAAAGTTTTCGCGCCGCGAGGCTGATGCGCTCATAGAATCTGGACGCGTGAAACTCAATCACACAAAGGCTACCTTGCAAAGTGTGTTGGGAGCGAAGGATAAGGTGTTTGTCGATGGCAAGCTCTTGCGCCCTGTGCAAAAATACACCGCTATCATCTACCACAAGCCCAAAGGTGAGCTAGTGAGCAAGCGCGATGATAGGGGGCGCAGGACTATCTATGATAGCTTAGATTCTAAGTTTAGGGGGTTTAGCTATGTCGGGCGGCTGGATTATGCAAGTGAGGGGCTTTTAATCCTAAGCGATAGTAAGCAGGTGGTGCATTCTCTAAGCACCGCAGCCCTCCCACGCACATACAATCTCAAGCTCTCCCACGCGCTTAGCCCCAAACTCTTGGATTCTGTGCGTTTGATGCTAGAGGAGGGCAGGGGCTTTGAGATAGACAATCCCAAGGGCGCGCATACTTTGAGCAAGATTCACTCCCTCACGCTCGCGCCGTTTCTGGGCTTTGAGATTTTGCGCGATAGTGCGCTGCCACGCGTGCGTGTGGTGCTAGAGGAGGGCAAAAACCGCGAGTTGCGGCGGTTTTTTGCGCAATTTGGCTATGAGATTTTGGATTTAAAGCGTGTGGGCTATGGGTTTTGCTCTCTTAACAACCTGCCTTGTGGCAAATGGCGGTATTTCACAAAAGAAGAGTATAAAAAGCTAAGAGCCTTTTTGGGCGAGTGCGGAGCAGAGTAAATCCCGCTCGGAATAACAAATGCTTTTGTAAGCGCAAAGATTCTATAAGGAAAGGCAATGATTGATATAAAAGTGGTGTTAAACGACTTTGAAGCCTTGCAAGAGAGGCTTGCGATAAAAAAGGTGAGCGCGCAAGTCCTCACGGAGTTGCGCGAGCTAGCAAGCGCGCACAAAAAATGCAAACAAGAGCTAGAGGAGCTCCAAGCCTACCAAAACAAAACTTCCAAGCTCTTTGGGCAATACCGCGCCCAAGGGCAGGATACCAATGAGCTAAAAGAAGCACTAGATACCAACAAGCAAAAGCTCGCCCGCGCCCAAGAGCAGCTTAGTGAGATAGAATCTAAGCTCCAAACGCTCGCCCACACGATTCCTAATATCCCAGATTCTAAAACACCTGCTGGCGATGATGAGCATGATAATGTGGAAGTGGCTAAGGTTTTAACTCCTCGCACATTTGACTTCACGCCCAAGGAGCATTGGGAGCTTGCTGAGCAAAATGGGTGGATAGACTTTGAATCTGGCGTGAAGCTTGCCAAAAGTCGCTTTAGCGTGCTGCGCGGCGAAGGTGCGCGGCTAAATCGTGCGCTGATTAATTTTATGCTGGATTATAATGAGCGCGCGGGCTTTGAAGTCGTGAGCACGCCGCTACTTGTCAATGCGCATTGTCTCTTTGGCACGGGACAGCTGCCTAAATTTGAAGAGGATATGTTTAAGGTAAAAACCCACATAGAGGAGTTAGATTCTCCTGATAGTAAGATACACGAGCTCTATCTCATCTCCACTTCAGAGATCACGCTCACTAATCTCTACAACGACACCATTATCCCCAAAGACAAGCTGCCCATTATGCTCACTGCCCACACGCCCTGCTTTCGCAAAGAAGCCGGGAGCGCGGGGCGCGATACGCGGGGAATGATACGCCAACATCAGTTTGACAAAGTCGAGCTCGTCGCGCTCACACATCCTCACTCTAGCGACGCGATGCAAGAAAAAATGGTAGAGACAGCAAGCGGAATCTTGCAAGCCCTAGAGCTACCCCATCGCCTCGTGCAGCTATGCGGGGGGGATTTGGGATTTAGCGCGAGCAATACCATAGATATCGAGGTTTGGCTGCCCGGGCAGGGCTGCTATCGCGAGATTAGCTCCATCTCCAATACGCGCGACTTCCAAGCACGCAGGGCAAAGATACGATTTAAAGATGAGAAAAAAAACACCCTCGTGCATACCCTAAATGGCTCATCACTCGCCGTGGGGCGCACGCTTATTGCAATTATGGAGAATTACCAAAACCAAGATGGGAGTATCACTATCCCAAAGGTGCTACAAAAATATCTCTAAGGTAGGCTATGGCTGCACAAGAAGTCGATCTTAACGATCCAAACCAAGATACAGAATCTAGCGTGCAAGCGGAGCAAGATTCGGAACAAAAGCTGGGGCTAGGGCAAAGAATCGCCGCGCTCATATCCCCCATAGCGCAAAAATTCCCCGCCCTAAACGCGCTAAAGGGTAATAAAAAGGCGTTGATCGCGCTCATTGGCGGGGGCGTGAGCGCGCTAGTGCTTATCATCAGCCTTGTGGTTTTTGCTTTTAGCAGTAGTGAGGAGGAGGATATGCCCCCCCCACCGCCGCCAAAGCCCGCTAAAATCTCCCAAGCCCCCCAAGTGGAGCAGCTCTCTAAAAAGGGCAGTATCGATGAGAGCGAGCTAGGGCAGATGATAAAAAAGGCAAATATCCTCTATGAGCAGGGCGACAAGCTAGAGGCACTTGATCTCTTTGAGCATATTGCGATATTTTCCCAATCGCTTGCGGGATACAATCTGGGCGTGATTAAGCTCAAAGAAAAAGAATATGCGCAGGCTTTGCAGTCCTTTGATCTGGCTATTGAATCTGGTGAAGATGTGGCAGTGAGCGCGATAAATGCCGCGTATGCCGCACACAAGCTCGGTAAGCAAAATTTGGTGGATTACTATGTAGGTATTAGCTCCTCGCATCTTTTTGAATCTAGCAAAGCACCTTTTTACTCCTTTCTTTATAGCCTTGTTGATGTGTATAAGGGCTTTTATTTTGAATCCCTCTCTTCATTGCTAAATCCTAATTCCAAAGCCTACCAAGCGTATAATAACCGCCTTGCCGCACGCGTTTTCACGCTTTTTAACGACGATTATAACGCCCTCGCTGCGCTCAAAAAAACGCCTGCCAAAAAGGACAATCTCGCCATCGCCCAGCTCCACGCTAGAGTGGGCGAATACAAGCAGGCGCGCCAATATATGTATGAATACCTAAACGCCTTTGCCAAAGATCCCCACGCGCTGATGTCCTTGCAGCTTATTGAGCTAAAGCTGGGGAATTTTAAAGAAAGTGTGAGTATCCTCAATCGTATGATGCGCCAAGATGAGAAAAATCCGGATTTGAGCCTCTATCCCATACGCGTGAAGCTCAAAGATGAGCTTTTTGATATCCACAAAGCCCAAGAGAATTTTTGGAATCGCAAGTTTGAGCACGAGCAGATTTTGGGCTATAAGATTGTGTATTATTACGCGCCTTTTAGGGTTTTTGACGCTAAGCAGGGGCTTGGGATGATCCAAGAGGGTGGCATACACCTAAAAATCGATAATATCGAGTTTGCCAAAAGCGCGCTAGGCGAGGGCAGCGGGATCGCTAAAGTCAATCAAAATATCGCCCTAGCCCTGCGCGAAGTCAATCAAAACAATATCCGCAAGGCAAGGGATTATATGCTAAAAGCCCTCCGTATCTATCCCAATCACGCGATTTTGCACTACAACATAGGCGTGCTGTATGCCCAAGTGGGGGATTATGATAGTGCTTATACGCATTTTTTGCGCGCCTATCATCTAGATAGCAGTGATGTGCTCTCTGGACTTTTTGCCGTGGTGGCTGGGCGACTGACCTATCGCAATGTCGATAGAATCCTAAGCACTATCAGCGCGGATTTTGCGGATATTAGCTTTGAATCTAGCGAGCAAAAGGCGTTTTTGCTCTGTTTTTTGCGCTATCTCAATAATGTGCCAATCGAGGATTTTGCGTGGATAGGCAATGCCAAAAAGCCCATATACCACGCGCTAAAAAGTGCCTATGGCATAGCCAAGCGAGATCCGCAAATGAGTATGGAGAGTTTTCAAAAAATCCAAGAGCTCTACCCAAAAGATGTGGTGGCAAATGTGATGTATGAGCTTGCGAGATTTTTTAGGCGTGATCTCAAAGAGGTGGCACTAGAGCTCAATGAGCTTTATTATAAGAGGGATTTGGATATGAGCAGCATTTACTTTGGGGCGTCTTTGGCACGCGAGCTCTATATCTATACTTCCTTTATCACGGGGACTTTGCTAAGTATCGAGCCTGAGCTAGAAAAAAAGCTCCTTAGCACCAATGACAATAACGCAGGGATTTTGCAGGTTTTGGGGCTTTTAAACATTTATAGTGGGCATTTTGAAAAGGCGTTTGTGTATTACAACACGCTTATTGATGATCTCAAAGAGGACGATCCGCAGACGCGCTTCCTAGGTGCGGTGGCGGCACTAGGAGCTGGGCGGCACGAGAATGCCGTGGCACTGCTGCAAATCTCTAAGATGGAATCTGTTACGAATTTAGAATCTAAATTTGCCCTAGGATTGCTCTATCAAGAAGCCAAAAACTTCAAAGCCGCACGCGATCATTATGAGCAGGTCAGTAGCAGTGATTTTGTGTCAGAATATTTTGATTTTGACATCGACACAAGCCCGATGCTAAGGGAGTATAACTAGGGCTTTGTGTGGTGTGGTTTGCTTGGCAAGGCTATTGCTTAAGTTAATCCACCCCAATCCCTTAAACGCTGGCAAAACCTCATTATTTTTGCTATACTTGCCTTGTCACTTTGCATTAAGTGATGGAACCAAAAATTTTAAGGAGCTTACGATGAAAAAGGGACTTTTGATGGTAATTGGTGCAATAGCTGCTATGTGGCTTGTAGGGTGTGCGCCGGGAGGAGCTAGCGCCTCTACTCACACTACACAGCCATTAACGGCCACAGCTGCTACTCTAGGTAACTCTGGACATATCTCCTAGCCTCCAAAAAGGCAAAGTGAGCCGCCACAATGTGCTAGGGATTGTCGCTTTTGGCGATTGTTCTGCTAGCCAAAGCAAGGTGGTATCACTTCCAGCTTATGCCTTTATGACAAAATGCCTAGTCGTGTCTTATGTAGGCACTGATTGGGCGGTATCCTGTGTTTATAAAAGCTTCTAAGATTCTATAATTTGGATAGATTAATACTCATCCAAGCCTACACTCCTTAAATCTTAAAAATACCTTTTGCCTTAGCATAAATAATCGTCGTGCTTAGAGGGGTGGCAATATTTTTGATAATCGCTAGATTTACTTTTGTTAGCCGTATTGCTCAAGAAATAGCAAAAGTGATGAAAATACAGAATCTAATCCCTTAGCGATACCACATTACAAAAGACATATCTGTATGATTAGAGAGTATTTAAAAAATGGAGAATGGCATAGGGTAGTGGCTATTTTTGGAGACTTTGAGGAATGAAGGACTTTGGCAAAGTCCAAGCAATCCAGCTCTTACTTAAGGAGTAAGAGCCCCTTGCTCGTCAAATGCTTGCTATTGTCCCTTTACGATAACCGTTGTTTTGTTGTAAAGATACAAAATGTTAGTGGTTTTTACATCAGCGCTTTTGACTTGACTGATACCACCTTGCTTTGCAGCCTCGCTCACAGAACAATCACCAAAAGCAACAATCCCTAGCACATTGTGGCAGCTCGCCTCGCCTCTTTTGGAAGCCTCGGAGATATTTCCAGAATTGCTCAAGGCAGTGGTGGTAGCCACTAATGGTTGTGTGGTGTTGGTATAGACAAGAGCAGGTCCTCCTACCGCACATCCCGTAAGCAGCATAGCACCTATTGCACTAATTACCATCAAAAGTCCTTTTTTCATCGTAAGCTCCTTAAGAATTTTTTGGCTCTATCACTTTTGGCAAGCGACAAAAAAGTGTAGCAAATCATTCCTTATGTTTGCATTTTTAGCGCAGATTCTCTGTAATGCTAGAGACAATATCGCCATTGGGAAACATTCAATCTTCCTTAGATTCTGAAGATTTTGAATCTGTGCCTGCGTGCTACATATTTTCCTATGATTTTTGCTCTGCAAAACCACAGAATCTAGAGCTTAGATTCTGTTTAGGGCTTGGGCGATTTTAGCGATTGTTTGGGTTTTCCCACAGCATCACGGGCTTAGATTCTATCCCCCAGCTTTTTGGGTGATTTTCTTGTATCTCAAAGACGATGGAGCATTTGAGATGAAAGGGCTCCTCCCGCAAGTCAAGCGTCCTGCCCTGCGTGGGCAAAATCTCGGTGTTGTTGTGCGCGCCTATATCGTTGGTAATGAGCGCGTATTTAAATCGCGGCAAAATCGCGATAAACTCCTCAATTTTAGCAAGCGGGAGGTGTTGGAGCACATCTTTGCACAGCAGCAAATCCGCGCTGGGGAGCTTGCCAAAGTCCCCATCATAGAGATGAAAGGAGATATTTTCCTTGCTATAGAGGGGCGTGTTGGCGTTGATCACAAAAGAGGCGACATCAAAGCCTTGGTAAGTAATCCCGCTAAAATCGATATTTTTAGAAAACTGCCAATCCCCGCAGCCCGCATCGACTACGCTCGTGATATGGTGGGTTTTGAAAAATTCTTGCAAAAACGCGACATAGCCACGACAGAGGTTTGCATCCGAGCCGCTACCAGAGCCAGAGCCCCAGTAGTTTGTCTCATAGACGACATCAAAGAGTGTGTTGAGAGAGGATTGTTTGAGTAGGAGGGATTTGATAAACTGCACATCGTGAGAAATCTGCACTAGCCCCCCCCCCTAATAGCCTATTGCGAAAGTTTTTTAAAGTCTCTTTAAGATTCATAAGAACTCCTTTATATGTAATGTGTGGCTTGCGTGCTTAAAACACCACGCCAAAGATAACAGAAGCGCGCCAATATGGGACTTGGAAGTCTTTTGTGCGGATATGAGTTTGCAGGGCGGGCTGCTCGGGATCGCGCAGGGTGCTATTGAGATCGCCCATCACAAATCGCGCACCTATGCTAAAGGTATTGCGCAGGCGTAAGCCAAGCCCCGCGCCATAGATGATGCCCTGATAGGTGTTGGTGAGCGACCAGTCGTTTTCTGTCTCACTTTTGTAAAACACATCTTTGATAGAATGGTAGGCATAGCCCCCCATCGCTTGGATATAAAAGGACTTCATCTGCAAGCCAACCACCACGGGCACTTGCACACCCCAGCCATTAAAGCCCATCTCGCCTAGGAGTCTCGTGCCATTTGGTAAGCCCGCGCTAGAAGGACTCGTGGCAAATGCGTTGCTATCGCCCCTTTGCCTGATATAAATAGGCAGGGTAACCTCCACGCCCACATACGGATACACGCCGCGCATACTCGAGACGGACATAATATAGCTAGAATACCCAATATCAGCCGAGTGCAAAAAGCTATCGCCAAGCTTTGCGTAAGAGTAGCCTAGCATTCCTTCATTGTAGAGAATCCAGCGCGTGGTGCCATCGCTGCTTGCACGCACGACGCGTCCTGCGCCAAAGTTTGAGAGCAGGGCATTCTCATAGCCTTTGTATTGTTGGAAGGCATTTGTCGCGCCAAAGCCCAATGATGAGCCAATGAGCAATACAATCATCACTAATCGCATATCTAACTCCTTAAATGTCGTAGATTCTTCGCATTATAGCCACTAAAAAGCCACATTTGGCTTAAAGCCTCACTCCCCATATCGTGCAAAAAATGTTATAATGTAGCTTTTGCTAGGCTGCGAGGATAAGCGCGCAATTTGCCATATTAAGGATTTATAAAAGATGTTTTTTCGCTTCATTTCGCTTCATTATCTCAAATATTTTTTTATCATCTTTCTCGCCCTAGAGATGTTTTTCGTGGCGATTGATACGCTAAAGTATGTCGATGATTTGCCAGATTCTGCCAATCTCTTTATCCTCTTTTTGTTTTATGATAGCGTGTATGCGATGAGCTACACACTGCCCATCTCGCTTGTGCTTAGCTCGATTATGTTTTTCATCACTTTTTTAAAGACAAACCAACTCACCGCGCTCCTAGCCCTTGGTTATTCGCGCTTACAGATTCTAAAGCCCGTGGTGTTTGTGGCGAGCTTTTTTACCTGCTTGCATATCGGGCTCAATTGCACTTCGTTTGCCTACGCCCAAGAGAGCGCAGAATCTATCGTGAATAATCAAGCCGTGCTAAACACGCGCCAAGATGTGCTGCTAAAGTTTGACAACAAATATATCTTTATGGGTAAGATTTATCCGCTAGAAAATGGCGGGGCAAAGGCTGAGCATATCAAGATTTTTGAGCTAGAAAATCGCGCATTGCGTAGCTACTACGAGGCAAAGACTGCGGTTTTTGCCAACGATGTGTGGCGGCTTAGCGAGGTGGCGTATCTGCTCATCGGGGAGGAGCTAGAGCTGGGCAAAAGTGCGCTGACTAAGACTGAATTAACGCAATTAGAGGTGTTAAAGGGCTTTCGCCCCAAGGTGCTTGATACCTTTTCCCAAGATAAGCCCACGGTTTCTGTGCTCGATGCGATTGATACGCTTTTTATCTCCTTTGAGCAGGGGACTAATACCACCAAAATGCGCGCGATTTTGTATGCGCTTGTCATCGTGCCGTTTTTTGTGCCCCTTAGCATTTTTATCATCGCTGCCTTTATCCCCTCGCTCGCACGCTATGGCAATCTCGCGCTCATTAGTTTCGCGTGCGTGGTGGGCGCGCTCGTGATATGGGGGCTGTTTTTTTCATTCTCCGAGCTTAGCATTAGCGGGATTTTGCAGCCAGAGATTGGGGTTTTGACGCCATTTATCATTTTGTTTGGCGTGAGTATGTATTTTTTGCGCAAAATCAACACAAAGTTTATCTAAATGCAAACTTTTTATATTTTTTTTACTCAAAACAAGGCATAATGAAACAAATTTCAAGCATTAGCGAGGTAGCTTTATGGAAGAAAAGATTGATATAACAGAGCGGGTTTTTACCTTTGTAGGGGCGTTGTATCCACATTCTTTGGAGGGCGTTTTTTCTCATCACGATTTTGTGGTGGCGGCTTGCACTATTTTGATAGCTTTTGTGCTGCTTATTTGCGCATCGCTTGCGACGAGTAGGATGCAGCTCGTGCCTAGCGGGATTCAAAATGTCTTTGAAACGCTCATTAGTGGTGTGATTGGGTTTGCTAAAGATATCGTAGGCGAGGAAGTCGCGCGCAAATACTTCCCGCTTGCTGCGACTATTGGGCTAATCGTTTTGGCAGCCAATCTCATAGGGATTATCCCGGGCTTTGAGGCGCCCTCATCGAGCCTAAGCTTTACGCTCGTGCTCGCGCTTGTGGTGTTTGTGTATTATCACTTCGAGGGGATTAGGGCACAGGGCGTAGTGACTTACTTCAAGCACTTTGCTGGACCTGTGTGGTGGCTTATCCCGCTGATGTTGCCCGTGGAGATTATCTCGCATTTTTCGCGTATCATCTCGCTTTCATTCCGTTTGTTTGGGAATATCAAGGGTGATGATATGTTTTTGCTCATTATGCTCGTGCTTGTGCCTTGGGTGGTGCCTGTGTTGCCCTTTGCGATTTTGGCGTTTATGGCGTTTTTGCAAGCGTTTGTGTTTATGATTCTCACATATGTGTATTTGCACGGGGCTGTTGTGGTAGATTCTGATCATTAGATCTCTCCTGCCCCCCATTGCTTTGAAATCCTATCTCATCACTCCCGAGGTTAGTCCCTCGTATCTTAAATCCTTTCCCTCTATTTTAAAGGCTTTTCGTCCCGATTATGCGATGTATCGTAGCCGCGATAGAGCCTTGGCTAGGGAGTTTGCAGCTCTTTGTCGCGCACATAATATTCTTTGTTTTTTAAACTCACAGGGCGTTGGCGATGGGGAGCTAGATTCACTCCTGCCGTATTTTGATGGGATTCATCTAAAGGGCACTGCACTTTCGCTCATTGCCGATTTTAGCGCGCATTGTATGGTTGGCTTTAGCGCACATAGCCCCAAAGAGGTGCGAGAGGCTCTGTGCAATGGCGCGAGCTATGCCACGCTTAGCCCCATTTTTGCCACGCCGCACAAGGGCACGCCTATCGGGATAGAATCTCTGCGCGCGCTAGATTCACACGCACGGGCGCGGACATTTGGGCTTGGCGGGATTGACACACCCAGCAAGCTCGCGCAACTCGCACAGATTGAAAATCTCTATGGCTTTGCCTCAATTAGGTATTTTTTAGGCGAGGTATAGGCGCGTTTTGCTACAATGCACGCGAGATAGAGAATCTAAGGCAAGGGTATGAAGCATTTTTGGAATTCCATATTTTTTAAAATCACGCTATTGTTTTGCGCGGCACTGCTTGGGTTTTTTGCCCTCTCGTATTTTTTTATCAAAGACAAGATTGAAGAGGATCAGCGTATCAACGCCATCAAATACAACCAAATCGTGATGATGATGAATGAAATCGGGCGCTTTGGGGGTGGGGGCGATGTGGTAAAAAAATACTTGCACGATTTGGGCTTTGTGGAAGTGCAAGAGAGCCTAAAGGATCAGCTGCGCGATGAGGATAGGCTCCCAGATGGCTTTGTGGGCACGATTGCTAAAATCCGCAACACCAACAACGGCATTTATATCCTGCTTGAGAACAACAAAGAAGCGATTTTGTATAAAGATAGCGCGCAAAGCTCGCACGATCGCTTTTATTTTATCACGCTAGCGGGGATTTTGATGCTCACCTTTATCTACGCGCTTTTGCTAAAAGCCCTCATCCCGCTAAACACGCTGCGCTCACAGGTGGCAAATATCAATTCTATGCAGGCAGACTATATCCGCACCAAGCGCAATCCTAGAGATGAGATCGAGCTACTAGCAAATGAATTTTATAAGTTTTCTAACAAAGTCAAGGCGCTTAATGAATCTCGGCTTTTGTTTTTGCGCTCCATTATGCACGAGCTCAAAACCCCCATCACCAAGGGGCGTATTACCGCCGAGATGGTAGAAAATCCGCAGCAAAAAGATCGCCTTTGCTCGGCGTTTAGTCGCCTCAATGAGCTCATCTCGGAGTTTGCCAAAATCGAGCAGCTCGTCTCGCGTATGTATGCGATCAAAAAAAGCGAGTTTGTGCTAGAGGATTTGATAGAGCAAACCCAAAATATGCTCCTTATAGATTCCAACACGCCAAATCCCATTACGCTCAAATCCCCATACGCGCTGATTAAGGCGGATTTTGAACTCTTTGCTATCGCGGTGAAAAATATGCTCGATAATGCCATAAAATACGGCGATGATGGCAAAGTCTGCGTCTATACCCAAGGTGATAGCCTGTGTGTGGAGAATCTAGGCAGCCCGCTAAAATTTGGATTAAATGAGTATTTTAAGCCCTATTTTAGGGATTCTAAAAAAAATATCCAAGGGTTTGGGCTAGGGATGTATATCATCAAAAATATCTTAGATAACCAAAATTTTAGGCTAAAATACACGCACGAGGGCGGCAAAAACATTTTTATCATCAAAGGCTGTGTGGTTGAGAATTTTTGCGATCTCAAAAACCGCCCCGCCAAGCCCGAGCTTGTGTCAGATAAACTCTAAAATAAGGAGGGAGTATGTTTAAACGCCTAAGGCGCACGCGGCTAAATAAGAATCTACGCAATCTCGTGCGTGAGCATAGTGTGAGTGTGAGGGACTTCATCTATCCGCTGTTTGTGGTGGAGGGTAGCGGAGTGAGGCGTGAGGTGGATTCCCTGCCGGGCGTCTTTCAGATGAGCATTGATGAGGTGCTAAGAGAGATTGAAACACTAAATAAGCTTGGGATTTATCACATTATCCTCTTTGGGATTCCAAGCCGCAAAGATTCTCAAGGGAGCGAGGCACTAAGTGATAATGGTATCATCGCCAAAGCCCTGCGCGCGATCAAGCAAAGCGCGCCACAGATGTTTGTGAGCGTGGATTTGTGCTTTTGTGAATACACCGATCACGGGCACTGCGGGATTTTGGATACAAATGGCATAGTGGATAATGACGCGACTTTGGAGATCCTTCTGCAGCAGGCTCTCGTGCTGTGTGCAACTGGCGCGGATATGATCGCACCAAGTGGTATGATGGATGGGTGCGTGGGGGCGTTGCGCGCTGGGTTGGATGGGGCTGGATTCTCGCACATACCGATTATGGCGTATTCCACGAAGTTTGCGAGCGCGTATTATGGACCATTTCGCGATGTCGCGCAATCCGCTCCTAGCTTTGGGGATCGCAAAACCTACCAGCAAGATCCCGCAAATAGGCGTGAGGCGATACTAGAGAGCCTCAATGATGAGAGCGAGGGCGCGGATATTTTGATGGTAAAGCCCGCGTTGGCATACCTTGATGTCGTGCGCGATATACGTGAGCGCACGCTCCTACCCCTTGCTGTGTATAATGTGAGTGGCGAATACGCAATGCTAAAAATGGCGCAAAAAGCGGGCGTTATCGACTATCCCAAGGTGCTTATGGAGACGATGATCTGCTTTAAGCGCGCGGGCGCGGATATCATCATATCCTATCACGCCAAGGAAGTGGCGCAGATCCTTCAAGGACGCGCAATCATCTAGCAATCATCTAAAAGGAGCGGTGTATGAAACAAATAGCATTTGGTGTCGTCGTGGTGGCGGTAGTGTGCGCGGTGTTTGTGCTCTCTCAGCCCAAAAGTAGCGAAGCGGCAAAGAGCGAAACTAGCACGCAAGTCCCCACACAAGAGCTCAGTGAATCTAGTGCGCAAGATAGTGAGGGACTTAAGCAGGCTAGCGAGGAATCTAAGCAGACACTCACGCAGGAGGTAGATTCTGACAAGTCTCAAGAATCCCAATCTAGCAGTGAATCTCATTCTAAATCTAGTGTTAAGCCTAACCCTGCTGCGCCCGAGCATTCCTCAAATATGGACTTAGATTCTGTGTCTAAGCCCGCGCACAATCCCACACAGAATCTAGCGCAGGATTTGAGCCCAAAGACTTTCATCGTGTGCGCAGAAAATGTCGCGGTGTATGAGCGCAGCGGACAGAGTCTCATCGGGAGCGCGTTTAGGGGCTTGGTGGGCGAGGAAGTGGGGCGCGTAGATGATAAAATCGTGCTCCAAGTTAGAGGCTATCACAAGGGCGCGCAGGTGCTCTATGGGGATTTTGCATTTGGCGCGCCTGCGTTGGAGCTACACGGCGTGGATGCCCAAATATCGCTAGAAGTGGCGATTGGGCAAAAGGATTTGTCCCAAGCTTGCGAGGTGCAGGGAGCTAGTCCGACGCAATCTAGTGAATCTAATGAATCTAGGGAATCTAATGAATCTGCCCCTACGCCTCACCCAAACAAGCCCCAATCCCCAAAAGCGCAGAGCTATGGAAACATCTAAGCTAAGGCTTGGGGATTATCACTTCAGCCCTCTTAGGCGTTTTGCGATAAAGTGGGAGACAAGATCGCTTGGCGCGGATATTGATAGGCTCATTGCGATTTTGCCCTGTGTGATTTATGCGGACAAGGCTAAGGTGGATATCCTGCTCTCGCGCACCCACGATGCGCTCAAAAAATACCTCAAGCAAAACGCCTACGCCCTGCCTAGAATCCTCGATAGGATCGTGATGCGCGTGCTGAGATACAAAAACGATGAGAAGCACTACCTCCAAGATCGTGGCAAGATTTTTGAAATCCTACTCCAAAATATCCAGCTTTATAGCGTGGTGGTTGATATCCTTGATGATCCGATGTTTGCACATTTGCTCGAAGTCTTTAGCGAGCGGCTCAAAGAGGGCTATGATAGGGAATACACGCTCAATACCGAGGGGCAGCGAATGCTCTCATTCCAAGAAAAATATAGCGTTTAGAAGTAGAGAATGTAGGTAATTAGAATCTGTGTGTTTTGTAGTGCGCGAGCCCCGCCGCTTGAGAGCTGCGCGTTTTGGGAGTTTGCCCAAAGTGTGTTGGCAAAGGGCAGGCCCACCACTGCGAGATTAAAATCGTCCAAAAACGCCTGTCGCAGGATGATATGGAGCTTGTGAAAGTGATTAATGCTAATGGCAACGCCGAGTTTATGCACGCGATTGCCATAATAAAATCTCCCGCCCCAATCATAGGAATGGTCTTCATTGTAGATTCCGTCGTTGTAGGCTTTAGTCCTGCTGCCTGTGCGGTATTGCGTGATCTCAAGGCTCGTGCCAAAAAAGAGATTTATGGAGGTGTGCTTGAAGGGGTGAAACTCATAATACACGCGGTATTCCGCCCCAGCGCGCCATAGAGTGGTGTCTATCTCGTTTTGCTTAAAGGTTTTGTTGTTGAGCTCTAGCTCGGAGTAGCCCGATGAGGCAAATCCCCCTCCCTGCACGCCAAAGCTATCTTTAGGGAGTTTTAGGCTTGAGACAGAGGGCGGAGGGGCGCTCACGATATCTGCTGCACAAGCGATTGAGAGGGAGAGGAGGAGGCAGCAGAGAGTGAGACGCATAGGTATCCTTTCAAAATTTTTAGATTCTAGAAATTCGGCTTGCACGCAATCTTTAAATGAGTGCGGCGGGGCGGCTTGCTCATTTACGCCTAGTAAAATCCCTGCGCCGCCCCTTGCACAACATTTAAATCTTACGCACAATCCTAGAATTTCTGGCAAGCCAAGGGCGGGATTTTAGAGGCAAATTCAGAATCTAAAGAAAAATTATAATCTAGATTTAAAGATTTAGATTCAGAATCTAAAGCAATAACAGAGCCTATCCACATAGAATCTAAGACATTTACAGAATCTAGCCCAACAGATTCAGAATCTCGTGCATTTATAGAATCTAAACCTAAAACAATTACGCAATCTCCCCACTTCAAAAAACTTTGTGTAAGGCTTTGCCAAATATAAATAATAATGTGCGCGTCAGCGCAATACCGAGCAGAATCTAAAGATTCTAAATCTTTAGATTCTGCCATTTTTGCAACGCAAAAATCAAATAAAATATGTAGCGCGTCAGCGCATACCACCCCTCGCCCGCTTCGTGGTGTGCAATCGTTGAGAAAAGGAGGCGCTACTGCCTCCGCAACGATTGCGCTAGAAGCGGAAAAGCGAGGCTCTCCCCTTGATTGCCGAAAAAGAAAAGCGGCGCTTTATCTTTTTCGGGGCTTTGAGAGTGCGGGGAGGGGATAACACCCCTTTTTCTTTTTGCGCAAACACGAGATTCTAAAAAATTAGAAAGTATTCGTGAGAAAAAGAATCTAAGAGGCTAGATTCTAAGTTTGAATCTAAATTACTAAGCTAGATTGTGAATCTATTTTTGGATTCTGAATCTAAACCTAAATCGCCAAATCTAGTTTCT
>CALVDZ010000015.1 GCA_944326445.1 uncultured Helicobacter sp.
ATAAAACTTGATTTGCTCTAAGCTCCTCAAAATTGGGAAACGAAATACTACACATACAAAGCTTAAAGTTTGCTTTAAATAAAAGGGAGGTAATAAAAATTTATGAAATTTGAAAACAAAAAATATTTACCGCTAACAAATCCTCTGCCCCTATACCCTTAGCCCAGCTTTGTTAGTGCCATTTTTTTGTATGCGCCCTCATTTTGCCTCGTTTCACTACTCCGATCTCTAATGCCTCAAGCCTGCAGATTCTAAGCACCCTACGCATCGCAACCCTCTCACTTGGCGCAATCGCAAAAAGTATCTCATACTCTTCTCCACTTTGAGAACGCCACTTCTCCCCTCCACTAAGCAAACTCTTCAAATGCCTACTATACCTTATGTCAAATCCTTTCGCAAGCTTGCCCATATCCTGCAAAAGCCCATCGGAGAGATCCATACTCGCCCTCATTTTTTTGCCAAATATCCGCATAAACGCCGCACGCAACCTCGGATACATAAAGCGATTGTGCGCTTTTTTAAAAGCACACTTACCCTTAAACCCATCGCGCCCAAGCTCTTTTAGATTCACATATTCTCGTGATCGTAGCAAACGCATAAGCTGCCGATACGATCCACCAAGTTTATAGATTCTATCCTGTGTGCAAAACACTGCCAGCCCTCTTTGCCTCACCACACGAGGGATCACCCTCCTTGAGTGCGCAAAAATACAAATATGAAACTCCAATCTACTCCCGCGCATCGTGTCTCCGCCCACAATTTGCACACCAAACTCCTGACAAATATCCCGCGTAGCATCGACAATCTCCCCAATCTCACTAGGCAAAAAATCCCTAGGTATCACAAGGCTGAGTAGGGCGTATTTGGGTATAGCGTTTTTGGCAATGGTATCTGAGAGATTTACCAAAAACGCCTTTTTAGTCGCCTCATACGCACTAAACCACGCGCGCCTAAAGTGAATATCCTCACAGAATCCATCAAGCGCAACAATCCACTGCCCACAATCCCTAAAACTCCCAATATCAAATGTATGCACATCGTCATCAAGTCTCGCGCACACTCCGCTTTTTTGCAGACTTTTGAGAAAAAGCTCCTCCACACTACGCATTAAACTGCATCTTTAAGCTCACATCAAGCCATCTCGCCTGATGGATTAGTGCCCCTATGCTAAGTGCGTCAATGCCACTTTGGGCATAGGCGGCAATGTTGTCTAGAGTAATATTCCCACTAGCTTCCAGCGCAATATGTGGATATCTCTCATTGCGCAGTGCCACGACACGCCTAATCTCTGTGGGCGACATATTATCACACATTACGATATCTGCACCGGCTTCAAACGCCCTCTGTGCCATAGCATAATCCTCGACTTCAATCTCAATCTTACAAGTCCAAGGAAGATTCTTGCGAGCGCGCACAAGCGTAGATTCTAAATCTGATATAAGTGCTAAATGGGTATCTTTGAGCATCAGTGCATCGTCCAAGCCAAATCGATGATTGTGCGCGCCACCATTACGCACGGAGTATTTTTCAAACATACGCAAAAGCGGGCGAGTCTTGCGCGTATCAAGGATTTTCACACTCCCCGCACACTGCACAAAAGCATGAGTATGTGTCGCTATACCACTGCTATGTGCGATGAGATTTAATAATGTCCGCTCAGCTTGTAAAATTTTCACATAACTCCCGCGCACAATCCCCAGAATCTGCCGAGATTCAAACGCTTGTGAATCCTGCACGCACATTTCTAGCTTAAGTCCCTGCATCGCACACAAAGCCTCTATATACGCTTGCGCAGAAAAAATTCCTTCTTCTTTGGCAATAATATGCGCACAAGCCTCCCTATCCTCTGCTATAAGCGCAAACAAATCCCCCCGCCCCAAGTCCTCACACAAAGCCTCTTGCACAAATTGCCTAATACTCATAGATATCTTTCTATCTTTTTTCCAACATAACTTTTAAAAGATGGATTTGGGTGGCGACTTTGACTTGAATCTCCAATACACCATGGCGCAACTTAGAGGGATCAATCACTACAAAACCACCTCGCAGCGCATCGCCAGCTTTAAGAGTATTTTTGCGCAAATAGCTTGAAAGTATCACAGATCGCTTTCTCCTACTCTCCTCGAGACGCTCGGACTGCTCTATACGATCTCTAGCACTATACACCCAAGGTGTGTAAATAACAAATCCGGGATAACCGCGATAAATGAGCATGGGTGAAGGAGTGGATGAAAATTGAGAAGAGGACTTCTCCCTAGGAGTAAAGATACCAAAAGATTCTATAGCCTTGCCAAAATCAAGGTTTGATTGTTTTGCTGCCTCATAACTTAAGATTTCAACTCTCTTGTTGTCTTGTGATGCCAAAACACAATCCCAGTCAAACAAAAAATCTTGACCTGTCTTGACTTGAGCTAAAATAAATATCGCCAAAGGCACATTATCCGCACCACCTATGGTGTGCTGCGCAATCTCAAAATGCACGAGAGAGCGCGACATATCAGAAGTTAAAATCTCCACACCATCACGATATTCTTTGTGTACTGAATCTTGAGATGGCACAGACACGCTATAACTAGCGCAGCCAAGTGACAACACACTATACACAAACACTATCGTGTATAGCCATTTCATTTTCGCTTAGCCTATCGTTTATACAAACTCAATGATTGCCATTTGTGAAGCATCGCCCCTACGAAGTCGTGTCCTCTGAATCCTTGTGTAGCCACCATTGCGCTCTTTGTACTTTGGTGCAATTTGTGTAATCAACTTCTTAGTATTCTCTTTGTCCTGCAAATGCGCAAACACAAAACGATGTGTATTAAAATCCTCTACACGAGCAGCAGTTACAAGCTTCTCAATATATGATTGAAGTTCCTTTGCCTTAAAAACACTTGTTTCAATTTTTTCATACTTAATGAGTGCGATAGCAAGATTCTTTAGCAATGCCTTTCTGTGCGCTGAAGTCCTACCTAGCTTTCTGTATCCATTATTATGTCTCATTGTATTCTCCCTAAGATTTTAGTTTAGCAAGTTTGCGTGAAAACATTGTCCTCAAATCCTCTGAAATCTCCGCGCCGATAGGATAACCCAACTCCTGAAGTTTCTCAGCAATCTCATCAAAGGACTTCTTACCCATATTTTTTATATTTTTTATATCATTCTCCTGCATAAGCGTTAGCTCACCCACATATTTAAACCCCGATCTATCAAGACAATTAAAGCAGCGCGCACTCAAATCTAGAGAACTCAAAGTCATTAAGAGCACCCTAATCTCTCCACTATCTTCTATGCTTCTACTCGGAGTACTGACTTCATTAAGCTCTACACCAAAGATACTCATTTGCTTATACATCACTGCAATCGCATCTTTGAATGCTTCTAAGGGCTTAATTTGTCCATCTGTCTGGATATCAAAAACAAGCTCTTCAAAATTTGGGTTATCCTCAAGAAGCACATTATTGATATCATACACGACACGCTTTACAGGTGTAAAATACGCATCAAGCGGTATATAGCCCTCTGCAATATCACCTCGAATCTCCTCACTTGGAACATAACCAATACCTTTTTTGATAATAAGCGAAAAGTTCAGGCTAAAATTCTCATTAATCGTCGCCAAATAAATATCTGGATTCACAACATCCGCTAAATCATTGACAAGATCTCCACCATTAAGCACCATAGGGCCATTGAAGTTGTAGCTCAAATCCACAGATGAATCGTTTTGCTTATCTTTAATGCTAAAACGAATATTTTTGAGATTTGCTATAAACTGAGACACATCCTCGACAATGCCTCTAATAGAATCAAATTCATGTGTCACGCCATCAATCTTAAGGGCTATGGCTGCATACCCAACCGAACTTGAGAGCAACAATCGTCTTAAGGGGTGAGCAAAAGTAATGGCATAACCAGATTCAAAAGGTGCAACAGTTATCGTGATGTGATTTTCCCCTACTTCCTCCACCTTTATGCTTTCGGGAGTATAGGGCTCTGTCTTAATTGTTTTCATCCTAATCACCACCTTATTTATTATTTAGAATACAACTCGATGATAAGTCTCTCTTCAATGGGGATAACCACCTCTTCTCTCAAAGGAAAGCGTGTAAAGATTCCAAAAACCTTGTCCTTATCCACATCAACCCACGGCGCGATCCCTGTCTGTACAGTAAGTTCTATTGCGCGAACAATTTGGGGATTTTTTTTGCTTTTTTCTCTAACCTCAATCTTTTGTCCCACGCGCACAGAATACGAAGGTATATCTACCCTTTTGCCATCTACCAAAATATGTCCATGTGTTACCAACTGACGCGCAAACCTCCTCGTGCTGGCAAATCCCATACGATACACGACATTATCAAGCCTGCATTCAATAAGACGGATAAGATTTTCCCCCGTATTCCCTTCTTGTCGATTTGCTTCTCTAAAAAGCGCACGGAATTGCTTCTCACTCGTGCCATACATGATCTTTGCTTTTTGTTTTTCTGCAAGCTGCAAGCCATATTCTGAAACCTTGCCGCGTCTTTGTCCATGCTGCCCTGGGCCATATGGGCGCTTATCGAGTGCGCTCTTTCCCGCCAAACGACGCTCGCCTTTGAGCGCTAGAGACACTCCAAAACGTCTTTCTAGTTTTTCTACTGGACCTCTGTATCTTGCCATATTATCTCCTTACACTCTTCTTCTTTTGGGTGGCCTGCAGCCATTATGAGGTAGTGGTGTTACATCTTTGAGCCACAATACCTTAATCCCCTCTGTCGCACCCACACTTTTTACTGCGGTTTCGCGCCCGCTGCCGGGTCCCTGCACCTTGATACCGACCTCTTTAATCCCGTGCTCTTTTGCCTTGGCTAATGCAGATTCAACAGCCTGCTGCGCTGCATATGGCGTAGATTTTTTACTCCCCTTAAAGCCCAATCCCCCAGCGGTAGCCCAACAAATTACATTACCCATTTCATCTGTGACAGTTACATTGGTATTATTAAAAGTTGCAGAGATACAAACGATTCCGCGAGCGATATTTTTCTTGGCTACTCTCTTTTTTGTTACATTGCGTTTTGCCATTCCTTACTCCTTATTTGCTTCCAACGGTTTTTTTCTTACCCTTGCGTGTGCGGGCATTATTTTTTGTCGTCTGACCGCGGACAGGCAATCCTCTCCTATGACGCAAACCACGATAACTTCCTAAATCCATAAGTGCCTTGATATCCATCGTAACTTTTTTGCGCAAATCCCCTTCCACCACATAGCTTTCTTGAATCTTCTTGGCTATGGCAGACACTTCGTCCTCGCTGAGATCATGAACTCGCTTATCAAAAGAGATATTAACGGATGTCAATATATCTCGAGAGCTTTTCAAGCCTATCCCGTAGATATAAGTCAGCGCATACTCCACTCTTTTTTTCTTTGGCAAATCTACACCAGCAATTCTCGCCATTGTCTATCCTTGTCTTTGTTTATGTTTTGGGGTTGAGCAAATCACTCTAACCACACCCTTGCGTTTGATAATCTTGCACTTATCGCACATCTTTTTGACCGAAGGTCTTACTTTCATCGCCTACTCCTTGCTTCAAAATTGCAAAATCCAAGCTCTATATAAAACAGAATTCCGAATTTTAATAAAACTTGCGATTCTATGCAAAAAATCATTAAAAGCCACTTAGATTTTGTCAAATCACAAAATCTAGCTCCTAAACTTTGAGCAAACCCTAGGAGCTAGATTCTTAAGAATCTAAGCCAACCTCACTACTTGTTGCGATATACAATCCTTCCCTTATCTACGCTATAAGGGGTGAGCTCAATGCGCACCTTATCGCCGGGCAAGATTCTGATATAATTCATACGCATCTTTCCTGCTATCCTACATAGCACAACCTTGCCATTGGCAATCTCTACCTTAAAAGTGGCATTGGGTAGTGCCTCCACAACTTTGCCATCGACTTCTATCATATCATCTTTTGCCATCTACACCTCCGTTAGTATCCGTGCTTTTCCACCAACTATTGCCACGGTATGTTCATAATGACTGCCATTTAGCCCATCAACAGAAACCACTGACCAATTATCGCTTAACACTTCAGGCTCACCACTTTTTTGACAAACCATAGGCTCTATACAAAACACCATTCCCTCACGAATCTTAGGTCCTTGTTTAGGATTTGGAGATTCTAAGAAATTTGGAATCTCTGGCTCCTCATGAGGTGCTCGCCCGATACCATGCCCACAAAATCCTCTTAATGGCACAAAGCCATTGCCCAAAATCCGATCTTGCAAGATCTTGCTTAGCTCCTTAAAATGCATATTAACGCGTATCGCATCTATAGCGTGATACAGTGTGTCCTTGGAACATTGTATAAGCTGCTCATCTCGAGGAGAAATCTCGCCTATACCAAAAGTGATAGCTCCATCACCAAACCACCCATTATGTTCGGCTCCTATATCAACTCCTACAATATCCCCGCTTTTAAGCTTATAATCAGTAGGAATACCGTGAATAATAACCTCATTGACAGAGATACATACCGCACCGGGAAACCCATACAAACCCTTAAAGGCAGGTCTCGCCCCACAGGAGTGGATAAAATCCTCAATGATAGAATCTAGCTCGGCAAGACTCATACCCTCTTTTGCGCTTTTGCGTGCTAACTCTAAAGACTGCGCAACAATACGATTTGGAATCCGCAATGCTGCAATATCCTTGGAGCTTTTGATACTTATTGCCATCTATAGCCCAACTGCACTCAATGTCTTATATTTGTTCATATAGATTTGGGCTTCAATTTTGCGCATCGTATCTATGGCTACCTGCACCACGATAAGCACTGCCGTGCCGCCAAAATAAAATTGTATGCCTGTGGCTTTGACAATAAGCCACGGGAGTGTAGAAACAAGTGCTAGATACAAAGAACCCCAAAAAGTGAGGTTGCTTGCCACATTATTGAGGAATGTCGCTGTGCCTTCACCCGGACGCATACCCGGTATAAAGCCCCCTTGACGCTTAAGATTGTCCGCTATATCCTTGGCATTAAACACAATAGAAGAATAAAAATACGCAAAGAAAATAACTAGCAAAAACATAAGGACATTATAAGTGTATCCAGTCGGGCTCAAAACATCAGCGATTTTACGAACCACCTCATTGGAAGAGGCTTGCAAAAGTGTAGAGGGGAATACCAAAATAGCTGATGCAAAAATCGGAGGAATTACCCCACTAAGATTAATCTTTATAGGTATGTAGTTCATAACACGCTTGTTTTGATTTTGCATAATCACTTTGCGCGCATATGAAACCTGCACTCTACGCTCTGAAAGCTCTACGATGATGATGGCTAAAATTGTAGCAATCACCACAATCAAAAGTCCTATAAATGCGATAATGCTAATTTGATCGGTATTTACCAAATCAAATACCGTGGCAACAGCCTGTGGAATGCCCGATACAATACCCGCAAAAATAATAAGACTAATGCCGTTGCCAACGCCTTTTTGCGTAATCTGCTCACCAATCCACATAAGCAACATCGTGCCTGTGAGCATCGAAAAAACCGCAATAGTTACAAAAATGGGCAAATCAATCGTCACAGCAGAACGCACGCCCTCCTGCATACTGCCAAGCCCTATACTCACGCTAACAGCTTGAATAATCGTAATAACAATAGTAACATAGCGAATGATTTGCATATACTTTTGCATACCATCACGCTCTTTTTTCATCTTTGCCAAACTAGGAAAAGTCGCAGAAAGAAGCTCCATAATAATCGAGGCGGTAATGTAGGGCATAATACCCAAAGAAATAATACTAAAACGCTCAATGGCATTGCCACTGAACATATTAAACAAACCCAAAACACCATCTGAATAATCACTGATTATGCTCTGGATAACTCCCACATCGACACCCGGAACAGTGATATATGCAAGCACCCTGTAAGCAAACAAAAATGCTAAAGTAATAAGGATTTTATTAACAATCGCTCTGCTCATTATTTGTTTCCACTGGTTTTAATAGACGAATCCTTAATCTTAGTAGCAAATGTTTTTGCCTTTGTTCCAATAATCTTTACCTTTGTAACATACGAAGGCATATTGATATGCTCTCGCAAAGTTGCCATAGTGATCTCTTCTAACGATTCTAGCACACTCACCTTATCCGCATTGATCACATAAGGCTTAGTCACCCTAGAAGTAAAACCCACTTTGGGCAAGCGTCTCTGTAGGGGCTGCTGACCACCTTCAAAACCTCTCTTTGCCTTATAGCCTGTCCTAGCAGTCTGACCTTTTCCGCCTCTTGTGGAGGTTTTGCCCATACCACTACCCTGACCACGCCCTACTCGCTTGATATCCTTCACGCTGCCTTTTGCAGGCTTAATATTTTCTAATGCCACGAAAACTCCTTCCTAATTCACTTACGCCTTAATTTTAGACAATGCATCAACAGTGGCGCGAACAATATTATAAGGATTGTTTGAACCAAGGGATTTTGTCAAAATATCTTTAATCCCCGCAAGTTCAATCACAGAGCGTGCTGAACCACCTGCAATCACACCAGTTCCCTCGCTTGCAGGCTTAAGTAAAATGCGGCTTGCATTGTATTTACACTCAATATCGTGAGCAATAGTCGTGCCCTTGACATTGACTTTGATGATATTCTTAAACGCGTCATCAATGGCTTTTTTGATAGCATCAGGCACTTCCTTAGCCTTCCCTAAACCAAAACCAATAAGTCCATTTTTGTTGCCAACCACAACCAATGCATTGAATCTAAAGCGACGACCACCCTTGACAACCTTTGTCACCCTACCAATATTCACAACCACTTCACTAAACTCTTCTCTATTGATTTCCATGCACTTCCTTTCACCCATACTACAACGCAATGCCATTTTCTCGCAAAGTATCTGCAAACGCTGCAACTACGCCGTGATACAAATAGCCATTACGATCAAAAACAACCTTAGAGATACCTATCCCTTTGAGCTCTTTGGCAAAGCTTTGGGCAATCTTTACAACATTTTCTTTGTTATTGCTAAGTCCCATTTTTTTGCCATCAACCGCTGCCAAAGTTTTAGATTCTGTATCATTAATCGCTTGTGCGTAAAAATACCTATTGGATCTAAAGATCGTCACTCTAGGCACATCTGCTACCCCAAAAATCTTCCCTCTTGTCCTAAGCTTCCGCTTAGTGCGCAAAGTCTTTTTTCTCTCTAGTATATTCTCTCTCATTGCTCACACCTTATTTTTTAGAAGTTTTGCCCGCTTTGCGGATAATCACTTCATCAGAATATTTAATACCCTTTCCCTTGTATGGCTCTGGTGGTCTAAATTTCCTAATCTCAGCAGCAATCTGTCCTACCTGCTGCTTATCACTACCCTTGATGGTAATAGCGTTTTTTTCCACACTCATTTCAATACCTTGGGGTATTGGATACACTACAGGATGTGAGAAACCAAGGGCAAGCTCTAGATTCTTGCCATTCACGCTCGCTTTATAACCCACACCATTAATCTCTAAGACTTTACTAAATCCACTGCTTAACCCGATAACGATATTATTCGCCAACGCGCGATAAGTCCCCCAATACGCACGAGATTGTGGAGTATCGTCTTTTTTAGCAAAGTGGATATTGCCATCTTTTAACTCCACTCCAACACGCCCAAAGGTTTCAAGTTCTTGCTGGGATTTGGCATTTTTAAAAAGGAGTTTGCTTCCCTCCAATGCCACCTCTACACCCTTTGGGATACTAATTGGTCTTTTTCCAACTCTTGACATTGTTATTCCTCCCTCTTACCATATACTGCAGAGTGCTTCGCCGCCGACATTGGCTCTGTATGCCTCATCGTTTGCAATCACACCCTTGCTTGTGCTCACCACAATCGTGCCATAGCCATTCTTAAATCGCTTAAGCTCATCGTGCCCCTTATACACGCGTCTGCCCGGCGTGCTAATTCTCTTAATTTCATTGATTGCACTTCTGCCCTGCTCATCATACTCAAGCTGCACACTGATGGATTGCTTGCCATCTTTATCAATAACCTTATAATCCTTAATAAAGCCCTTTGTCTTAAACACTTCCAAAATGGATACTACGATCTTTGCGTAATACAATGTCGTAACCTCAAGCCGTCTCATAGAAGCATTGCGAATGCGTGTCAGAGAATCTGCAATAATATCATTTACCATTATCCACTCCTTACCAGCTTGCTTTTCTAAGTCCGGGGATTAATCCCTCGTTACCCATTTTTCGTAAGCACACACGGCATAACCCAAAATCCCTATACACAGAGTGCGGTCTGCCACACACTTGACATCTTGTATAAGCCCTCACGCCAAATTTTGCTTTTCTTTTCGCTTTTGCTATCATAGATTTCTTTGCCATTTATCGTCCTTTTGCAAAAGGCATACCAAACAATTCAAGCAGTTTGAAAGCCTCTTTATCACTACTAGTTGATGTTACAATCGTAATATTCATACCGTGTGTTACCATAATATCATCATACACTACCTCGGGGAACATAAGCTGCTCATTAAGCCCAAAACTATAATTCCCCCTCCCATCAAAACCATTGCGTTTAATGCCCCTAAAGTCCTTTACTCTAGGCAATGCAATCACAATGAGCTTTTCAAGGAAGTTATACATCATATTGCCCCTAAGCGTTACTTTCACACCCATTGGCATACCTTCACGCATCTTAAAGCCCGCCACGGACTTCTTGGCTTTTGTGATAATAGCCCTTTGTCCAGCAATAAGCGAAATTGTATCAGCAATATTTTGCATAATCTTGCTATCCTTTGCATAATCCCCTGCACCAACGCTAATTACAATCTTTTCTAGCTTTGGAACAAGCATAGCGTTTGTGATATGTAACTCCTCTTTTAGCTTTGGGATAATCTCTTCTTTGTATTTTTTGCGCAATTCAAACATTACTTATCCCCCTCCGCTTTTTTCACATTAGAGATGCTCATAGGCATCTCCTTGCTCACAAAGCCACCCTTGGGATCTTTTTCGCTCGGCTTAATTGCTTTTTTCGCCACTCTCAAGCCCTCGACTATCACCTGTCCTTTTTTGGGCAATACCTGAAGCACCTTGCCACTCTTGCCTTTATCATCACCAGCGATAGCTACAACCATATCGCCTTTTTTAATTTTGTATTTCACTACAACACCTCCGGAGCTAACGATACTATTTTCATAAAGTTTGCATATCGCACTTCTCGACTAACTGGTCCAAAAATCCTTGTGCCAATAGGCTCTCTTTTGGCATCAAGGATCACAGCCGCATTCTCATCGAAGCGAACTAGTGATCCATTTTCTCTATGAATCTCTTTTTTGGTTCGCACGATCACTGCCTTTACCACCTGCCCTTTTTTAACCTTCCCATTTGGGATAGCCTTCTTGACAGATGCCACGATCACATCACCTACTCGTGCATAGCGTCTATGGCTACCACCAAGCACTTTGATGCACATAATCTCTTTAGCACCGCTATTATCAGCTACATTTAATCTCGTAAAACTCTGTATCATAGTTCCACTCCTTTAACCACGATATCCTTGAGCCTAAAAGCCTTGCTCTTAGAGATAGGACGGCACTCAATCGCACTCACCACATCACCGATTTTTACTGCATTTTGCTCATCGTGGATTGTGTATTTTTTAAATCTCTTGACGATTTTTCTGTATTTTGGGTGGAGCACCTTTCTCTCTACAAGCACCACCACGCTCTTATCACCTGCCTTGCTTACAACTCTTCCCTGAATCACTCTCTTGTGTGCTTGTTTCTCGCTCATTTAGTATCCTTTTTAGCATTGATAGCCGTATTAATCCGTGCTATATCCTTGCGCACAAACTTAAGCTCACTAGGATTTGTTGATTGCATAGTTTTTAGCTTAAGCCTAGTCTCAAACAACAACGATTTCTTTTCTTTAAGCAACTTTTGCAACTCGACAATGTCTTTGTCTTTTAATTCAGTAAATTTCATTTTCGCTCTCGCTTGTTATGATTTTTGTCTTAAATGGAAGCTTGCTCTGCGCCAATGCTAACGCTTCACGCGCCAATCCCTCCTCAATACCTATCATCTCATAAATGATGCGACCGGGTTTGATATTCATCACCCACTTTTCCACGCCACCTTTACCTTTACCCATTCTCACTTCGAGAGGCTTGGCTGTCAATGGCTTGTCAGGGAAAACGCGTATCCACACCTTGCCAGCTCTCTTGATATGACGCGTCATCGCAATACGCGCCGATTCTATCTGTCTAGAATCTATACGCCCGTGCTCTAAGGCTTTGATTCCTATATTGCCAAATGCAAGAGAGCAACCGCGGAATGACTTGCCACGATTGCGACCCTTCATCTGCTTTCTGTATTTTGTCTTTTTTGGCATCAACATAATTTATTGCCTCCCTCTTCTTGATCTCGTTCTAGGCTCTTTGTCCGATCTCTCTGCATAAGATTCTCTGCTAGTTTCGCTCTTTTCCTGCACGATTCCCTTATGGAGCACCTCACCTTTGAAAATCCAAACCTTCACGCCGATGATTCCATAAGTCGTCATAGCCTCTGCAAATCCATAATCAATCTTTGCCCTCAAAGTGTGTAGAGGCACTCTGCCCTCCATATACCACTCTGTGCGCGCCATCTCCGCACCAGCTAGACGCCCAGATACCTTGACTTTGATACCTTTGGCGCCAGATTTGAGTGCTGATTGCATCACTTTTTTCATCGCACGACGGAATGCTACACGCTTCTCAAGCTGTGTTGCAATATTTTCAGCGGCGAGCTGTGCGTTAGTCTGTGGGCGTTTGGCTTCCTTGATGTTGATACTCACCTCTTTTTTCAAAAGCTTTTTTAGAGCCTCTTTGTGCTTATCAATATCCACACCTTTTTTGCCTATGATAAGTCCGGGCTTGGAAGCGACGACAGTAACACGCACCTTATGGGCAGCACGCTCTATGATGATCTCACTCACGCCCGCATAATACATCTCACTTTTCAAAAACTTGCGTATTGTGTGATCTTCTAAAATGTTAGAAGGCGTTGCTTGTGTAGCAGGAAACCAACGCGAAGACCAATTTCTGTTTATGCCTAATCTCAAACCTATCGGATTAACTTTTTGACCCATACTTATTTGCCCTCACCTTCTGTTTTTTTGCTTGCTTTTGCTGTGGTAGTCTTTGGCTTTGTTGTTTTAGATTCTGTGCCCTTAGATTTGCTAGCTTGAGATTTCACTACAGAATCTTTACTCTCCACCCGTTTAAATTCTTTAGATTCTATCTGCGCAGATTTTTGCTCCTTGGCAATCTCCTTGCCCGCTCTCTTGCTTCCCTTAGTCCTCTTATCCTGCTCTGATTTTTTTAGAGTGCCCACCTCCACAAACACGTGCGATGTAGGTTTTCTAATAGGTGTCGCGCGTCCCTTAGCCCTAGGCATAAAGCGTCTGAGCACTGGACCTGCATCCACTCTGCAGGAAGTAATCACCACATCTTGTGCGTCATAACCACCATTTGCCACTGCTGAAGCCACCACCTTGGAGATAATGCGCGCCGCTTTATTTGGAGTAAATTCCAAACTCGCAATCGCAAGTTCTGCGTTCATTCCCTGAATCTCCCTCGCAATCAGGCGCGCCTTTGTAGGAGAAAGCCTAATATGTCGTAATAATGCCTTGCTCATACTCTCTCCTTATTTGCCTATTTTCTTTTGGACACTGCCCTTGTGCCCCTTAAAAGTTCGCGTGGGCGCAAACTCACCGAGCTTGTAGCCGACATGATTTTCTGTAACATACACTGGGACAAACGCTCTGCCATTATGGACATTAAATGTCAAACCTATCATATCGGGCAAAATCGTGCTGCGTCTTGACCAGGTCTTGATAGGCTTATTGTCCTTAGAATCCTTGGCTTTTAAGACTTTTTTTAGCAAAGAACTATCAATAAATGGACCTTTTCTTATCGATCTTGACATAGTGCTTCCTTATTTTTTCTTTCTTGAGATTATGAGCTTATCACTCGCCTTTTTCTTGCGAGTTTTAAAGCCTTTAGCAGGCGTTCCCCAAGGAGATACAGGGTGTCCGCTCGAGCCAGTTTTGCCCTCACCACCGCCGTGTGGGTGATCCACAGGGTTCATCGCACTACCTCTAGTTTGCGGACGGATACCTCTGTGGCGATTTCGTCCTGCCTTACCAATGGAGATATTGATAAAATCCTCATTCCCTACGACGCCGATTGTCGCCATACATTCTTCTAAAATATAGCGCATTTCACCGCTTGGCATTCTTAGGATTATGTATTTACCCTCGCGCCCCATAATCTGCGCACTCGCCCCTGCGCTTCTTGCGAGCTGCCCGCCAGCACCGGGGTGCATTTCGATATTATGCACGATTGTTCCTATCGGAATCGCTTTCAGCTTCATCGCAAATCCCACCTTGATATCCAAGCCAGATTCTGCAGACATCACGCTATCGCCCACTTTCAAGCCAGATGGTTGGATAATGTAGCGTTTCTCTCCATCAGGATATGTGATTAGAGCAATTCTGCAGTTTCTGTATGGATCGTATTCGATCGTGCTCACCTTGCCTTCGATACCAAATTTGTTGCGCTTAAAGTCAATGATACGATAGAGCTTCTTTGCTCCTCCCTCCTTGTGGCGGCTTGTTATACGCCCATTGTTATTGCGCCCGGCAGAGACAGGGAGCTTTGTGAGCAAGCTCCTCACGCTCGGCTTTGCGGTAATATCCCTAGAGCTTAGCCCGCTCATAAACCTCCTACTAGGCGTATAAGGCTTGTATGTTTTGATTGCCATTTCTACTCTCCTTTATCACACTGAAAGGGCGTCGATCTTGGCGCCTTCAGGGATTTTCACATAAAATTTCTTAAACGATGCTCTCTTGCCCTCTCTCCCTCGGAAACGCTTTGTTTTTCCTTCTTGCTTTAGAGAGTTGATTTTTATAGGGGTAAATCCAAAATACTCTTGAAACACCGCCTTGAGTTGATTTTTTGTTACACTACTCGCAGTTTGCACCACAAGCATTCCTTTTTCTTGTAAAGCCAACGACTTTTCTGTATAAAGGATTGATTTAATATCTGTTATATCTGCCATTTCCTCTCCTCCGCTTATTTCTCAACGCTCTTAGCCGCTACAATCTCATCAAACACTGCTTTTTCGATGACTACACAACGGAATGTGGCTACCAAATACGCGTTAAGCTCATTAGAATCCACCACATAGCACTCTCTTAGATTACGATAGGCTAAAAATGTCTTCTCATCGCTAAATTGTCCCACAAACAGCGCGTTTTTCTCGCCAAGTGCGCAAAATCTCGCATACGCATCTTTAGTCTTGCCACTCTCCACTGCGATAGAATCCACCACAAAGAGCTTGCCCATCTGCGCCTTTTGCTCTAGTGCATACTCAAGTGCCAAACGCTTTTGTTTTTTGTTAATCTTTAGATCGTAATTGCGCTTTGTAGGTCCGTGAGAGACACCACCACCTACAAAGATAGGAGAGGTGATACTCCCTGCGCGCGCGCGTCCATTCTTTTTCTGTCGCCACGGCTTTTTGCCACCACCGCTGACTTCGCCGCGATTCTTCGCATACGCATTGTTTGCACGCAAAGACGCGAGATAGGACTTCACATACAAATACAAATTATGCTCATTAATCTGCTCATATTTCTTTGGTAACTCAATCTCACTGCTTTTTTTGAGATTATTGTCTAATACGATTGCCTTGCTCATACCTAGCACCTTATTGCGTGATTTGGATTCTGCCATAGGCTCCATTGTAGCCTGCCACAGAACCTTTTAATACCAAAATGCTGCTCTCTTTATCAAAAGAAAGCACGGTATTTTTTGTATTAACGCGCTCATTGCCATAATGCCCCGCCATTTTTTTGCCCGGCTGAACGCGCCCTGGCCACTCACGATTTCCGATAGATCCGAGGCGTCTATGGAATCTACTACCATGCGCGGCAGGACCACCCTGAAAATTCCATCGCTTCATCGCACCGCTAAATCCGCGCCCCTTGGAATTAAAAATACTCTTGACACTTTTTGCACTTTCTAGCACCTCTAGGTTGATATCGCCCTGCTCCGTGTTAGCAACCCTCAATGTCGCAAATCTGTTAAACTCTTTGCTCAAATTGTATTTTTTCTGAATCCCAGCGATAGCCTTGTTCATAGCCTTACCCTTAGGGTAAGCCACCAACGCCTTGCCATTATCATACACCTCACACACCTTTGTGCTGAGCACGCGCAAAAGCGTAACCGCCTCGCTCTTGGTGCCAATGGTTCGGCTCATACCAATCTTTTCAACGATAAATTCCATAACTCTTTCCTTAAAAGTAAATTCCTAACTCTCTAAAGCCACTTGCCCAATCTACTTGCTCATAGAAGTAACTTCTACATCCACTTCCGGGGCTAAATCAAGCTTCATAAGGCTATCTACGGTATCGGGCGTAGCAGACATAATATCAATGATACGATGATGCACCCTAATCTCAAACTGCTCGCGCGAATCTTTGTTGATATGCGGAGATTTGAGCACTGTGTAGCGACGCTTTTTGGTAGGGAGCGGGATAGGTCCTCTGATCTCTGATCCTGTGCGCTTCACAGCCTCCACGATAGCCGCTACTGAACGATCCAAAACCCTGTAATCATAGGCTTTCAACTTCAATCTGATTTTTTCCATTTTTTATCCTTTTACAAAAGAACTCATCGCATTTTTGCTACATATCACATCTGCAATGCAATGTAATTTTGAAAGCGTGAATTGTAGTAAAAAAAACTTTTTTTTGCAAGACTTTTCCCTATTTTTGGCAAATAAACAAAAATTTATTTCCTTAGTGTAAGGATAAGATAGTGAATCTAAAAGAGCATTTTTGCGCAATTTTTGTGTATCATTACGGAGTTTTTAACTCACACCAAAGGACACATTATGATCGCACAAATCGCCACCTTTATCTACAAGCGGATTCTAGCCTCAAGGCACAAGCTAAGCTTTAGATTCTATACCAAGCTTCGCGCCCTAGTCTTGAAGTTCGCCGATCCGCTCATCACGATTAGTTTTCGCACCTACACGCTAAAGATGCCATTTTCGCACACGATTTTTCTCAACCAAAAGCTCTACCCCACCTACGATATGCAGCTTCACAAAATCGCCAGCTACATTACGCAAAAAATGGGCTTTATACACATTGTCGATGTCGGCGCCAATATCGGCGATACCGCCGTTTTTATGGATATGCCCCAAGCTAGATTCCTCCTTATTGAAGGTGAAAAATCCTACAACGCCCTCATTCAACACAATTTCTCTAAGCACTATGATGAGGCTATTAGGGGGGGGGGCTACACCACAACTGCTTATTGAAAACTCCTTCATAACCGATACGCACGATTCCTACACCATCACGCGCTATGACGGGAGTGCCAAGCTCGAGCACTCCCCGAGCACGATAGATTCAAAAGATTTATCCCACGATCTCACATTCCACACGCTCGATGCGCTCATCGCCAAGCACCACTTTAGCCCAAACTTTATCAAAATCGATACCGATGGCTTTGATTTTAAGGTTATCCGGAGTGCCACGCACACGCTCCAAACCCACAAAAGCGCGATATTTTTTGAATGGGATCTTTTCTTTCTCCAAGCCCAAAATGAGGATCCAACAAGCATTTTTGCCCATCTCAAATCCCTAGGCTACACGCAGCTCCTCATCTTTGACAACTTCGGCAATCTGCTTGTCGTGCTAGATTCAGACGATACGCCCAATCTCGCCCTGCTCCTAGACTACACGCTCAAAAGCAACAAGCACATTTATTATTACGATGTGTTGGCACTGCACCAAGACACGCCACTAGATGCGTGGGAATGCGCAAAGCTCTTTTAGTGCAAGCGTGCCACGCAAAACTTGCGCTAAATATGCCTCACGCCCCACCACACAATCCTTGACAAACTGCGTCTAAAGAATGAGCCTCATATCACGCTTTGCCTTAGCAAACTCCACGATTTTGGCGTGAAAGCGCGCATACACATACGCTAGATCCACGCCTTTCCCATAGAGCGCATACACACGCGCTAGATTCTCCTCCACACCACGCATAAAAAACCCCTGCAGCTCCTCATACTCCTCTATCTCCACTCCAAGCGCGCACAAAAGCCGATATGTGTAGCGATCCACCACCATCACCTCACGCCTGCACATATAGTTGAGCACACAATCCGCACTCTCACGCCCTACGCCCTTTTGGGCGAGCAGCCACTCACGAGTAAGATTTTGGGTTATAGCCTCATAGCTCCCAAAATCCTCCAAAAGATTGCGCGCTAGGAGGATAAGCCTCTGTGCCTTTTGGTTTTGCAAGCCTAGGATATGCGAGCTTAGGACTTCTTTGGAGAGTGCCGCGATATTGCAAATCGCCTCAAAGTTACGCGCCTCATCGTGAAAATCCCGCTCAAACTCCCCGCTAAAGCGTGGCAAAATACCTGCGCGACGCAGTGAATCTAGCGTCTTTTGCACATTTTCCCATTTGCTATTTTGCACCAGCACGCAGCCTAGCACCACCTCAAAGCTCCCGGCATTTACCCACCACCATTTTGGCGCGTCTTTGAGGAGATCTAGCCCATACAATCGCTCTAAAATCCTAATAGGCAAATCACTCATACACCATACTCCCCATACACGCTCTTTAGGTAGCTTTGGAGATTGTGCAAGACACCCTCCCATTTGCCCATATCACTTTGTGCAAAGCCTAGGAGATTTGCATACCACACACTATCCACGCCCTTGTCATAACGCCAATCAAAGCGTTTGTGCAACAATACAAGCGTGGTTTTGCCCAAACTCGCAGCTAGGTGCGCGAGCGCGGTATCGATACTAATCACCACATCAAGCCGCTCTAAAATCCTGCGTGTGTGCAAAAAATCGCCCATCTCCTCGCTACAATCATACACGCCAAACTCCCCGCAGAGATTTTGGTCAATCCCGCTATGATTTAGCGAGTGAATCTCCACCTTGGCACGATTAGGGAATGTCTCGCGCAGCATTGCCAAAAGCGGCTTGGGCTCGATATTTTTGAGCTCTGCCTCGGGGAAGTGAGAATCTGTATGAAAGCAAATGCCAATCTTTAGCACCCTAGGCTTTATCCCATACACTTCCTCGATATCGCCCCGCGCAAGCGCGCGCTTTAGGATATTTTGATACATAAGATAGTGCTGAGAGTGCCGCACCTGCTCTGGGGTGCGTATGCCTAATACCAAAGGCAATGAAAGCAACGAGATACTTATATCCACAGAATCTAGCTCTAGGGTTTGTGAGCAGACTTTGAGATTTGTAAGGTGCGCAAGCGCGTCGGCAAAAAGATTTTTAAGTGGCTCTTGCACGCATAAAATCACTTCTTTAGCGTTTTTTGCAAGCAATGGCACAAAGCGCCCAAACATTATACAATCCCCAAACCCCTGCTCATAATGCACAAACACGATCTTATCTTTTAGATTCTGTATATCCTCACATTGCTTATTCCAGAGGTTTGGGAGCGCGTGGGGGAGCATATTATCAAACTTCTTGCGCGCTTCATAGACGCTAAAGCCCTCGGCAAAATAGTGGTTTTTTAGCAAAAAATGCGCGTAGTTTATGGAGTATTCCGCTCTTTTAGAATCTAGCTCAATGGCGCGCGTGTAGTAATGCCTCGTTTTTTCAAAATCCTCATTGAGGTAGTTGAGTGCATTGGCGTAGTTAAACAAAAACACACTATCGTTTTCAAACACGGGCTCGATTTGCCCAAAAATCTCGAGGGCTTGGGTAAAAAAGCCTAGCTTGATATAAGTGTTTGCGAGATTCACACCCGCTTGGAGAAAGCCCCTTTTATACGCCATCTCATAGAGCTCTATGGCTTCAGGGAAGCGCGCTAGGCTCACTTGGGCATTTGCGAGGTTAAACATCGCTCCCAAATCGTTAGGATCTAGGCGCAGCGCCATCGTGTAGTGATCCACCGAGCTTAGAGAATCTCCCGCATCCACATAGGCTTTTGCGAGATTAAAATGCAGGGTGGGATTTTCGTTTAAGATAGGCAGAGCCTCTAGGGCTTGGTGCAGGGTAGCGATAGCCTCGTGGGGATTGCTATCACGCCGATAGGCTTCAGCGAGATTGAGCCATAGCCCCTCGCACAGACGCAGCGTCGCGCGCAAGCTCTCGTGTAGTGGGTTGTTTGCGGATTGTGCAGATTCATTAGATTCTATAAATTCACTAGATTCTGTGGATTTGGGAGATTGTGTGATTTCTTGCGTGGTAGGCGCGAGGTGGGCGCGCAACTCATCGTTTTTGTGCAAAACCTGCACTTGCAAGCTCTTTAGCTTGTCGCGTGCGAGGTGCAGCCCCTCTGATAGGTATTCTATAGCCCGCGCGTATTCTTTAATCTCTATCATCGTGATACCTGCGAGATTCCAAGTATCGATATCAAAGTGATCTAGGGCGAGGATCTCCACGCACAGCCCCACGCACTCGCTATAGTTTTTGTTTGCAAACGCCTGCGCACAAAGCTGCTTTTTGGTTGAGATATTTTGCATTGTTTATCCTTTTTTAAGGCTTTAAGATTCAAGGAAAATGGCTCCGCAGGCTTGCAATGCGATAAAATTCTAGAATCTAAGCTTTCTTAGATTCTGAATCTGCTTGAGATTCCACGCTTGGCTTGCCCGGGCATTCTAAGATTTACTAAAGAAACTGCGGCTGCGCCTTGTTTTGAGATGAATTTTTAGGGTTAAAGCACGAGGTGCAGGGAGCTACCTAAGCGGTAGTGACCAAACCGAGTGCGCAGATTCCCTAAAAAGTCGCTCCTTGAGCAAAGCTGTTGCGAGCGTAAGCGAAGCAAAAAGCGCAATGCCCTGTTGTGCAAGAATCGAAGCAAAATCCGCTCCAAACCTGCTATAATTCCCCCTCTTTAACTCACAACCAAATTGGAAAAAAATGGAAAATACTTTTGATGTGATTGTCGTAGGTGGCGGACACGCGGGGCTAGAGGCAGCGATTGCGAGTGCGAAAATGGGCGCAAAAACCCATCTTTTCACAATCCTTATCCAAAATATCGCGCTTGCTAGCTGCAACCCCGCAGTGGGCGGGCTGGGCAAGGGGCATTTAGTCAAAGAGCTCGACGCGCTTGGGGGCGTGATGGGGGAGATTACGGATTTGTGTGGATTGCAATTCCGCACGCTCAATGCCTCCAAAGGACCTGCTGTGCGAGGCACACGCGCCCAAATCGATATGGATATGTATCCCATCATCGCCAAAAGATTTGCGCTAAATACGCCAAATCTCACCATCTCTCAAGAACTCATCACCGACTTGCTATTGCGCCAAGACGCGCAAGGGGGCTTTGAAGTCATAGGGGTAAAGAGCAACCTAGGCAAGCAATATGAGGCAAAATGCGTGGTGCTCACCACTGGCACATTCCTTAATGGACTAATCCATATCGGCGAGACTAAGCTAGAAAATGGGCGTTTTGGCGAGCTAAGCGCGCGCACGCTAAGTGGGGCATTTGCTCAAATCGGGCTAGAAGTGGGGCGGCTAAAGACGGGGACTTGCGCACGCATTGATGGGCGCAGTATCGACTTTAGCGAGCTTGAGCGGCACGATGGCGATGAGAATCCACCGCATTTTAGCGCACGCACTAAGGACTTCAATCCCACGCAGATTCCATGCTTTGTCACCTACACCAACCAAAAAACCCACGAGATTATCCGTCAAAATTTCTATCGTGCGCCGCTTTTTACGGGGCAGATTCAGGGAGTGGGACCGCGGTATTGCCCTAGTATTGAGGACAAAGTCAATCGTTTCGCACACAAAGAGCGGCATCAGCTTTTTTTAGAGCCACAAACGCGTGATTGCGTGGAATACTACATCAATGGGCTCACAACCTCGCTGCCCGTGGAGGTGCAGGAGGCGATGATACACTCCATTAAGGGCTTAGAAAATGCCAAAATCACGCGCTATGGCTATGCGATAGAATACGACTATATCCAGCCCACCGAGCTCTACCACACGCTAGAGTGCAAAAAGTGCGCGAATCTCTATCTCGCTGGGCAGATTAATGGCACGACGGGCTATGAGGAGGCAGCGGCGCAGGGGATTGTGGCGGGTATCAATGCGGCGCTAAAGATTGGAGGCAAAGAGCCCTTTATCCTGCAGCGCAACCAAGCCTATATCGGCGTGATGATTGACGATCTGGTCACTAAAGGGACTAATGAGCCATATAGGGTTTTTACCTCGCGGGCGGAGTATCGGCTGCTGCTGCGTGAGGATAATGCGTATCTGCGGCTAGGGGAGTATGGGTATAGGTTTGGGCTCTTAGCGCGTGAGGCGTATGAGGGGATACTAAAAGATAAAAGCGATATTGCCAAAAGTCTAGAGTTTCTCTCCCAAACCTTCATCACGCCTAGCAAAGCAAATAAGGAGCTTTTGGATTCACTGCGTCTAAAGGGCATTGGCGATAAAGCTTCACTCCTGCAACTCTTAAGTATTAATGAGTTAGATTCTCAAACACTTAGCGAGCTTTGTGCGCACTTTGGGCTAGATATCACGCATCTAAGAGAACAAGCCAAAGAGCAGATATGCATAGAATCTAAATACGCAAACTACATTACTAAGCAGCAAGATTCTATCAACAATATGGAGCAAATGCTAAAGGTGGAGATCCCTAGGGATTTTGAGTTTGATAGCATTCCCGGGCTTAGCCTTGAGGTAGTTGAAAAGCTTAAGAAATTTAGCCCAAAATCGCTCTTTGAGGCTAGTGAGATTAGCGGGATCACGCCTGCGAGCCTCGATGTGCTGCATTTGTATATCCACCTGCGCACCAAAGATGCCAAAGAATGAGATTAGAGAATCTAGAGGCGTTAGGGATTAAGCAGTCTCTAGAATCTCAAATCGCTAGCGGCGTTACAGAATCTAGTAAGTCCCAAGGTATAGATTCAGGCAGTGTATGAACGCGCAGCGGAGGGGTGGGAGGCTCTGCCTCACACCCCGATAGCAAGTTTTGCAGAGCAAAACTTGCATTAAAAATGAAAGGAAAAATATGACTCTCTACGACTGCCCCAAAAACCAACCCCACAAAGTAGTAGCAATCCACACCAAAGACAGCGTGCTACGCGATCGCCTCATCGCTATGGGAATCTCCTGTGGGAGCACCATCACGCTCTGTCACAGCACGCTTACCAAAGCCACGCTTTGTGTGCTAGCCAACGATACGCAAATCGCCCTGCGCGCAGAGGAAGCCAAAGAAATCGAAGTGTGCCCGTGCTAGTGCAGCGGCTCTGCCTCACACCCCGATACACAAGCTTTGCACCCCAACACTTGCATTATCAATATTTTGCCCTCCTAAAACCTCAGTGCGTATTTGAGCGATTTGCTCCAAATGTAGGGATTGAGCGCGCACCAAATCTCTTCAGCAAGATGAGGGGAGCTCTCACCCATAGAGCAGATTCTCATAATCGCCTTTTGTATGTGTTGTGGATTTTTGATAAAAGGAGATTGTAAAAAATCCTGTGAATGTGCCAAATCCAAAAAATACTCTTTCAAGCCATTATGCGCCCTGTCGCGCTGCATCCACGCAATCATCGGGGCATTAAAACCAATCTTATGTCTGCGCCATATGACGCTTTTGGGGACAATCTCACTCATACTATCGCGCACAATGCGCTTGGTGTAGCCATGTCCATTTTTGTAACTAAAGGGCAGTGAAAACAAAAATTCCACAACTCTGTGATCCATAAAGGGCATACGGATTTCTAGGCTATTCATCATAGAATATCTGTCATAATCCCTCAAAATCACGGGCAAAAGTGTTTCATAAAAAATCACATAAAGCTGCTGGGTGAAAAAATCCATTTTGTGAAAATTAGGGTGGGAGCTATCTTTAGAATCTAAGCCAAGCTTCCTGCCGATAAGCTTTTTAACAAAGGATTTTATAAGAAAACTCGAGCCATTTTTCAAAACTCGTGCCATAGGGAGTGGGTGTGCTAGTGTTTGGTTGGAAGTATTGAGCAAATCATAAATTTTGAGAGGATTATACCAACAATCCCAAAGTGCGTATGTCAAATGCCCATACCCACACAATAGCTCATCTGCCCCGTGTCCATCGAGCGTGACACTCACGCCATTTTCCTTGATAGCTTGATAAGTGCTAATCTGTGCCAAAGGAATCCTGCCATACAAATCCTCTAGGAGATAGAAGTAATATTCCAACTTATCCCAATTCTCTAAAGGATTAATCTCTAAAAAGCTAGCCTTTATACCAATATGATTGACAACCTCTCTGGCATAATGACTTTCCTCCTGTGGCGTATCCCTAAAGCACGCCACAAAGGCGTGCTGCCAATCTTTAGATTCTCTCTTTAGTCCCTGCTTGGCAAGATAAGCCATCGCACAGATCGTAGAGCTAGAATCCACTCCTCCACTTAATGCTGTGCCAATAGGCACATCAGAGCGCATACGCAAAGATACAGAATCTAAAAAGAGTTCTCTAAAATGCTCCACTGCCTCTTTATAGCTCTTAGGTGGCGTGATGAGATGATCGAGGATACAATAATAGCGCCTATATTCTAGGGTTTGTGGTTGCTTTGGATTGTAATAGGCATAGTGTGAGTAGGGAAAGCGATAGATACCCTCTATGAGCGTGTGATCTTTGCTCTGCTCGTAGTTAAAGATATGAGCAATGTTGCTCATTGTGTTAAAGTATTTGGAGGGTGTAATCTGCTCTAGATATGGGTATATTGCTTTCATCTCAGAGGCAAAGACAAACATATCACGCCCTTGCTTGTCTTTGAGGAAGGCATAAAATAAAGGCTTTTTGCCAAATCTATCGCGAGAGAGGAAAAGATGCTTTTTGTGGTGATCCCATATAGCAAGTGCCCACATACCATTGAAGCGACTAAGGCATTGCTCTCCCCAATAATCATAGCTTGCTAGCACCACTTCTGTATCGGTGTGTGTGCGAAAGACATAGCCTTTGGCTATGAGCTCTTCTCTAAGTTCTATAAAGTTATAAATCTCTCCATTAAAGACAATAGTGTATTGCCCCCCCCCCCGGACGATGTTTTAGAAGAGAGGTTAAAGCGGTTTGAAGTCATTGGCTGCTGCCCTGCAGTGCTTGTGTCGATGATGGCTAAACGCCTATGCCCTAGGCTTATCTCATCGCTATGATACACACCAAAATCATCTGGTCCTCTGTGTGAGAGGGTATGAAGTGCTTGCAAAAAATGCGCTGTATTGCTTGTGGCTGGAATGCTTCCTAAAATCCCGCACATAAGATCTCCTTTTTAAGACAAAATTACAAAGGGAGGTATTATAGCAGATTATGGGGGAGTGGTTTTGGTTAGAGACTTGTCTTTTTTGGGTGCATAAAATTGCGATAGAGCATTGTATGAATTTCGCGCTACAAAAAATCTAAGTCTTTAGATTCTAAGTTGCTAGTTTTTAGGTTTTCATTGTTGCTAGTTTTTGTTTGTCATGGATTAGATTTTATGCATGTCCTAAATCCCATGGTGGTGCGATAAAAGAGGGCTTGCGCATTATGGATTAGATTTTATGTATGTCCTAAATCCCATGTTTTTTAGAATCTCTGTCTTAGATTCTGTAATTGTCTTTGAATGTGCTGGGTTGGATTGTGTGTGTTTTGGATTTTGAATTTGCTTTAGATTCTGTGTGTTTTAGAATCTTGGTTGTTTAAATCAAAATTTTGCGTTTGTGAATGTGTGGGGGATTGTATAGATTCTGCATTATTTAGATTCTGTGTGTGCTTATCTTTAGAGTTTTGGGCTTTAAAGCATGTGCAAAATCTAGTGCAAGGACTTAGAATCTAAGAAGACTGCAGAATCTAGTGGTATCTCGCTACGCCTCTTCTTGCTCAAAAAAGTCAGAATCTTCCTCTTGCTTTTGCTTGGGGCATTTGTTGGCGTATGCGACTTTGTCATTGCCGACATTGACGATTTTCACGCCGCTTGTGTTGCGCCCAGCCTCGCGGATCGCCTCCGTATCCACCCTAATCATCTTCCCAGAGCTTGTGAGCACCATCAAGTCCATATCCTCATCATTGACATTTACGACGCTCACGAGCTTGCCGGTTTTGGGCGTGAGCTTCATCACGATAACCCCCTTGCCACCGCGACTCTGCAACCGATACTCACCCGCAAGCGTTTGCTTGCCAATCCCCTGCTCACTCACGGTCAAAAGCTTGTCGTTATCGCTATAAATCGTCGTCGCTCCCACGACAAAATCCTCATTAGCCTTGAATCTAATCCCCGTAACCCCCCTACTCACGCGCCCAATCTCGCGCACCTCATCGATACCAAAGCGGATACACATACCCTGATAAGTCGCGATGAAAAGCTCTCTAACGCTTGGCGTAACGATATTTGCACTCACGAGCTCATCGTCCTCATCGAGGTTGATTGCGCGGATTCCCACACTGCGCACATTGCCATACTCGCTCAAATTCGTGCGCTTGACAATGCCATTTTTGGTAAAAAACACGAGCGATTTATCGGCGTTGAAGTCCGTCGTCGTGATGGTTGCCATAATCTTTTCATCGGGTTGGATACTCACGAGATTCACCACCGCCTTGCCGATAGCCGTCCTGCCTGCCTCTGGGATCTTATAAACCTTCAACCAATAAAGCTGCCCTTTGTTAGTCACAAATAGTATCGTATCGTGCGCATTGGCGATGAAGAAAGATTCTATAAAATCATCATCGTGTGTGTTTCCGCTGATTTTGCCCTTGCCACCGCGGTTTTGCTTCTCATAGGTTTTGAGCTGCACGCGCTTGACATAGCCCCTGTGGCTCATCGTAACCACGACTTTTTCGTTTGGTATCAAATCCTCGATATCAATAGCGTCATAATCCTCTTCTATCTGCGTTTTTCGCGGTGTGCTAAATTTTTGCTTAATCTCTAGCAGCTCTTCTTTGATGATTTCTTTTAGTCTCTCCTCGCTGCGCAGGATAGATTCTAAATTGGCGATTTCCTCTAGGAGCTGTGCGTATTCGCTCGCGATTTTGTCGCGCTCTAGCCCCGTGAGGCGTTGCAAGCGCATCTCTAGGATCGCTTTTGCTTGGAGTTCAGAGAGGCTAAATCGCTCTACCAAAGCACTCTTTGCGCTCTCACTATCGGCACTTGCACGTATGGTAGCAATCACTTCATCGATGTGATCAAGCGCTATCGTCAAGCCCTCTAAAATATGCGCCCTCGCCTTGGCTTTTTCGAGCTCAAAGATACTGCGGCGGATAATGATAGTCTTGCGGTGTGCGATAAAAATCTGCAAAAGCTCAAGGAGGTTAAAGATTTTTGGCTCTTTATTGTGGATAGCTAGGAGGATAATCCCAAATGTGCTCTCCATCGTCGTGGATTTAAAGAGATGATTGAGCACGATCTCACTCATTGCCTCGCGCTTTAGCTCAATCACCACGCGGATTCCCTCTCTATCAGATTCATCGCGCACTTCTGCAATCCCCTCAATCACCTTTTCTTTTGCTAGCTCGCTGATTTGCTCGACAAGCTTTGCCTTATTGACTTGGTAGGGCACTTCATCAATCACGATGACTTCTTTTGTCTTTGTCTGCTCGATATGGGTTTTGGCGCGCACTTTCACGCGTCCTCGCCCTGTGCGGTAGGCTTCTGCGATGCCTTGCTTGCCATAGATAATCCCCCCTGTGGGGAAGTCTGGACCCTGCACGATAGGCAAAAGCTCCTCTACCTGCGCATTTGGTGAATCTAGCAGATACATTAGCGCATCGACAATCTCATCAAGTCTATGTGGCGGGATAGATGTCGCCATACCCACCGCAATCCCGCTTGAGCCATTGACAAGGAGATTGGGGAGACGCGTAGGCAGGATTGAGGGCTCAGTGAGCGTATCGTCGTAGTTGCCCACAAACTCCACGGTTTCTTTTTCGATATCGCGGAGCATTTCCTCACTCGCTGCCGTCATACGCGCCTCGGTGTAGCGCATAGCCGCCGCACTATCCCCATCAATCGAACCAAAGTTCCCCTGCCCATCGATAAGCTCTAGGCGCATAGAGAAGTCCTGCGCCATTCTCACTAGCGCATCATACACTGCAGAATCCCCGTGCGGGTGGTATTTACCAATCACATCGCCCACGATTCTCGCGCTTTTTTTGTAAGGCTTGCGTGAGGTTACACCTAGCTCGTGCATCGCATAGAGGATCCGCCTATGCACGGGCTTTAGCCCATCTTTTGCATCGGGCAGCGCACGCCCCACAATCACGCTCATTGAATAATCAAGATAGCTCTCTTTGATACTATCATCGATACGAATGTCTGTGATATTTCCGTGTTCTAGCAGGTTTTCCATAATTCCAAACTCCAAATGGTTGATATGCACGCATTGTATAGCAAAAAGCCTAAAAATAGGATTATTCTTACAATCCTATATCATCGCATAAGCCTGCGCAAGCAGCTCCTTTGCGCCATTTTTGATAAATTTTTGCGCCAACTGCACGCCGAGATTTTTGGCACTAATGAGCGCAATCTCTGGGTTAGAATCAAACACACACACAAGCGTGGAGTGGATACTCGCACTTCCATCGGGTAAGCCCAAAATCGCCTCTAGGACTAGCTGATTGGATTGCCTATGTGCATACACGCCTATGGGCACTTGACAGCCGCCCTCTAGCGCGCGGATAAACTCCCGCTCAGCACTGCAGCAAATCGCACTCTCCATATCCTGCAGCTGGCGCACATATTTGGTTATACTCACATTCTCACTCGCGCATTCTATCCCCAGCGCGCCCTGCCCCATCGCAGGTATCATAAACGCGAGAGGTCTAGTGTATGCCACCTCGCTAATCTCTAATCGCTCTAGCGCAGCCTTTGCTAAGATGATTGCGTCAAACTCGCCGTTTTTTAGCTTTTGCAGCCGTGTTTGCACATTGCCCCGCAGTGAGAGCGTGTCCAAATCCTTGCGCAGGAGCTTTAGCTGCATAGAGCGGCGCAGTGAAGTCGTGCCAACCCTCGCATTTGGCGGCAAATCATCAATGCCCGCATATTTTTCACTCACAAAGCAATCCTCACAGCTCGCGCGCTTAGTAATCGCACTAAGCTCTAAGCCCCTCTCTAGCTCCACAGGCACATCTTTGAGGCTATGGACTGCTAGATCGATCGCCCCGCTTAGGAGCATTTCCTCTAGCTCTTTGGTAAAAAGCCCCTTGCCACCGATTTTTGCCAATGGCACATCAAGGATTTTATCGCCCTTGGTTTTGATGATTTTTAGCTCAGATTCTAATCCGTGCTCAAGCCACAGCCGCTGCTTGATATGCTCAGCTTGCCACAGAGCTAGCGCGCTACCGCGTGTCCCGATAATGAGTTTATTTGGCATTGGCACTCCTTGTGTTTGTGTGTGCGTTATTCTTTGGCACACTACTAGATTCTAAGACAGAATCTAGCGCGTCGTTTGCGTCAATAACGCGCTTTTGCAATCCCTCACGCTTTATAAGCTCCACTTTGCCTTCACCCAAAGCCTTGCCTATGATAAGTGCTTGATAAGCCCCAATGAGCTCAAAGTCTTTCATCTTAAAGCCAAAGCGCTCATCTCTATCATCAAGCAGCACATCAATCCCGCGCGCCATTAGCTCCTCATAGAGGTGCGTGGCATACGCCATCTGCTCGCTATCTTTGATATTTGAGAGAATTATCACCACATCAAAGATTCTCACACCCTCGCCCCACACGCAGCCAAACTCATCGCTCTTTTGCTCCAAAATCGCAGGGAGCAAACGCGTAACACCAATCCCATAGCAACCCATAATGAGATTTTGCACCCTGCCCGTATGATCGAGGAATCTCGCCTCCATTTGGCGCGAGTATTTCTCGCCGAGCTTAAAGATATGCCCCACTTCTATGCCCTTAGCATAGCATAGCTCCTCGCCACAATGCGGGCACAAATCCCCCTCTTGCACCTTGATAATATCCGCATAGTGCGCCTCTTGCAGCTCTCTAAACTCACTCACATCAACGCCTATAAGATGATAATCTTGCTTATTTGCCCCCGTGATCATTCCCCTCGCATCACGCAAGCCCTCATCAAGGATATAACGCACGCCCTCAAGCCCAATAGGTCCGATAAATCCCGCCTTTAGCCCCATAGATTCTAAAAGCTCTGTAGAAGCGTTCTCTAGCGCGAGATAGGGCTCATCTGTGATGGCATTTAGGGCATTGAGCGCCTTTGTCTCCTCGCATTCATCATCGCCACGCACAAAAAACACGACGATATCCCCTCTGCTGCCCTCTGCTTGGGATTCTCTCACCGCTTTTTTTACCACGGCTTTGATGGTAAAAAATGGGTGAATCTTAAAAAACTCGCACAAAGATTCTATACTGCTAACCCCCGGGGTAAAAAACTCCCCAAAGGCTGCTTTTGGGGCTTGTGCGCCGTATTTGCCCTCATCTTTTGGGCTCTGTCTAGGCTTGCGTTTGGCTGCCTCGAGATTGGCGCCATACTCGCAGCTTTTACACACTACAAGCGTATCCTCTCCGCAATTTGCTAGCACCATAAATTCCTTGCTCCCGCTCCCGCCAATAGCCCCGCTATCTGCCTCCACGACTTTATACGCTAGCCCCAATCGCTCACAAATCCGCCTGTATGCCTGCTCCACTTGTGCAAACTCCCTGTCTAAATCCTCATAGCTGCTATGGAAGCTATACCCATCTTTCATCACAAACTCACGCGCGCGCATAAGCCCAAACCTCGGTCTCGCCTCATCGCGGAACTTGGTGTGAATCTGATAGAGATGCAGCGGCAGCTGCTTGTAGCTTTTGATAAATGAGCGCGCGATATGGGTTACCATCTCCTCGTGCGTAGGTCCTAGCACGAACTCATTGTCTTTCCTATCCTTTAGTCGTAGCAATTCCTTGCCGTATTGACCATAGCGTCCGCTCTCCTGCCAAAGCTCCGCGGGCGTGACAAAGCCCATCAACACTTCCTGCGCGCCGATAGAATCCATCTCCTCTTTGATAAGCGCGCGGATGCTATCAAGCATTTTTTTGCCCAAAGGCAGGAAGTTATAAATCCCGCTGCCCACCTGCTGGATATACCCTGCCCTTAGCAGCAGCTGATGGCTTGCCAAAACCGCATCTTTTGGAATCTCTTTAAGCGTGGGGATAAACATCTGTGAAAATCGCATTTAGGGCTCCTTAGGGTTTTTGGTGTTTTGAGAGCGCGCGAGATACTCCTCGCATTTGTATTTGTTGAGCATTACGATCTCGTCATTTATATCAAAAATACTCTTTATCGCTTCAATCATCGGATCGGAGTTGATACTCTCGCCTGCCTCCTTGATACGCATCGTGGGCTTGTGTAGGAAGGTATTAAACGCGCTATGCAGGATTTTCTCGACATTTTGGCGATACTCACTTGGCAAAAAGCCCTTTTTTATTGCTCTATCTAGCTCTTTGAGACTTGAATCTTTTGCCAACGCGCGCATATGCTTGATGATAGGATCGACACTTAGAGTTTGGAGCCATTTGAAAAACTCCTGCGTGCATTGCTCCACGATTTTATAGCCATCTTTGGCGTTTTCCTCGCGCTGGAGCTTAGTTTGGGCGATGATTTCTTGCAAGTCATCGATTCTATAAATCTCAAGATTCTCTACTTGCACCTCCTCTATATCGCGTGGCACGGCGAGATCAAACCACACACGCCTATGCGCGCTTGGGCGAATCATCTCAGCGCTGATCACGCTATGAGGCGCGCCCGTGGCACTCACTAGCACATCGGCACGATCGATAATCCCCTGCAGCTGACTAAAAGGCGCGATCTCTACCTTGCGCCCAATCTCCTCTGTGAGATTCTCTAACATCTTTTGGGCATTTTGGATATTGCGATTGATGAGGGTTAGGCGCACATCGTGTTTGGCGAGGTGCTTGAGTGCTAGCACGCCCATCTCTCCAGCACCTAGCACCGCCACTTGTTTAGAATCCAAGCTCTCGCCCCGCTCCTTAAGCCTAAGGGTGAGCATATGGACTGCCGCTCCAGCGACTGAAGTGTGGCTTGAGGAGATATCCACGCTATTGCGCACCTGCGCAGCGCATCTAAAGGCATAATGCACAAGGCGCGTGAGATCCTTGCCACAGAGGAGATTCTCATAGGCAAACCTATACGCGTCCTTGAGCTGCCCCGTGATTTGCGTCTCGCCCACCACGAGGCTATCGAGGCTTGAGGCTACGCTAAAGGTGTGGTAAATGGCGTATTGGTTGAGCCGAATGTTCGCTAGACTCCTAAGCTGCTCTAGGGGGATTTGCTTAAAGCTTTCTAGATTCTGTAATATGCACTCGCGCGCCGCCTTAGCCTCTAGCACGCTTGCATACACTTCCACACGATTGCAAGTAGAGAGCAGCATTGCCTCTTTTATCGCGCTATGCTCACAAAGCGCGCGCAAAAATGCCAATCTCTCCTCCTCCCCAAATGCCAACTTCTCGCGCATTGCAATATCAATATGCCTGTGCGAAAAGCTCACTACGATATATTGAATCTCCCTGTGCTCTTGCATCAAAACTCTCTTTCTATCATATTTTGTGCGATTTTGCTAAGCTGCGCATTCCCTTCATTCTGTATAGAATCTAACGCGCTCAAGGCATACTCCCGCGCCTTGGCGATACTATCCCGCACGCAGTGATAACTATCTAGCTGCGCTCTTAGCCACTGCGCGCTAGATTCTGATAATGGCTTAGCAAAGAGTGTGAGCAGCTCTTGGCACACCTCCTGTGTGGCGCGCTCATAGAGATAGATATAGGGCAGCGTGCTTTTGCCCTCGCTCAAATCACTCATCGCAGGCTTACCCAAAACCTCCGCGCTTTGGGTAATATCAAGCACATCATCAATAATCTGAAAGGCTATGCCAAGGTTATTGCCATATGCGCGGTATTTTTGTGAATCTAGCCCCGCTAACAGCGCGCCACACTCCGCGCTTGCAGCGATGAGCGCGGCGGTTTTTAGCTCACACATTTGCAGATAGCGCGCCTTGTTGGTATTAAAGCTCTGTGCCATAAACACATCCTCTATCTCCCCCACCGCGAGCCTACACACACAATCCGACACGCTCTTAGCGATAGCCCTCTCATACGCGCTAAGCTCAAAAAACGCCTTGGCATAGAGCACATCGCCGAGCATAATGGCATTTTTGTTGCCAAAAAGCGCATTAAGCGAGGGGGAATTGCGCCTTGTGTGGGCATTATCAATCACATCATCGTGGAGCAAGGACGCACTTTGGATAAGCTCGATAATCGCACACAGCCCCAGTGCCTCCTCACTCACTCCACTCACGGCTAACAGGAGCTTAGAGCGGAGCATTTTGCCATGATTTGTCTTAGCAAAAAGCGCATTTACTATCTCATTGCCACAATCCGCGACAAATCCCTGCATAATCGCCCCAATCCTCTCTTTTGCCCACTCAAAATCTCGCTCACTCATAGATTTTCCTCGCCTATACTCGCGCCCTCGCCCTCGATATAGAGGCGCAAAAGTGCCTTTTTGTCCGCAAAGTCTTTAAAAAAAATGTGCAATCTCGGCTTTTGTGCAGGATTTTCCCCTAGCCCTAGGGCAAAATCGCTGCGCTGATAGTCCTGATACAAAACAACTTGATGATTAAAGCTATCATAGCGGATATGCATCACTAATCCATAATTTTTATAAAGCGTCCAGCGCAGCACAAGTGGCTTTTGGACTTGTGCTAGGGATACCATAGCGCGGTAGTTTTGCTCCTTGGCAAGTGCGAGCTCTCTGTGCCACACCCACGCAGGTTGTGCCGCCTGCACGATACCCACCACCAACGCCACAAGCCACCATCGCCTCACTCGTGGCTTCCCAAAATATTGCCCATAGATTCAACCACTAGAGAATCCACTAACTCGCGCACGCTCTGCTTTTGCTCTTCATCTAGTGAGAGGGCAAACCTCTGCACCTCCGCGCTATCTATGCCCTTAGATTCTAAAAACAATTCATACACACTAAGCATATCAAGCAAACGCTCTAGCTCCATCTCTACAAGCGTGGGCGAGGCATTGTGGATAATCTCGTGCCACTTTTGTAGCGGCGATTTGCCAAACATCTCTAAGTCGTCTAAATCCTGCATTGCTCCTCCTTATGAGAGATTTTTAAGCCGTGAGAGCACCGCCATTTTGTGCGCCTCTAAGCCCTCAGTATGCGCGAGAGTAGCGCAAGGCTGCCCAAGCTCACGCATTGCTTCTTTGCTAAAATAAATAATCGAGCTTTTTTTCATAAAATGCTCCACGCCTAGCGGGGAGAAAAACCGCGCGCTTCCGCCCGTGGGCAAAGTGTGGTTAGGACCTGCGAGATAATCCCCAATAGGCTCACTCGCGTATTCGCCTAGGAAGATCGCCCCGGCATTTTTGATATGTGGGAGGAGACTAAAGGGCTCAGGAGTGAGAATCTCAAGGTGCTCGGGGGCGATTTCATTCATCAGCTCTATGCTTTCATCAAGGCTTTGTGTGTGGATAAACACGCTACGATTTTTGATACTCGCTGTGGCAATATCTGTGCGCGCAAGCGTGGGGAGAATGCGCCCAATATGCGCGATAGCCTCCTCTATCAGCCCTCTGTCATCGCTGATGAGGATAGAGCTCGCTAGCTCATCGTGCTCGGCTTGAGAGAGCAAATCCCACGCGATATACTCGGTGTTTGCCCCGCTTTGGGCAATGATACCAATCTCACTAGGTCCAGCGATCATATCCACGCTCACATCGCCAAAAACCATTTTTTTCGCCGTGGCGACATAGATATTGCCCGGTCCGGTGATCACATCGACTTTTTTGCTCTCACGCGTGCCATACGCCATAAGCCCGATAGCACTTGCCCCGCCGACTTTATACACTTCGCTAATCCCACACAAATGCAGCGTGGCTAAAAGCAGCTCATTTGGCTGGTTATGCGGTGTGGGGGTGCAGACGATGATCTCCTCCACGCCCGCTACTATCGCAGGAATGGCATTCATCAGCAGCGAGCTAGGATAGGCTGCCTTGCCACCGGGTATGTAGAGTCCCGCACGCTGCACAGGCGTAACCCTCTGTCCGAGCATAGAGCCATTAGATTCTGTATGGAGCCAAGTCTTTTCTTTTTGTTTGCTATGGAAGTCAAAAATGCGCTCATAGGCGATATGTAGGGAGTTTTTGAGCTCGGTATTAAGTGCCTCATAGGCTTTTTGGCAGTCTTTGGGATCGATGCGCACGCTCCCAAAGTCGCTTGGCTGCCATTTATCAAAGCTAGCGATATGGCGCAGCAGTGCCGTCTCGCCCTCGCGCTTTATCTCATCTAGGAGCTTTTGCACGCTCGCGCTCACCTGCGTGATATCCATCTGCCCACGCTCTAAAATCTCGGCAAACCTGCGCGCAAAACCCTCATCACGCGTATCTAATATCTGTGTCATTTGGCTAAGATTCCTTATCGTTGTGAAAAATGTAAAGGGCTTGATTATAGCAAAACATTGCTTGTTTTTCTTAACCACAAGCATACCTGCGCTATAATACTAGGGATTCTCTGTAAGAGAATTTGCAACCGCTAAAGGCGTTATAGAATCTAAGCACGCCCTAAATGCTAAAAGTGGCGTAGGACTTTAATCGGGTTTATAGAATCTGTGCCATTGCCAAATCGCGTTCCTGACGCGGCGGCACCAAGAGATTCTATAAACTTGCTAAAAAACGCAGTGTATGAACGCGCAGCGGAGGGGTGGGAGGCTCTGCCTCACACCCCGATAGCAAGTTTTGCAGAGCAAAACTTGCATTAAAAATGAAAGGAAAAATATGACTCTCTACGACTGCCCCAAAAACCAACCCCACAAAGTAGTAGCAATCCACACCAAAGACAGCGTGCTACGCGATCGCCTCATCGCTATGGGAATCTCCTGTGGGAGCACCATCACGCTCTGTCACAGCACGCTTACCAAAGCCACGCTTTGTGTGCTAGCCAACGATACGCAAATCGCCCTGCGCGCAGAGGAAGCCAAAGAAATCGAAGTGTGCCCGTGCTAGTGCAGCGGCTCTGCCTCACACCCCGATACACAAGCTTTGCACCCCAACACTTGCATTATCAATATTTTGCCCTCCTAAAACCTCAGTGCGTATTTGAGCGATTTGCTCCAAATGTAGGGATTGAGCGCGCACCAAATCTCTTCAGCAAGATGAGGGGAGCTCTCACCCATAGAGCAGATTCTCATAATCGCCTTTTGTATGTGTTGTGGATTTTTGATAAAAGGAGATTGTAAAAAATCCTGTGAATGTGCCAAATCCAAAAAATACTCTTTCAAGCCATTATGCGCCCTGTCGCGCTGCATCCACGCAATCATCGGGGCATTAAAACCAATCTTATGTCTGCGCCATATGACGCTTTTGGGGACAATCTCACTCATACTATCGCGCACAATGCGCTTGGTGTAGCCATGTCCATTTTTGTAACTAAAGGGCAGTGAAAACAAAAATTCCACAACTCTGTGATCCATAAAGGGCATACGGATTTCTAGGCTATTCATCATAGAATATCTGTCATAATCCCTCAAAATCACGGGCAAAAGTGTTTCATAAAAAATCACATAAAGCTGCTGGGTGAAAAAATCCATTTTGTGAAAATTAGGGTGGGAGCTATCTTTAGAATCTAAGCCAAGCTTCCTGCCGATAAGCTTTTTAACAAAGGATTTTATAAGAAAACTCGAGCCATTTTTCAAAACTCGTGCCATAGGGAGTGGGTGTGCTAGTGTTTGGTTGGAAGTATTGAGCAAATCATAAATTTTGAGAGGATTATACCAACAATCCCAAAGTGCGTATGTCAAATGCCCATACCCACACAATAGCTCATCTGCCCCGTGTCCATCGAGCGTGACACTCACGCCATTTTCCTTGATAGCTTGATAAGTGCTAATCTGTGCCAAAGGAATCCTGCCATACAAATCCTCTAGGAGATAGAAGTAATATTCCAACTTATCCCAATTCTCTAAAGGATTAATCTCTAAAAAGCTAGCCTTTATACCAATATGATTGACAACCTCTCTGGCATAATGACTTTCCTCCTGTGGCGTATCCCTAAAGCACGCCACAAAGGCGTGCTGCCAATCTTTAGATTCTCTCTTTAGTCCCTGCTTGGCAAGATAAGCCATCGCACAGATCGTAGAGCTAGAATCCACTCCTCCACTTAATGCTGTGCCAATAGGCACATCAGAGCGCATACGCAAAGATACAGAATCTAAAAAGAGTTCTCTAAAATGCTCCACTGCCTCTTTATAGCTCTTAGGTGGCGTGATGAGATGATCGAGGATACAATAATAGCGCCTATATTCTAGGGTTTGTGGTTGCTTTGGATTGTAATAGGCATAGTGTGAGTAGGGAAAGCGATAGATACCCTCTATGAGCGTGTGATCTTTGCTCTGCTCGTAGTTAAAGATATGAGCAATGTTGCTCATTGTGTTAAAGTATTTGGAGGGTGTAATCTGCTCTAGATATGGGTATATTGCTTTCATCTCAGAGGCAAAGACAAACATATCACGCCCTTGCTTGTCTTTGAGGAAGGCATAAAATAAAGGCTTTTTGCCAAATCTATCGCGAGAGAGGAAAAGATGCTTTTTGTGGTGATCCCATATAGCAAGTGCCCACATACCATTGAAGCGACTAAGGCATTGCTCTCCCCAATAATCATAGCTTGCTAGCACCACTTCTGTATCGGTGTGTGTGCGAAAGACATAGCCTTTGGCTATGAGCTCTTCTCTAAGTTCTATAAAGTTATAAATCTCTCCATTAAAGACAATAGTGTATTGCCCCCCCCCCCGGACGATGTTTTAGAAGAGAGGTTAAAGCGGTTTGAAGTCATTGGCTGCTGCCCTGCAGTGCTTGTGTCGATGATGGCTAAACGCCTATGCCCTAGGCTTATCTCATCGCTATGATACACACCAAAATCATCTGGTCCTCTGTGTGAGAGGGTATGAAGTGCTTGCAAAAAATGCGCTGTATTGCTTGTGGCTGGAATGCTTCCTAAAATCCCGCACATAAGATCTCCTTTTTAAGACAAAATTACAAAGGGAGGTATTATAGCAGATTATGGGGGAGTGGTTTTGGTTAGAGACTTGTCTTTTTTGGGTGCATAAAATTGCGATAGAGCATTGTATGAATTTCGCGCTACAAAAAATCTAAGTCTTTAGATTCTAAGTTGCTAGTTTTTAGGTTTTCATTGTTGCTAGTTTTTGTTTGTCATGGATTAGATTTTATGCATGTCCTAAATCCCATGGTGGTGCGATAAAAGAGGGCTTGCGCATTATGGATTAGATTTTATGTATGTCCTAAATCCCATGTTTTTTAGAATCTCTGTCTTAGATTCTGTAATTGTCTTTGAATGTGCTGGGTTGGATTGTGTGTGTTTTGGATTTTGAATTTGCTTTAGATTCTGTGTGTTTTAGAATCTTGGTTGGATTCTGAATTTGAATCTAAACTGCTAAAACTAGATTCTAAGCCTACGCTAGATTCTGAATGTGCCTTAGATTCTGTGCTTGGCTTGCTCTCTTGGCGTGGTGTGGATTGCGTGGGCTCACCACTGCAAGCAAAAAATCAGTCATTGCGGCGTGGCTTGTGGAGTTTTGGCGAGTGCAGTGGTAGGAGCTAGCTTAAGTGGTAGTGAGAGCCCCCAAACCTGCCAAATCTTTGCAATGCAAGCCTGCGGAGCGTTTCTCCCGTGCAAATCGATTCTTACCCGTGATAGTTTGGCGCCTCTTTGGTAATGATAACATCATGGACGTGGGATTCTCTAAGTCCTGCCGAGGTGATCTCTACAAACTCCGCCTTCTCCCACAGCTCGGCGATATTTTTGCTTCCTAGGTAGCCCATACACGAGCTCAACCCCCCCGTGAGCTGATGCACGACATCACTAATCTTGCCACGATATGGCACGCGCCCCTCTATCCCCTCGGGCACGAGTTTTTCTTGAGCAGTGCCCTCTTGGAAATACCTATCCGCACTGCCGCGCGTCATCGCCCCGATACTTCCCATACCGCGATAGCTCTTGTATTGGCGTCCTTGGTAAATCATCAAATCCCCGGGCGATTCTTCTGTGCCTGCGAGCAGTGAGCCTATCATCACGCTTGACGCTCCTACCGCTAGGGCTTTGGCGATATCGCCAGAGTATTTTATGCCCCCATCGGCGATGATGGGCACGCCATAGCCTTTGGCAGCCTGCGAGCAGAGATCCACTGCCGAGACTTGCGGCATACCCACGCCCGCGACGATCCGCGTCGTGCAAATGCTGCCCGGTCCTATCCCTACCTTAATCCCATCGGCTCCTGCCTCTATGAGATCTCTCGTGGCTTGGGGCGTTACGACATTGCCCACGATCACATCTACGCTTAGCTTTGCCTTAATGTCTCTAAGCGTCTTGAGGACATTTGCCGAGTGCCCGTGCGCAGAATCTAGCACGATCACATCCACTCCCGCCTCGACTAAGCCCTGCGCCCTCTCTAGTCCAAACACTCCCACAGCCGCTCCCACGCGCAACCGCCCGAAATCGTCCTTGTTGGAGTTGGGATACTCGATACGCTTTTGAATATCTTTAATCGTGATGAGCCCCTTTAGGATCTCGTCCTTATCGACTATGGGGAGCTTTTCTATCCTGTTTTTGTGCATAATCTCGCGCGCCTGCTCCAAAGTCGTCCCCACATCTGCAGTGATAAGCGGGGCTTTAGTCATCACATCGCCCACTTTTTTGTGCAAATCGGTTTCAAAGCGCACATCGCGGTTTGTGAGGATACCAATAAGCTTGCCATAATGATCCACCACGGGCACGCCAGAGATTTTGTAATTATCCGTGATTGCCTTGGCTTCTGCGAGGGTGGCGTCTGCTAGGATATAGATAGGATCGACGATTACGCCGCTTTCACTTTTTTTGACTTTTTTTATCTGATCGACTTGGGATTGTATGTCCATATTTTTGTGAATGATCCCAATCCCCCCAAGGCGCGCCATCGTGATTGCTGCGCGGTATTCTGTCACCGTATCCATCGCAGCGGAAACAAGCGGGATATTAAGCGGGATATTTTTGGTGAGCTTAGTCTGCAAACTGACTTCTTTAGGCAGGACTTCTGAATACGCAGGGACAAGCAAAATATCTTCAAATGTGAGGGCTTTTTGCAAGATTTTCATACAAACTCCTTTAGTGCTAGATTATGCGTTGCCAAGCTCTTTTTCTAAGCCATAGGCGATATTGAGGATAGTCTGCTCCTCGCAGTGATTGCCGATAAACTGCATACCCATAGGCAAGCCCGTGAGGTGGGAGAGAGAATCTGAAGGCACACAAATCGCAGGCAGTCCGGCGAGATTCACACCGATTGTGTAAATATCGCTGAGATACATCTCTAGTGGCGAGGCGGACGCGCCAAACTTAGGCGCGAGGCTTGGCGCGATGGGTGCTAAAATCACATCACAAGACATAAAGAGATCGCTATATTGGGCTTTGATGAGCTCGCGCACCTTTTGGGCTTTGAGATAATACGCGTCATAATACCCGCTGCTAAGCACGAAATTCCCTAGCATTATCCTGCGCTTAACCTCATCGCCAAAGCCCTGCGTGCGAGTGTGTAGATACAAATCGCCAAGGGTTTTAGAATCTAGCGCGCGATTGCCATAGCGCACGCCATCAAAGCGCGCGAGGTTGGAGCTAGCCTCGGCAGTGCAGATGATATAATACGCCGAGATATGATAGCTTGTATCTAGCATACTTTGCTCGACTATGGTATGCCCCATAGATTCTAGGAGCTTTATTATCTGCTCATAGCGCGTCTGTGTCTGTGAATCTGCGTGTGTGAGCCACTCGCGCAAGACTCCGACTTTGTAGCGCACATTGCTATCGAGGTTGGCAAAGGTATTGGTAGCTGGGAGTTGCAAGGAAGTAGAATCTTTAGCATCATAGCCGCTTATGGCATCAAGCAGGAGGCTTGCGTCCTCGACATTTTGGGTGATAGGTCCGATTTGATCGAGGCTCGAGCTATAGGCGATGAGCCCGTAGCGACTCACCCTGCCATAGGTGGGCTTGAGCCCCACACAGCCACAAAACCCAGCTGGCTGCCTGATAGAGCCGCCCGTATCGCTCCCTAGCGATGCCACTGCCAATCCCCCCGCCACCGCAGCCGCGCTCCCGCCGCTACTGCCCCCGGGCACGCGGGAAGTATCGCGCGGATTTTTGGTGCGTCCATAGCAGCTAGATTCTGTCGTGCTGCCCATTGCGAACTCGTCCATATTGGCGCGCCCAAACGCAGCCATACCATTGCTATGAAGATTTTCGATTACACTTGCGTTGTATGGAGCTTTGTAGCCTTGTAAAATCCTAGAAGCGCAGGTAACCTCCCACCCTTTGACATTGATATTGTCTTTGATGAGGATTGGCACGCCCTCATCACTTGAGGAGTGAATCTCGCCTATGTAGGCGTTTAACTCCATATTTTCCTTGGCTTTTTGTCTGATGCGCTGCCGCAATTCCCCAAGCTCTTGGGGCTTGAGATTGAGTGCTTGTTTTAGTGTTATCATAAAAACCTCGAAACAACTTGTGGGGATTTTGTGCGCGCCATTATAATGACTTTAAACTTAAAGCGCACTCACGCCCGCCATCACTTCACAATCGAATACACACCCCTATTGTGTTGTAAGATTTCAAGGAGATTCCCACTTTTAAACATATTACAAATAAGAATGGGGAGTTTGTTTTCCTTAGCAAGAGCGATGGCGGTATCATCCATCACTTTGATATGATCGCGCAGGGCTTCATCATAGCTCACAGATTCTAGCATTTTAGCATCGGGGTATTTTTTGGGATCTTTGTCATACACGCCATCGACTTTGGTTGCCTTGACGATGGCATCTGCCTCGATCTCCACCGCGCGCAGGGTAGCCGCGCTATCGGTGGTAAAAAACGGATTGCCCGTGCCCGCAGCAAAGATCACAACCCGCCCCTTTTGCAAATGCCGAATGGCTCGGCGATAGATATAGCTCTCGCACACTTCCTGAATCTCAATCGCACTTTGCACGCGCACATCTACGCCCAAATGCTCGAGTGCTTCTTGCACCGCCACGGCGTTAATCACGGTGGCAAGCATACCCATATAATCCCCGCTTGTGCGGCGGATAATCCCGCCTTGTGCGGCACTCACGCCGCGTATGATATTGCCCCCGCCAATCACCAAACCTATCTCAAACCCCGCGTTTTTGAGCGCCTCAATCTCCTTGGCTATGTATTCCAAAACCCCCACATCAATCCCAAATCCACTCTCCCCGCTCAACGCCTCGCCCGAAAATTTAATCAACACTCGCTTAATCTGCATATCCTCTCCTTTCTATATTATTTAATGCAAGTTTTTGCTAAAGCAAAAACTTGTGTATCGGTAATGAGAGCAAAGCCCTCATTACCTCCGCTGCGC
>CALVDZ010000016.1 GCA_944326445.1 uncultured Helicobacter sp.
AGCAATACAGATTCTAAAAATGTCTTGGTATGGCATTTTATTGCAATGTATGCTCCTAGTTTCTTTTTAGGCTTTTTTAAAAATTTAAATCCTAAGAGACTCATTTTCTTAGGTATGGCTTTGTATTTTGTAGCTGCTGTAATAGGCATTGTAAGTCAAGATTTTTTAGGCTTTTGGCTCTCTTTAGTTCTTGTTGGCATTGCTTGGTGTTTTTCTTTTAATGGAGGGACTTTTTTGATAAATGCCATTAACTCTCCTTTTAAACTTAAACTTCAAGAGCTAAATGCTCTAGCGACTTTTCTAGCAAATTTCATCGCCTCTTTAAGTGTAGGAGGTATTTTAGCAAGTGGAGGCTATATAGTTTTAAATATTGCCTTGCTTGTGGCTGTGTTTGTGTTTTTTATACTCATTTTTAAATATAAATAAATGCTTTTCTTAAGTCTTTTTGTGTGGAGGTTGTTAAGAGGGAGGCAAAAAGTATAGTTAAAGAATTTGCTATAATATCAAAGATTTTATAACTAAGGAAAAGCAATGCAAATTCCCTCAAGATTTAGCATAGCCATTCATATATGTTTATGTATAGAGTTTTTTAATGCAGACTCTGAATTTAATAAGCACACAGACAAAAAACATTGCAAAAAGGTAACGGGCGAGGTTTTGGCTGAATCTGTGGGGATTAATAGCGTTATCGTGCGAAATATCCTAGCGCTTTTAAAAAATGCTGGACTTATCTCTATTTTTCGTGGTAGCAATGGTGCAAGGCTTATGAAAAGTGCCACGCAAATAAGCCTTTTAGATATTTTTTATGCGGTAGAATCTACGCCTAAAAGTAAAGATTTTCTAACACTCAAGAAAGAATCTAAAGAAAGCACACACAAAGAGAGTGCTTATACAAAAGAAAAAATAGGCTATACACTTTTTAGATTCCATACCAATCCTAGTAAGCTTTGCCCGCTAGGTAAGAATATCCATAGCCTTTTAGATTCTCATTTTTTAAAGGCTCAAAGGGTTTTAGAAGAGTATTTGCAAAGCGTAAAGCTAAGTGCTTTGCTAGAAGATTTGGATAAGGATAATCTTATGGGTTAAGTCTTGATTTGTATCACTTCTGTGGGTTGTAATAACAATACACTGCGGTATAATCAAGTAGATTTTATGCCCCATAGTGCCGCCAAAGATAGAGTATCGCCTAAGTGAGCTTGACAAGAGTGGCGCAGATTCTCTGTGTGTCTTTTGCAATGGTATTATGGGCTTTGAGGAGTAATGAGCCTCATAAAAAGTGAGAAAATACCACAAAATAAGCCATAATTTTGCATAATTCATAAAAACGCATTAAAATCTCATTTCCCCCTTGACTGATAGTAGCTCTCATCTTTTATACTATCTTTTTAGAATCTTAAGCTAATCATAGATTTAAAAAAGATTTTCAAGGAGCAAGAATGCAAGATATAGATACAAAGCAAAAAGATTCGCGTAGAATCTTTTTATAAAACACAAGCAAGGTTGTGCTAGGAGCAGCCGCATTAAGTGGCTTTGGTAGTAGCCTTTTTGCCCTAGATTCTAAAGAAGCTAAAGGCAAGAATTTTTCAGATTCTAAAAACAAAGGAGCAAATATGAACACTGTAACACCAAACGCAAAAGCAAATCTACAAAAGCTTTTTGGCAGCAATAATCTGCCTAAAGAGGATTTAGAGTTTTTCACAAACTACGCAAATTTCGCATTTGATGAGGTTTTTACGCACTCAAATTTAGATGAAAATGAGAGGCTTTTAATCATCTTAGCCTCCCTTACAGCAGTCCCTGCAAAAGAGGAGTTTGAGACTATGCTAAAGGCAGCGTTAAATGCAAAAGTAAGTCCTATCGCCATAAAAGAGGTGATTTATCAAGCTACGCCTTATGTGGGTATGGCAAAGGTTGCGGACATTTTAAGTATAACAAACAAGGTTTTTAAGCAAAGAGGCATAAAACTCCCTCTAGCAAAGCAAGGCACGACTACTAGGGAAAACAGGTATGAAAAGGGCTTACAAACACAGGTAGATATTTTTGGTGAGGGTATGAGAAGTGCGATAGATAAAGCCCCTAAGGGACAAAGGCACATAAGGGAGTTTTTAAGTAGCAATTGCTTTGGCGACTACTACACGCACAGGGCTTGATTTGAAATTTAGAGAATTACTAACCTTTGTGTATCTCATATCTATGGGCGGGCTTGAACCACAGGTAAAAGCACACATACAAGGAAATGTAAATATGGGCAACGACAGAGACAAACTCATAGCAGTTGTTACAGCCTTAATCCCATACATCGGCTATCCACGCTCTCTTAATGCCTTAAGTGCGATTGATGAGGTGGCGCAGATTCCATAAATCCACCTTTTAATACTTCCTCTCCAAAATCCCCTGTGCCTTTTTAATCATCGGTATATCCACGACATTGCCCTCAAAGCTAAAGGGCTCGCCCTTATGAATCGCCGCTAAGCGCAGCACTTCCTTCGCCCACTGCATTTGCGTGCTGCCCTGCGAAAACACGGCATTGATGATGGCAAGCTGATTGGGATAAAAGGTGAGCGATCCGCCAAAGCCCATAGAATAGGCAGATTCCATATTTGCTTTGAGCCTTGAGTCATCGCGGGTATTGGGGAAAACGCGGTTGATAGGCGGCAAGAGATTATGCGTCCTGCTAGCTAATGCCATCTGCACGCGCACGAAATTGAGCATAAAGTCCTTGCCCTCGCCATCGCGCAAGCCCAAATCCAAAATCATATCAAACGCCCCAAAAGCAAGCTGCGCCACACAAGGGTGCGATGCGGTAACATTGAGGTTTTGCACCCCTAGCGCGCTCTCAACGAGCAACAGCAGCGCTATCTCCCCTAGCGCACCAATCACAGATTCTATATGCGCTCTTTGCTCGGCTTTTGGGAGCATTATGCCATAGAGCTGCTCTAAGCCTAATTGCTTCAAAAACGCCATATCATCGGCAAAAAACGCACTTTGCGCGTCGTTAATACGCACGAAAAATTTTGCACTTGGGTTAGCCTGACAAAACGCCAAAATATTCGCCCTGCCCTCGTTTTTGCGCTCGCTTGGCACAGAATCTTCTAAATCCAAAATGACAGCGTCCGCCTCACTCCCAAAGGCATTTTCAAACTCCTCCCTGCGCGTCGCAGCAACAAAAAGAAGGCTCTTAGCGCGTGGGAAATCCCGCATAATCGTCTCTCGCATAATCCGTCCTTTGTGGTAAAAATTTGGGCTAGGATTATACAAAATTCCGCATTCAATGCGCTTAAGAAATAAAAATTTTTGGCTTTATCAATCCCCACTCTTAAACAAAGGGCGAGCCTAGATTCTGTGTTTGTGGCATTTGGCTTTTTTAAAAAACTTTGTTTTTAAGACAAGTTTAGATTCAAATGCAAAATACAGAATCCAACCTAGATTCACAAAAGTAAAATATAAATTCTCAAATTTTTACAAAATCTAGCTCCATAGATTCTGAATTTGCCTTACATTCTGCGCTTGGTTTGCCCGGGCATTCTAAGATTTATGAAAGAAATTTTGGCTGCGCCTTGTTGTAAAACGAGGGGCGTGAAGGGGGAGGGGTGAAGTGAGGAAATCCTAGGGGGTAAATGGGACTATGCAATCGCAAGCAAGGAGATAAGACTAGAGTATCTATCGAGCAAGTGAGCGACAAACTCCCCGATGTATTGCTCCTTGAGCAAAGCTGTTGTAAGCGTGAGCGAAGCAAAGAGCCAAATGCCCCCACACACAGAATCTAAGCTAATGCGCAGGGCTTGTGGTGGCTTGCCCAAAGCACACGCTAAAGGTGCTGCCCTCGCCTAATTTGCTCTTTAGATTCACACTCGCGTTGTGATAGCCCGCCACAGATTCTACGATGGAGAGTCCTAGCCCCGTGCCGCCTAGCTGCTTGCTGCGCCCCTTATCGACACAGAAAAACCGCTCAAACACGCGCTCTTGCGCATCTTTTGGTATCCCCACGCCGCTATCGCGCACCTCTAGCACGACTTTGCCATCGCTTTTTTGGAGCGCGATATGCACTGAACCCTTGGGCTTGTTGTATTTGATAGCGTTGTCACAGAGGTTATACACGAGGTTTTCTATAAGCTCGGCATTGCCCATTATCGCGCAATCCTCTAGCTTGGTGTGGATGCTGATATGCTGCTTTTGGGCGATGAGTTTCAAGCGTTCAAGCACGCTCTGAATGATGGCTTTGAGGCTTAGCTTTTGCATAGGTAGCGTGTGTGTGAGCTCGCGCTGCTCATCGAGGAATGAGAGCTTTAGCACCTCATCGATCATCGCCAAAAGCCGCCCCGCCTCACGCTCGATTTTGCCCACAAATTCTGAAAAATCCTCCTTTGCCACGAGGTTATTGCTCATCATCTCGCTAGCAGCAAGGATTGAGGTGAGCGGGGTTTTGAGCTCGTGGGTTACATTGGCGCTAAAATGCCGCTGCAGCATCTGCGCCCTCTTTTTAGCACTTAGATCCCGCACAAGCACCATCATACCCTTAAACTTTTTCTTAGAATAAATCGGACCAAAGAGCAGCTCGCATTCTTTGTGTGCAAACTCTAGTGTCTGGGGCGTGGAACGCTCTGTTTTAAACCTACTGAGCAAAAAAAGCGTTTTTTGCAAAAAAAATGTATCCTTGCTCTCATAGATATTTTGCAAAGCACCTCCTAGATACGCCTGTGCTTTTTTGTTAGCGAGCAGGACTTTGCCCCGTTTATTGAGTAGCAAAAAGCCATCGCTCATATTTTGGGCAAGGAGCAGAATCTGACTTTGCTTTTGTTTGAGGATTTTGAGCTGATTTTTGACAAGTCTGTGCTCGTTTTTGACTTTTTGGACAAAGGGCTTTAGCTCATCATAGGGGATTTTGCTAAGGTTTTCGAGCTTGATAGTGCGCAGAGGCGCGATGATGGAGCGCGTGAGGATCCTAGCAATCACAAAACTTAAAAGCAAACAGCCCAAAAACTCTAACCCAAAATAGGGCAAAAACTGCACAAACAAATCCTCTATCGTGCTTTTTTCTAACGCGAGACGCAGCACCACCTCATCATCGCCCAAACTCGCCATCGTCGCAAAATAGAGCATATCGTGCTTAAGCGTGTCTGAATAGCGCACGCTCTGGGCTTGTCCGCTTTGGAGCGCACCCTCAATCTCTACGCGCTGGCTATGGTTTTCGCTTCTACTCACATCCGAATGCGTATCATAGAGCACCTCGCCGCTAGGCGCGATAAGCGTGATACGATAGGAGCTAGGGGCACTTTCATAGGTTATGAGTGAATCTAAGTGGGGCTTTAGCGAGGTGGCTTCTTGTCTTAGCATATCAAAGGCTTGGGTTTGGAGGGAAGATTCTAGCACGATGAGCAGCGCGATATTTACCACCACTAGCAGGCTCGCACAGCTAAAAAATATCGCGCTAAAGATTTTTTGTCGCATATTATTCCTTATCGAGTTTGTAGCCCACGCCGCGGATAGTTTTTATCCTCTTGCTCCACTCCCCGAGCTTTTGGCGCAGGGTTTTGATATGCACATCGAGCGTGCGCGTCTGCGTGGTGTAGTGCTGCCCCCACACGACTTCTAGTATCTCCTCGCGGCTAAAGGATCGCTCTTTGTTTTTGAGCAAAAAGCCTAGGAGCTCAAATTCCTTAAGCGTGAGATCGAGCTTTTTGCCTTCCAACACCACTTGGTGCTTGGTAAAAGAAAACTCCAGTCCCTCAAAATATATATCTTCTTCATTGCGCTCTATCCTCCTTAGCATAGCGCGGATTCTCGCGAGTAGCTCCATCACGCCAAAGGGCTTAGTGAGATAGTCATCAGCACCCAAATCCAAGCCCTTGACTTTGTCATACTCGCTGCTTAGTGCCGTGAGCAAAAGCACGGGAATATGGCGCGTTTTGGGACTACTTTTTAGCTGCTTTAGCACTTCAAATCCGCTTGTGCCCGGCAGCATCACATCGAGCACCACGAGACTTGGGGATTGAATCTTGCAGGCTTCAAAAAACGCCTTGGCATTACCAAAGCCGCTAGATTCTATATTTTGGGATTTGAGCGCATAGAGCACAAGCTCGAGGATTGAATCGTCATCTTCTAAGACATAAACCACATTGAATCCTTTCATTAATTTAATGCAAGTTTTTGCTATGGCAAAAACTTGTTACCGCTCGCGGAGAGTGAATCTCCGCTCGCTCCGCTGCGCGAGCCCATCATTATTCTGCAAGTTTGCTAAGCAAACTTGCTATCGCTCGTGGGAAGTAAATCCCCACTTCGCTCCGCTGCGCGAGCATACACGGCGTTTTTAGCAAGCTTATAGAATCTCTTGGTGTAATCGCGTCAGGAACGCCGCTTGGGCTAGCGCCTTTTCTATAAACCAAAGATTCTATCATTTAATGCAAGTTTTTGCTTTTGGCAAAAACTTGTTGCCGCTCGTGGCAAATGAATTGCCACTCGCTCCGCTACGCGAGCATACATTGCGTTTTTTAGCGAGCTTATAGAATCTCTTGGTGTAATCGCGTCAGGAACGCCGCTTGGCGATGGCACAGATTCTATAAACCCGCCTTAGATTCTATCATTTTAGCAATTACCCAAATTTTCCTTCAATATAATCTTGGGTTTTCTTATCCTTTGCCTTGCTAAAGATTTTTTGTGTCTCATCAAACTCTATCATCTCCCCTAGTAGGAAAAACGCCGTCTTATCGGAGATTCTATGGGCTTGTTGCATATTATGCGTAACGATGATGATGGTGTATTCTTTTTTGAGCTTGGCGATGAGCTCCTCGATTTTGAGCGTAGAGATAGGATCGAGCGCGCTTGTGGGCTCATCCATCAAAATCACTTCGGGATTTATCGCAATCGTGCGCGCGATACACAGCCGCTGCTGCTGCCCACCACTTAGGGAGAGCGCGCTTTTGTGCAGTCTGTCCTTGACATCTTTCCACAGCCCCACATCTTTTAGAGACTCCTCCACGATAGAATCTAGCTTGGCTTTATTTTTCACCCCGTGTGTTTTGGGACCAAAGGTGATATTGTCATAAATGCTCATCGGGAAAGGATTTGGCTTTTGAAACACCATACCCACCTTTTTGCGCAAATCATTAACATCGTATTTTTTATAAATATTATCCCCGCGGAAGAGAATCTTGCCCTTTATCCTGCAGCCCTCGACAAGATCGTTCATACGATTAAGACTCTTGATAAAGGTGCTCTTCCCACAGCCACTCGGACCGATAAAGGCGGTTACATCGCCCTTGTAAATATCCATATTGATATTTTTTAGCGCGTGAAAATCGCCATAGAAAAGATTCATATCCTTGATACTAAAGATAAGCTTTTTATCCATTTGTGCTCCTTATGCTTTTGTGAGTTTTTTGGCGACTATGTTTGAGATGAAATTAATCCCAAGCACGATGAGGATGAGCACCATCGCCGTGCTATAGGCTTCATTGATATGCAAGCCCTCACTAGAGATGATATACATATGCACGCTCAAAGTCCGTCCAGAATCTAGCATACCCGCCACCTTTGCCACGCTCGCGGAGGTGTAGAGGAGTGCGGCAGATTCTCCCACGATTTTCCCAATGCTCAAAATCACTCCTGCCAAAATGCCCGGAGCCGCAGCAGGCAGCACGATAGAAAAGATTGTGCGCAGTTTCCCAGCCCCAAGCGCGAAACTCGCCTCGCGATAGCTTAGCGGCACGGCGAGCAATGCCTCTTGAGAGCTGCGCAGGATAAGGGGCAGTACCATAATGCTAAGCGTGAGGCAGCCCGCAATGAGGCTATAGCCTAGCCCAAAGTAAATCACAAATGCCAAATACCCAAAGAGCCCATACACGATAGAGGGAATGCCCACAAGCGTCTCAGCCGCCACGGCAATCACGCCTAAAATCTTAGATTGTTTCTTGCCATATTCATTTAAAAAAATCGCGCCAAAAATCCCTAGAGGCATAGCAATCAGCAGCGAGACAAACACCATCGTGAGCGTGTTGATGATAGCGGGCATCATCGAGACATTTTGCGAGTTATACTCCCACGCGAACAAGTCCAGATTGAGATAGGCAATGCCTTTGATAAAAATAAATCCTACCAAAAGCACAAACACCCCAAGCACGCCGACGAGTGAAAGCCGCAGTGCGAGGAATAAGACAAGTGAGATTCTGTCTTTTTTGCGCACTTCCCGCCATAGAGAATCTAGATATTCTTTCATCATCGCCCCCTATGCCTTGTCTTTTTTGAGCAGGTTAAAGCTCACATTGATGAGCAATATAAACACAAAGAGCACCACGCCATTAGCGATGAGCACATCGCGATGCAAGCCCTCGGAGTAGCCCATCTCCATCACGATATTTGTGGTAAGCGTGCGCACGCCTTCAAGCACGCTGCTAGGGATCTGCGTCTGATTGCCCGCTACCATTATCACTGCCATCGCCTCGCCAATAGCCCTGCCCACGCCCAAAATCACACTAGCTAATATCCCTGATTTTGCCGCAGGGAGCATAGCAAAAAACACCGCCCTCTCCGCGCTCGCGCCCAGAGCCAGTGCGCCTTCATAATAGCTCTTTGGCACAGAATCTATTGCCGCCTTAGAGACGAGAATAATCGTAGGAAGCACCATAATGGCGAGGATTATCGCAGCAGCGAGCACGCTTTTGCCCGAAATCCCCCCAAAGGTATGAGAGAGAAATGGCACGATAACCACAAGCCCAAAAAACCCATACACCACGCTAGGAATCGCCCCTAATAACTCCACAGCGGGCAGCAAAAAGCGCGCAATTTTAGGCGGGCAAAACTGCGAGAGATACACCGCACTTAGCACACCCAAAGGCACACCGATGAGGATAGCAAGGGCGGTCACATACAAGCTGCCCACAATCATAGGCAAGATCCCAAAAATCTCTTCAGTTGGATACCAATCTAGCCCAAAAAGGAAGTCAAATGCACCGATTTGGTGGATAGTAGGCAGCGCATTGCTAAATAAAAAGAGGCATATCATCGCCACGGCAAGGATAGAAACCATCGCACAAAAGGCAAAGAGAGTGGCGAAAAACTTTTCTTTGAGTTGTGCTTTTGAGTAGGATTTGAGTTTTGTAAAAGCTGACAAACAAACCTCCTTAAAAATAAAATGCAATAGAATCTGGCAAGTCTCGATGAGATTCTATAAGGGGCAGATTCTGAATTTGAATCTAAAACCTTGATTTTAGAATCTAAAAAAACTTAGATTCTGGAATCTACCAAACAAACCTCATCAAGGCTTGCCGGGCATTCTAAGATTTTGGATGAGAAATCGGGGTTGTGCAGATTGGAGGCAAGGGAGCTACCTTAAGCGGTAGTGACCGCCGCCGGCAATCAAACTCCCCGATTTATCGCCAAAAGATGAATGCCCCCCAAACATAGAATCTAGAGGCTATTTAACCTCCCCCCAATCTGTGAGCTCACCCATAAAGATTTTCTTAACACTCTCTTTTGAGATATTATCAAGCCCATTGGCTTTATTGACAATCACAGCTAGTCCATCAGTAGCGAGCACCTGCACTTTTAGCCCCTTTTTGAGCTCAGATTCTTTGACTTCACGAGAGACCATACCGATATCAGCTATCCCCTCCACGACGGAATTTACCCCCGTAGTAGAATCGGATTGTAAAATCTCGATAGTGGCGTTTGGATTGACACTCTTATAGCTCTCTGCGATTTTTTCCATCAAAGGCGTTACCGAGCTAGAGCCCGCAATCACGAGCTTGCCGCTTGGCTTTTTGGAGCTAAATTTAGAATCTTTATTAGCGATATAGCCCGCCTTTTCTATCACGGCTTTTGCATTCACCGCATAGCCCAAAAAGTCCGTAGCCAGCGCAGAATCTTTGCCCTCTTTGGTTACGACATTAAAGGGGCGAGAGATTTTGTAGCTTTTGTTGTTGATATTCTCCACACTTGGGGCTACTCCATCGACTTTGAGAGCCTTTATTGTATCATTGAGCGAGCCTAGTGAGATATAGCCAATAGCACTCTTAGAGTTTGCTATGCTTGTTATCATCACGCCTGTGGAGTTGGTAACCTCCGCTTTTGTCGTGGTGGCGTCAATCTTTTTGCCCTTGACTTCTTTTTGGATTCCAAAGATCTCTACAAACGCCCCGCGTGTCCCAGAGCCCATCTCACGCGAAATAGGGTGGATAGCCTCTGCTAGAAGTGCGTTTGCACTAAGTGTTGCTCCTGCGAGTATGCCTAATGCCAATTTTGAAAATGTGTTTTTCATCGTATTCTCCTTGTGATTTGAAATACGAGGGCATTATAAAGGTGCTGTGTAAAATGCATAAGTAGTAATTGTAAAATTTTTGTAAAGTTTGGTGTGTCGCTCCAAAACTATGTAAAAAATCAAAAACACATATTGTATTTTAAAAATTTTGTGATAGAATCTCGCGCTTATTTGTAAAATATAAATGCTTCATCATTTATGTAAGGGGTGTCCCATCATCACATTAGAGCAGATTCAAAAAACCTATCCCAACGGCTTTTGCGCGCTCAAAGGCATCGATTTGGAAGTGCAAGAGGGCGATATAATGGGGATTATCGGCTATTCTGGCGCGGGCAAAAGCACGCTTGTGCGTATCATAAATCGCCTAGAGGAGCCAAGCAGTGGGCGCGTAAATATCGGCGGCGTGGATATGCTACGCCTCACACCCAAGGAGCTCCAAAAGCAGCGACAAAAAATCGGTATGATCTTTCAGCATTTCAATCTCTTAAGCGCGCGCGATGTGTTTGGCAATGTCGCCTTTGCACTAGAGATTGCCAAATGGAGCAAAAGCGACATAAAAGCGCGCGTGCTAGAGCTTTTAGAGCTTGTGGGGCTAAAGGAAAAGGCACATTTTTATCCAAGCCAGCTTAGCGGGGGGCAAAAGCAGCGCGTGGCGATCGCTAGGGCATTAGCCAATCATCCAAAGATTCTGCTATGTGATGAAGCCACAAGCGCGCTAGATACCAAAACGACAAAATCCATCCTAGCCCTGCTAAAAGAGCTCCAATCCAAGCTCTCGCTCACCATCGTGCTCATCACGCACCAAATCGAAGTCGTGCAGCAGATTTGCAACAAAGTCTGTGTGATTAGCGAGGGGGCAATAGTCGAGCGGGGCAATGTGGAGGAGGTGTTTGCCAATCCCCAGCAAGAGATTACCAAAGAGCTCATCTCCTTTTTGCCTAAAGATGAGCGTGAAGTCGTGGCGCATTTGGCAGATTCTCATAATGTCTATCGTATCATTTTCACAGGACCAAATGCCCAAAATCCGCTCATCAGCCAAGCGATTAAAAAATTTGGTATCGATGTGAATATTTTAAGCGGCTCTATCGAGGAGTTTAACGCCAAGGAAGTGGGGCATTTAGTCGTGAAGTTTTTGGGTGTCAGCGAGGATATCACGCGCGCACTAGAGTGGCTCCAAGCCCAAGGCGTAACGCTCCAAACAATGGCAGATTAAAGGAATAGAAAATGAAAGAATTTTTGCGCGCAGGCGATAGAATCTTTGAGGATATTTTGCACGCGCTTTTTGGCAATGATTTGCTCTTTTTGCTGATGAAAGGCTTGTTTGAAACAATCTATATGGTTGGCTTTTCTATCGTGTTTGCCGTGATTTTTGGCTTGCCCCTTGGGGTGCTACTCACGCTCACGCGCGCAGATTCTATCAAGCCTATGCCACTGCTTAATAAGACACTAGGCTGGGTGGTTAATACGATTCGCTCCTTTCCCTTTATGGTGCTCATCATCGCGCTATTGCCTATTTTCCGCTATCTCATTGGTATCAGCACGGGCTCATCGGCAGCGATCATCGCCCTTAGTATCGCAGCGATCCCCTTCATCGCGCGGCTTTTTGAGGGCGCGCTGCTAGAGGTGTCAAAGGATTTGGTAGAAGCCACGCAGAGTATGGGCGCAAACACTTGGACGATTATCAAAATGATGCTTAGTGAATCTAAGCCCGCGCTTGTCAATGCCGTGGTGATCACTTCTGTGAGCCTTGTGGGGTATTCTGCGATGGCTGGGATCGTGGGCGGGGGCGGACTTGGGGATTTGGCCTATCGCTTGGGCTTTAATTCTTTTAGAGAAGATGTGCTCATCTATGCGGTGCTCATCACGATGGTGCTCGTGCAAGTGGTGCAAAGCAGCGGCGATCTCATCGTCAAAGCCCTAAGAAAGCATAGATAGAATCTAAATAAGGAGAGTGTATGCGATATGTAGTAAGCATTGTAATGCTAAGTGTGGCGTTGTTTTTGGCTGCGTGTGGAGAGAGCGGGGGCAATGCTAAGGCTGAATCTAGCGTGCTAGATTCTACAGATTCTAAAAACGCACAAGCAACGCTTGTCGTGGGAGCTACGCCCGTGCCAGCTTCCGAGATTTTGGAGTTTGCCAAGCCCCTGCTAGCCAAGCAGGGCGTGGAACTACGCGTGCAGGTTTTCACAGATTATGTGATGCCTGATGTCGCGCTTGATGATAGGAGCAATGACGCTAATCTCTATCAGCACAAGCCCTATATGGAGGCGCAAAACGCCCAAAGGGGCTTTAATCTCGTGTCCCTAGCGCCCGTGTATGTCGTGCCGCTTGGGTTTTATTCTAAAAAATACGCGAGTGTTGATGAGATCCCAAATGGTGCGGATATCGCCCTGCCTTCAGATAGCTCAAACCTCGCGCGCGCGCTTATCTTGCTACACGATTTTGGTGTGATTAAGCTCAAAGATCCTAGCAATCTTGCCGCGACTATAGAATCTGATATTGCACAAAATCCCAAAAACCTGCGCTTTAAGCCCATAGAGGCGGCGGCAATGCCTAGGGTGCTGCCCACGCTTGATGGCGCGGTGATAAATGCCAACTACGCCTTGCAAGCTGGAATGAGCATAAAGGAGGCGTTTTTCCACGAAAATGAGAAATCTGAATATGTCAATGTGCTCGTCGCACGCGAGGACAACAAGGACGATGAGCGTATCGCTAAGCTCAAAGAGGTGCTGCTAAGCAAAGAGGTGGCGGACTTTATCTTAGAAAAATACAAGGGCGAGATAATCCCTGTGAGTGCCAAATAAAACAATAAAGAAAACAAAGGAGAGTGCAATGAGAGCAAAACAAAGTCTATGGGCGTTTGTGCTAGGCGTGGCGGTGCTAGTGAGTGGCTGCGGGCAGAATGATGGCAAAAATGAGGCGCAAAAAACAAATATGGTGGAGCTCAAAGTAGGGGCTACGCCCGTGCCACACGCAAAGATTCTAGAAATCATCAAAGAGGATTTGCAAAAAGAGGGCGTGCGGCTTAGCATCGTGGAGTTTTCTGACTATGTGACGCCAAATCTTAGTCTAAATGATGGGAGTTTGGATGCGAACTTTTTCCAACACAAGCCCTATTTGTATGAGATGAACAAAGAGCGCAAGCTCGATCTCGTCGCGGTGGCGGATATCCACATCGAGCCTATGGGGTTTTACTCATCAAAGATTAGTGATATCACAGAGCTTGCACAAGGCAGTGCGATCGCTATTCCAAACGATCCTACAAATGGCGGGCGCGCGCTTATCCTGCTACACAACAAAGGGCTTATCACGCTAAAAGATCCTAGCAATCTCGCTAGCACGCAAGCTGATATCATAGAAAATCCAAAGGGCTTTAAAATCATCTCCATAGAGGCGGCACTCCTCCCTCGCATAGTCAAAGAATACGAGGGCGCAGTGATAAATAGCAACTTTGCTATCCCTGCGGGATTTAGCTCCAAAGACGCGCTTATCATCGAGGATCGCAGCTCGCCCTATGTCAATGTGCTCGTTGTCAAAGCTGCCAATATCGACAATCCGCACATTCTCAAGCTCAAAAAAGCACTCCAAAGCCCCAAAGTCAAGGAATTTATCGAGCAAACTTACAAAGGCGAGCTCGTCCCGGTGTTTTAGTCAAAGTCTTGCGATATTTATACGCTTATGGTTTGGGTGCTTGCCCTTAGGCGAGTGCCTGCCCTCACATATCTCGCCCATTTTGCCACTAGCTTCTTGTGTGTGAGCCTTATCTCAAAACTCATCACTATAATCCGCATTCATATCGACTACAATCTCTTCATCGAGTTGTTCTAAATCTGTCTTACTCATTTTGTTAATGTTGTGTTTATAGGTTGCATAAGCCTTGCTTTTTTTGAGTGGTATTGATTGTGGTTCCTTGATTTTTTCATTGAGCTTAGATACAGTGCGCAAGGGGCGCAATTTAGCCACTCTAGAGCCTAGTATGTCTTACATTTTTGCTTATCATCTAGTGCGCAGTCTTTAGACTCTGCGTCCCAAAAATCTGTATAAAACTTACTCGCCCTTAAGCCCAAATGCTCACTCATAAACTCCTTTTCATTGCTAGAAAACACCATAATACAACCGCCATTTGCGATATATTCTTGTGCAAGTTTTGCGCTTTTGTCATCTCTTAGCGCGCTTGTGTGGGTGGCTACCATAGGGATGGCAAGCTCTGTGGCTAGCTTAAAGTCCTTGGTGGAGAGCATAGGGTATCTGATACCCTCCTTGTGGGCTTTGTAGTAGTTATTTAGCCCAAAGACTTCGACTAAGATTCTCTCCCCAAACTCTAGCTGTGTGGCGATAGCCCTAAAGTCATTGAGTTTGTCGGTCACCAAAAACACCGATGGATTTTGTCTAAAAATCTCATTGATAGAATCCCTGCCAAGCGGGGTAAAGATCCCATAAATTTTGGCTTGGCTGATATACGCCTTGCTTGGCGGGGCGTTAGATTCTATGACTTCTTTTGGCGCGTTGGTGATACCATAAAAATGCGCATAATCGTGCGCGCCAAAAATCTCCCCATCACTATCTAGCATCAAATCTAGCTCGATAAACCTATAGCCCTTATGGATACTTGCTAGCAATGCCTCTTTGGAGTTGGAGTATGTGTAGGGCTTGCCCTCGTGGATAATCGCCCCGCCAGCGTGTGCGATGAAGTTTTGCCAATCCCCTAAGTCCCTGCTAGAGGGAAATGCGCACTTCTGGCGCGCAGAGGCAATCTGTGTGGCTATGTCGTGGTATTGTGAATCTACTTTGTGCGTTGTGAGTAGGGTATGGATCTCTGCTAGGCTTTTATGCTTATACAATGCCCCCCCCCCGATACACGCTAGCAAAGCCACGGCGATGATAGAAATCTTTGCTTTCATTTGCTCTCCTTTAGTTTGGTTTTATCGAGATTCCAAAATCCCTCATAGATTCTTGAGGGGGCTCTGAGCCCTTGGGCGAGGCTCTGCTCCCCTAGAGATTCTAGAAGTGTTTGGGAATACAGGGGGTTGCGCCCTAGCCCAAATCGCTCTATGGAAATCCCTAGAGATTCTAAAAAAAGCGGTGTGATGTCAAAGTGGCTAATAAGCCGATTTTTTAGCTTCTCTTTTGGGAAATGCGTGTTGATAAAGGCGTTATATATGCTGCGCTTTGTATCGGGCGGGAAAAAGTTTTGTTTCATACTTTTGTGATCGCCTAGAATGATGATACTCGTGTTGTCTTTGAATCTCGAGCCCTGCACCCACGCGACAAAATCGCTGATGATAGTATCTGAGCAGCGCACGGCGTTTTGAAAGGTTTTTTCAAAGCCTTGGCAGTATTGCGTATCCACAAAGCCATTGGGGTGGTGGGTGTCCATCGTGGAGATATAGAGCGCAAAGGGCTTAGATTCTGTATAAGCTTGTAGGTAGTCTTTGGCAAATGCAAAAATTACAGAATCTTTCGCGCCCCACATACCTTGGAAATCCCCTTGGAGCATTTGGCGGGATTCAAAGTATTTGTAATCACGCATTGCTATCTTGTGGCTAGTGAAAAACCCTCGCGCAGCAGCAAAATCCGCTGAAGTGCCTTGAAACATCACCTGTGCATAACCCAATGAATCCAACACATCGCCCAGACACACTGCCGAGTGGAGATAGTAGCGCGCGACATTGTCATTATAGCCGCTTTTGTAGGGGAGTTGGGTTTGGGGTATGGCGCAGTTGTAAGAGATGAGCGCGGCTATCGTCCAGCCCGTGCCTATGGTTTGGACGATACCCCCTAGCGCATCCGTGGCGCTAAAGTTGTCATTTGCAAGCGCGAGTTGTGTAAGGTTGGGGATTAGCTCGCCAAAGGGCGCATAGGTATTACCCCCCCCCCATTCCTGTCGGAGTGCTTTTAGCACTATAAGTGGATTCTAGAGATTCAGCAAAGATCACGATGAGATTGCGCGGACTTTGGAGGCTCGCAAACTGCGTGGCAATCTCCTCAAGCGGAGGAGTGGCATAATGGCTCTCATAAAAGCTCCCATAGGCTTTTGAGGCATTTTGCGCGAGGAATTCTCTGACTTGGAACTTCGTATCTATGAGCTTTATGGCACATACGATAAATCCTAGGCACGCCACCATGCGCAGAGCAACGCTATGCCTCGCGCCAAAGCCAAAGACGCGCCTCACACCCGCACAGATCTTTGAGATACCAACGCGTCCCAAACGCCACATCGCGCGCACGCCGCTAGCCAAAATGCGCAGGGGCACGACGAGTGCGAGACTTACAAGGAGACTTGGCAAAAGTGCCTTGAGGGCAAAGCCTCTGATAAAGGCGGGATCGGTATCGGCGATGGGGTATTGGATATGGAAGAGAATCTGGGCTATCTCCACCTCCGCACCAAAAGTCTTTTTAATCCAAATCGTGGCAAAAATAAGCAAAAAAGCCAGAAAAAAGCTCGCAAAAAGGGCAAAAGAGAGGAAAAATCGTTTGTAAGACATCACAATCCTTAAAGTAAGCAATGGCAGAGAGGAAGGGATTCGAACCCTCGAAGGCTTGCACCTTACACGCGTTCCAGGCGTGCTCCTTCAACCACTCGGACACCTCTCTACATAAAGGGTGCTATTATGCCCACAACAGCTTTAAAAGATTCTTATACCCTGCGCGCTTTAAATCCCATTCAAACCCCAAAGCGCGCGCAATTTACACAAATACACTACCATTTAGATTCACACAAATCTCACACAAAGGAGCGTTATGAGAGGTATTGTAGCCATTTGCATAATGTGGGCGTGTCTGGGGACATTGGGGGCTAAAAATCTGCAGGTAAGCGCCACAGGCTCCACACAGGAGGAAGCCAAAAACAACGCGCTTGAGGAGCTCTCCCAAAGTATCGCCGTGCAGGTGCGCACGCATAATGAGATAAAACAAGTGCGCATCGAGGATACCACCACAGAAGAGATGATAAGCCACATCACTTTAGAATCCAACACGCAGTTTATCAATCCCAAAATCACTTACCAAAAGCTCTCGCGAGATTCTTATGAAGCAAGCGTGCTAGTGGATAATCCCAAAGACTATCACGACGCTACCCAAAAGCTAAGCCTAGAGATTAACGCGCTAGGGATTGGGGTGGATACGCCCATCACGCAGCGCGATTTAAAAGAGAGAATCTACAAGCTAGAAAATATCCTAACCCAATACAAACTCTACCAAGCATACGCGCAGGTGCTTATTGCTATGGGCGAGGAGGTGCGGCACTTCCCCACGCAGAGTATGGCGTATTTTGCGAGCAAATACGCCTCGATAGATCCCGATATGTTTGAGCAAAGAATCGCGCCAAAGGAAGTGAGCACAAGCAGAATCTATCGCTACAAACACGGATATAGCTCAAGCGCGGGGCTGCTTGCAGCCATTAGGGCAAACGACGCAGATGGCGTGTATTCAGCACTCAAAGATGGGGTGAATCCCGACATAATGGACGAGTTTGGCAATACCGCGCTTATTTTGGGCATAACCAACGCAGAGATTGTAACCCTACTCCTAGAGTTTGGCGCAAATCCCGATGAAGTCAATAACGAGGGCTACACGCCGCTTATCTTTGCAAACGATCCAAGCATTAGTGCTAAGACTTGCGCGAGTATCCAAGCACTCCTAGCCCACAAGGCAAATCCAAACCACACAATTGAGATCAATCACACTAAAATCGTGCCCATTATGCACTTTTATGAGAAGCACACGCCCGGATTTAAGGGCGAGTTTTGGGAGAGGCAGGGGCAGGTGTATTGTGACAAAAGTGAGGTGGTGAAGCTCTTTGTCAAAGCGGGTGCTAATGTCAATGAGCGCGACGATCACGCGCGCGGGATCCTCACGCTTGCCGCGATGTATGGGGATATAGATCTTACGCGCTTTTTGCTAGATTCTGGCGCGTTGGTGTATGCTAGGGAAGATCGTGGCAACTCCAACACAAGTGCTGGCAAGAGCATTCAGATGTTTTTAGACGACGCGATAAAAAGGGGTAGAATCTGGGAGCCAAAATGATGAAAAAATCGCTTGTAAGATTCTATAACACATAGCTATAACGCGCTTAAGTTTTAGCGTTTTGGAGCTCCCACGCCTTTTGCTCAAGCGTGAAATAGCGCTCTAGCTTAGAATCTAACTCGCTTTTTAACGCCTCTAGCTCACTTGCCAAAGCCGCTATGCCCCTTATTTGGTATGCCTCTGGGTTTGCTAAGTCAGATTCTAAATCCGCAATGCGGGCTTCTAGCTCATCGATCTCGCTGGGCAGTGCCTCTAGGGCTAGCTTTTCTTTATAGCTTAGCTTGCTTTGTGGCGCGCCCCTCTCATCGCCTTTGTGTGGATCTCGCGCCGCTTTAGACGCAGTATCACTTATGGATTCTATCTCGCTAATCTCCGCTCTAGCCTCTAGATACTCGCTATAGCTCACATACGCCACGCTCACCGCGCCCTCCCCCTCAAAGATGAGGAGCTTGGAGGCGAGCTTATCCACAAAATACCTATCGTGGCTGACAAAAATCACGCTCCCGCTAAAATGCGCGAGATACTCCTCGATGATATTCATCGTGCTGATATCAAGATCGTTTGTGGGCTCATCGAGGATCAGCACATCGACTTCTTTAGTAAAAAGCAGGGCGAGAGCTACGCGCTTTTTCTCCCCGCCGCTTAAAAAACCGATTTTTTTGTCCAAAAACTCCTTGGGGAAGAGGAAGTTTTTGAGATACCCATACGCGTGGATATGCTTCCCGCGCACCTCTACCATATTCCCGCCATTAGGGCAGAAAGTCTCTAGCAAATCCTTGCTATCATCTAGCATTCCTAAATGCTGATCAAAATACCCCACGCGTATCGCACCGCGCTTTATCACACCGCTACTTGGGGCGCTCTCGCCTAGCAAGAGCTTGAGCAGTGTGCTCTTACCCGCGCCGTTTTTGCCCACCACGCCGATTTTCTCCCCCGCTAAGATTCTAAGGCTAAGGTTATCAATAAGCACCTTGCCATTTAGCTCCTTGCTGAGATTTTCGAGCTCAAAAAGGCATTTTTTGGCGTTTTTGCCCTCATCTGCGCTAAATCGCTTATACTCGCGCTCTAGCTCTAGCTTTAATTTACGGATAACGCTCGGATTTTTCTTTGCCTCCTCTCTGAGCTCGAGGATTCTTCTCTTGCGCCCCTCATTGCGCTTTAGGCGTGCTTTGACACCGCGCCTTAGCCACTCCTCCTCGCTTCTTAGGGTTTTTAGGAGATTTTCGTGCGCATTATTTAGCGCACGGAGCATCTCTTCTTTTTTGCGCAGGTAGCTGCTATATCCGCCCTCAAAGCCCGTGAGTTTGCCATTCTCCACCTCGATGATACGCGTGGCGATATGCTCGATAAAATACCTATCGTGGCTCACAAAGACGATACTAAATTTGCAATCTTGGATATATTTTTCCAAAAACCCCACCATCTCCACATCTAGGTGGTTAGTGGGCTCATCGAGAATTAGCAAATCCACGCTCCCAAGCAAAATCTCACACAACGCCACGCGCTTTTGCTCCCCGCCACTTAAGCTCACTGCTAATCTATCCCTAAACTCCACGAGCCCAAATCGCTCTAACACCTCATCTACGCGTGATTGCAAATCCCAGCCATTGTGCTCATCGATGAAGTTACTTACCTGCGCGTATTGTGCGAGCAAGTCTAAATCTTGTGGGTTTCTTTCAATCATTTGTGAGAGGGATTGTAGCTTTGTGTGTGCGTCTTTTAGCGCGTTTAGGGCGTTGGCTATCACTTCTTGCACGCTTGCATTTGGCGGGAAGCTTGGATTTTGAGCAAGTGAGAGGATTTTTAGATTTTTGGGCACAATCCGCTCTCCAGAATCTAGCTCTATGCTCCCCTCGATGAGTTTTAGCAGCGTGGATTTGCCCGAGCCATTGCGCCCGATTACCGCGACGCGCTCGTGTGAGGAGATACTAAAATTGATAGATTCTAAAATAGGCGTGTGCTCGTAGTATTTACTTGCACTAAGCAGGCTGCACAAAGTCATAGCGATTACAAATCTTAAGAGCTAGGTTGTGAAAGCGTGAGGTTTTTGATATCTGAAGCTTTAAGCAGCATAAACTTCGTATCTTTGTTGCGCTTAGAGGACACGCCGGCTTTGAGAATCTCCCTAGGATTTGAGAGGCGCAGCTCTGAATCTATAAAGCATATCTCAAACTTCATCTTATTTACCGCGGTAAAAAACTCAATCTCTTTTTGGAACACATACACATAGTTGTTTTTGGCTAGGGCGAGGATTTTGACTTTCAAATCAAGCTCAAAGGCTTCGCTCTCGCAAAAAATCACATAATTTTTGTAGCCCTTGCTGTATCGTTGGGCGTAGTTGTAAATCACGCTCTCATTATTGCTCATCTTGGCTTTGTTGAGGTGCTTTATGTGGTTTTCGACAAAAGTCATCGCGCAAAATGGCGAGTTGATATGCTGACGGAAAAACACATTTTTGATAGCTTGTGAGCCCATACCGAGATTCCATACCTTATCATCAAGCCGGGTGCCACAGATATCTAGCGCCTCTTTTGTCTTATCCACAAGCACTTGATAGATTTTATTAAACACCACTTCAAAAGTCGCAAAATTGTCCTTCACAAATGCCTCGCTCATACCCTTAAGCCTAGCGATAAGCATATCGATATTTTTGGTATCGCTTTTGGCTTTTGCCACGATTTTCCCAATCTCTATTTTTTTAGCCTCAAGCACCTTGGGATCGCCCTTTTTGGCGTCAAGCTTGGCTTGGATAGAGCGCAGCTCCATACCGCACACGCGCACCTTGTTTTCTATCTGGAGCTTTTTTTCATTAAACACCTCGATGGCGCGCAGCACGCCCTTGTAGTGGTATTGCGCGTCTAGGAAGCATTCTTTATAGATTTTGGAGGCATTGACATTGACATTGGTTTTGAAGTGGTTGTAGGAGTATTCAAGCTGCTTTAGGGTTTGGAGCTCGGAGGTGAAGTTGTCCATCGTGATATGGCGATCGTTATAGACGAGAAAATCGATAGCCTTGCTCAAAAACGGCTTGATGATGAGATAGCTGAGCATTATGTCCTGTGTGGGGGTAGAATCTTTTTGTATCGTGTCCAAAAACGCGATGGCATTAAACTCATCGCGAAAAAAAGCCTTGATACACTCCTGCGCGGAGGCACTTAGCTCGATTTTAGAGAGCTTGACATAATTTGTCTTAGCAAAAATCTGCTTGGCGATATTTGCCTTGGCGTCAGCCTCCTTTGCCCTTAGCTCCTCATCGGTATTGGTGCGCCAAAAGTCAATCTCGCGCAAAAGCCCGCCCTCTGGGAAGCTCTGATAGCTTGACGCTCTGCAATCCACAATCGTATAGCCATTATCATCACAGCGAAACTCCACAAACATACCCACAGCTGGCATCGTCCTAGGATCGTGCCAACTATTGCCGCGGAGCTCAAAGATTTTCTTAGATGCGTTGGTAACCACGCCATTTTTTGTCTGTGTAGAATAGCGCAGAATCTTGCCGTGCATTCCCTCTCCTCCCCAAAGCCTAGATTAAGTCGTTTGGGCTGCATACTACATCATTTAGCTTTAAACTTACGATATTCCGCCCAAAACTCCCCTCCCCTCGCCCCGCAATCGTAACAAATAGTAACGAAAATCGCGCACAATATGCTATAATTTAGCCCATCACTTGTCATTTTAGCTAAAGGATTCCCTATCAAAAAACCAAAAAAAAGCGCGAAAAACTTCCATAGCAGAATCTATCTCTATATCTTTAGCAACATCGTGTTAGTCTTCCTCTCTATGGCTACTATCGTGGGCGAGAGCGGCGCGGTAGGGGTGCTAGGGCAGCAGTTTGCGATGATAAACCTCAGCATTTTTGGCTACATCGGCTATGTGTATTTGCTTTTTTTGCTCTATCCAGCGTATTATTTCTACAAACACCCCGAGCTTAGCTTTCACAAGCTTGAGCTGCTCATCGCTTGGCTGCTTGGGTTTGTGAGCCTGCTGCTAGCCCAATCACTCCTTTTTTCTAGCGGGCTTTTTGGCAATAGCGTGGTGCATTTGCTGCAGGGCTTTATCGGCGTTTTTGGTATGTGGGTGCTCGTGCTAGGCTGCCTCTCACTCTCCATACTCGTAGCCACACAGAGCAATATCGATACGATTTTTAGGCACTCCCGCTTTTTGCTCACAAAAGCCTATCGCGCGATTTTGCCTCTAGCGCGACGCTTTCTCACAAAGCTATGGGCGATGATACTAGCCTTTTTCACGCTACTACGCTCGCTCTATGCGCTAGGCAGGGCATTTGTCTCCAAACTCTCTGTAGCAATGACAAACACCGCCAAAAAGTGCTACCAAGCCTGCGCGCAAAAGATTCAGTGCTACGCCCAAGCGCGAAAGGAGCGCGAAAAAGAGCGCATAGAGCACCTCCAAGCCATACACTCCCTCTCGCTAGATTCACTCCCCAAAAATGCGCACAATCTCCCACAGGAGCTAGATGAGCACCCACAAGCCCCACAATCTGATTTAATCTCTAGCGTGGAGTTAGATTCACACACGCCCATATACGCGCCCACGCACGATGGAGTGAGTGGCATAACTCCCACCACTGCCGCGCACGACTTACCCACCGCGCCCGCGCATAATCCCTCCTCTTATCAGCCCGTGATGGCTAAAGATACGCGAGATAACGCCCTAGATTTGCACATCGAGCTTGTGCAAGATAGCGCGCTAGATTCAGAAGCCCTGCTACAAAAGCATATACAGGAGTTTAAGCAACGCTATGAGTTCAAATCTACCCCCAAGCCCCCACAGCCACCCCAATCTAGTGAGTTTATCCAAGAAGTCTCCCTCCCTAGACAGCAAGAAATCACCCAAAACGCGCTAAATAACGCCTACAAAACAGCTTATTATGGCGCGCACATCACGCCCAAAGCACCCAAAGCTAGGCTAGCTGCGTCACAAGATTCAGCGCGTCCTAGCGAGGGCGGCACTTTGCACCCCGCTCCGCTTGATATACAAGCCATCATCGCTAATTCCCATCAGGCAAACTTCACCAAAGCCCCCAAAGCTAAGCCAGCCGCGCCACAAGATTCAGCGCGTCCTAATGCGCCTACTCCTTTAGAGTCCCACGCCCCGCAACGCCCCGAGCAGCATTCACAGCCGCACAATACAGAATCTACACCACCACAAAGCGCGCAGAGCGCGCCCCACACAGCCCAAAATCCGCACGCCGCGCAGAGCGCACACAATCCACAGCCACCCACGCCCAAGCCCGCTAGCGTCGCAGAGCTCATCTCTAGCCTTGATATCCAAGAGATCGCGCCCCAAGCCCCCGATACGACGCACACAGCACCAAACCACACGCCCACAGATTCACAACCCCAAGATTTAGAATCTAACAACGCACAATCTATGCCCCCACTCCAAGACTCCCCTAGCCTAGATTCACACGCGCCCACAGATACGCTTACCACGCCCACGCACGAAGCTCCTGCCGCGAGCGATTTGCACGCGCCTAACGCGCCACACACGCCTAGTGCGCCCACTCCATCTCTACAATCACACTTTATAGAATCCACGCCACAACCCACACCCCCGCTAGATTCTATAAATGCGCTAGATTCTGTGCCTCTAGATTCTGTGCCCGCGCCCTCCGCGCCACTCACACAATCTGCCTCCATAGATTTTGCACCCACAGAATCCACGCCTCTAGATTCTGCTCCAATGGATTCTCTGCCTCTAGATTCTGTGCCCAAAAAAGCCCCCATCGTGCGTGAGCTTGAGGAAAACACTGCATTGCTAAAAAGCCTTGATTTTGGCAAGCGCGCCGCGCCGCTAAACTTCAAACTCCCGCCAACAAGCCTCCTAAACCAGCCCGATTATCACAAAAACGAGATTGATGAGGTAGAAATCGATACCAAAAGCGAGATTTTGCTCGCCAAGCTCAAGACTTTTAAAATCGATGGCGATGTCGTGCGCACCTACACAGGTCCCATCGTTACTACCTTTGAGTTCCGCCCCGCGCCCAATGTCAAAGTCTCTAGGATCCTAAACCTCGAAGACGATATCGCGCTTGCTCTCTCGGCAAAATCTATCAGGATCCAAGCCCCCGTGCCGGGCAAAGATGTCGTGGGCATAGAAATCCCAAACAATACTATTGAGACGATATTCCTGCGTGAAGTGCTAGAATCTGAGCTCTTTAAAAACGCGCAGTCCCCCCTCGCGCTCGCCTTTGGCAAAGATATCGTGGGCAATCCATTTATCCAAGACTTGCGCAAGCTCCCACACCTGCTCATCGCTGGGACTACGGGCAGTGGGAAAAGCGTGGGATTAAATGCGATGATTCTCTCCCTACTCTATCGCAACTCGCCCGATATGCTAAGGCTAATGATGATCGATCCCAAACGCGTGGAATTTGCGCTCTATAGCGATATACCCCATCTCATCACGCCCATTATCACTGATCCCAAAAAGGCGATCGTGGGCTTAAACAACGCAATGCACGAGATGGACAGACGATACGAAAAAATGAAAGATATGCGCGTCAAAGATATCGAGGGCTACAACAAAAAGGCGCGTGAAGAGGGCGAGGAGGAGATGCAGTATTTTGTGATTGTGATTGATGAGCTTGCAGATCTTATGCAGACTTCTGGACGTGAAGCTGAAGCCCCGCTAAGCCGTATCGCGCAAATGGGGCGCGCGTGCGGTATGCACCTAATCATCGCCACCCAACGCCCAAGCGTGGATGTCGTGACAGGCACGCTAAAGGGCAATCTCCCCTCGCGCATAAGCTACAAAGTCGGCAGCAAGGTGGATTCTAAAGTGATCCTTGATGATGTGGGCGCGGCAAGCCTGCTGGGCAGGGGCGATATGCTCTTTAAAATCTCAGATACGATTATGCGCCTGCACGCGCCATTTAGCACCGAGGCAGAGATAGAATCTGTCGTGGAATTCCTCAAATCCCAAAGAGAGCCACAATATGACAAAAGCTTTTTGCTCGATGACAAGGAGCAAGTGCTCGCAGGCGGGGAGGGTAAAGATGAGAGCGACGAGGATATGCTTGAGCAGATTAAGCGATTTATGCTTGAGAGTGGCAACACCTCATCAAGCAGCGTGCAGAGGCGATTTAGCATAGGATTTAACCGCGCCACAAATTATGTCGAGCAGCTTGAAAAAGAGGGCTTCCTCTCTAAGCGCAACGCTAAGGGCGTGCGAGAGATTATCCGCTAAGGAGAATGTATGCACTCTAGATTCAGCACTTCTGTGCGCACCCTCTTTGACTCTTTGAGAGCATGCACGCGCTTGCCACTTCGCCATAGCCTTGCTTAGCGCATTGTGTGTCTTTCACACGCTATTATGCTTAGGGATACAGACGCGGGAGTATGAGGCGGATTTGGATATATTGGGATAAAAATAGGGCTAGATTCTGTGGCTATGTGTTAGGGTGTTTGTGAGATTAAAGCGTGGGTTTAATAAGATTGTGCGGGGTTGCGGAGCGAATGGCAATTCATTTGCTACGAGGGGCAACAAGTTTCACGAGCGTGAAACTTGCATTATAGATACAAACCTACTTCGTAACAGGTGCTTCAAAGCCGATATTCACTTGCGACCAAGTCATACCCTCGTGCAAATCATACACAGCCTTTTGGAGATTTGCTCTAGCATCTTCGAGCTTAAACTCGCCCAAATCAAGCACGCCACTTGCCTTTAGCACACCATTTGTGATTTTGTATTCCATTGGCACTTTGTTGGTTTTGCCATTCATCTTGACAGAGGCGAGCAGTGTGCCCTGATCCTTGCCCTCTACTACATTGCGCAGCGTTACTTTGATCTCTTTTTTGCTAAATTTTGAGAAGAAAAAATCACGCAAATTCGCATTTTTCACATCATCATTGAGCTCGACTTTCATCGGATCGATGCTCACACTCGCTCCCTCAAGCGTAGAGGCGATAGAATCCCTTTGCTTGCCAAACTGAAACTTCGCATCTGTAAAGCTCCCGCTCACCGCAGCCTTTGTAGGAGTTTTATACGCAGTCCATACGACATTGACTTTGTCTGTGTCGATACTCGCAGCGTTAAGCCCTACTGCACCCAATAAACCTATAGCTAGCATTTTTAGCTTCATGATAAATCCTTTGTGGTAAATTCACACATTATGTGCGTAAGGTGCATTATAGGCAAAATAGGGTAATCAAAAGTTGCACATACCAAAATTCCATAGAATCTAAGCCCTAGCGCACGCCCCTAGCGCGCCAAATATTTGCTATTTTGTGTTTTTTGGTTTGTATCATTAGCCCAAAATTTTGCAAAAGTGAGGGTTGCAATGGTTTTAATACTGCTTTTTTTGTGCGCGTATATTGTGCCTAGTATCGCACTAAACCTCCTCCAAATCGCGCATATCAAATCCGCTCTTACCCAAAAAGCCGTGCTTTTGGATTCACTAGATTACAAAAAAGCCGGGAATTACGCCCTAGAAAATCTCTACCTTGACACATTGCACAAACTCATAGAGCTCGGGTTGTGCGTGTTTTGGGTGGGCTTTGGGCTCTCATTTTTTTGGCAGTGGCTCTATGATTTGGGGCTTAGCGAGGTGTGGCATCATATCGCGTTTTTGCTCCTCTTGCTTCTTTTGCCACTCTTTGTCTATCTGCCTCTAAGCCTCTATGAAACCTTTAGCATTGATAAGCGTTATGGCTTTTGCAAGCAAAGTGTGGGCTTATTTTTCATCGATTTGCTCAAATCAAGCCTTCTTAGTATCCTCATTGGCGGGGCGATTTTTTATGTGCTCTTGTGGGTGATGGATAGCTTTAGTCTGTGGTGGCTTGGGGGCTTTGTGCTGATGTTTGGCGTGGTAGTGGTGGCAAATGCCATCTATCCCACGCTTATCGCCCCGCTTTTTAACAAATTCACTCCGCTTGAGGATAAAGAGCTACAATCACGTATAGAGGGGCTTTTGGAGCGAGTTGGATTCAAAAGTAGTGGGGTGTTTGTGATGGACGCGAGCAAGCGCGATGGGCGGCTTAATGCGTATTTTGGCGGTATCGGCAGGACCAAGCGCGTGGTGCTCTTTGACACATTGCTTGAAAAAATCAGTAAAGACGGGCTTTTGGCGATTTTGGGGCACGAGCTAGGGCATTTCAAGCACAAGGACATACTCAAAAATCTCATCATAACAAGCATTTTTCTCTTCGCGCTCTTTTTCCTCGCTGCGCACCTGCCACAGAGCTTTTTCGCCCAAGCCTCCCTGCCACAAGAGAGCACCACGACTTTGGCACTGATTTTTTTGCTCTCTCCTGTGATTTCATTTTGGTTTTTGCCCTTGATGGGGTATTTCTCACGCAAGGCGGAGTATCGCGCTGACGCCTTTGGGGCTTCCCTCTCCTCCAAACGCTGCCTTGCCAACGCGCTTGTGCGTCTCATCAATGAAAACAAAGCCTTCCCCAGCTCGCATTGGCTCTATATCTGCTTTTATTACTCCCACCCACCGCTTTTGGAGCGACTTAGGGCGTTGGATTATGAGATTTAGCGCGCAGCTCGCGCTAGAATCTGCGCGCAAGATTCTAAGCACAAGCGCGCTTCAAATCGCCCAGCCAGATCTCCGCATAGGATTAGAATCCCAAATCCTGCTTGCCCATCATCTACAAAAAGATCGCGTGTTTCTCCACGCCCACCCCGAGACTTTGCTCACTCCCACGCAAGCGCGGCGGTTTTTTGACTCGATCCAAAAGCGCGCCCTAGGCTATCCGATAGAATACCTCACGCACAAAGTGAGCTTTTATGCACGCGAGTTTGACATAGATTCACACACGCTCATCCCGCGCCCAGAGACAGAGCTACTCATTGACAAGGCACAAGAGGCATTGTGCGCGCATAATCATCGCATAGTCGCAGAGGTAGGCACGGGCTCGGGCGTGATAGCCATTACGCTTGCGTTGCAAAACCCACACATCCACATCTATGCTACGGATATAAATCCCCGCGCCCTTGCCCTAGCGCGTCAAAATGCTAAGCGTTTTGGGGTGGATTCACAAATCAGCTTTTTGCACACCTCGCTGCTTGATGGGCTAGAGCACATTCATATCGATATGCTCATCTCAAATCCCCCATATATCCCAAATGCCTACCGCCTCCCGCTAAGTGTGCGCTATGAGCCAAAAGAAGCGCTCTTTGGCGGGGAGGTGGGCAGCGAGATATTGCACGCGCTCATAGGGCTTGCTAAGGCGCGCCAAATCGCGTGTGTGTGCTGCGAGATGGGGCACAACCAAAAGGCAGATATACAAGCCTTTGTGCGCGATATGGCGCATAAATCTCTAGCCTTTTACACGGATTTAAGCGGTTTTGATAGGGGATTTATCCTAGAATTTCGAGCAAGCCAAACGCGGAATCTAAGGCAGATTCAGAATCTAGATTTAGAGTTTTGGTTTTAGATTCAGATTTAGAATCTAAAGAGCACACACAATCCAATCAAAACTTAGAATCTAGCCTCTTAGATTCGCATTCCCACGAATATTTTCTAATTTTTAGAATCTTGTGTATCGCAAAAGAAAAAGGGGTTTATCCCCTCCCCGTTTCCTTTAGCCCGCAAAAAGATAAAGCGCCGCGTTTTTGCTGTGGCTTACGCTTGCAACCCGTTGGGTCTTTTTGCGCAGCCACAAAGTATATCTTTTGGCGGGAGTGCCTCGCTATCTCCTTGTCTAGGCAAAAATGCTAAAAATGCACTCCTGCATTTTTTTAACGCATTTTTTGCCACCATGACAAGGGCGAGTGTCGGTTGGTGCTGACGCACTTCCACATTGATTTGATTTTTGCGTTGCAAAAATGGCAGAATCTAAAGATTTGGAATCTTTAGATTCTGCTCGGTATTGTGCTATCGCGCCCATTGATTGTATTTGGCAAAGCCTTGCACAAAATTTTTTGAAGTGGTGGATTCTGTGAGTTGATTAGATTCTGAAAAGCTAGATTTTAGGTTTTGATTGGATTGTGTGTGCTCTTTAGATTCTGTGCGTTTGAGAATCTCTCGGGCTAGGTTCTGTAAAAGCCTTAGATTCTGAATTTTCTTTAGATTCCGCGCTTATCCCAAACACCAAATTAATATATATTTAAAAAAATATAGTGTAAAATCGCCGTATTTCACATCCAAAGGAGGTTTTATGTTATTACGCGTTGTGTTAGCGTGCGGGTTGCTTGTGAGCAGTGCGCTTGCGGAGAAGATTCAGGTTTTGGCGGCGGCAAGCCTTAAGTTTGTCCTAGAGGACATCAAAAATGAGTTTTTGCAAACTCGCGAGGGTGATAGCATTGAGATTAGCTACATCTCTTCGGGCAAGGCGTATGCGCAGATCCAAAATGGCTCGCCAGCGGAGCTTTTCATCGCGGCAGACACCGAGTATCCCCAAAAGGTTTATAAAGAAAAATTGGGAGCGGACAAGCCACAGAATTATGTGCGCGGCAAGCTCGTAGTCTTTAGCGCGAACAAAGATTACGACGCAAGCACGCCAGAAGTCCTCAAAAACCCCGCCATCAAGCACATCGCCATCCCTAATGCCAAGCTCGCCCCCTATGGCGTGGCAGCAGAGGCATATATCAAAAGCGCGAAGCTAGAAAAGCTGCTCAATCCCAAGCTTGTGCTTGGTGAATCCATTGGGCAGGCGACTACCTATGTGCTTGAAGGCTCGGCAGAAGTGGGCTTTAGCGCGCTTTCTATGGTGATCAAAGAGGCGCAAAAAGAGGGGAGCGCCATCACTTACGCCATCATCGATGAAAAGCTCTATAAGCCCATCGTGCAGTCTCTCATCATCACAAAGGCGGGCAAAGATTCTAAGCTAGCCAAGGATTTCGCGCAGTATGTGCTAGATTCTAAGGCGCAAGAGATTTTTAAATCCTATGGTTACGACGCGCCATAATCGCGCACACCACGCACGGGCGCGCAGATGAATGCACTTGCTTACACGATTGCAAACATCAGCACGGAGGGCAATCTAAGTCTTTTAAGCCTTGAGACGCCCATAGGTGCGCTTTGGGTGCTTTTGCTCGCTACACAGGATATGGGTGAGGATATGCGCGTGGGGGCACGCGGGAGCGCGTATTTTAAGCCAACCCAAGTTTTGCTAATACCCCAAAATCCCGCCCCCTGCACGCATAACTGCTTTGCCTCGCGTATCGCGCGTATCCAAAGGGAGGCGATTTTGAGCCTTGTGAGCCTTGAGGGTGACATTAGCGCGCTAGTGCCCACGCGGAGTATTGAGGGTTTTAGCGAGGGGGATTGCTGCTTTTGGTGGGTAAATCCTAGCGATATTTTGTTGCAGTCTTAGAGTTTGGCTTGGAAAATCTGTGCAAACGCCAAAACACGATTTAGATTCTAAAACGCACTGACAGCTCGCGTAAGCGGAGTGAGCGGGGATTCACTCTCCACGAGCGGTAACAAGTTTGCTTTAGCAAACTTGCATAAAATGATTAGGTTCTACTCGAGTTTATAGAAAAGGTGCTAGCCCAAATCGCGTCAATGAGGTGGCGGCACCAAAGATTCTAGAATCTCGCATTTAGATTGCGTGTATGCTCGCGTAAGCGGAGGGGCGAGGGGCTCTGCCTCACGCCCCGATAACAAGTTTTTGCCGTAGCAAAAACTTGCATAAAATGATGGAGCCTAGTCGGGTTTATAGAATCTGCTCCATTGCCACATCGCGTTCCTGACGCGCTGACACTAGAAAACCACAGAATCTCGCATTTAGATTCTGTGTATGCTCGCGCAGCGGAGGCAATGAGGGCTTTGCCCACATTGCCGATACCAAGTTTTTGCCATAGCAAAAACTTGCATAAAATAATTAAGGAGCTTAAACCCTATGGATTTTTTAGATTCTGAATTTTTGCAAACAATGCTCCTCACCTTCAAGCTCGCGCTTTACACCACCCTGCTCTTACTCCCCATAGGCATAGCCCTCGCCCTGCTCCTAGATTCTCTGCGCTCAAAGCTTAGCATTATCCTGCACGCGCTCATTTGGATGCCCCTTATCCTCCCACCCTCCGTGCTTGGATTCTATCTACTTGTGTTTTTCAATCGCCACAACGCCCTGGGCGCGTTTTTGCTAGAGCATTTCTCCTTTCAGCTCGCCTTTAGCTTTGCCGGACTAGTGGTGGCGAGCGTGATTTTTTCTCTGCCATTTATGGTAAATCCTATCAAAAACGCGCTCTCCTCCCTCCCACCCTCGCTCAAAGAAGCCAGCTACACGCTAGGTAAGAGTAGAATCTACACATTGTTGTTTGTGCTCTTACCCAATGTCAAATCCTCGATTTTGCTAGGTTGTGTTACGAGTTTTGCGCACACCATAGGCGAATTTGGCGTGGTGATGATGATAGGAGGCTCGCGCGCAGGCGAGACAAAAGTCGCGAGTATCGCCATCTATGAGCAAGTCGAGACGCTAAACTACACGCTTGCGCACCAATACGCGCTCACGCTCTTTGTGGTGAGTTTCGTGAGTTTGTGCGCGATATTTGCCCTCGCACGCGCCAAAACTCATATTTTATAAAGGGCTCTTATGGATATCGTTTTTGAATGCAAAAAAACCCTGCACACACCCGCCTCGCACACTTCCTTTAGCCTTGAGGTTTCACAGAGCCTAAACTTTGGGGATTTTCTCGCACTCTTTGGCAAAAGTGGTGCGGGCAAAACCACGCTCCTTAGGATTTTCGCTGGGCTCACGCAGCCCGATAGCGGCTATCTCAAAGTCGGCGATGAAGTGTGGTGCGATGAGGGATTTTCCCTCCCGCCCCAAAAGCGCAGCATAGGCTTTATGTTTCAGGACTACGCGCTTTTCCCACATCTGAATGTCTTACAAAACATCACCTTTGGGCTTAGCAATAAAAAAAACCTCGATTTTGTGCAATGGCTTGTAGAGATTATGGAGCTTGAGCCTATCCTTACGCGCCACACGCACCAAATCTCGGGCGGGCAAGCCCAGCGCGTAGCCCTCGCACGCGCCCTAGCGCGCAAGCCAAAGATTTTGCTGCTCGATGAGCCTTTAAGCGCGCTAGATTCTCTAATGCGCCTAAGTCTGCAAAACCTCCTAGCCAAGCTTCATCAGCAGCTAGGGCTTAGCACGATTCTCATCAGCCACGAGATCACAGAGATTATGCGCCTAGCTACAAAGGTTTGGTGTATCGAGGGAGGTAAGGTCACTCAAAGCGGGAGTGTGGATGAGATTTTTGGCGCTAGGCTCAGTGGCAAGGTGCAGCTCAGTGGCGAGATACTGCGCAAAACCCCACAGGGCGTGGTGGAGATAATCGATATCGTGTGTGCTTCAGAGGTGGTGCGCGTGCTCTATCCTGCTACTAGCGCGCGGGAGTTTAGCGTGGGCGATAAGGTGCTTATTGTCTCCAAAGCCTTTAATCCGCTGCTTTTTAAGCTCCACCTTTAAGCCAAGCCCAACGCAAAACCTGCTACAATCGCCAAAAACAAAAGGCATTGTGTGAAAAACATCATCTTGTGTGTGTTGCTAGCGTTCGGGATTTTGCGCGCGGATTCCTTTATACTAGAGCTTGGGGAGAGCTTTAGGGAGTCCTATAGGCAGGCAAAGATTCAGAGTAAGGGCAAGCCAAAGCTTGTGATCATTATGGACGATATCCAAAACCTCGCGCAATACAAAAGCCTGCTTAGGCTCAATCTCCCCATCACCCCTTCACTTTTCCCCAAAACCCCTCATAGCCCCGATACGCCTAAAATCGCCGCCAAAGCCAAAGACTATATGATACACCTGCCCCTAGAGGCACTAAACTTCTACCAAAAAGAGCTAGAGCCAATCGCGGTGGGCGTGAGCCGAGATGCGCTCCTAGCCTATATGCGCGCGCTCAAAAAAGACTTCCCCAATCTCAAATACCTAAACAACCACACCGGTAGCAAATTTACCACAAGCTATGAGGATATGCGCAACCTCCTAAGCGTGCTCGATGAGCTTGATTTGCGCTTTATTGATAGCGTTACTAATGCCGATATCGCAAGCCCCAAAATCGCCAAAGAGCAGGGCAGGCTCATTATGCAACGCGATATATTCTTAGACACCATAGCCCAAAGCGAGCACACCGAGCGTCAAATCGAGCTTGCTATCCAAAAAGCCAAGGACAAGGGCTATGCCATAGCCATTTGCCATCCATTCCCAAGCACGCTACAATCCCTCCAAAACGCCCGCGATAAGCTTTTACAAGAAGTCGAGCTCCTAAGCCCCGCGCAGTTAGAATCCTACCTCAACGCCCAGCACATCACCTCCTACCATCGCTCCAAATTCCACTTCGCCCAAAACCGCTAATGCTAGATTCACACTCCCACCAAGCCCCCACGCCAAAGCGTTTAGATTCACTCCCGCCTTCACTCCTAGCGTTGCCAAAGCCCCCAAAGGCGTTGTTTTACTGCGGGGATAGGAGCCTTTTGGACGCGCCTATCAAAATCGCCATCGTGGGCACGCGGCGTCCCAATCCCTACACCAAGCACTTTTGCGCCATCCTCGCTGCACAAATCGCCAAGGCTGGCGGCGTGGTAGTGAGCGGAGGCGCGCTAGGCGTGGATATCATCGCGCATTCTGCCGCACTGCCACGCACGATTATGTTCTCCCCTGCAAGCCTTGAGATTATCTACCCAAAGGCAAACAGAGCCATTATCCAAGCGATGATGCGCCAAAGCCTCGTGCTCAGCGAGTATGAGCGAGACTATATGCCACAGGCGTATAGCTTTTTGGAGCGCAATCGCCTCGTGGTGGGGCTTAGCGACATTGTCATCATCCCCCAAGCCGATCTGCAGAGCGGCTCGATGCACAGCGCGCGCCTCAGTAAGCAATCCCACAAGCCGCTTTTTGTGCTCCCTCATAGGATAAATGAGAGCCTAGGCACACAGAGCCTCCTAGCGCGCCAAGAGGCGGAGTGTATCTATGATATAGGGGCGTTTATCACACAGATTTTTGGCGCACAAGAAGAGCTAAGCGATGAGGTGCTAGAGTTTTGCAAGCTCGCTCCGCGCTATGAAGAGGCGATGCAAAAATTTGGCGAGAAAATCTTCCAATACGAGCTAGAGGGGAAAATCGTGCGTGAAAATGGAGTGGTGCGCGTATGCTAGATTCACACCCCAGCGCAGAATCTAAGGACAATATCCTCGCGTGCGATGTGGGGCTAAAGCGCATAGGGCTCGCCCAATGCATTCAGGGCATCGTGCTGCCGCTTCCCGCGATTTTGCGCAAAAATCGCAGGCAAGCTAGCGATGAACTGCGCGCACTCCTTGCCCAAAGGGATATTAGCGTGCTTGTGGTGGGGCTGCCAAGCGGCGGGCAGGCGCACTATGAGGATACCATCGCACGCATTAAGCACTTTGTGGGGCTTGTGGGGTTTGGCGGGGAAGTTGTGTATGTCGATGAGGATTATACCTCGCAGGAGGCGTTAGAAAATCTCAACCATCTAGGACGACAATCGCGCGCGCTAGCCCAAAAGGACGGGCGGCTTGATAGTCTGAGTGCGTGCTATATTTTGGAGCGGTATTTGCGGAGTTTGTAGGTGGGTACAGAAGAATCTAGAAACTTGGCTTGCCTTTGGGAAAATGGCTCCTTGGGTAATCATTGCGTAGATTTGGCGGGTTTGGGGATAGTCACTACCCTCTAGGTAGCTCCCACCCCCAAACCCGCCAAAAACTCCACAAGCCCCACCGCAATGACTAATTTTTGTGAGCGGTGGCAACCTCGCAGAATCCACGCCAAACCAAGTGTAAGATTCAAAGGCAGATTCAC
>CALVDZ010000017.1 GCA_944326445.1 uncultured Helicobacter sp.
GGAAGGTGTTTTTTTTATCCTCTCGTTTTTTTTTTGATACGAATAATTATCTTTTAAACGCATTTTTTTTTTTTTTTTTTTTTTTTTTTTATTACGCTGAACTGAGAGGGATAAATTTTTGTAATTTACAAATAGTAACAATTACTCTCATTTTGTGGCTGTCACACAATTGCGCTTAGTCTTTGCTTAGATTCTATGGCGCGTTTTTGATAGAATCTAGGTGGGTTTATAGAAAACGCGCTAGCCCAAGCGGCGTTCCTGACGCAGCTACACTAAAAAGCCATAGAATCTCGCATTTAGATTCTGTGTATGCTCGCGCAGCGGAGCGAGTGGCAATTCACTTGCCACGAGCGGCAACAATTTTGCTACAAGCAAAATTGCATAAAATGATAGAATCTTTGGTTTATAGAAAACGCGCTAGCCCAAGCGGCGTTGATGAGGTGGCGGCACCAAGAGATTCTATAAACTTGCTAAAAAACGCCGTGTATGCACGCGCAGCGGAGGGGTGGGAGGCTCTGCCTCACACCCCGATAACAAGTTTCACTAGCGTGAAACTTGCATCAAAACAAATAGGAGGCACAATGTATAAACTCGACTATCTCGCAAATTTCGCGCGCAACAAGGAGGCGTGGCAAATCTTAGCCAATGAGCCCTATGCGATCCCAAACCCCTTTAGCTTGGAGGATTCTAAGCGCACCAAGGCTCTGCAAAGGCGCATGGGCGAGATGTTTGGGCGCGAGTGGGTGCAGTTCTTTGGCTGCACGCAGGAGGACTTTAGCGCGCTTTTGCTTAGGCTCGGGGTGGAGCAATGCGCTATGAGCGTGGGCTTTTCACAAGCAGCCTATCAGAGCTTTGGGCTTTTTGACAATCTCCAAAAGCTCATCGCCCCCACCACAGAATCTGTGTGCGCACTCGATACGCGCTACTACTTCATCCCCTATGTCAATGAGGACACGCTAAGCCTCAATCCGATTTTGGATATTGCGCACGCGCTGGATTCTACGGGGCGCGAGTGGGTGCTCTTCGTGGAGGTTTCTGCGCTCGTGCAGGTGGGGGCGTGGGAGCTCCTCGCCACGCTCTGCCACCCCCAAATCGCCTTTGTCGTGAGCGGCGAGCGCATAGGGCTCACGCCGCGCAGTGGGTTTGTGGCGCACTCGCTAGGATCTCTTGTGCCCTATCTGGATGCGCCGCTAGCTAGTGGGTTTATGGCTGCGCTGCATTGCGCGTGCGAGGGGCTTAGGGCTAGCGCGCATCTGTGGGAATACTGCACGCGCGGGTATAACGCCCTTTTGTTTAGATATCTCACAGAGCTTTTGGGGGAGCGCGTGGGGCTTTTTACGCCCTTAGATGCGTGCTTGGGGAATTGCCTAGCACTCCGTGTCTTTGGGGCAAAGGCGCGTGTGCTCGCCCAAAGCCTGCTGCTAGAGGATGTCGCTGTGATAAACGGCGCGGATTGTCTTTTGGGGAATTTTAAGCCCTCATTTGTGCTAGGCGAGCTTGGCTTTGAGGAGCCCCATTGCCGCGAGCTGCTTAGCATAAGTTTTATGAATCTAAGCCCAGAGGAGCTCGCGCTCATCGCCCAAAAAATCGCCAAAGTCTGTGCGATCACACAGGCTCTAGAGATATGAGATGTTGCGGCTGCTAGCGGCGTTGTGGAGGCTAAGTGTGTTTTAGACTCTGCTGTGGATCGTGCGGGCTTTGTGCTGCTTTGGTTTTGCTCATTTTTTAGAACCTGCTTGAGATTCTGTGTTTTTCAAAGCCTCAGATTCTGTGGATTGTGTGATTGTTTTAGATTCTGAAAGGCTAGATTCTAAGTTTGAATCTAAGGTATCAAAACTAGATTCTAATCTTTCCTTAGATTCTGTATTTTCTTTACATTCCGTGCTTGGCTTGCCTCCGACTCGGTGTGGATTGCGTGGGGTTGCTATTGTAAGCAAAAAAATTAGTATTGTGCAAGTGTGGGTTGGTTGCTATCGCATTGCATACCCGCTCTGCTGATGTGAGCGTAGCGAAACGAAAAAGAGCCATTTTCCTTACGCACAAGCCGAGTTTAGAATCTCATCACCCGCCTATCGCCCTCCTTAACAATATCCCCAAACCTATCGAGATACTCCAAATAATTGATGAGATATTTGCGGCTTAGCGGGAGCTTCTGGCGAAAAAGCGCAATGTCGATATAGCCGTGCGTGTGGATAATCTCGCGCATCATCGTTACAATCGCGCTCATAGAATCTACGCTAATAAAGAGATTGTGCGCCACGCGCAGCACTTTTTGGGCTTTGGTGAGGCGTTTTAGAATCCTATCGCCAAGCTTCCTATCAATCTCAAGGCTATCATAGAGATTATAAGGCGCGATGGGCGCATACCCCTGCTCGCACAAAAGCCCATAGATTTTTTGCTCCAAAAACTCCTCGATATCGCCCATATCGTTGTTTTTGGCTAAAAAGAGCGAATCGCGCTGCAAGATAAATCGCTGCGCCACGAGCTCATCAAGCGCGCATTGCAAAAGCCCCAAAGACGCCCATTTGTATTTGAGCTGCAGGCTCTGGGCAGAGAGCAGGGCGTGCTTGTTTTTATAAAAAATATCCAAAATCGCGTTTTTGAGCCACTCTAGCTCGTTTAGCGGATAGGCTACGAGATCCCTTGGGTCAAAAAACACCGCGCCGCTCTCGTGGAGAGTGTGCAGTATCGCGCTGCTTTCTTGGTGGCTTAGCCCAAATCGCTGCGTGGAGCTCACCACGCCAAATCCGTGCCTATGAATGTGCGTCAAAGTCGCGAAAGCCTGCGCAAAATCCCCGCGCAAAAGGGCTTTTAGCAATGGAATCTTGCTCTTTTTTTTGATCGGATCGTTGATTGGGTTTAGCACCACGCCCCCGCACACGCTGACATTGCCCTCACGCAGGATAAAAGGCTGCATAAACAGCGCGAAAATTGGCTCCCTAGCACTTAACGAGCACAGCCCTAGCTCCTCATCAAGGACATTGAGCCTCACAGGCAAATGCCGCGCGCCGATACACAGCTCATAGCTGGCATTATGCGCTATCTCCACGCCCTCAAAGCAGCGCACCTGCACATCGATGAGATTTGCCCCGCGCACAAAGCCCTTTTGCGTGAGCAAAAAGCCCCTTTGGAGCTCGTGGGGGCTTGTGTGGGCGAGATTGAGCGCGACGCGATGCGAGGGCGTGGCGCGTGGCGTGGGCTCATCGTGGATTTGTATATTGCGCACTTGGACTTGCTTTTGGGTTTCACAGACAAGGAGTTCTTGGGATTTGGCGATTGTCCCGCTTGTGAGCGTGCCGCTCACCACGCACCCCGCCCCTGCGATACTAAACGCCCTATCGATATAATACACCACCATACCATAGTCGCGCCTAGCGGGCTTGGGCAGGGATTGGAGCAGGGCGATGAGTTGCTCCACATAGGGATTGTGGAGAAACTCTGTGCCTTGTGAATCTAGCAGGGCAAAGGGCACAATCTCCACAAGCGCGATCGTGTGCGCGCTAAAGAGCTCGGCTATCTCTGCCTTGCGCTTGTCTATGAGCTCGGGCGTGGTTTTGTCGATTTTGCTTAGCACGCACACGCATTGGCTAATCCCCAGCATATCGGCGATAGCGAGATGCTCGCGCGTTTGGGGCATAATGCCATCATCGCTAGCCACCACGAGCAGCAGCACATCGATCCCATACGCTCCCGCGATCATTTGCCTCACGAGCTTCTCGTGTCCGGGCACATCGATAAAGGCGATATTGCGCGCAGGCGTGCGCAGGTGCGAAAAGCTCAAATCCAGCGTGATCCCCCGCTCCTTCTCCTCTCTCAATCCATCGCCATCAAAGCCATTTATCGCGCGTATGAGCGAGGTTTTGCCGTGATCGATATGCCCGCACAAGCCCACGATGATATCATTATCCATTGTGTCGCCATCTGTGGTTAGATTGCCTAAGTTTTGCTGCATTCTCACTTCTCCGATTTTTTCGCGCTAGATTCTGTAATCGCGCCTAGAGCCTCACAAATGCGCTCCATATCGCCCTCTAGCAAGGTGCGCGTATCAAGCAGCACCCACTCCCTACTCACGCGCGCGATGATAGCGTGCTCCACGCGCAGGCGAGATTCTAGCGCGCTTGCTTTAAGCCTCGTGCTCCTAAGCCCCACCGCCACGCTCCTAAACACCCTATCAGGCAGACTCCCCCCGCCCGCTAGAGAATCCACCTCCACAATCTGCGCGCTGATACCCCTAGGCGCGCGAGATTCTATCATTTGGCAGAGCTTCTTAGCGCGCTTTTGCAACGCCTCAGGCGTGAGGGAGAGCATAGCAAGCGTGGGGATAGAATCTAGCTCATCGCGCAGGTATGCCTCCAGTGTGGCTTGCAGTGCGCTGATACAGAGCTTATCCACGCGCAGGGCGCGTAAGAGGTGGTTTTGCTTGAGTGTGGCGATGAGATGGGGCTCGCCCGCGATGATCCCCACTTGCGATGCACCAAAGAGCTTATCCCCACTAAAGCTTAGCAGTGAGGGCGGCGCGGCAAAAATCTCGCGCAGACTGGGCTCTGTGCGCACACTAGCGCGCCTATCAACGCTCTCACAGGGCAGATCCAGCACGCACCCACTCCCCAAATCGTAATAATCAATAAGCCCATATTTGCGTGCTAGCGCGCTTAGCTCGCACATCTCCACCTCGCTACAAAAGCCAATCTGTGCGAAGTTGCTCTTGTGCGCTTTCATCAGCATTGCGGTGCGCTCACTCAGTGCGCGCTCATAATCTCTCAAATGCGTCTTATTTGTCGCGCCCACTTCTGTGAGCAGCGCGCCAGCAGAGATCATCACTTCAGGTATGCGAAACTCCCCGCCGATCTCCACGAGCTCCCCGCGCGAGATGATTACTTCCCTATCTTTGGCAAAGGTATTGAGGATGAGCAGCACCGCCGCGGCGTTGTTATTGACGAGCAAAAACTCATATTCTTGGCAAAAGAGCGCTTTGAGCAGGGTATTGGCGTGGGCGTAGCGGCTAGAGCGTCTGCCCTCGAGTGTGTCGTATTCTAAGCTACAATAGCGTGTGAGTAGGGGCGCGATACGCTCTAAGAGTTTGGGCGCAAACACGCTCCTGCCTAGATTTGTCTGCACCACCACGCCCGTGGCATTGACTAGAGGCACAAGCGAAGAGGTAGTGAGATCTTCATACTCCCTAGCGATAGATTCTATGAGGGCGTGGGAGAGCACCTCACGCAGTGCGTCCAAATCCTCTAGCTCCCCCAACGCCTCGCGCAAATCTCCCAAATCCTTAGAATCCTCCGCCTCGCCTCGCGCGTGTGAATCTCCCAACTCCTCGCGCACCTCGTTTGTTTGTCCCTCGTTTATTTGCGCTCCGTGAGACTCCGCCCCTGCCTCGCGCACGACACGCATCACACACGCCGCGAGCTCTGTATGCGTGGCTGCGAGGCTACTTCCATACAGATCTTGGCGCAGAGCCTGCCGCGCGCGCTCCACTTGCCTCTGAATGATTGGCTTTAGGACTTGTGCATTATACGAGGCAAAGCGCGGGTGTGAGAGCAGGGTATCGACTTTGGGCAGGGCTTGGAGGAGTGTTTGTGTGTGCATACCTTACACCTTTTTTAAGTTTTTTATATCTTAGTGAGGAATCCCTAAAATCCGCTTAAAAAAAGCTTAGCCATAGCGCGCGCAGAGTTTGCAAACTCGGCTGTGTTACGCATTTTCACACGATAGTATCGTTTTTTTTTTTTTTAAACTCTGACTAAGAATTCACGCATATAACTAGGCGTTTTGTTTTGTGTTTGGTTTAGGATTTTGTGCTACGCACCTTAGTAACTTGCCTCTCACGAGACAAATATTCCAACAAATAACCCAAAAGGAGCTTAGATGAAAACAAAAGGGATACTTCTCGCCTCACTCTTAGCGCTCTCTCCTCTTGCTGCCGCGGAGAAATCACTGCAGCAGCAAATCGATGAGCTAAACGACAGAGTGGATCAAAACGAGCTGCAAGCCACGCTCAACAAAGTCAAATTCGGGCTAGATTTTAACGCCTCGATGAACAACTTCTTTATCGACAACAACGGCGTTTCTAGCACGCAAGCCAACAAATGGCTTATGGGACTCTATCTCAATATGAACGCCGATGTGACAAAATACGCCAAATTCACTGGTAGATTAGCCATGACCAAGGCATTTGGCGATCTCTCATGGATGCCAAGTGCGAGCTATGTCACTTCGCTTGATGCTGGTAAAGGCGTGGCTGGCGGCTCGGCGGTGTATGTGGAGCGCGCGTATGTGGATTTATTCTTAGGCAACTACTGGGCGCTCACTGTAGGACGGCTTCCGGGCACTGAGGGACCGGGCTACAATCTCCGCAATGGCGCAGCGCGTATGTCTACCTATCCTGCGCTACTTGTCAATGCCCTAGGCGATGGGGGCGTGGTAACATTCAAGCCCTACACTGACGCAGCACTCCGCGCGGGATTTGCGAAAGTCTATCAGCCACTCTATATCACTGCAAACTCTGGTGCGGGCAATATCTTTAGTGAAACAAGTGCGAGCAACCAAGCAGATATGAATCTGATGTTTGCCGCATTCGAGACGCCATTCCTACCTAAATCCGCGGGTAAAAGCCTCCTAATGCTCTCTTATATGTATATCTCTAACTATTCGTTGCCAAATCAGCTTGTGGCACTTACTGCAGCCCAAAGTCTGGGCAGTGGTGTTGGAATCTTATCAATGTTACCCGGTGATGCAATTAATGTGGGGGATCTCCAATACGCTAATATCCACCTAGAAAACTTCAATCTCGCGGGCTCGGGCTTTAATTGGTTTGCCTCATTCACTTGGGCAAATGGCACAAATAGTTCAGTTCCTGCTGCGCTATCAACTATGGGGACAGGGATTTTTAACGGACAAGGCTCCTATGCCCTCCATATCGGGGCGCGCTATGACTTTGGCAGCCACTTTAAGCTGGGTTATGAATACTTCCACGGGAGCAAAAACTGGTATGCCTTCTCACGCGTGAGTGCGAATGATCCGCTCAATATCCGCAACACCCGCGGTGATGTGCATGATGTGTATGCGATATTTCAGCTTGATACCTTTCAGTTTTTCCGCTTGAGCTACACCTACTTGCATCGTGATTATGTGATGGCTAGCACTTATGGTGCGCCAGTGGCTACTGACATCACGACTCAAAATGTCTCTGCGGCATATATCTTGCGATTCTAAAAGGAGTGAAGTATGAAAAAATTAGCATTTTTAGTAGCACTAGCCCTCGCTCCTAGCTTTGTGCTGGGCAACTGCGAGGCACTCATGCAAAAATACAACGCACCCGATCCGGGCTCAAAAACCATGGCGCAGATCTCACGTTGGATCTCTAGCAAAGTCGATGATAGCGCTGATGCTAAGACCCTAGAGAGCTGCATGGTAGCGCGCGCCGCGGATAACCCAAACAAAGAGCAAGTCGCTGGTAAATAACCCCCTCTCCTTTGCGAGAGGGCGACTTGGAAACATTAAAAAGGAGATGAGTGAATGCAAAAAACCTCGATTTTACAAAGTCTAAAAGCCCTAAGCCTCGCCGCCAAGCTCAATGCCGGGCTCACAACGCTAAGTATTTGGATATTGCTTTTAGCCATCTCCTTTTTTAGCTTTAAATACGCCTTTAGCGGGTTTATCGATACAGAATCTAAAAGTATGCAGGGCATACACAAGAGCTTTGGGAGTATCAGCGCGCTCTCACAAAACGCCATCGAGCAGATCGGCACGCTCCAAGCACACATACACGAGACGAAGGAGACTATGGAGGATTATGAGGAGCTTATCGAGCAGTTTGAGTTTATCGGGCAGATAAATATGCGCCTCATCAACCTCCTGCTAAACCCAAGCGATAGCAAAAACAAATCCCTCATACTCCAAATGACAGCAAGCTGGAATGAGAGCTTTATCAAAACCGATAAGGATCTCGCGGAGTTTTATCCCAAGATCGCTAGCGCGCTGCAAGCCAAAAGCGCGCAAGATCTCTCCGTGCAGCTCCAAGGGCATTTTACAGAGATTTATGCCACGCTTATCGAGCGCACCTATGAGATGACAAAGAGCGTGAGCAAAAAGCTCAATAGCTCGATGACCAATATGCAAGAAATCGGTGATGGGCTTAGCCAAAACTCCACGGAGCTAGATTCTATCCTAGGGGATTTGGGCGAGCTCGATGAGAAAAGGGAGTCTGCCAACACACAATCCAATGTGATTTTTATCATGCTCTTTGTGATTATGCTAATCACGGCAGTTACTATGTATGCGATATTTAGAATCTTAGGCGTGTTTAAGCGGGATTCTAAAGCGGTGGTGAGCTATCTCAATGATGTCAGTCGCGGCGGGGACAAGCTCCGTGCGGGCGGCACGCTACGCCTAAACCGCGGGGAAAAGGACGAGCTGCAAATCGTGAGCGTGTTTATCAACTCCTTTGTTGATAAGATGAAAGAGACGATCGAAGTGGCGGGGCACACGACAAAAGAGATCGTGCAGCTCAACCAATACATCGCCAACCTCGAGGCAAATATCACTGACATCGTGGAAAAAACCGAATACAATGTAAAAAGCGGCAACCATATCCTAGGCAGCCTCGATGAAAATATCGAGATCGCCGACGCCTCTAGCGAGAAAATGGGGCATTCTAAAGAATATCTCGATGAGACACGCACGCATTCTGACGCGCTAGGCAATGCGATGGTGGGCGCGGCACAGAGCCAGAGCGAGCTGCATGACAAGCTAGAATTCCTCTCGGAAAATATCCAACAAATCAGCGAGATCTCCGCGCTCATCGCTGATATCGCCTCACAGACAAACCTCCTAGCCCTTAATGCCGCTATCGAAGCTGCACGCGCAGGCGAGCACGGGCGAGGGTTCGCCGTGGTGGCGGATGAAGTGCGCAAGCTCGCTGAGCGCACCAATAAGAGCCTACAAGAAATCGAGGTGAAAATCGGCACGACTATGCAAAGCCTTGATGAGATGAACAAAACCATCAGCACCAATTCTAAGACTTTTGAAACGCTTTCAGAGCAGACAGAGCTCTCAAAAGAATCGCTGCATAAGGTGCAGGAGTTTATGTCTGAAGTGGTGGGCAATATCCATCAGCAGTCCGATAGCTCGATCACGATCGGCAAGCGCACCAAGAGTATCATCGCGGAGCTAAACTCTATCAATAGCCTCCTACACAAATCCCAAGAAGTCATCGCCACAGTTGTAGAGCGATCGCTCAAGCTCAAAGAAAACGACGCAATGTTAAGCAGGGTGATACAGGGATTTTAAGAGTTTGGAGAGTTAGCGCGGGGTTTTTGGGGGCTTGACACGGAGTTTGAGGGCTTTGTGAGGGCTTGGCGCAAATCCTCTGTGTAGAATCTAGCCGATAGATTTACAATCTAAGCCAAGCACACAATCCTATTACAAACACACAATCTCCCCATATTGGGCAAAGCAAAATCCCTAGACTCTAAAAACTCACACCCCCACCACGCACTAAGCCAAGTATGGGATTTAGAATCTAAGAAAAATTTAGATTCAAGGTTTTAAACTCACATTTAGAATCTAGAAAACTTACACAATCCACAAAAAATACAGAATCTAACTTTGCGCAATCCAATCAAGATTCACAAAAGCAAAGTTTAGAATCTCAAGTTTTTACACAATCTCCCACTTCAAAAAACCTTATCAAGGCTTTGCCCGATTCAAATAATAGTGCGTGCGGTAGCACGAGCCGAGCAGAATCTATGCTAATAGATTCTGCCATTTTTGCGCAGCAAAAATCCAATCAAAAATCCCGTGCGGAGCACCCGCAAAAAGCGTCGTCGGGGTGGGAGAGGCTAAAGAGTTCTTACCCGCCCGCCCAAATCGGGAGCGACTTCGCGCGCGTGGCAAAGCCACTCGCCCATACCTGCACATTCAAGCCCCTCCCCCCTCTCGCATAAAACACAAGATTCTAAGAAACTAGAAAATATTCGTGAGAATGCGACTCCAAGAAATGAGAAAATATGGAATCTAAGTGGCTAGATTCTGAAAGTTGTGCGTCTTTTAGAATCTTCGCACTAGATTCTATAAATGTTTTAGATTCTGAATCCGCACTAGATTCTGTAGATTCTAAATTTCTTAGAATCGCATTCTCACGGATATTTTCTAATTTTTTAGAATCTTGTGTTTGCGCAAAAAGAAAAGGGGTTTATCCCCTCTCCCCGCACTCTCAAAGCCCCGAAAAGAATAAAGCGCCGCGTTTTTGCTGCGCTTTGCTTGCAACCCGTTGGCTCTTTTGCGCAGCCACAAAGTATATCTTTTGGCGGGAGTGCCTCGCTATCTCCTTGTCTAGTCAAAAATGCTAAAAATGCACTACTGCATTTTTTTAACGCATTTTTAACACCACGACAAGGGCGAGTGTCGGTTGGTGCTATCGCACCTCCACATTGATTTGATTTTTGCTGCGCATTAATGGCGCAATTTTGCAATTGCGCTTAGGCCTCGTGCTTGCGCACGCACTATTATTGATATTTAGCAAAGCCTCGCACAAAGTTTTTGAAGTTGTAGATTCTGTAGATTGCTTAGAATCTAGCTCGGTTTATAGAAAATGCGCTAGCCCAAGGGGCGTTCCTGACGCGATTGCACCAAGAGATTCTATAAACTTGCTAAAAAATGCAGTGTATGCACGCGCAGCGGAGGCAATGGGGCTTTGCCCTCATTGCCGATAGCAAGTTTTGCGGAGCAAAACTTGCATTACATAATAGTGTAGAATTTTGTAACAATTTCAGCAATTTTTTGCGTTTTTGTCGCTACAATTCCAAAAATTTCGTGATTTTAGGGAGCCAAATGTCTCATCGTATAGCCTTAATCCTGATGGCTGCTGGGGATTCTACGCGTTTTTGTGCTAGCGCAAACATTTCGCTTAAAAAACAATGGCTTCGTGTGGGCGATAAGCCACTCTGGCAGAAAGTTGCAGAGGATTTGAGCGCGCTCTACCCATTTTGTCAAACCCTCATCACCGCTTCAGAATCCGACTTTTGCTATATGCAGTGCGTGAGCCCTTTTCCCATTATCAAAGGCGGTGCCACTCGTGCCCAAAGCCTAAGAAACGCGCTTAGACGCGTGGATGCGGAGTTTGTGCTCGTGAGTGATGTGGCGCGCTGGTGTGTGGATAGGGCGGTGTGTGAGCGGCTTTTGGCGTGTTTGGGGGATCCTGATTTTGCCTGCGCTGTGCCCTTTGTGAGCGTGCCGGATACGGCGTTTTATCAAGGCACCTATCTCGTGCGCGAGGATATAAAGCTTATCCAAACCCCGCAGCTTAGCCACACACAGACTTTGCGAGATGCGCTAGAGCTGGGGGATTTTAGCGATGAGAGCTCGGCGATACATGCGCTTGGCAGGCGTGTAGAGTTTGTCCTCGGCAGCGCGCGACTTGCCAAGCTTACTTTGGGCGAGGATTTGCGCGGGGCGGGGCTTTTGCCCCCTAGTGGGGAGAGCTTTTGTGCGAGCGGCTTTGATGTGCATTCGTTTGAAGAGGGCAAGCCTATGGTGCTAGGGGGCGTGCGGATAGAATCTCCGCTAGGATTCAAAGCCCATAGCGATGGCGATGTGCTGCTGCACGCGCTGAGTGACGCGATACTAGGCGCGATGTGTGCGGGCGACATAGGGCAGTGGTTCCCGGACACGAGCGAGGAGTTTAGGGGGGCGGATTCTGCCAAGCTGCTTGCGCATATCCACGCATACGCTAGGAGCGTGGGCTTTGAGGTGCGCTATGTGGATATCACGATACTCGCGCAATTCCCCAAAATCGCGCCCTATAAGCGCGAGATTCAAGAAAATATCGCCGCTCTTTTGGCACTCCCAAAATCGCGCGTGAGTATCAAAGCCACGACGACAGAATCCCTAGGCTTCATCGGGCGCAAAGAGGGCGTGGCGGTGAGCGCAAACGCGACGCTTGGCTATATCCGATGGGATAGAATCTTAGACAATGAGGAGCGACTTTGAAGGTATTGATAATCGAGAATGAGACATATTTGGCACAGGGTATCGTCAATAAGCTTAGCGACTTTCAGCTAGAATGCACCATAGCCGAGAGCCTCCAAGAGGTGGAGCGTGGGGATTATGATGTGGTGATTGCGTCCTTAAATAGTATCGAGGGCAATTACCAAGAGCTTACTAAAAATTATGAGGAAGCTATCATCATCCTTATGATTTCTTATATCAACGAAGATACGGTGACTAAGCCGCTGCAAAATGGTATCACTGATTATATCGTCAAGCCCTTTGTGATCGATGAGCTTGTGCGTAAGATTCGGCATTATAAGTCTTATAGGGATCTCAAAAAAGAGATAGAGTTTTATTGCAATTATTTTAACTTCATAGAAAAAGAGCTCTCCACCCCAAGCCCCATCACCTACAATCCTCCCTTTATCATCAAGACAAATTCCCAACGGAGCGCGGATATCTATGCTATGCGCTATGCGCGCAGGAAGGGCATTAGGTTTAGCTTCCTCACGCTCAAAGAGGACAAGTGGCGACAGATTTTCCAATCCCAACCAAGCAAAAATCAGGTGTTTTATATCACAAATCTTGAGGAGCTTAAAAAAAGCGAGATGAAGGAGTTTTTGGAGATGATTTTAAAGTATAGCTGCATCGTCTCTATCATCTCAAACGACAAAGTCCCATTCCCGCAAGTCGTGGATATCTCAAGCTACTCAAACACCCTAGAGCTCGGGGGCGATATCCTGTCAGTGAGAGAATACGAGCGTATCATCATATCCAAGTTTGAGAGCCGCTATCCCGATATAGAGCTTGCTAAAAAGCTCGGTATGAGCCGCAAAAGCCTATGGGAAAAGCGCAAAAGATACGGGCTTTTGCGCGCCAAACACCATAAAGAATCCTAATGCTAAGAGTGGCATTCCTAAGCGTGCTTTATAGCGGAAAGATTCCCTTTGCGCCGGGGACTTGGGGGAGTTTGGTTAGCGTGTTTTTGGGGCTGCCGTTTTTGTATTTTTCGCAAGAGACTTTGTTTTTGCTCGCGATTTTGATTGGCGGCGTGGCGGTGCGCGAGATAAACGCCTATGAGCGCGCGGGCGGGCTGCACGATGACAAAAGTATCGTGATTGATGAGCTTGTGGGCGTGTGGATAGCGATGAGTTTTGTCAATCTCAAAGCCTTAAGCGTGTATGAGGGCGTTATAGCGGTGGCTCTAAGCTTTGTGTTTTTTAGAATCTTTGATATTTACAAGCCCTCTTTTATCGGGAAAATCGATAGAGAAGTCAAAGGCGGGCTTGGTGTAGTGGGCGATGACGCGTTGGCTGGGTTTGTGGCTGGGCTCTGTGTGATGGTGGTGTTTGTGGCGTGGGAATACTACGCCAAAGCCTTGTAAGGAGGAGATGAGTGAGGAGGATTGTGATTGCGTTGTGTGCGTGCGTTGGGCTATTGTGCGCGGGGCGAGGGGAGCTTACTCCCTCTAGCTGGGAGCTCTATGTCCTAAGCCATAATGGCGAGATTCTAAGCACCCATCGCCTCGCCCAAAAGGTAAGCGTGCGCCTGCAAAATGATGGGAGATTTGGCGGAAGCAGTGGGTGTAATAACTTCTTTGGGAGCTATGAGTATGGGGAGGGCGTGCTAGTGCTCTCTAGCGTGGGAGCGACAAGAAAGATGTGTGATACAAAAAGTATGGATATAGAATCGTTGCTCCTCACGCTCTTTAGAGATGGCAAAGCCTCCTATACGCTTGAAAATGATGAGCTGATACTCGAGCGAGATTCACTCAAAGCGGTGTTTAAAAAAGCGCGCTAGAGGTTGTCTAGAGAATCTAGAGGCTACACAGAGAGTGTTTGGCGACTGCCCGCGAGACTATCAGAGTGTTTAGGGTGCCTAGAGTGCTTTATGGGCTTATGCGCGGGCAGGGCAGGGGCGTGGAGCTAGAGGGCTACTGCTCTATGATATGGAGCAAAATCTGCGCGCTTAGCCCGCTTCCCAGCTTGATCTCTACCTTAAAATCCCCCGTGTGCTTGATAGGCTCTGCTATCACAATCCATTTTTTATCGATAGACACTTTGAGGTGCTCATTTATCGCGTGGGCTATCTCATCTTTGGTAACCGCCCCAAAAAGCGCGTTGTTTGCGCCGACTTTTTTAGCGATAGTGATTTGTAGAGATTCTAGACTTTGGGCGAGCTGCTTGAGCTCGGCGAGTTCTAGGGCTTTGGCTTGGGCGAGTTGCTTTTGCTGGGCTTTGTAGCGATTGATGACTTCGTTTGTGGCGAGCTTTGCCTTGCCCTTGGCGATGAGGAAGTTCTGTCCATAGCCATCTTTGACTTCGCAAATCTCCCCGACTTTGCCCAGTCCCTGCACATTTTCTAGTAGTAGGACTTTCATATTCCCTCCTTTTGGCTATAATGCCAAAAATTATACTACAAAGGCTCTGCGTTGCAAATAAAAATCACCAAAGGCACCAAAAGAGTGAATCTGCGGCTAAAAGATGCGCACACTCTGCTCCTTAGCGTGCCTAGCTACTACACACAGAGCGATTGCGAGCAGGTGCTAGCGCGCCATAGTGCGTGGATAGAGCGCACAAGCGCGGCTTTGCACGAGCGAGAGAGGACGCGCGCACAGGAGCTAGAATCTAAGCGCGGGGAGATTTTGTATTTTGGCGAGTGGGTGAGCGAGGAGTGGGTGAGGCAGCAGCTGCACACGCGCGGATTTAGCGATAGGTATGGGGAGCTTGAGGTGTTTGTCAAGCAGCATTGCGCGCTGTGGGCGCAAAAGATGGGCGTGTGCTATGAGAGTGTGTCTCTAAGCAATGCACGGAGCTTTTTTGGTATCTGCACGCACGATAACCATCTGCGTTTTGCGCGCCTGCTGTGCTTTGCGCCTAAGGATTGTATCGAGTATGTGATTATCCACGAGCTTGCCCATATCCGCCACAAAAACCACTCCCAAGCCTTTTGGGCGTTTGTGGGGGAGTTTTGCGAGCATTTTAGACAATCGCGCGCGTTTTTGCGCACCAATGCTTGGCTGTATAAAGCCCTCTTTAGCCAATGCCCTCCCGCACGCACCGCACGCACTCATCGCGCTAAGCGCGCGCCAAAGCCCCTTTAGGTGCTTTTATGTCAAGGCACGATATAATCCCCCAAACTCCATAAGACAAAAGGACAGAGTATGAATCTCCTGCATAGTATCAATGATTTCAACGAAGCAAAGCAAGTGATTGTGGGCGGGGTGAATTCCCCCGTGCGCGCGTTTGGCTCGGTGGGCGGCGTGCCGCGATTTATCCACAGGGCTAAGGGCGCGTATCTCTATGATGTCGATGACAACGCCTATATCGACTATGTGCAGAGCTGGGGACCGCTCATCTTTGGGCATTGCGATAGCGATATAGAATCTAGCGTGATCCAAAGTGTGCAAAATGGCTTGAGTTTTGGCGCGCCTACCGAGCTTGAGACGACTTTGGCAAAGGAGATTATCAGCAGCTATGATGGCGTGCAAAAGGTGCGGCTTGTGAGCTCTGGCACGGAAGCTGTGATGAGTGCGATACGCCTTGCGCGGGCATATAGCGGCAGAGATGATATCATCAAGTTTGATGGCTGCTACCACGGGCATAGCGATAGCTTGCTCGTGAGCGCGGGGAGTGGGTGTGCGACTTTTGGTGCGCCAAGCTCGCCGGGCGTGCCAAACGATCTCTCTAAGCACACGCTAGTGGCGCGTTATAATGATGTGGATTCTGTGCGTGCGTGCTTTGAGGAGAGCAGGGCTAAGGGCAGTGGCGTGGGCTGCGTGATCATCGAGCCAATCGCGGGCAATATGGGGCTTGTGCCTGCGGATAGGGAGTTTTTGCGCTTCTTACGCGCGCTGTGCGATGAGTATGGCGCGGTGCTTATCTTTGATGAGGTGATGAGCGGCTTTAGAGCAGCTTTGCGCGGGGGGCTGGAGTATTGTGATGTGCTGCCTGATATGGCGACTTTTGGCAAGGTTATCGGCGGGGGTATGCCTTTAGCGGCGTTTGGGGGCAGAGATGAGATTATGGCGCTGCTTTCCCCCGTGGGGAGCGTGTATCAAGCCGGCACGCTAAGTGGGAATCCCGTGGCAGTGAGTGCTGGGCTCGCTTCATTGCTAAAGCTAAAGAGCGATCCGAGTGTCTTTGCCACACTCGCGCAAAAAGCCCAAACCCTCACACAAGGGCTAAAAAACGCAGCCAAAAGTGTGGGTATCCCGCTACAAGTATGCCATAGGGGCTCGATGTTTGGATTTTTCTTTAACGATTGCGTGGTTAAAAATTTTGATGACGCTAAGCGGAGTGATAGCGCGATGTTTGCGAAGTTTCATCAAAAAATGCTTGAGAGGGGCGTGTATTTTGCGTGCTCGCAGTTTGAGAGTGGCTTTGTCTGCACGGCTATGGGCGATGAGGAGATCGAGCGCACCATAGAGCGCGCCAAAGAGAGCTTTGAAGAGATAGCAAACAATATCTAGGCGGATATATGGACAAGCAGGATTCTCGCCCAAATTCTCATTTGGAGCCGAGCAACGCGCAGAATGACGCGCGAGATAACGCGCAGGGCAGCACACAGGGCAGTGCGTCAGACAACGCGCAGGGCAAGCCCCCTAGATTCCAAAAGGTGGTAGAGGGCGCGTATGATTTGAGTTTGGGGATTTCTCTCATCGTGGCGGTGGCGCTGGGCTATGGCATAGGCTACGCTCTTAAAGCACTTACGGGAGTTTCGTGGCTTTTGTGGCTTGGGATTATCTGGGGTGTGGGCGCGGCATTCCTAAATATCTACAAAGCCTACAAACGCCACAAAAAAGATCTCGATGAACTCGCCACAAACCCCCGCTACAACGCCCAAAAGTATTTGCAAGATTCACAGAGTGAGCAGGGAGGGGGCACACGAGCACGAGACTTGCGAGATGTGCGCACACAAGATGATGAGGATGAGGACGATCCCTATGCACGCTAAGTCTGTGCGGGTTTTGGGCGCGTTTGCGCTCATTGGGGCGATAGGAGTGGGAGTGGCTATGGCGTTTGGCGCGGAGTGTGGCGCGAGCTTTTTGCTAGGATATGGGGCGTTTGGCGTGATTATGAGCGGCTCATTTGCCCATATCAAACGCCAGCTCGCCCGCGCACAGGAGGACGCGCCTAGAGATTCACAGATAGATTCACAAACGCCACGAGCCCGATACGCTCACGGCGCGCCACACGATAGGGCTGATGAGAGTGGCTACGACAATGGCGGTGGCACAAGCGGGGAGAAAAGCGAGGCTAAGGGCAGCGGCGATGATGGCAGAAGCGAGAGTAAAAGCGATGGGGCGCAAACGGAGGCGATGGGTAAGGGCTCATCGAGTAAGATCCCCCCGCTCTCGCGCTTTGTCGTGGGCACGAGGCTAAGCTTTTCTTTTGCGCGCGTGGGGGGCTATGTGCTGTTTGTGGCGGGGGTTGGCGCGCTATTGTATTATGAGCTGCTTATGCCCGCGGGGCTGTTTGCGGGGATCACGCTCGCGGTGGTGTGTATGGTGAGCGTGGGTGTGTCTATGCTCAAAAAGGCGTAGCTTTAGCGCAGGCTTGCTCGCGGGAAGCGTTTGGATTTTATGCTGTGCGTGGATTGTGTAAGCTTTTTGGGGCTTTTAGATTCTGTGTTTTAGAATCTGCGTTGTTTGGGGCTTGGTTGGAATCTCTTAGGCTAGATTCTGTAATGCTTTAGATTTTAAATCTGCTTTGGATTCCCCAAATTCCGCATTGTTTAGATTCTGTCTTTGCTCGTTTTTTAGAATCCCTTTAGATTCTGTGCTTGTTTCAGAATCTAAGTGGCTAGATTCTGAATTTTCTTTAGATAAAGGTGCTCCGCACGGGATATTTTCATTTGATTTTTGCGTTGCAAAAATGACAGAATCTAAAGCTTTAGAATCTTTAGATTCTGCTTAGGCATCGTGCTACCGCACGCACTATTATTGATATTTGGCAAAGCCTTGATGAGATTTTATAAAATGGCGGATTCTCTAATCGCTTTAGATTTTAAGGCATACAGAATCTAAAGTGGATTCTAAGTTAGGGCAGGGGGTGCGTGCTAAAGCCCTCTAGCAAGCCCTAGATGGTGTGATCGCTCCTAGGATTCTAAAATGGCAAATCATTCTAATAAGCCCTCTTGTGCCATCTGCTCTAGGAGCTTGATAAAGGCTTGTGTGCGTAGCCTCGCGCCTTCAGAGTTGAGGTGGTAGGGCGTGTCAAAAAAATATTTGCGCTCAAAGTGAAAATCCCTAAAATCCCCATAAATCTCGATATTGTGCGCTTTGAGCTGGGTTTGTAGATTCTCAATTTTTGCTAGAGTTTTTGGGTCATCGAGGCTAAAATCGGGATTTTCCATCGTCGTGGGGTAGGTCAAAAATACTTTTATGTGCTTAGTTTTGGCAAACTCTAGGAGTCGCGCGTATTGGGCAAGAAAAAAGGGCGAGAGCGTGAGATGAGAATCTAGATAGCTAGGATTGCCCCTAAAGAGCGCGCCTACCTGTGTGCAAAAATCCCCGTATCTATTGAGCGAGGTGTATGTGTAGCCCTCAAATTCTTGTGGGTTTTGCCATTTTTCCTGCATAGTCGCTATGGGGTTTGTGGGCGTGGGGGTAGGGCGTATCAGAGATTTGATAAAGTTTTTTAGCATAGAGATTTCGGAGTTTTTCACATACGCTAAGAAAATGCCCCTAGCGTCGATAAACTCCCTGTAGTCTTTGTCCCAAGTGAGCATATTTTGGATATACCAAAAATCCGCGTTTGGTATCCCGCGCTCATAATACCCAAACTCTAAGGGCAGAAAAATGATGTCCTTTTGCTTGGCGATTTTTAGGATTTTGTCTATGTGGTAGTTTATGGGCAGTCCTGCGTGTGTGGCGTAGTTTATGGGCATAAAGGGCGTTTGTGAATCTATCAGCGCGCTATCAAAGCCAAAGAGTGAGTTTGAGCCGCTCACGATGAGCAGGCGTTGCTTGGTGGTGGGTTTGGCGTTGATATAATCCTTGAGGATATAGAGATATTTTAGCCATACTTCGGAGTTTTGGAATCTCGGTGTATCGGGGATTATGGTGTTGTGTATCACGATGAGGGCATACGAGAATATCGCCAAAAAGGTGGTGAGCAGGAATAATCTGACTTTTTCCATAAGTAGTTCTAGAAGTTAAAATACAAAAATGGTGCTTGGTAGTCCGAGGTGGTGAGCACAATGAGGCAGTGCGCAAACGCTATGGCGCAAATGATGATTGTGGATTTGCGCATATTGCGCATAAGGGCTAGACTATTGGCACAGCACACGCATATGATAGTCGCCGCAATGAGTGCTAGCACGCTCTCCCAGCTCCCGCCTATATTTTGGAGCCACCCGCCAAAGCCAATCGCCGCGCCATTTATCTGTGTTAAGCCCAAAAATCCTAGCTTAGATTCTAAAAAGCTAGGGAGCACCACCGCCCCGCCAAACATTCCCTCTAGGAGGTTGAGCGCGCCCTGCAGGTTTTGTGCCCTAAAGAATATCCAAGCGATATTGACAAAGTTAAAGGTAACTAGCCAGCACACAATGGTGTAGAATCTCGTGTGTCTAAAGGCTGTGTAAAATCTCGCAAAGCTGTGGGGTTGTGTGTTGTTTAGAATCTCTGCTTTGGATTCTGTGCGTGTCTTTGAATCTGTGTTCCCTAGATTCTCCGCACTAGATTCTGCATTTCTTAGACTCTCGTTCTCACGAATACTTCTTTGTTTCTTTGAATCTCGTGTATCGCAAAAGAAAAAGGGGTTTATCCCCTCCCCGCTCGCTAAAGCCCCGAAAAAGATAAAGCGCCGCTTTTCTTTTTCGGCAAACAAGGGGAGAGCCTCACTATCTCCTTGTCTAGTCAAAAATGCTAAAAATGCACTACTGCATTTTTTTAACGCATTTTTAACACCACGACAAGGGCGAGGGGTGGTATGCACTTGCGTGCTACACATTTTATGTGATTTTTGCTGCGCAAAAATAGCAGAATCTATTGGCATAGATTCTGCTCGGCTCGTGCTTGCGCACGCACTATTATTGATATTGGGCAAAGCCTCGCACAAGTTTTTTGAAGTAGTGGATTCTGTAAGCTGCTTAGAATCTGAATTTGTGGGGTTAGATTCTGAATCTGAACTGCTCAAGCTAGAATCTAATCTTTCCTTAGATTCTGAATCTGCCTTACATTCCGCGCGTGGCTTGCCCTCTTGGCGTGGTGTGGATTGCGTGGGCTTACTACTGCAAACAACAAAATTAGTATTTGCGGTGTGGCTGTGTAAGCTTTGCGGATTTTTTGGAAGGTTAGCGGACAAACCGAGCGTGCCTTCCGAAAAATCCGCAATCTTATCGCATTGCATACCCAAAGAGCCGTTTTCCATTATGAGAGAGCATTGTTTCTCTAAACTCTGATACCACCACATATATATTCTATGCACACACATCGCCGCCCCGTGCAGCGCACCCCACAGCACAAACCCCCACCCAGCCCCGTGCCACACACCGCTTAGGAAAGCCACGATGAAAAGATTGCGCAAGGTAAAAATCTGATTATAAAGGGAATTTTCTTGGCTTGTCTTTTTTGTGCTTTTTGCGGAGTGTTCGCACTCGGTTTGGTCACTACCGCTTAGGTAGCTCCCTGCACCTCGCGCTCCACAACCACAAAAATCATTAAAAAATACTGCGCCACCCTCTTGTTTCTTTGTGCGCAAATTTTTTGGTTGCTTAGATTCTGAATCTGTGAAGCTAGATTCTAAACCCACATTAGATTTTTTGCATTCTAAGGTTGCGGAATCTGCGTGTTGGGATTGAGCTACACGAAATTCTAGGATTTGAGATGAGAAATCGTTGCTATCAAGTGAGGGGCGCAGGGAGTTACCTAGAGGGTAATGACCAAGCCCCGAGCGTAGATTCAACGATTTATCGCTCAAAGCCGAATTTGCCCGAACTTTCTTTGAACTATTCTTGTTGCCGCCAAGTGGAATATACACATATTCCTTCAAAAACCTCCCCAGCGTGATATGCCACCGCCGCCAAAAATCCGCTATATTGAGGGCTTTGTAGGGGGAGTTGAAGTTGAGCGGGAGCAGTATGCCAAAGAGCAGCCCCAAGCCTATCGCCATATCGCAATACCCGCTAAAATCAAAATAGAGCTCAAAGGTGTAGCTAAGCGAAGTCGCCCACGATTCAAAGAGATTGAGCACGCCGCCATTTTCTACCACGCTAAAGCCTGCATTTGCCCAAACCGCGAAGCTATCGGCGATACAGACTTTTTTAAACAAGCCGATGGCAAAGATAAATAAGCCTTTAGCCACAGATTCATAATCACAAAAAGTAGTCTTTTGCGCGCTTTTTTGGGAATTGAGGTTTGTGGATTCTGTGCTTGCGTTGGATACACCATTTTGGCATTCTGGGATTTGAGAGGAGATATCCGAGCGATGCCCCAATCTCGCAAATTGTGGCATCATCTCTTTGTGATGCACGATAGGTCCGGCTATGAGCTGCGGGAAAAAAGTGATAAAGAGGCAGTAGTCAAGGAAGTTTATGGAATCTAGGGAATTGTTGGATTCTAAATCTGCCTTGAATGTTGTGCTCTCTAAATTCTGTTTTTGCGCATTTTTTAGAATCTCTTTGGATTTTGTGATTGTTTCAGAATCTATACGGCTAGATTCTGAGCTTTGATGAGATCGTGAATCTGTTGGAATAGATTCTATAAAAGCCTTAGATTTTAAGCCCGCACTAGATTTTAAACCCGCACTAGATTGCGTGCAAGAAAAATTTCCCTCATCGCTCAAGGCGCAATGCCTATAACAATCCACCAAAAAGGCAATTTGCTGAAAAGTCACAAAAGAGAGCGCGAGGGGCAGGAGAATATGGGGCAGGGGAATGCTAAAGTCTAGGTGCGCTAGCTGTGTGAAGAGATTAAAATTTTCTAAGAAAAAATCGGTGTATTTAAAAAATCCAAGCAAGCAGAGATTAAAACCTATGCCTAGGATAAGCAAGAATCTCGGGGTGAGCGGGGAGTGGGCGCGCTTTTTGGGTTGTTGGTTGTTTGGGTTTTGGGGCTTTGTGGTGGCGTTGCGTGGGTAGGGATCTAGCGCGGCGTGCGGGCTAGATCCTGCCCTGTGCTGCCCCCCCCCCCAATTTGCTTACAGGATAATCACTAGCGAGGCTGTGCGCACAGGCGCGCGATGAGCGTGAGGGGAAGCGCAAAATCGCAAGGGCAAAGAGGTAATTTATCACAATCGAGCCCAAAAGTATGGGGAGATACTCGAGCTTAAAATACGCGTAGAAAAAAAGCGAGGCGAGCACCAAAAAGAGCTTGGCACAGGTGTATGAGGCGGCAAAGGGCAGGGATTTGAGGATATGGAAGCCTAGCCACACAAAGGGCAGAAAGGCAAAGATAAAGATATAAGAGGAGAAAAGCATAATAATCCTTAGGAGTGGGGTTGTGCGTGTATCGCGTGTCTCATAGTCTTTGGCGCAAAAAGCTAAATGCCGGCAGGGGTAGGGGCAAAAGGAAGTGGTTGGTGTTGCCACTATGGATAGAATCTAGCTCCTTGCCATTTTCTAGCACGATTTTAAAAAAGCGCATATAATGCGCGCCATCGTGCTCGTATATCTCGCCTAGCTCGTTTTTGCCACACACGATGTGTGAATCTAGCGGCGCGACGATCTGCAGGGGCTTGTGCGGGATAATGGTGTGCTTGCAGAGTGCCTTATCGCCGCTTGGGGCGACTTGGGCATTGACTTGGTAGCTTCCCTCGCTGATGGCGGTTTGGTGGTTTTGTGTGTCAAGGCGGCTATGGGGGCGATGCACGAGATAGCCATCGCTAAAACCGCGATTTTTGAGCGTGTGGAGCTCGGACTGATAGAATCTCTCATCAAACGCACCCGCATAATAGTCGTCAATCGCCTTGCGGTAGGTGCGTGCGGTGATTGCGGCGTAATACGCTGATTTGGTGCGCCCCTCGATTTTGAGCGCATTGATCGCTCCAGAATCTAAGATTTCTCTAAGGTGGCTTGCGAGATTGAGATCTTTGGAATTAAAAATATGCGTGCCCACGCCCTCGCTCTCCTCAAGTCTCATCATCACGCCATTATCGGGGTTTTTGACATAAAACTCCCGCCCATCAAAGCGTATGAGCTCATCATTTGCGAGGTTGCGCACATAGTATTCATAATCAAAGCGGCAGTCATTGGCGCAACTCCCGCGGTTGGGCACTCTGCCATTTTGCAGTGCCGAGATGAGGCAGCGTCCCGAGAAGGCAAAGCACATCGAGCCATGCACGAAAATTTCTAACTCTAAGTCGGGCAGGGCTTTTTTTATCTCTATGGCGTCTTTGAGGCTAAGCTCGCGCGCGGCTACTATGCGCTTCACGCCCATTTCATAAAACACCTGCGCATCAAGGACATTGAGCACATTGGCTTGGGTGGAGAGGTGGATGGGGATTTGGGGCGCGATGGTTTTGGAGAGCTTGAGCACGCCCGGAGCAGCGATGATAAAGGCATCGGGCTTGAGCTCTGCCATTTTGGCTATGTGGGACTCTAGGAGTTTTAGCTGGGCGTTGAAAGGGAAGCCGTTGATGGTTACATAGATTTTTTTGCCAAGGGCGTGTGTGTAATCAACCGCTTGTGCGAAGGTCTCAAAGTCAAATTCCTTGCCAGAGCGCGAACGCAGTGAAAAATGGCTAACGCCGCCATACACGACATCTGCGCCATAGGCAAGGGCGATTTTGAGTTTTTGAAAATTGCCCGCGGGTGAGAGGAGCTCACATTTTTTGAGAGAATCTGACATATAAGGCTCTTAAGGCTCTATTTGGCAGGGCTCTACTTGGCGCCAAATGAGGCGATGAGCGCCTCGATATCGTCATCGCTCGCGATATCCCCTTTGTTATCGCCTGCGATATACACAGCGGAGCTCACGCGCTTATTATCCTCGATCTTGCCTTCAAAGAGCGAGTTCATATATTGTGCGAGGGCGCGCATTACATTGATCACGCGCTCGATTTTTTGGCGATGGATATCTTGGTATTGCATAATATCCATAGCCTGCATAGACGCATCGCTCACTTCATCGCAGTAGTTTATGGCTTCTTTGAGGGTGGCTTTGGTGTGGGTGATCTCCTCCATAGTTTTGGTAAATGTCTGCACATTTGGGAAACTCTCGCAGAGCTTGCTAAAGAGCTCCTCTTGGGAGTCGAGGAATTTTTTGATTTGCTTGAGCTTTTTGGCGGCATTATCGGCTGCTGATCCCATAATCTCGAGCTGATCAAAAATCTGTGTGGCTTTGACTTCTGAATCCTTGGTAACATCATCAAGCTGATGAACGACTTTGTGATCGTCGGTTGGAGGTGGTGGGGGCCATTTTTTGTCGGCTTCTACGCGATAGTTTTCCATATTGAGTTCTGATGATTCGCTAGTGTTGTTTTGGGATGGGGTATCGTCCTCTTGTGCAACAACATCATCGAGATTGTCGCTATTCATCAGCATATTGAGTTCTTCTTGGGTCATAATACGCCTTCAAAATGATTTTGTGGGGAATTATAGGATATTTTATTTTATGTTTTTGTTAAATCTTGGGTTTTGGAGAAAAGTTTGGATTCTAGTAAGCACTAGAATCCTAGAAAGTTACACACAAGGATGTGTGCCATCTCTCATATCTGTGGTGATAGAATCTCGGTTGGTAGAGCCGAGCTCACTCCACACGATGCAGCCATCGGTAGGACACGCACTAGCGCACGCTGGTTCGTCATTGTGCCCCACGCACTCTACGCATTTATTAGAATACACATAATAAATGCCCTCTCCTGTTGGGTTATCATCATCATCCACGATCGCCCCTACTGGACACTCATCGATACAAGAACCGCACGCTATGCAAATATCAGTAATCTTAACAGCCATCTTTACTCCCTTATTTGTTGTTGTATTTTGGTAGAACCAAAACCAAAGTATAGGATATTAATCTTAAAATAACCTAAATAATAAGAAAGTTAAGAATTATTTAACCCTAAAATGTCCGTTTTAGGAGATTCTCAAGACTTAGAATAGTGATGAGTCTATCCTCTTGCTTTCCGATACCTTGCATAAAGCTCTCCGCTCCCTCTATCGTCTCTGGGACAGGATCTATATCGTTTTGGTTGATTTTCACGGCTTCATTGAGCTTGTCGATGATTAATCCGACATTTTCATCTTGGTGCATTACGACGAGATAGCGAGTATCCTGATCCTGCTTGATAGAGGGAAGCCCAAACTTAAGGCGCAAATTGATGAGAGGAAACACACCACCCCTTAGGTTAAACACACCCACTACATAGTTTGGTGCTCCCGGAACTCTCGTGTATTCCATAGGCTTGATGATTTCTTTGACATTGAGGATAGGCACGGCAAACTCTTCACTCCCCACCATAAAGCTTATAACCTGTAAAGTCTCTTCAAAGAAAGCATTGTCCTCCCCTGATTTCTTTTTTTGTTGCTTTTCAAACACTTCTTTTAGCTGATTATTCATACTCTTACTCCCCATCTGTTACGAGATTGATATTGCGCCTTACGACGTTTATTAGATACTCTGGCGTATATGGTTTGGTAATGTATTCTGTCATACCAGATTCTACTCCGCGCATTCTGTCGGTTTTGCTATTTCTACTTGTTACAGCAATGAGTGGCAAATTCCTAAATTTGTTGTATTTGCGCACCTCTGAGGCAAAAGTATAGCCGTCCATCTTTGGCATTTCAATATCCACGAGCACAGCATCAAGTTGCTTATCGCCATTTTTGACGATATCTAGCGCCTCCAAGCCGTTTGAAGCCTCAAGCACCGTAACACCCAATGTTTTGAGGCATTTTTTCATAATGGCGCGATCGGTGCTGCTATCATCAATGGCAAGCACGGTATAGTCGCTTGGAGAATTTTTCACTTTTTGGGATTCCACTTCGTCAAGCATTTTGTTGATATTTACCTTCATACTCTTAGCCATATTCATCATACCAGCGACATCCACGATAAGCGTGATCTTGCCATCACCTCGCACCGTGGCGCCAGTGATACCCTCAATGCCTTTGAGATAGTAGCCAAGCGATTTGATCACCACTTCTTCTTGTCCCACGAGATAATCCACAATCACACCGATTTTCTGATCAGCCAATCCGATGATGACGACATACACCTCATTCATTGCCTCAAGCACAGAATCTACCTTGAAAATATCTGCTAAGCGCACGAGCGAGAGCACTTCATCGCGAGAGCGCAGCACGCTCTTGCCATCGACTGTGTAGATTTCATCTTGACTAATGCGCACGGTTTCTATGACAGATGAGAGTGGGATCGCGTAGTATTCCTCCTGCACGCCCACGAGCAACGCCTGCATAATCGCTAGCGTGAGAGGGATTTTGAGCTTTTGTGTTGTGCCCACGCCCTTTTCAGATTCTATCTCGATGATACCGCTAAGCTTTTCGATATTGGTTTTTACCACATCCATACCCACGCCGCGCCCAGAGACATTAGTAATGCTTTTGGCAGTAGAAAATCCGGGCTTGAAAATAATCCCAAACGCCTCTTTGTCAGACATAGAATCTGCTTCCCTCTCGCTAATTAGGCCCTTTTCTATCGCTTTTCGTTTGAGCATCTGCGCGTCAAGCCCCTTGCCATCATCGGTTACCTCAATCACGATATGGTTGCCTTCATTATAGGCTTTGAGTTGCACCGTTCCCATAGCAGGTTTGCCCAGAGCCTGTCGCTCTTCAGGAGATTCTACGCCGTGATCGCAAGAATTTCTGATGATATGCACGAGCGGATCGCCAATCTCCTCTACGATGGATTTATCCACCTCTGTTTCCTCGCCTGTAATCACAAGATCAATGTTTTTGTTAAGCTCTCTAGAGAGATCACGCACCATACGCGGGAATTTATTAAACACCTTGCCCACAGGCTGCATTCGAGTTTTCATCACTGCGAGTTGCAAATCTGTAGTGATTGATGAGATAGAGGAGACGACTTGATTGAGCTCTTCGAGGAATTTTTCCCCATCATAGCGTTCCTCCACATCGCTATAGATTTTGATAAGCCTGTTTTTGCCAAGCACCAATTCCCCGATGAGATTCATCAAATGATCTAGGCGGCGCACATCCACGCGCACTGTTTGTTCGACATTGGTCGCTGGAGCACCGCCATCTTCTTTTTTGGCTCCAGCTTTTGGTTTGGCGGCAGCGGGCTTGGGGGCTTGGGGGCTTGGGGTAGATTGTGCTTCTTTTGGCTCGCTTGGTGCCTGCACATTGGGGGCTAGTCCTTGTTTTTTGAGCTCCTCTCGACGCGCCTTGTCGGCTTCTTGACGTTTTTTCAAAAGCCTCTCGATTTCCGCCTCTACCTGCTCCCCACTCATTGAGGAATAATCCAAATCTGGCTCATCAGCAAGCGGATTATCCGTAGCATTTACGCTCGCAGTTTGCTCTGCCGGTTTAGAATCTTCCTTGTTAGCTTCTTGGCTAGCCTCTTGTGCTGGGGCTTTTTCCTCGCCACTATCGCCAGAAACCTCTTGGAGTCGCTTGACAATATCTGTGATATCAATGCCGCTATTTGCGTCTGTCCCATTGTCCCTAATCGCACTCAAAAGTGCCTTCATCAAATCCACAGATTGCAGCACCACATCCATAACATCGGGAGTGATTTTTAGCTCTGCACGACGCGCTTTGTTGAGCACATCTTCCATATGATGTGTTAGGCTCGTTAAGATATCAAAATTCAAAAACGAGCTTGAACCCTTGATCGTGTGCGCCACGCGAAAGATTCTGTTGAGTAGGTCCAAATCTTCAGGATTACTTTCTAGCTCCACCAAGTCTTGATCGAGCTGCTCTACCATCTCGAAAGCCTCTATGAGAAAGTCCTCCATTATCTCTTGTATATCGTCCATTGCCTAACCTCACTTTCAAAATTTAAACTCTGCCCGCCATTCTAACAGAATTTATTTCTTATTTTGATAAAATTCGAGATATTTCATCATAAAATAACCCAGTATCGAATTTTATCAGATACGCCTCCGCCCCGATTTCCTTGCTTTTTTCTTCACTCAGATTGTCACAGATTGAGGAGTTGAACATAATGGGAATATCCTTAAAACGCTCATCTTGCTTGACTTGCGCGGCGAAGTGGAAACCATCCATTTGGGGCATTTCCACATCCGAGATAATGATTTTTAAATGCCCGCTTAGATTCTCTTGATACTGCTCGTATAATCGCTCGAGCTTTTGTATGCCATCTTCGCCATTGACTGCCTCAATGATATCAAACCCCGCGTCCCTAAGTGAAGTGCGCAGGAGTTTGCGTGCGACGAGACTATCATCTAAAATCAGCGCAAAACCGCTAAATTTGGGCACTTCTTTTTGGCTCCCGTCCTCATTGATCATATTTTTCATCGGATCGTAGAAGTTGCAATCATCTAAAATCCCCTCCAAATCCAAAATCAGCAATGTCCTGCCATCTTCTATGGGCGTTGTGCCCGTGATTTTACCGCGTTGATTGTCGTTGCTTACATTAAACGCCGCGCCCTCGATATCTTTCCAATTAATCCGCCTAATCCTCTTTGCCTCGTGGATGATAAAGCCAATCTTGATATTATTAAATTTCGCCACGATGACTTTTTGGCTCGTTTTTGAAGTGTCTGTCTGCACACACATCCACCTGCCCAAATCCACTAGCGGTATGATCTCTCCGCGCAGATCAAATGTCCCCACCACATAATCAGGTGCAGCCGGGAGATCAAAGACATGATCGGGGAACTCCACCACGCCATCGACTTTGGAGACATTGATCCCATACACGCCCTCATAGCTTTCTTCGCCATGTATCTCGTAGATTCTAAAATCCACCAATTCCATTTCGTTTGTCGCAAGATTTAACAGACTTTTTTTAGCCATTCTTACCCCTAGTTTGTGATTGACAAATGCCAGATTGTAGCCTAAAGATGCTTCCATCAATATAAAATGAGGGCAAACACGCATAAAAAACGCGCCCCCCTCCCGCCTCTAGCCACATCTCGCGCCCTAGATGGAAGTGCCCCTCGATGATGATTTGTGGCAGAGCCTTGTATCGCTTGAGAAAATACGCGCTATATGATTGTATGCGTCGCGCACAAAATCCCTCATACTCCCCCCTAAACGCGCGGATATGCTTAGAATCTATGCCTGCTTGCAGCACCCTATACACCCACCCGCGCGAGAGCCAATCTATAGCCTTTAGCACACTAAGCCCAAAGCGGGAGTTGAGCACACCGATATAGAATCTGTATCGCTTATTTAGGAACAAATCCCCGTGCGCGAGGCTCACGATTTGCCCTCTGTAAGTGGCGATGAGGGGTTGGCGCGCACGCGGGATAAAGCGCACCTGCGCTAGAGCAGAGCCCAACGCCTCTAAGCCAAAGTCGTGATTGCCCTCAAGCCAATACACACAGCTACGCTTGCTTAAATTTTGTATGCACTCTAGCAGAGCCTTGTTGGATTCTGTGCTTGTGGCGAGATTGCCCACGAGCATTTGCGCGATATCTCCCATCAAAAACACCTGTGAGCATTGCAGTGAATCTAAGCACGCTAATAGCCCCTCATCACCTGCCTTCCAATGCGCATCCGCGACAAACACCGCATCGTCATTGATACGCAATGCCGCCGCCTCGCGCAATGCCCCCTCTAATGCCCCTTTTGGTGCTCCCTCTGATAGTTTTGGTGCGTCGCTACTCACTCACCACCCCACTTGCGGTATGCCACAATCTTGCGGCAGCCCACACATTATGTTGGCATTGACCACGGCTTGGGAGCTCGCCCCGCGCATAAGGTTGTCAATCGCGCTATTTATATACAGTGCCCTGCCTCGCTTGAGTGCGAAGACATCGCACATATTGCTCCCGCGCACATCGCTCACGCGCACGCTTTGCTCACAGATTCTCACAAATGGCGCGCCCTCATACGCTCGCTCCAAAATCTCTAGGGGCTCAATATCCGCATACTCCTCCCTAAGCGTGGCAAACACGCTCACAAGCATACCGCGCGTAAAAGGACACAAATGCGGGACAAAATGCACGCGCGCGCTCACTGCCCCAAACTGCGCGCATTTTTCCTCAATCTCGATTTGGTGGCGGTGGGTTAGTGGCGCGTAGCTAAAGATATTTTCATTGATAGTTGGGTAGTGCGTATCATCAGTGAGTTTTTTGCCCGCTCCACTCACACCGCTTTTAGCATCGACAAAGATTTCGCCCTCCACATAGGGGAGAAACGGCAGCAGTGCCAAAAGCGTGGCGGTGGGATAGCAGCCCGGATTTGCGACTAGAGAGGCGCTTGCTATAGCATTGTGCGCGTATTCAGGCAGTCCATACACCGCACGAGAGAGCCCCTCATCATCGATATGTGGGCAATACACCGCCTCATAATGCTCCGCGCTCAAGCGATAATCCGCGCTCAAATCTATGATTTTTAGTGAATCTAGCGAGCTAGATTCTGTATTTTTCTGAGCTTCTCTCAATGCCTTGACAAACTCCATCGCGCTTTTGTGTGGCAGTGCCAAAAACACCACATCGCATTGCGCGCACACATCTTTAGCGCAAGCCTTTTGCACGGGCAAATTAAGCACATTATAAAATTCCTTATGGATTTCATCTAGATTCACACCGCCTTGGGTATTTGCCACATAGCTTATCTCAAAATATGGGTGCTTGTGGAGAATCTTTAGCAAATCCGCGCCCGTGTAGCCACTCACCCCAACTATCCCTACTCGCAATGTTTTCATACTCTCGCTCCTAGATTCTGTAATGCCCTTTGTAAAATCGCCACAAACACCCTAAGACTCTCAAGGTTTAGCCGCTCCTTGGTGCTATGGGGGAAGTCGATGGTGGGACCGATGGAGAGGATTTTAGTAGGAGTTGGTTTGCTAAGCTCGCGCAGTCGCTGCCCCAAAATCCCGCATTCTAGCCCCGCGTGAATCTGCGTGATATGCGGCGTGATACCATTTGCCTCATATAGCTCTATCAGCATAGCCAAAAGCGCGTCATCATCGCTAATATTGCGCTTCCACGCGCTATAAAAATCGCCAGATTCTACACACATACCAAACGCCCCAAGTAGCGTGCCCACACGCCGCTGCATACGCGCTAGCTTAGCATCATCATTAGCCCGTGCAAAGAGATCGAGCTCTAATGCCCCATCTTGCACGCGCGCACACGAGAGATTGAGTGAATCTATCACGCTTTTGGTGCTAGATTCTATCTCATACACGCCGCTATGGAGCGCGATGATGGGCGAGAGGATCTCTGCTGCGTAGGCGTGGGATTGCCCGATAAGTTGCGCACTAGATTCTAAACGCGCGCTAGATTTTTGGTTAGATTCTAAGGGCGTGCTAGATTCTGAATGCGGGGCGGATTTTGCGCTAGATTCTGTGCCAGATTTTAGAGGCGTGATGGCAAACATCGCATTGGCGTATTGGCAAAAATCCTCACTAGCCACCACCACGCATTCCACGCCCACAGGGATAGAGTTGCGCTTCTCCCCTGCGCGCAGTGAGAGAATCTGCGCGGGCTTGTCGATGAGAAAATGCGCAAACTCCACAATCGCATTAGGGATATTTTTGTGTATATCCACCCCACTATGCCCGCCCACAAAGCCCTTTGAGCGTATCACAAAGGTTTTGTCGTAGATTCTGTGCGTAGGCTCTAGCTTTGAGCGCGCGCTCAGATCCACCCCGCCCGCACAGCCCAACACGATCTCACTAATATCTTCAGAATCCAGATTGAGCAGCACTTCAGATTCTATAAGCATTTGGAGATTTTTTGCCCCGAGCATTCCCACTTCCTCATCGTTGGTGATGAGCACTTCAAAATCGCTCATTTCTTTGCCTAGAGCCAGCATACACGCCAGCGCGATACCATTATCCGCGCCAAGACTTGAATCCCGCGCGCGCAGATACGCCACGCCCTCTATTTGCTCCTCATAAGTCTCTATGGGCGTATGACGCGACGCAGCCCCCACGCACACCATATCATAATGCCCCTGCAGACAGCACACGGGCTTAGAATCCCCTTTTTTGGCATAGATATTGCGCGCCTCATCGCTACGCACGACAAATCCGAGGCTTTCCAACTCGGGCGTGAGGTAGGCAAAAAGCTCTTTTGTGTGAAAGCTTGCGTGGGGTATGGCGCATATTTGTGCAAAATAGGCTAAGACTTCCCGATACATCATCTTTCCTTAAGGTTTTAGTGAAGTTTGCGATAATTTTTGGCATTATAGCCAAAGCAAAATGCGTTCTTACCACACCATTTTCAGCTTGAAAGGAGATTTTATGACGATTAGCATACTTTGTGGTGGCTCTGGCACGCGGCTTTGGCCCCTCTCACGCGAGCTTTTGCCCAAGCAATTTGCCCCAATCCTGCCCAGTGCCAAAGAGGCGACTTCACACCGAGAGGACGCCTCACGCAGTGGGGGCACAGACGCGCTAAACACACTCTTTGCCCACACGCTTAGGCGCAACCAACCCTTTGTCCAAAGCCACAACGCTACCTTTAGTGTCATCACGAACGATAAGCATTTCTTTTTGGCTAAAGACATTGCCCAAGATGCGGGCATAGCCATAGATTCTTTTCTCTTAGAATCTTTTGCCAAAAACACCGCGCCCGCTCTGTGCTTTGCCGCACTTAGGGCTTTAGAATCTAGCCCTGAGGAGATCCTCCTCGCCCTGCCAAGCGATCATCTCATCAAAGATGAGCCAAGCTACCAAGCGTGCATACACAAAGCCCTAGATCTCGCCCAAAAGGGCTTCCTTGTAACTTTTGGGATTAAGCCCACTTCCCCACATACCGGCTATGGCTATATCAAAGCCCAAGATGGCATCGTCGAGCAGTTTGTAGAAAAGCCCGATCTCCCCACGGCGCAGCGATACCTCCAAAGTGGCAAATATTTTTGGAATAGCGGAATGTTTTGCTTCCGCGCTGATGTGTTTTTGCGCGAGCTAGGGGTGCATACTCCAAGGCTTTTAGAATCCTGCACCAAAGCCTATGAGATAAGCAAGCAAAGCGCGCCAAGCACGCAGATACTGCGCCTAGAACCCAAGGCGTGTGAGAGCATAGAGGAGATTAGCATAGACTACGCGCTGATGGAGAAAAGCTCCAAAGTCGCGTGCGTGGAGGGGACATTTGTGTGGAATGATGTGGGGGGCTTTGAGGCACTCAAAGAGGAGTGGCAAAGCGACACAAAGGGCAATGCCACAAGGGGCGCGTATGTGGAGCTAGATTCTGTAAATAACTTCATCCTCTCTGATAAGCTCGTCGCCACTATCGGCGTGGAGAATCTCGCCATCATTAATAGCGGAGATTGCCTGCTCATCGCGCCGCTCACGCAAACCCAGCGCATAAAAGAGCTCATCCCCACGCTCAAAGCCACCTATCCGGAGCTTACACAGATCCACAACACCGCGCATAGACCTTGGGGGACTTATAGCGTGCTTTTAGAATCTCCCACTTACAAAATCAAGCAAATCGTTGTCAAGCCAAAGCATAGACTAAGCTTGCAGAAGCATTTTCATCGCAACGAGCATTGGATCGTGGTGAGCGGGAGTGCGATCGTGCAGATTGGGGAGAGGGAAGTGTTTTTGAAGGCAAATGAATCCACTTATATCCCTATGGGTGCTTCCCATCGGCTAGAAAATCCGGGCAAAATCCCCCTCGTGCTGATAGAAGTGCAGATGGGTGAGTATTTGGGGGAGGATGATATTGTGAGATTAGAGGATGATTATAAACGGTTGTGAGTTAAGGCATTGGGCTTTTTTCAGGGAAAACGGCTCCTTGGGTATGCAATGCGATAAGATTGCGGATTTTTCGGAAGGCACGCTCGGTTTGTCCGCTAACCTTCCAAAAAATCCGCAAAGCTTACACAGCCACACCGCAATGACTAATTTTTTTGCTTGCAATAGCGAACTCACAGAATCCACACCACGCCAATAGGGCAAGCCAAGCGCGGAATGTAAGGCAGATTCAGAATCTAAGGAAAGCTTAGAATCTCATTTTGATACTTCAGATTCAAA
>CALVDZ010000018.1 GCA_944326445.1 uncultured Helicobacter sp.
GCTTTATCTTTTTCGGGGCTGGGGAGAGCGGGGAGAGGGGAAACCCCTTTTTCTTTTGCGCAAACACGAGATTCTAAAAAATTAGAAAATATCCGTGAGAATGCGATTCTAAGAAATTTAGAATCTACAGAATCTAGTGCGGATTCAGAATCTAAAACACACACAAAATCTAAAGGGATTCCAAAAAGCGAGCAAGGACAGAATCTAAGCAATGCGGAATTTGGGGAATCCAAAGCAGATTCACAATCTAGGGCATTTACAGAATCTAAGGTGGAGATTCTCAAAAGCGTAGAATTGAAAGAGGTTTTAAAAAATGAGCCAATACAGAATCTAACCCCACAAAAACCAAAGCAGATAAAAAATCCTAAGTCTAGGCTTAGCAAACCCCACGCGGAATGCCCTTTGCTTCTATCCCAAAAACACCAAAACCAAGGATTAGGTAATGAAAAAAATCAGACTATGCGCGGGATTGTGCGCTTTTGTGGGCTTTGCGAGTTTTGTGTATGCCTTTGACGCGGATATCGATTTTAGCGAGATTCCAAACTATGTCGAGGAGTCGCCCTCCCAAGAATTTATCCCAGAGATTCCGCGTGCAGGCAGTCTCTTTGGGACAGGGGATAGGCCACTATTTGCCGATAGGAGGGCGATGAAGCCCGATGATCTCATCACAGTGATTATCAGTGAAAACGCCACGGCAAACTTCACGACTAACAAAGCCTACAACGGCACGAGTGGCGGCGTGGTAACGCCCCCTAGTATCCAATATGGCGGGGCTGATGAGGAGCAGCAAAGAATTACCCAAGAGCTCAATAACCAAAGCGCCTACACGCTCACCAAAGCCAACAACACCACCAACTTCACAGGCGGGGGCAACCAAAGCCATACAGACGCTATCAACGCCACTATCACCGCGCGCATCATCAAAGTGCTAGAAAATGGCAACTACTTCATCGCTGGGCAAAAGGAGATTCTCGTCGATGGCGAGAAGCAAATCCTGCAAGTAAGCGGCGTGGTGCGCCCCTATGATGTGGAAAAAAACAACACCGTGCAAAGCCGCTACCTCGCCGATGCCAAGATCGCCTATCGCTCGGTAGGACCTATCAGCCAAACGCGTAGCAAAAATCCCGTGAGTGATGGGATAGAGAGCGTGTGGCCCTTTTAGGCAATGCTGTGAATCTCGCCATAATCCCCGCGCGCAGCGGCTCTAAGCGAATCGCAGACAAAAATATCAAGCCCTTTTGTGGCAAGCCCATCATCGCCTATGCGATACAAAATGCGCTAAAAAGCGGGATTTTTGATGAGGTTATCGTGAGCACAGATTCTGCACAGATAGCCACTATCGCCGTGCGCTATGGGGCAAAGACGCCCTTTATGCGTCCTAAAAGTCTAGCTGATGATCACACACCCACGCTCCCTGTCATCGCCCACGCGCTTGAGAGCCTGCAGGCGCGCGATGAGGACTTTATCTGCTGCCTCTATCCCGCTACGCCGCTTTTGCCCACGCACTACCTCACACAAGCCCACGCCCTGCTTTGTGAGGATAGGCGCGTGCGCTATGTGTTTGGCGCACTGGCGTATGCGCATAGCCCGTGGCGGAGCTTTAGGCTAGATTCTGTGGAGTTTGTAGATTCTGTAGATTCTGCGGGGTTTATAGAATCTAATGGGCGCGTGGATTCTAGGGCTTGCCTTTTAAACGCGCATAATGCCCACTCGCTCGCCCCCACGCTTTTGCACCCCGAGTTTGAGCACACGCGCTCCCAAGATCTCGCGCCACTCTATCACGACGCGGGGCAGTTTTATTTCGCGCGTGCTAAGAGTTTTAGGGAGCAGCTCCCCATTTTCACCCCACACTCGCGCGCGCTTATCCTTAATCCCCTCCACGCTCAGGACATCGACACACCGCAGGATTGGCAGCTTGCTGAGCTCAAATATCAGCTCACCCACCCCGCCCCCACGCCACAAGCGCAATAATGAAACTCTACCTCTTTTATGATGATGGCGCGCAGGCTGGGCTAGGGCATTATCGGCGTGTGAGCGCGCTCGCACACAAGCTCGCGCTCCTCTCCTCGCGCACAAATCCCATAGAATCTGTGCTATGCCCCATCATTACCCACAAGCTCGATGAGGTAGAAAATCTCAAGGCGTTTTGCGCGCAGATTCTATCAGGGGAGGCGTTGGGCGCGGTGGTGGATAGCTATGTGTTTGGGAGAGAGCATTTCGCGCTGCTAGATTCAGTATTCGCGCGCCTTGTGTGCTTTGATGATACCAATCGCGCCGTGTATCCGCCACAGAGTTTTATCCTCAATGCCGCGCCAAATGCCCACAAGCTCTATGCTGCGCGCACTTCAAGGCATTTGCTAGGTTTGGGATTTGGGCTAAGTGATGAGGCATTTACGCCCATCACGGCGGTGCGCGAGAGGGTGGGCGATATTTTTGTGAGCTTTGGGGGGAGCGATCTGGGCAATCTTAGCGCGCAGATTCTGCCATTTATAGAATCTAGCGTGCTTTTCGCCCCGCACAATCCCTCATTAGATTCTATGCCCTGTGTGATCCACCTCGTGCTTGGGCGACACTACCCCCACACTCCGCCCACGCGCCCTTATCTCAAGCACTATCGCGATCTTAGCCCTGTGCAAATGCACGCGCTTATGCGCCGCTGCGACATCGCCATCAGCGCGGGCGGTGGCACGCTCATCGAGCTGGCTGCTAGTCTTATGCCTACCATTATGATAGAATCCGCCCCAAATCAGCATTTCCAAATCTCGCAATTTGCCGCCCTTGGGGCATTCAAACACGCCCAAAGCCTCGCGCAAATCCCCACGCTCATACAATCCCTATTGCCAAAGTTTGCGCGCAATCAGGCTAAAACCACGCTCAAAGCCCTGCGCATAGGGCTAGAGCTAGAATCTGCCTTGGGGAATATCTTTGGCTTACACTCTTAAAAGGATATGCGTATGAATTACAAAATAGGCGATTATGAGGCGCGGGATTTTTGTGCGTGCGATAGGGAGGTGCTAGAGGAGATACTCGCGATACGCAACACTCCAGAGGTGGCGCGGTGGATGTATAGCGCGCATATCACGCACAAGGGGCATTTTGAGTTTGTGGAGCATTTGAAGCTTGATAAAACGCAACGCTACTGGGCAATCCTGCATAATGGATATATCCTTGGCGTGGGCTCGCTCATGCGTATGCGCCACCAACACGCCTATTTGGGAATCTATACCAACCCCAAAGCCACGCATATCGCGCACAAGGGGCAGGAGATTCTAAAAATTATCGAGCACATTGCCTTTGAGGAGTTGGGGCTGCATAGTTTGTTTTTAGAAGTGATGAGCACAAATGCGCGCGCGATAGATTTTTATACCAAGGCGGGATTTGGCTACAACGGCACTTTGCATGATTTTGTGGTGAGTGATGGGAGATTTTGTGATGTGCTCATAATGAGCAAGAGTGATGTCGCAAACTTTGAGATAGCACGCCATAGCACAAATACTGCCAAAGCACCGCTTATCGTGGCGGAGCTCAGTGCTAATCACTGCGGGAGCTTGGAGATAGCGCGCGATTCGCTGCGAGCGATCGCCCAAAGTGGCGCAAACGCCGTGAAGCTCCAAACCTACAAGCCAAGTTGCCTCACGCTAGATGCCAAAAACGAGCATTTTAGAATCCAAGGGGGATTGTGGGAGGATCGCTATCTCTATGAGCTCTATGAGGAGGCGCAAACGCCCTGGGAGTGGCATAAGGAGCTCTTTGCGCTAGGGCGTGAGCTAGGGCTAGTCGTCTTTAGCTCGCCTTTTTCTAAAGAGGGGGTGGATTTTTTAGAATCTCTGGGCTGCCCGATGTATAAAATCGCGAGTTTTGAAGTGCTAGATCTCGAGCTACTGGAGTATGTGGCGCGGCTTAAGAAACCTATGATCCTCTCAAGTGGCGTGGCTGACGATCGCGAGCTGCACGAGGCGATCACGCTGTGCAAAAAGTGTGGCGTGCGCGATCTCACGCTGCTGCTTTGCGCGAGTGCGTATCCCGCACCCCTAGATTCTGTGCATTTGGCGAGTATGCCCACATTTGCGCAAAAATATGGCGTGAAGTTTGGGCTCTCTGATCACACGCTTGGCACGCTATGTGCGAGTGTGGCGGTGGCATTGGGTGCGAGCGTGGTGGAGAAGCATTTCATACTAGATAAAAGCCTGCAGAGTGCCGATAGTGCCTTTAGCTTGGATGTGCAAGAGTTTGGCGCGCTGGTGAGGGAGATACACAATGTGTGCGAGATGATGGGGGAGGGGGAGTGTATGCCCACACAAAAAAGGGGGCGTGAGTTTGCGCGGAGCATTTGGGTGGTGCGCGATATAGGCGAGGGCGAGGAGCTCAGTGCTGAAAATATCAAGGTGTTGCGCCCAAATGGCGGGCTACACCCTAGAATCTACAAAAGTCTGCTAGGGCGCAAAGCGGCTAGGGAGCTGAAGTTTGGGCAGCCGCTCACACAGGGCGATGTGCTATAAATACGCATTGTGCGCAAATTTTTGCCAAAAAAATGCCAAAAACGCGTTAAATCCTTGACTTTTGCGCAAAAATTGCTACAATATGCGTGTTTTTTAAATTTCATTAAGAAAGGGGTTCATCATGAACAAAGCAAGCTTTATAGATCTCGTTAAGACTACAGGAAAGTTCGAAACTAAAAAAGACGCTGAAAGAGCGGTAAATGCTTTCACAGAGGCGGTAGAAAAAGCACTTGCTAAAAAAGAGAGCGTGGAGCTCGTTGGTTTTGGTAAATTTGAAACTGCGGTGCAAAAAGCAAAGAGCGGTAAAGTCCCCGGAACTAACAAAACTTACACTACTAAAGAAAAGAGAGTGCCTAAGTTTAGACCCGGTAAGGCTCTAAAAGATCTCGTGAGCAAAAAATAAGGCTTTATAGCTCTAGGGAGACGCCCCCTAGAGCTCTCCTCCCACCACTTCCTTACACAACTCTTTTAAGATTTCTCTCTTATTTCATCAATGTTTCAAGACTTTTACTGATATGTTTGCCATTGATTATTGCGCACACTTCACTAGCGATAGGCACATAGATACGCTCTCTCTCTCCTATTTGCGTGATAGCCTGTGAAGTCCGCACGCCTTCAGCCACTTCGCCTAGCTCGCATAGAATCTCTTGCATACTTTTGCCTTGAGCGAGCCCAAGCCCCACGCGATAGTTGCGCGACATCGTGGAGTTTGAAGTCAAAAACAAATCTCCAGCACCTGAAAGCCCCAAAAAGGTTTCCATCTGCGCCCCAAAGTGCTCTCCAAAGCGATTCATCTCCACAAGCCCGCGTGCTAGCAGTGAAGCTTTGGCATTTGCCCCCAGATTTAGCCCATCGCATATCCCCGCAGCGATGGCGATGACATTTTTATACGCTCCAGCGATTTCCCCACCTATCACATCGGGGCTTTCATAGGTTTTGATAAAGCTTGGCATAAGCGCGCCAAACTCCCGTGCAAGCGCGAGGTTGCGCGTATGGATCACAAGTGCGCAGGGCAGTGAGCGCAAAACTTCTGAGGCGAAGCTCGGTCCGCAGAGGTAGGCGACATTGTTTTGTGAGGTAAAATGCTCATAAATATCGCTCACAAAGGCATTGTACTCTGTTTCTATGCCCTTAGAAGCAGCGAGGATTTTGCAATTTTTTGGGAGATTCACACTCGCTAGCCAGCCCCGCAGCGCGTTTGTCGCGATGGCTATCACAAAATATTCACTCTCCAGTGCCTCGCTTAGCCCTACTTGCTTGATATTTGGCGCAAGCGAGTGCGTGAGATCGCGCCTAGAGACGATACACACCTCATTTTTTTGCGAGAGTCCAAAGGCTAGAGCCCTGCCCCAAGAGCCACCGCCAAACACACTAACGCGCGCCATTGCTATTTCCAGCACTCGGTGTTTGTGAGCCCCACATCAGCGGCTTTAAAATGCGGATCTTTGCCCTCTTTGCGTTGTTTCTCGTAGTCTCTTAGCACGCGCAATGCGATATTACCAAGCAGGAGGATCGCCACGATATTAGTGAGTGCCATAAGCCCCATAAACACATCTGCCAAATCCCACGCGAGTTTAAAATCTATCTGTGTGCCGGCAAACACCATAGCCACCGCGCTTGCACGGAAGATATTGAGTGCGAGTTTGTTTTGTGTGATAAATTTGAAATTCATCTGTGCGTAGAAAAAATTGCCAATAAGCGAGGTAAAGGCAAAGAGCACCACCGCAATGCTCACAAAATGCAATCCAAACTCCCCAAAATACCCCTGCATCACCCTTTGCATAATCGCCATACCCTTTAAATCCTGCAAATTCTCCTGTGAGCAGAGCACCATTAGCGCAGTAGCGGTGCAGATGATGATCGTATCGATAAATACAGAGAGTGTCTGCACCATACCTTGTTTGGCAGGGTGCGTGGTGTGTGCGGCAGCAGCGGCATTAGGCGCAGAGCCCATACCCGCTTCGTTTGAAAACAATCCGCGTTTAATGCCTATCACCATCGCACTACCCGCAAATCCCCCAAAAATCGCCTCAAAATCAAAAGCCTGCTCAAGGATATGGGCAAACACACGAGGCAGCTCATCAATATGGCTCACGATCACCACAGCCGCCACGCCAAAATACCCAATCGCCATAATGGGCACGAGGATTGAAGTGATGAATGCCGAAGATTTGTTTTTGCCATAAAAAAACCCTACCACAAGCATAGATAGCAAGATGCCAAGAAAGATTCTGAAATAGCCATTTTGGAATGAATCTGAGCCGATATAGATCTCAAACGCAGAAGTGAGCGTATAGGACTGCAAGCCGTTAAATCCATAGGTAAAGCACAAAATAAGCGAGATGGCAAACACGATCCCAAAGCCCCTTGAGCCCAACGCGCTTTGGATATAATACGCCGGACCGCCTTTGTAGTTATACGCGCCGTCTTTGCGCTTATACACCTGCGCGAGCGTACTCTCTATAAACGCACTTGCCCCACCAAGCAGAGCCGTGATCCACATCCAAAACAGCGCACCCACACCGCCCATACTCATCGCCACCGAAACGCCCACGATATTGCCTATACCCACGCGTGAGGCGGTAGAGATCATCAACGCCCCAAATGGCGAGACGTGCTCCTCGTGGGACTTTTCTCGCAAAATCTTAAAAACCTGTGGCAAAAAGCGAAACTGAATAAAGCGCGTGCGGATACTAAAATAAATCCCGCACGCAAGAAGCGTGAAAACCAAAATATAGGTATAAAGATAGGTGTTTGTCTGATCGAGTAACTCTATAAAAGCCTGAAGTGAAAAAAAATCCTGCATTACATTCCTCCTCAAAAATCCAAAATCCTAGCCAAAAAGCCCTTAATATCACATTTTTCTTAAGCCCACCACCCCCAAAAGTGCAAAAATCACCACACCAAGCCCCAAAAAAAGCTCCAAAAGCCCATAAGCGCGTATGAATGGCTGCGTGATGAGTGGGGAGGCGAATTGCCCAAAAAACATACAAGAGCTCATAAGCCCCATAGCCTTACCTCTTTGATGAGGTTTGGCAATGCTAAAAAGATAGGAGTTGTTATTGACAAGGATTAGCCCCCCGCCACAACCAAGCAAAATCAGCCCCACAAGCACGATGGAGTATGTGTGAAAGGTAAAAAATAGCAAAAACGCGCTCCCCATCGCCGCAAGGGCGAGCATATAGACTTGCTTGATGCTAAGGTAGATTCTGATACGCTCATAAAAAAGCGCGATCACGCCAAACGCCACCGCAGAGATCGCCATAGAGATTCCCACGATTTTGGGGCTCTCATGCAGGTATTGGGTGATAAAAAAGGGCAGGCGCGTGGGCGAGACAAAGTAGGTAACCATCACAAAAAACCCCATAAAATACACAGGGAGAAACGCCCAGATTCTAAAAGGCTCATCGCTATGAATCTCGTGTGATGCGCCCTTTGGAGTTTTGGGCTCAAAGAGATACACACTCGCTAAGACAAAAAACACAAAGCCCAAAAAATACACCAAAAACGGATACCGCCAGCTAAGCGCGGAGAGATACCCCGCTAGGCTCAAAAACACCGCGCTCCCGCCCGCAGTGGCAAAGCCCTGCACACCGAGCATTTTTTGTCGCTCGCTGCCTGTGTAGTAGCTCGCCACTAGCACCGAGGCAGAAGTCATCACAAACGCCGTGGCTATACCAAAAATCGCGCGTGAGATGAGCAGAGAATAAATATCATCAAGCCAGAATCCAAGCACTCCTGCAATGCTCCAAACCACCATTGAGGGGAGCAAAAATCGCACTTTCCCAAAGGTATCAATTGCAATGCCGGCTATGGGCGAGAAAAACATCACAAAGAGTGAAGGCAGAGTGAGGATAAGCGGCACGAGCACATCGGCGTGAGGGATATGGGCAAAATGCTCATTGAGCGCGGGGAGTGATGGGGCGATAACGACATTGCCTAGCACCGTCATCGAGGTGCTCGCAAACAACGCCACCAAAAACAGGGGCTTGTGCGTGAGGGCGTGCATTTTTTGTTCAAATTTTGTGGGCAAAACCATTCCTTTTGTTGTGGATAGAATCTAAGCTCATCGTAGCAAAATCTGTGTTAAAAATTCTTGCGATGAGGGGGGTTGGGTATTATTTACTTTGGGATATTACACTGCGCCGCGAGAATCGTTAGATTCTGAAATTTGGCTTGCACGCAAAACAAGGCGTAGCCGAAGTTTCTTTAGTAATCCTAGAATTTCTAGTGGGAGCAAACAGAATCTAGGGAAAGTTTAGAATCTAGATTCTGAAACAATCACAGAATCTGCCACGATTGCAGAATCTCATCAAGGCTTTGCCCCATTAAAATATGTAGGTGCGTTAGCACCAACCGCCCCTCGCCCTTGTCGTGGTGGCAAAAATCAGGAGCAAGGTGGCAGCAGTGCCACCGCTGATTTTTGCCTAGACAAGGAAACAGCGAGGCTCTCCCCTTGTTTGCCGAAAAAGAAAAGCGGCGCTTTATCTTTTTCGGGGCTTTAGCGAGCGGGGAGGGGATAAACCCCTTTTTCTTTTGCGATACACGAGATTCAAAGAAACAAAGAAGTATTCGTGAGAACGAGAGTCTAAGAAATGCAGAATCTAGAGTCTAAGTTTTCTTGGAAATCTCATCAAGGCTTGCCGGAAATTCTAGGATTGTGCGTAAGATTTAAATGTTGTGCAAGGCGAGGCGCAAGGAGCTACCTAAGTGGTAGTGACTAAGCCGAGCCGCCGCACTCATTATAAAGATTACTAAAGAAACTTCGGCTACGCCTTGTTTTGCGTGCAAGCCGAATTTCTAAAATTTTCAATTAAAATTATGGAGCTCTTAATGAAACAAGCAAACTTCTACATCGATGGTATGAGCTGCTCAGCCTGCAGCAGCGGCATAGAGCGCTCGCTCTCGCGCAAGCCCTACTGCAAGGACATACAAGTCAATCTCATCAGCCAAAAAGCACATATCACTTATGATGAGAATCTCACGAGCCTTGAAGAGATTTTTGCCTTCATCGCCAAGCTTGGCTACACGCCTAGTATGCTCCCACCCAAAGCCCAGAAAAGCGATACAGAATCTAGCGGCACTTTTGCACGCCTTAACGCCCTAGATTCTAAGCTTCTACCACCTAAGCGACGCCTAATGCTTGCGATTATTTTCACACTCATCACGCTTGTGTTTGCCTTTAACGCGATGTTTGGCTTCCTCAAGCCCCACGCGCTCATCTCGCTAGAGGCAGATTCAGTGATTATGCTTTTTAGCACATTGGTGGTGATGCATATGGGGAGGAGTTTTTATCTTAAAGGCTTCAAAGCCCTCATCGCGCGCAATCCCACGATGGATTCTCTCATCGCCCTTGGCACGAGCGCGGCGTTTTTGTATAGCCTAAAGGGAATGGTGGATATTTTTAGCTCTCACACGCACACGCATTTGTATTTTGAGAGCGTGAGTGTGATTTTGTGCTTTGTGATGATTGGCAAATATATCGAAAATGTCTCCAAAGAGGACGCCAAACAAAGTGCGAACTTCCTGCTTGAAATCAACCAAAAAAAGGTGCTAAAACGCGCGCAAAATGGCGAGTGGGTAGAGACTCTAGCCCAAGAAGTGCAAAAAGATGATGTGATAAAAGTCCTGCCCGGGGATATGGTGCTTGTCGATGGGATCGTGCTCGAGGGGCGCAGCAGTGTCGATGAGAGTAGTATCAATGGCGAGAGCATTCCGGTGCTTAAAAAAGCAGGAGATTCTCTTTTATCAGGCTCTATTAATATCGAGGGTGCGCTGGTGCTGCAAGCCACGCAGGTGGGTGCTAAGAGTATGCTAAGCCAGATCTTTACCCTCATCGCTAATGCCACAGAATCTAAAGCCCCTATTGGAATCTTAGCCGATAAAATCGCGGGAGTTTTTGTGCCCGTAGTGATCACGATAGCACTTGTTGCGGGAGTGTTTTGGTGGGCTATGCGTGATTTTAGCTTTGGGCTTGATATTTTTATCGCCACGCTTGTGATCTCCTGCCCTTGCGCGCTTGGGCTTGCCACGCCTATGGCGTTTTTGCACGCTAAGGCAAAGGCGGCTAAGATGGGCGTGTTTTTTAAAACCGCAAGTTGTCTAGAATCGCTTAGCAAAACCACGCATATCGTGTTTGACAAAACCGGCACGCTCTCTGATGGGCTTGAAGTCTTTGAAGCGCGAAGCGAGATAAAAGAGCGTGAGTTTCTCTCCATCGTGCGCTCGTTAGAATCTAATAGCACGCATATCATCGCCCAAGCACTCACTGCCTATGCCACCGCGCACAACGCGGAGCTAAAGCCTGTGCAAAACTTTGAATCCATCGCTGGCTTTGGGATTAGGGGCGAGATAGAGGGCACAATCTATACCCTAGGCAATCTTGAATGTGTCAAGCTGCATAATCCTCATATCACAAATCCTTTTGTGGATTGCGTAGATTCTAAGCTCGCGGTGTATTTGGCAGATTCTCAACGCATCATCGGCGTGCTGTATTTGCGTGATTTACTGCGTCCCGAGATAGTCCCCACGCTGCAATCCCTGCGTGCGCAAAACCTCCGCCTAACAATGCTAAGTGGCGATACCAAAGAGAGCGCGAGGGCGAGCGCGGAAGTTTTGGGGATTGATGAAGTCATCGCACAGGCAAAGCCAAAGGATAAGTTAGAGTTTATCACGCGCACGAAGGCGCACGATCCCCACGCGCAGATTCTGATGGTGGGCGATGGGGTAAATGACGCCGCGGCACTCAAAAGCGCGGATGTGAGTATGGCGTATGCAAGCGGCAATGATGTGGCACAAAACTGCGCAGATATCATTATCTACAACCACAACGCCAAGGCGATTTTAAACACTTATAACCTAAGCAAGGCGACGATTGCCAATATAAAGGGGAATTTATTCTGGGCTTTTGGGTATAATATCGTTTTTATCCCCATTGCGTTTGGGGCACTCGGAGGCTTTGGAATCTTCTTAGACCCGATGTTTTGTGCGCTTGCGATGAGTTTTAGCTCTATTAGCGTGGTGCTCAACTCATCGCGGTTGAGGAGGTTTGAGATTCTATAAATCTAAAGGAGCAACAATGGAAGCTACATTTAACAATGTGGGCGGTATGAGATGTCAGGGCTGTGTCGATAAACTCGAGAAGTTTATCGGATCAATCGATGGTGTGGAGCGCGTGCAGGTGGATCTCTCTGCTAAAAGCGTGCAGGTGGATTTTAGCGCGCCCGCTACACAGGAGCAAATTTCTGAGGCTATTTTGGACGCTGGGTTTGAGCTATAAGTGAAAGTTTTAATCCAGTTTTTTAGACGCTTTTTGCCCTATATCAAGGGGCATTACACTTCATTTATCATCGCTGTAAGCGCGTCCTTGGTGGCGGCACTCTGCACGGCAGGGGTAACCTATATGGTTGAGCCGCTGCTAGGCACGCTTATGGGAAAAGTCCCCAAAAACACTCCCCTTTTTAACTTTGAAGATATGGCGCGAGACAATCTCCTTGCTATTGCTATGCCACTTTTGATTATCCTAATCTATTTGGGCAAAGCGGGCGGGACTTATGTGCAGTCGTATTTTATGAATTTTATCGGGCAGGATATCGTGCGTCAGGTGCGAGATAGAATGCTTGGGCATATGCTAAGCCTTGAGCTAGAATTTTTTAACAAAATGCGTGGCGGGGAGCTAATGTCGCGCATTACCAACGATATTGGCATTATCCGTATGGCAGTCTCTAACTACATTACGGAGTTTATCCGCGAGTTTAGCACGATTATTGGGCTTGTTTGCGTGGTGTTTTACCAAAGCCCCAAACTCGCGATTATCGGGCTTATTGTGATCCCGCTTGCGCTCATACCGATCAATATGATTATCCGCAAGATGAAAAAATACGCTCGCTCCCTGCAAGAAAAAAATGCCGATATCACCTCCAAGCTCACCGAGATTTTCAATAATATCGAGATCATCAAGGCAAGCAATGGCGAAAAGCTCGAAGCCAAGCATTTTGAAGAGCAAAATAGGCAATTCCTAAAAATCAGTATGAAGTCCGTGCGCGTGGGGGAGCTCACCACGCCGCTAATGGAGCTGCTAGGTGCGGTGGCGTTGGCTGGGATTATCTACATCGCTACGATTGAGATTCACGCTGGGAGGCTCACGGCTGAAGAGTTTGGCTCGTTTGCTGCCGCGCTTTTTATGATCTTCACACCGCTTAAAAAACTCGTCAATATTTGGGGCGGTATGCAGGGCGCGATAGTCGCAAGCGATAGAATCTTTGAAATCCTTAGCAAAACCTCGCATATCACAGATGGCACGCACACCCTCACAAAGCCCATAGATTCTATACAGGTTAAAAACGCGAGTTTTTCTTATGAGCAAACCCACGCGATTAAGGGCATTAGCCTAGATTTTAAGCGCAATGAAATCACAGCTCTAGTGGGCAAGAGCGGGAGTGGCAAGAGCACGCTAGTTAATCTCATACTGCGCTTGTATGAGTGTCAGAGCGGGGAGATTCTCATTAATGGCAAAAATATCAAAGACTACACACAAAAAAGCCTGCGTGAGAATATCGCCATCGTTACACAGAGAATCTTTATCTTTAACGATAGCATTGCCAAAAATGTCGCCTATGGTATGGAAGTCGATGAAAAGCGCGTGATAGAGGCACTAAAAAGCGCGCAAATGTATGAGTATGTGCAGGCTATGCCCCAAGGGATTTACACGATATTAGATGAGTTTGGCACAAATCTAAGCGGCGGACAGCGGCAGCGCATAGCCATAGCTAGGGCAATGTATAAAAACCCCGATATTCTCATACTCGATGAGGTGACAAGCGCACTAGATTCACAAACCGAGGATTTGATAAAAGAAGCCATACACCTAAACCGCAAGGACAAAATCATCATCCTCATCGCCCACAGACCGAGCACCATCGAGCTTGCTAACAAAGTCGTAGAAATCAGCGAAGGAAAAGTAACAAAAATACACGAGCGCGAAAAAAGTTTTTTATAACATTTTCTTTTCTTAATCTTTTTAAAAGCATTTTGTCCTACAATCAAAGATATATTCAACGTATAAGGGGAATATAACACAAGATAAGGAGAGGATATGCAAGAAGAGAAAGTTATTGAGAGTTACACCGGCGTAACTCCTGAGCGCAAGCATAGCAAGATCCCTGCAAAGCTGGATTTTTACCAAAGTGCTACGGGCTTATTTTTGGCGTTGTTTATGATAGCGCATATGTTTTTTGTCTCAAGCATTTTGCTCGGCAAAGAGGCGATGTATGCCATCACTAAGTTTTTTGAGCTGGATTTTATCTTTGAGGGTGGGAAACCCATCATCGTGAGTATTATTGCCGCGATTGTGATCGTTGCGTTTGTTACACACGCATTTTTGGCAGTGCGCAAGTTTCCCATTAACTACAAGCAATTTTTGTCTTTTAAAGTGCATAAGGACTTAATGAAGCACGGCGATACGAGCTATTGGGGATTGCAAGTGCTCACGGGCTTTGCTCTCTTTTTCTTAGGCAGTATTCATCTCTATATTATGCTTACCAAACCCGATACCATCGGTCCGAGCACTTCTGCATATCGTTTTGTACATGATCACTTTTGGCTTTTGTATTTGGTGCTCCTTATAGCGGTGGAGATTCACGGATCTGTGGGACTTTATAGGCTTTGTATCAAATGGGGTTGGTTTGAGGGACTTGGTATCAAAACTCTCCGCACTATCAAAATGGGTATGACTATTTTCTTCCTTGCGCTTGGTATCTGCACCTATGCTGCGTATGTGTCTATCGGTTTGGGGCAAGATTCACAAAAAACCTTGCAAGATTATAAAGCACAAGATATACAAGACTTTGGCAAAAAGGAGAGCAAATGAAGATAACATATTGTGATGCGCTTGTGATAGGCGGGGGCTTGGCTGGGCTTAGAGCATCGATTGCAGCAAAACAAAAGGGCTTAAACACAATAGTTTTGTCTCTCGTGCCGGTTAAGCGATCGCACTCTGCAGCGGCACAGGGTGGTATGCAAGCAAGCCTTGGGAATTCAAAAATGAGTGATGGGGATAATGAGGATTTGCACTTTGCTGATACGGTTAAGGGAAGCGATTGGGGTTGTGATCAAGAAGTGGCGAGAATGTTTGTAACCACTGCGCCAAAGGCTATTAGAGAGCTTGCTGCGTGGGGCGTGCCTTGGACGAGAATCAAAAAAGGCGATAGGACTGCTATCATCAATGCCCAAAAGACTACCATTACCGAGGAGGAGTACAGGCACGGCTATATCCACTCACGCGATTTTGGTGGCACCAAAAAATGGCGAACCTGCTACACTGCTGACGCTACCGGGCACACAATGCTCTATGCGGTGGCAAACGAAGCGTATAAAAATGGCGTAGATATCCAAGACAGAAAAGAGGCGTTAAGCATTATCCACAAAGATGGTAGGTGCTATGGGGCAATCGTGCGTGATTTGGTAACTGGTGAGCTAAGCGCGTATGTCTCTAAGGGCACGCTTATCGCCACGGGTGGCTATGGCAGAATCTACAAAAACACTACAAATGCTGTGATTTGTGAGGGGACAGGGCTAGCGATTGCTATGGAGACAGGCGTGGCAAAGCTTGGCAATATGGAAGCGGTGCAATTCCACCCCACTCCGCTTTTCCCCTCTGGAATCTTGCTCACAGAGGGTTGTCGTGGCGATGGCGGGATTTTGCGTGATGTCGATGGCTACCGCTTTATGCCCGATTATGAGCCCGAGAAAAAAGAGCTCGCAAGCCGCGATGTGGTTTCCCGTAGAATGATTCAAAGAATCCGTGAGGGCAAGGGCGTGAAGTCTCCTTATGGCGAACATTTGTGGCTTGATATCTCGATTTTGGGACGCGAGCATATCGAGCGCAATTTGCGTGATGTGCAGGATATTTGTAAAGTCTTTGCTGGTATCGATCCTGCCGATGAGGGTAGAAAAGGCTGGGCACCTGTGAAGCCTATGCAGCACTACTCTATGGGCGGCATTCGGACAAATTACCAAGGGCACACATATTTGCAGGGACTCTTTGCTGCGGGTGAGTCGGCGTGTTGGGATTTGCACGGATTTAACCGCTTGGGCGGAAACTCTGTGAGTGAAGCAGTGGTGAGTGGTATGATTATCGGGGATTATTTCGCGCAATTCTGCGAGGGCGCGCAAACTGATATCTCTACCAATGTCGTAGAATCTTTCCTCAATAAGCAGCAAAGCTACCTTGAGAGCCTACTCAACAACTCGGGCAACGAAGATGTCTATGTCATCAAAAACCAAATGAAAGAGATTATGGAAGAAGATGTGGGAATCTTCCGTGAGGGCAAGGGCTTGCAAGATGCGGTAACGCGCCTAGAGGAGCTCTATAAGCGTAGCAAAAATATCCAAGTCAAAAACAAAAAGCTCCACGATAATCCCGAGCTTGAAGATGCCTATCGTGTGCCAAAAATGCTAAAAATCGCGCTTTGTGTGGCACTTGGGGCGTTGCAAAGGACAGAATCTAGAGGTGCGCATAGCCGCGAGGATTATCCAAAACGCGACGATCTTAATTGGCTTAAGCGCACGCTCACAAGCTGGGAGGATCCAAACCAAACCCTGCCAACGGTTACATATGAGGATTTGGATATTATGAAAATGGAGATCGCGCCCGGATTCCGCGGGTATGGTGCTAAGGATAATATGATAGAAAATCCTCTATCCGCGCAGCGACAAGCCCAAATAGATGCGATCACACAAGAGATTCATGGCAAGGGTGGCGATAGATACGCTATCCAAGAAGCATTGATGCCTTTTGAACTTCAAGCCAAATTCAAGGCAAGAAACCAACGATTAGGAGATAAATAATGAGCGCACAAGTAAGAACTTTAACAATCAAAGCATTGAAATTCGATCCCCAAAGTGCTGTTTCTAAGCCGCATTTTCGAGAATACAAGCTCCAAGAAACAGATTCTATGACTATTTTTATCGCGCTTAATCTTATCCGTGAGCACCAAGATCCGGACTTGAGTTTTGATTTTGTGTGTCGCGCGGGGATTTGTGGGAGCTGTGGTATGATGATAAATGGTCGTCCGCGCCTTGCTTGCCGCACATTGACTAAAGATCTCCCTGATGTGATCACACTTATGCCTCTTCCGGCGTTTAAGCTCATCAAGGATTTGAGTGTCAATACCGGCGAGTGGTTTGAGGGAATGACAAAGCGCGTGGAGAGCTGGATTCACTCACAAAAAGAGGTGGATATCTCTGCGGTTGAAGAGCGCGTGGAGCCTGAAGTCGCACAAGAGGTGTTTGAGCTAGATCGCTGTATCGAGTGTGGCTGCTGTATCGCGAGCTGCGCGACAAAGGTGATGCGCGAGGACTTCCTAGGGGCTGCAGGTATGAATCGCGTGGTGCGCTTTATGATTGATCCACACGATGAGCGTAGTGATGAGGATTATTACGAGCTTGTGGGCAATGACAATGGCGTATTTGGCTGTATGAGCCTCATCGCCTGCCACGATGTCTGCCCCAAAGAGCTGCCCCTACAGAGCAAAATCGCCTACTTGCGCCGCAAGATGGTTGCAGTAGGGATGAAGTAGCCAGCACTTATCTAAACGCTTGGCATTCTTTTAGCATACGCGTGAAGTATTGGGCTGCTTTGCGTGTGTGGCTTGGATTGCGCGTGATGAGCAGCGTTTCATAATTGTATGCAAACGCGCTTTTGCTCCAATTTGCAGAGCCTAGTATGAGAATCTCCCCATCCACAACCATCATCTTTTGGTGCATTATGCCCGTGTAGCTTGGTGCGGACTTCCCCTCTAGTGTGCAAACCTCGATGTTGTTGTATTTGGCAAGGTAGCCGATGGTGGAAGTGTCGTTTTTGAGATTTGAGCTTTTGTCATAGATAATCGTGATTTTTACCCCCTTTTTGGCGGTGTCGCGCAGTGCCTTAGCAATCTCTCTGTTGGTGAAGCTATAGATAGAGATGTCAATCTTTTTCTTAGCATTTTTGATATATGTGAGCAAGGATTTGAGAGCCTCATTATTTTCATAGGGCATTATGTATAGAGATTCTATATTGCTGTGATTAGGGCTTATTTGGGGGCTTTCTTGTCCGTAGAGTGCGAGGCATACCACGCACAAAAAACACTTTTTTATCCACATTTTATATCCTTTCTCATCGTGGTTTGGTTATAATAGCAAAATTACTCTTTAAGCAAGGTGTGAGATGAAAATACTTTTTATTAACACAAATCAAATCGTCCAAAAGCTCGTCGAGGTTACCGCGCAAAAGGCAAATGTGGAGCTCATAACCGTGAGTGAGCCAAGCCAAATCGGCGATATGGAGCAGTATGACTATATCATCGCTGATGATGGCTGCTACAATATGGACAAATCCGCCTATGATACGCTCATAAGCGGTCGCCGCGCGTGTCTTATCTACTCCAAGCACGAGGAGATGAGTGAGGGCTTTAGCGAATATATCAAAAAGCCCTTTATCCCCACGCATATTCTTGAGATTATGCTTGCTCAAATTGCCAACGCACAAAATAAAGAAGCGTTTTTCCAAACTACAGAATTTACAGAATCTAACCCCTCGCCTGATATATCTGATGAAAGCCCACAGAGCGATGAGCATCTCTCGCCTCTCTCTCATCTCAAAGCCCTCTCTGAAGCATACCATCTCGACAATGAGGAGAGTAGCCTCGAGGATACGGGCAATGCGCAGCCTCTACCCACAGAGCTTGGCAAAGAGGATATTTTGGGGGATTTGAAGCTAGAGGAGGGATTGGAGGATTTGAATCTCACAGAATCTAGCGATATGGATATGAGCGAGGATTTGCTAGATTCTCTCACGGCACAATCTCCCCAAGCCCCCGAGGACGCACCGCAGGAGTTGGCACAAACAGATGAGGGGCAAGATATCGATTTAGAAACACTCGATTTGGGGGAATTTGGCGATGTGAAGACAGAGGAGAGCGCGCTAGATGACGAGAGGCTTGAAAGCGAGAGTGAGATTGTCCAGCAGGTGGAGGAAGCGCGTGAGGGCGCGGATGTGGAGGAAAATGCAGAGAGTGGGGCGGAGGATAGGGCAGCGCCGCAGGTGCTAGATTCTGAACAAATAAATGAAGTAAGCCATATCCTTGATGAGCTCCAAGAAAAAGAAGAGACAAAGGACAAAAGCGATGGGGCTAGCGCGCAGCAGGGCAGTGAAGTGGATCTGATGGGTGATATCAACCTTGATGAGTTGGGGGATTTGAGTGGTTTTGATGAGCTAGATAAGAGTGATGAAGCCAAAGAGAGCGCGCAGGAGGATTCTGATACTACACAAGAGAGCACAGAATCTAGTGCGTCGCCCGATGAGCTAGCGCAGGGATTAACTTTGGATCTGGGTATGCAGGATTTGGATTTAGAAAGCCTTGATTTGGAGGATTTGCACTCTGAGGATATGGAGGGGCTAGAGGATACGCACGAGAGTTCTGAAAGCCTTAAAGAAGAGGAGATGAGCCTCGATGAGACGGGAGAGGAAGGCATTTCTAGCAATGAGCAGAGTGAGATTCAGAGTGGTGGTGCGCAGGATAGCAAAAACGAGGAGCTGCAAGCCCTAGAATCTGATGAGCTAGAATCTAGCGAGATAGAATCTAATGAGCCCCAAGCCCACGAGAATACCACGATAGAATCCACACAATCTCCCCAAGATACAGAATCTAGCGAGGACGCACAGGCGGAGCAATCGCTAGAAAGCCCCAAGGAAAAGCCCCAAGATACTAAAGAGGTGGAGGATTCACACATTGAGATTGAGGAAGTGCGGCTAGATGAGGACTTCCAAGCACTTGATGAACGGGAGGTATTGCGTGCAGTGGGCGAGGAGGCAGCCCCGATAGAATCTACACCACAAACCAACGCGCAAGAGAATCTAAATGCCTTAGATACGGCGGATATAGCCCTAGATACTGCCAAAAGTGAGGAGACAGACGCAAGCAAAACAAACAAGGACATAGCAGCAGTAACCAACGCCCTAAGCCAATCCATACAAGATTCTATCAAGCATTTGCAGAGCTCGGAGCTCACGGCATTGCTTGATGGTATGGAAGTAACGATTAATATCAGCTTTAAGGACACAAACAAATGAGCAAGGGCGCGGTGCTCATCATCTCTGGACCTAGTGGCTGTGGCAAGAGCACTTTAACCCAAGAGCTTTTGCGCGCTATCCCCAATCTCTATTTTTCCATCTCGACTACCACGCGCGCTATGCGCCAAGGCGAGCAGGATGGCGTGCATTATCATTTCGTGAGTGAGCAGGAGTTCCTCGCACAGGTGCAGGAGGGGAGGTTTTTGGAGTGGGCGCAGGTGCATAACAACTACTATGGCACTTCCCTAGAGCCCATCACGAGTGCGCTAGAGCAGGGGAAGCTCGTGCTCTTTGATGTCGATGTGCAGGGGCATAGGGATATCAAGGCGCACTTTGGGGATTTTGCCCAATCTGTGTTTATCACGACTAAAAATAAAGAGATTCTAAAAAATCGATTACAAAGTCGCCAAACCGATGATGAGCACACCATAGAGTTTCGACTGATCCAAGCCTATGAGGAGATGCAGCATTTGCACACATTCGACTATGTGCTCATCAATGACGATATCACGCAGGCAAAGCAAGCCATTACCTCGATTGCGCGGAGTTTGCTCTATCGCAATACGCGCCAAAACGAGGAGCTTTTACAAAACTGGGGCAAAGGTTAAACGCATTTTGGCTATAATGCCCCTCATTTTAATATTATCACAAAGGAGAGATTATGGGAACAGGAAGCATTTGGCATTGGGTGATTGTCCTGCTAGTGATTGTGCTACTTTTTGGTGCTAAGAGGATTCCAGAGCTAGCAAAGGGCTTAGGTAGCGGAGTGAAGAATTTCAAAAAAGCTATCAAAGAGGACGATGAGGAGCAAGAAAAAATCGCCCAAGCTACAGAATCTAAAACACCAAATATCCAAAAAACAGAATCCACCACAGAGCAAAAAAGCTAATTTTTGCTCGTTCTCATCGCTTTTTCAAGGTATTTTTGGCTATGTATCATCACATCAAAGAGCTTTTAGAAAATCTCATACGCACGCACATCGCACCAAGTCAATCTATCCAAGTCCCACTCGAGCGTCCTAAGCAAAGAGAGTTTGGGCATTTTGCCACGCCCATAGCCTTTGTGCTTGCCAAATCCCTCAAAAAAGCCCCAAATCTCATCGCTGATGAGCTTAGCGCGCTTTTGCGCGATTGTGAGGAGTTTGCCAAAGTCGAGCCGATAAATGGTTATATTAACCTCACGCTTTCTCATAGCTTTTTGGATTCGCTTTGTGAGAAAGCCCTAAATGGCGAGTATTTTGTCCCCCAAAATTTTGGGAAGCAGGAGAGAATCTTGCTAGAGTTTGTGAGTGCCAATCCCACGGGACCGCTGCATATAGGGCACGCTCGTGGGGCGATTTATGGCGATAGCCTAAGGCGTATTGGGCAGTTTTTGGGCTATGAGATTGTGAGCGAGTATTACATCAACGACGCGGGCAATCAGATTCACACCTTAGGGCTTTCTGTGTATTTGAGCGGCAGAGAGCTTTTGGGCGAGGCGGTAACCTACCCGGAGGAATACTACAAAGGCGCGTATATTATCGATATCGCCAAGGCGGCTCTAGCGCGTTTTGGCAAAGAGATTTTTGCTAATGATTTGCAGATTTCAACTCTTAGCGTTTTTGCTAAAGATTTAATGCTTGAAGAAATCCGTGAGAATCTAAAGAGTCTTGATATAGAGTTTGATTGCTATGTGAGTGAGAGGGAGCTCTTTGGGAGATGGGCGGAGACTTTGGAAGTGCTCAAATCCCACGATGGCGTGGAAGAGAGGGAGGGCAAGCTTTGGTTATGCTCGACACAAAAGGGCGATCAAAAAGATCGTGTAATCGTGCGTGAAAATGGCGAGCCCACTTATCTGGCGGGCGATATCATCTATCATCAGGACAAATTTTTGCGCGATTTTGATCGCTATATCAATATTTGGGGTGCGGATCATCACGGCTATATTGCGCGAGTGAAGGCGGCTATAGAGTTTTTGGGCTATGAGAGCAACAAGCTAGAAGTCCTGCTCTCCCAAATGGTAGCCCTTTCGCAAGGTGGGCAAAACTACAAGATGAGCAAGCGCGCGGGGAATTTTATACTTTTGCGCGATGTGGTTGCAGATATCGGGAGTGATGCGTTGCGCTTTGTGTTTTTGACTAAGCGCGTGGATACGCATTTGGAGTTTGATATTGACACGCTTTCTAAGCAGGATTCATCTAATCCGATTTTTTATATCAATTATGCCAACGCCAGAATCCACACGCTCCTAGAGAAGTCCTCGCTTTCGCGATCAGAGGTGCTTGGTGCGCGATTTGTGGGAGAGGATTTGGCGATGTGGCAGGATTTGTATGCGCTCGTGTTTAATGCGCTAAGTATCCATCAGGTGCTGCATTCTAGCTTTTGTGAGCGCGAGATTCAAAAGGTGTGTGAGTATCTCAAAAATCTCGCAGGCGATTTCCATAGTTTTTATAACGCCCATAAGATTTTGGGCTCGCCCCATCAGGCGGAGATTCTCAAAGCTCTATTAGTGGTGAGTGAGAGCATCACGCTAGGCTTACGCCTCATTGGCATAGAAGCAAAGACAAAGATGTGAGGAATATCGTGAGAGTGTAGGTTTTTGGATTCAGATTCTATATGGTGGGTGGTGGGGGGCGCATTTGTCCGCAAGCGTCAAAACAACGGCAATTCCCGCATCATATTTCTTAGTTTTATCGCAACTCTTGGCATATGCTCGGCGATTGTCAGCCCCACTAGCTCATAATTTGCGTTTATGGAATTTATGAGACTAATTACCTCAGCTATTTTTAGCCCATTTTCCACCACACCCACCGCCATTGCTAGTTCGCTAGGATCTAGCACATCTAAGTCAAAATGCACCGCCACCTTACTTTTGCCCGTGCTTTTTAGCCATTCTAGTAGCTTTGTAGGATTTTTAGAATCTTCAGGGCTTAGGTAGCTTACGCCGATTTTCTCTAGCCTTTCTTGCTTACCCTCAAAGTCTCTCACACCCACAAGCAAAGAATCTTGTGGCTTAAAATGAAAGGGTAAAAGTTTAGCAAGTCCTTCTTTATCCACAAGCCCAAAACAAGCAGCCAAAGCCATAGCGTGATAGCCCTCGTAACTATCTCCGGGCAGATTTAAGTCCTTATGTGCGTCTATCCAAACCACTGCCACATCACCCTTATACTTATGTGCTAGGTAGCTAAAAACAGGCACAGAGCATTCCCCGCCTAGAGTTAGAATCTTATCGGGATTTTCAGTCCCTAAAATCTCCAAAGCCGCCTTTGTTTGCTTCACAATCTCATCATAGTTTAAAATTCCATTTTTAGATTCTCTTTTATATTCCATAGACACAGGCACTCTAGCAGTTTTTATCTTATCATTTTTAGGGGCTAAAAAGTCTAGTAATTCCGCACCCAAAGCATAGCCAAGACTAGAATCTTTTGCTCCTAACTCTGGCACAAGTGTCGCTATATCGCCTCCTTGCCATTGTGAGTAAAGCAGCCGCAGGGTCTGGGAGGCTTCAATAGAATGCATCTTTATAGAATCTCGTTGCATTTTGCTCCTTTTTAGTCAAACCTCAATATAGACGGTCTATATTCCATACTGCAAAAAATTCTTTTACTAATCTATCTGTGCGTTCTTGGATAGTATATCTATCCCATTGCTTGATATCTAAGAGTTCTTTTGTAATCAGTAAATCTGCACATTTTTTTATAGTATTTTTTCTACTCCCATCGCCATTGAGTTTAATCTCCCAAGATTGATTTTTGATAACACTATTTAGCCCACCTTTTAGCAAAGTCATATTGCCAATTTGATAAATAAGGTTTTGGGCGTTTTCCTCACTTTCACCAATCTCTTCCCAATGCTTCTTCCATGCCTGTGGCATCAAATGTTCTAATGTGTAAGCATAAGGAAGTTCGATAATATCCTGCTTTCCTTGATTGTTATGGCGTCTGTATAGTTCTATCCAAAAAAGCACCAGCGTTGCCCGCTTATTATTAAGATAGTATTTTTCTGAGATAAGCGAGTCTTTAATATCTTTGATCGTTGGAATCCCCTCTTTTTGCAAAGATTGTTTGAGAGTTTGCAAAAAAGTATCATTCTTTGTTTTTTGCAAGGCTTTTATAATTTGTGGAAAGAATTTACTATAGTTTCTAGTCGTTTCATTGCAAAGAAAGCGAGTTGTCACAAACACTTCTAAAAGATACAAAGCCTCTTTTAGAATCCCTTGCTCTTGCAGTGAGCTTTTGAGATATAGCACAAGGGGCATTATAGTGTTTGTGTCTGTAACCTTTAAAATAGCAAAGAGTCTAGATTCGTAATCCTCATAACTCAATAAACTTTCTTTTGTAATTTTTGGAAAATCTTTGTATAAAGAAGCATATTTATAAATCTTTTGCAAAAAAGATTCTAGTTTTTCTCTGTCTTCAAAGCTTTGAATCTGCCTTTTATAGATAGCACTAAGATTTTCTAAAGTATCATGCTCGGGGTTAAAAAAGCCATCAATAATGGCAAAAGCATGCAAAAATATCTCACTTTGCACCCTGCGTATTCTCCCTGTGGAGACTTCTTGCTCCCAAAAATTCCTTTGTTCCTCGTCTTTTTCAAAAAGTGATTCCCAATATGTCTCATACCATTTTTCATAGTCTGCTTGCAGCCTCATAGCTCTATCAAAAAGGGCATTTTTGATAATATCTGTTGCTGTAAGTCTAAGCCCTGCGGTATTGATAGAATCAAAGATTTTTTGCTCGTCCTCATTAGCTTCTAAATTAATAATAACCCAAAGTTTTGAATCTAAGATGTAATCCAAAAATGCTTTTGCTTCTCCTACTTCTTTAATTTTTTCAGAAAAATACTGATAGCATGAAATCAATCCTTTCTCTTTTTGCTTTTTTACATTATTGGATTTTCTCTCATTCTTAGCGACTTGAAATTCTCCGCAATCTTGTGTGTTCTTTGCCTGTAATATCGCATTAAAAGCAAAGCTATCAATTTTAGAATGTCTGATTTTAGATTTTTTGTCCTTTGTTGGTCGTTTAAACAAATACCCTGCATAATCTGCTTTATCCTCGCTATTTAAGGTATCATACAAAGTTTTAATGAGGAGGGAAAAAGTAGTAAGCCTTTGTTGTCCATCTATGAGACTTCTTTTTGCCCCCTCTCCGGCGTTACTTGGTAGCTGCTTGAGTATAATAGAGCCCAAAAAATGCTCTTTTTTATTTTCAAAGCTTTGTAATAAATCCTCAAAAAGCTGCTCCCACTGCTCTTGCTCCCACACATACGCTCTCTGAAAAAAGGGGATTTCAATGATACTTTCCTCTTGCATAAAAGAAAAATTGCTTTCATTTGCTTTCATTATACCTCCTATCCTTGTCTATTATGTTTCTAACATATACTGATTATAACATTTTTTGAAACTACACCGCTACAAATTATTTTAATTAATTACACTCAAACAGCTTGGAATCTAGCGTTAGATATACACATAATTAATTAAACTCAATATTTTTACTAATTGTTTTGTGTGTAGTCTTTTAGCCAAAAACCCTTTGCAAATGTGCCTTATAATCAGCCTTGTATTTATCAAAATCAGGCTCTTTATGCACATCATTACACATAAAGCTAGGTAATGCCTTTAGTCCCATAAATTCGTGGATTTTATGTAAATGCCATAAAAGCCTATCTATACCCTTGCCCTCAAAAAACTGCCCTTTGTCTGTGAAAGCCTCTAGCGGTGCATTCCAAGTCGTGCTAAAAAGATAGCTTTTGCCTTGCACGAGCCCACCACTACCATACTTTTTGCTAGAATCGCTTCGGCTTCGTCCGTCATTTGCATAGAGCTTCGTATGCCCCGCACAAAAAACCTCATCAATATACTTTTTCACTATCCACGGCTCACCCATCCACCAGCCCGGAAACTGCCACAGCCACACATCAGATTTAAGCAGCTTTTCTAACTCCTCATCTTTATCATAGCCCTTGTCTATATGCGTTTCAAGCACCTTGTGTCCTAAATTCTCTAAAGTCTCTTTTGCTATACCGTGCAAAGCCTCATTCAGCTTAGCACCTGATGCACCAAAAGCCTTGCTACCATTGAGTAAAAGTATAGTTTTCATTGCAATCTCCTTAAATTTTTGCAAAATTATAAATTTTTAGTGTTTCTTTTGTCAATACGCACTTTGCACCATAGAGGCGGAGATTGCTATGCTTGGAGGCAAATATAAAATAATGATAATCCACCACTTACTAAGCGACACACTTAGGTATAACCAAATCGCCAAATCCCTGCCAAAAGCAAGTCCCAAAATGCTTTCACAGCAATTAAAGGAACTAGAAAGCGATGGCTTAATAGAGCGGATTTTATACCCTGTGGTGCCGCCTAAGACAGAATACCACTTAACTCCACTTGACAAAAGCTTAAAGCCGGTGGAGGATTGTATCTGTGCTTTTTCGCAGGAGTATTACAAACTTTGCGGGGTGGAGGATCCACACAAAGAGTGAGATTGCGCTTTGTGTGTGCCCAAGCTCTTGTTTCTTTGCAAGTCTTTGCAAGGTATTTGGTGTGCTAAAATCCTTAAGAATCTTTTGTGTTTTAGTCCCTCTTACTCAACCCCAACCATCACAGATGAAGCCTTTATCACGGCATATGCTTCCTTGCCCACCTTTAGATCAAGCTCTTTTAAGGCTTCTAGCGAAATGCTTGACTTTATGATATTACCACCGCCTATGTCAATCTTAACTATGGCAGATACCGCACCTTCTTGTATCTCGACTATTTTGCCTTTGAGTTGGTTTCTCGCACTTAGTTTCATTTAGCTCTCCTTTATGTAATGTCTATGTAGTGCCTATAACGCAAAGTTAGCGGGCGATTGTAGCTACGCCGCACCTCTAAGTGCCCCACACACCGCCCTTAATAAGGACGATGAGCGAGGATAGTCCCCAACGCACAAAACGCCAAGCCTCGCACTTACGCGTTTGCCTCTGGCTCCTCTTCAAAAATCTCAATAGATTCTATAATATCCCCTTGTTTTAGTGAATCTAGGACTTTGAGACTCTCGCGCTTGTTTGGTTGTATGCGTCCAAACACCGTGTGCTCGCCATCCAGATGGGGCTGCTCCAAAAAGCAGAGAAAAAACTGACTCCCACCCGTATCGCGCCCTGCGTGCGCCATAGAGAGCGAGCCCTTTTTGTGCAGATTTGGATTGTCTTTGAGTTCGCAGCGGATTCTATAGCCCGGACCGCCCGTGCCATTGCCTATGGGGCAGCCACCTTGGGCGACGAAGCCGGGTATGACGCGATGAAATGTGAGATTGTTATAAAAGCCATTTTTTGCGAGTGTGGCGAAGTTGGTAACCGCTTGTGGCGCGTCCTCGGGGAATAGCTTGATGAGCATTGAGCCTTTGTTGGTTTTTAGTAGTGCGTAGTTGAGCTTTTCTAGCTCGCTTGGATTGATGTCAAAAACCTTTAATTCTTCCATACAAACTCCTTGTTTCAAAATAAAAATGCACGTGCATTTTACCGATATAGCAGCATACTTTCGCTTAAAGGATGGGGAAATTGCAAAGGATTGCAAGGCTCACAGGGATCGTGTGCGTCTGCGCACTGCTGCACGCTGATGTCTATGATGAGGAACTACTCACACGAGAGGGAGCGCACAAGGAAGCGCAGCCACAAACACAATCCCAAAAGGAGGCGATTAGCCCCTTTAGCGCGCCAAATCTTCTGCTAGAGCTAGATTCTCACGCGCCTACTTCCAAAGAGCTTTTTGATACCATCTCTGAGCAAAACACCGCACCTCCCCTATCCTCCGCGCTCCTGCCCCAGCAGCATATCCTCCCAGATCCCTTGCCAGCGTGGATTTATGCCACTGCCATTATCGAGGTGCATTTTGATGATGGCTCGATGCGCCGCGGCTTTGCGAGTATGCTTAAAAACGGCTTATACATTACCTCAAGTGAGATTGTGCATAGTGCCTCGCTCGTGCCGCGCACGATTTATGCCAAAATGCAGGATTCTAGCGCGAGTGTCATCATCTGCACCGCGCGCCTCAATCTCAAGGCGGTGGATACACATAGTGGCTTGGCTCTGCTAGAGCAGATCGCGAGCACCGATGATTATTGCAATATCGTGCCAAAGAGCTACTACCACGACAGAATCCACAAGTATGCCTTCATCGATGTGTTTAATGCCGCCCCAAGCGTCAATCCCAAGCAGGAAGTGTTTTTCCCGTATGTGGATAGATATTACTACTTCGTGCCAGAGAAGATGCAGGTGGGTGAAGTCGCGGAGTATTATGATGAGGCGTTGGCGCGGCGTGTGCGATATGGCTATCGCTTAGGGAGAGATTCTTACATACACCTTGCTTATGGCAAGGGGTTTTTTGACACAAGTGGGCGGTTTTTGGGGCTTATTAGCCTTACGCGCCATAGCTATCTGCCCGTGTTTGTGAAAAAGGAAGTGGTGCAGGATTTTTTGTGCTCACTCGATGAGCATAAAGTGCTCCAAGACAAGGACATAGCCCAAAAATGCGCGAGCTTGCACAAAAGGGAGCGATTTTTCTAGTTTGGCAGGGATCACACCTTGTGGCGCAAGTGCCTTGACTTTTGGAGAATTTTTACTTATAATTGCGCTTTTTTTACATTCCGGATTAGCTCAGCGGTAGAGTAGGCGGCTGTTAACCGCTTGGTCGCAGGTTCGAATCCTGCATCCGGAGCCATCTTTCCTTTTGTTTAATCCCTAATCCCATCGCAAGCTTTATCAAGGTTTCCTTTACACCCCCTTACCTCCTGTATAAAATACCTCGGACGCTGCTTAGATTCTGTATAAATCTTGCCTATGTATTCCCCAATAATCCCTAGACTTAACAACTGAATCCCACTAAAAAAACTAAAAGGAATGATAGTCGATGCCCAACCCCACAAGGCATTATCTGTAAAGACTTTGACATAAAGCGCATAGCCTCCAAGCCCAAGAGAGAGGAGAAAAAACACAAATCCTAGCACACTCACAAGCCGCAGAGGCATAATACTAAAGCTTGTAATCCCATTCCACGCAAAGGAGAGCATTTTGCGCAGGGGGTATTTGGAGTGCCCCGCACTTCGTGGTTTGACATCAAAATACACAGAGGCTTTGACAAAGCCCATATTGTCGATAATACCGCGTAAAAACAGATTAGATTCTTTATGTGCTAGGAGCGCGTCTAGGGCTTTTTTGCTCAAAAGCCTGTAATCCGCGTGGTTTTTGGTAAGTCTCACTCCCATAATCGCCATAAGCTTATAAAATCCTAGCGCAGTGTATTTTTTCAGCGCAGTATCCGTATCACGATCGTTGCGGATACCCATCACAATATCCGCGCCGTTTTTGTAGTGCTTAATAAACTCATCGAGTTTTTGCTCATCTTGTTGCAAATCACAATCAATACTTATCGCACAATCACATCGCTTGCTTGCGTATTCTAATCCAGCCAAAAGGGCGTTTTGGTGCCCTTTATTAGTAGAGAGTCTAATGGCTACGATATGGGGAGCCATAAAGCGTGGGATAGAATCTATTGTGGATTGTGTGGTTTCTGTGTTGTGTAGATTCTGTTTTTGGGAATCTGTCAATCGTGCATTGCGTCTAATCTCTGTGTTAGATTCTGTGCGTGTTTTGGATTGTGAATCTACTTTGAATCGTGTGCTCTCTACATTTGCCCTTGTAGATTCTGTAATCGTCTTTGAATCTACGCTAGATTCTGTGTGTGCTTTAGAATCTATTTTGTTTAAATCAAAATTGTGTGTTTGTGGATTTGTTTGGGATTGTGTGGATTCTTTTTGGCTTAGATTCTGTCTTTGCTCGTTTTTTAGAATCTCTTTAGATTCTGTGCTTATTTTAGAATCTATTGGGCTAGATTCTGTAATCGTCTTTGAATCCATCGGACTAGATTCTGTAAATGTCTTAGATTCTGAATCTGCTAAGCTAGATTCTGTGTGCGTTTTAGATTCTGAATCCACCTTAGATTCTCTGTTTCTTTGAGTCGCATTCTCACGGATATTTTCTAGCTTCTCATCATAGCTTGTTTGCGCAAAAAGAAAAAGGGTTTCCCCTCTCCCCGCTCTCCCCAGCCCCGAAAAGAATAAAGCGCCGCGTTTTTGCTGCGCTTCGCTTGCAACCCGTTGGGTCTTTTCGGCAATCGGGGAGAGAGCCTCGCTATCTCCTTGTCTAGGCAAAGCGTAAGCTTCTTTAGAAAACGAAGTTTCTTTAGAAAAATCAGCGGTGGCACTGCTGCCACCTTGCTCCTGATTTTCGCCACCACGACAAGGGCGAGTATCGGTTGGTGCTATCGCACCTCCACATTGATTGGATTTTTGCTCCGCAAAAATGGCAGAATCTAAAGCTTTAGAATCTTTAGATTCTGCTCGGCTCGTGCTACCGCACGCACTATTGATATTTGGCAAAGCCTCGCACAAGTTTTTTGAAGTCGTGGATTCTGTAAGTTGTTTAGATTCTGAATCTGTGGGAATAGATTCTGTAAATGCTTGAGATTCTGAATTTTCTTTAGATTCTATGCTTTTTAGATTTTCTTTTAGAGATTCTGTAATCGTCTTTGAATCTACGCTAGATTCTGTGTGTGCTTTAGAATCTATTTTGTTTAAATCAAAATTGTGTGTTTGTGGATTTGTTTGGGATTGTGTGGATTCTTTTTGGCTTAGATTCTGTCCTTGCCCATTTTTTAGAATCTCTTTAGATTGTGTAATTGTTTGAGAATCTGTGGGAGTAGATTCTGTAAAAACTTTAGATTCTAAGTTTCCCTTAGATTCTAAGTCTGCATAAGTTTGTGAATCTAAACAATGCCTAATATCTAAGCTCGTATCTAAAACCACTCTCGG
>CALVDZ010000019.1 GCA_944326445.1 uncultured Helicobacter sp.
AACTGCAAATAATGAAAAATGATTAAATAGCGTTGTACAGGGTATTTTATGAATTATGCAATGGATTCCTATCTCCCGGCCACTTCAATAATCCTAACAACTGCTACAATCTAACCAACCTCACAATACCATCTGTTGAGATTCCGTCAAAAACCTTGCCCCTAAAGCTGTGATTTTGCTTTTAGATTTTTTTAAGATTCTAGTAATTTACAAAATTTTGCGTGACGAAACCTGTGTATCGCTTTATGGAGGGTGAATCTCCACTCGCTCCGCTGCGCACCCATACACTTCCAAAATCTACCTGTTTAGATTCTTTAGATTCTGCAATGTTATTGATTGTTGTGGATTCTGCAAATGCCAGATTTAGCCGCCGCTGTGGCTGTGTTTAGGGTTTTAGATTCTAAGTCAGCCTAGGATTGCGATGTGATATAAGAATCTATGCGCTCAAGTATATTTGGCTTGATACGCAGGTGCAGGCGCAGCACGCTAAGGTTTAAGCCCATATGCTCGAGCTTCACCTCATCTTTGGAAGTTACCAAAAGGCTTGTGGCATCGTATCGACGCATAGATTCTCGCAAACTCGCCTCATCAAAGGTGCTATGATCTTGAAGTGTGATTTTACCCACCACGGAGGGCAAAAACTCATCAAGGCGTGCGGGGTTTGCGATGGCGGTAAGTAGGAGCATTCTGGGCGTTGGATTCTCTACAAAGACTTCACGCGTGTAGTCCTCCCCCTCGCACACGAGCAAATCCGCACATTTGTAGAGATAGGGCATCTCACGATACATTCCGCTTGGGAGCAAAAACGGAAAATAGGGCTCAAGCTTTGGGCGCAGCAAAATATTGAGCTTTTTAAAATGGAATCTAAATCCATCATCTAAAAACACGCATTGTGCGCCGAGTTCTTTGGCTTTTTGTATCGCTTGCTTGCGGTTTTTGGAGACGATGACGCTGGAGTTTGGCAGGCTTTTGGCAAGCAGATAGGCTTCATCGCCGGCTTGGGGCTGTGTGCAGAGAATCTCGCCATTGTGGCTCACCACCACAAGTCCCTTGCTCTGGCGTTTGTAGCCGCGTGAGATAATCGCGCTGTGCGGATAGGATCTCGCTATCTCAATGATAAAAGGTGTCTTGCCACTGCCGCCCACGATGAGGTTGCCCACGCTCACGATGGGCAGCCCAAAATCGTGATAGCGCGCGCATTTGCGGCGCAAGGTCGCACTGAGGGCGTATATAAGCGAGATTGGCAAAAGTGCGAAGCTAAGGAGTTTTTGGGCAAAAGAGGGACTATAAAAGTAAGAATCTATAAAGCGCATAATGCTCCTTTGGGAGTTATTTGGGCGCGAGAATTGTAGGCATTTTTGCCTTAAAAGTATTCATAAAGATTCTGTGCAGCAAAGAATCTATGAGCGCGGGCGCAAAGCCCTGTGGGAGCAGAGAATCTCTAAGTAGGCTAATGATGGCTGTATCAGCAAGGCTGAGGTTTGTAAGACAGAGATTTTTGGCACTAAGGCTAGATTGCAAGGCTTGCAAAAATGGATCGATTTGCGCGTAGGTATAGCCTAGATCGCCCTCATCGCTTTGGTTTTCAAACAAATCCGCGCTTGGCTTTTTATCAATGATGGCTTGGGGGACTTCAAGGGCTTTGGCGAGTGTGAAAACCTCGGTTTTATAGAGCTCACCTATGGGATTAATCGCGCACGCCAAGTCCCCATATAGCGTGCCATAGCCAAGCATAATCTCGCTTTTGTTGCTCGTGCCTATCACAAGGGCTTGGTGTGTCGCGGCAAAATCATAGAGATGTATCATACGCATACGCGCGCAAAAATTCCCAATACGCGTCCTTTGCGCTGAATCTAGTGGGGCTGAATCTGTGGGAGAATAAAGGGCGTTTTGCTCTCTAAATAATTGCTCAAATGCCGCAATGGAGGTGATTGTGTAGGCGATATTGTGGGCTTTGGCAAAGCTTATGGCGTCCTCTAGATGTGTGTGGCTAGAGCTAGAAGATGGGAGCAGCAACGCGTGGAGATTGTGCCCAAAGACATTGACACAGAGTTTTGCCACCACGATAGAATCTATCCCCCCGCTTAAACCCACCACGACTTTTTCAAAGCCTCTTTGATGCACTTCCTGTCGTAGCTTATCCTGTATAGTCGTAATCTGTGTGAGAATCTGGCACATACTCAATCCTTATGGGAAATTCTGATTTGGGAGAAAGGAAAGCATAGCAGATTTTGGCAAAAATAATAAAAATTTAAGTTACTTTTACCTAACATAAAAAGTTTTTTACTTACTCTAGGTATAAACGACAACTCGCTATGGAAGGAGATATGATGTCTGAAAATGTCAAAAGACGAGACTTTCTTGGTATGGCATTAGGAGGCGTAGCAGCAGTGGGCGCGGCAGCCTCATTGTATGCGATGAAACGATCTTGGGATCCATTGCCAAGCGTGGTATCTGCTGGCTTTACCACGGTGGATTTGAGCGGACTGCAGGAAGGGCAGCTAAGCACAGTGGAGTGGAGAGGTAAGCCGGTATATATCCTCAAAAAGCAGAGCGGCAGCCCAAAGGTAGAGGGCAGGGATTTTGAGATTAATGGTGCTCTTTATACGGTTGGGATTCAGATTTGCACGCATTTGGGATGCATTCCGGGATTTGATGAGAAAACTCAAGGCTTTTTATGCGCGTGCCACGGCGGGCGTTTTGACGCTTCTGGTGTCAATCAGCCCGGCACTCCGCCACCGCGCCCTATGGAGATACCTCCGTTTAAGATTGATGGGATGAAAATGGTGCTAGGCGAAGAGGGTGCGGAATATCAAGCACTTAAAAAGGCATAAGGGAAGGAGCAGATATGGAAGTAAAGAAAGCAAATGGGATCGTGGATTGGCTTGATCAACGCATTGCTATCAAAAAACTCATAGAGGTTTTGGCGACAAAGTATTGGGTTCCAAAAAATATTAACTTTTTGTGGGCAATGGGTGTGATTTTATTGACACTTTTTACGCTGCTTGTTGTGAGCGGGTTTTTCTTGCTTATGTATTACAAGCCTGATACCAAGTTGGCATTTGATAGCGTCAATGATACGATTATGCGCGAAGTTGCGTTTGGTTGGCTATGGCGGCATATACACGCAGTGGCAGCGAGTATGGTGTTTTTGATTATCTATATCCATATGTTTGTGGCTGTGTATTATGGCTCTTACAAGCGCGGGCGAGAGATGATTTGGATTGGTGGTATGCTGCTTTTTGTGGTTTTTTCTGCGGAGGCGTTTAGCGGCTATATGCTTCCTTGGGGGCAGATGAGCTTTTGGGCGGCTGCGGTGATTACGAATTTGCCAAGCGCTATTCCGGGCATTGGACCTGATTTGGTTGAGTGGGTGCGAGGGAACTTTGTGATTGCAGATTCTACGCTGACGAGATTCTTTATGCTGCACGTATGTTTGCTACCTATTGTGATTTTGACACTTATTGCCTTGCACTTCTACACACTTAGAGTGCCTCATGTCAATAACGAAGACGGCGAGGAGATAGACTTTGAAGCAGAGGCGAGAAAATATGAAGAGGGCAGGAAAAAAGAAGCAAAGGTTATCAGTTTTTGGCCTGATTTCTTGAGCAAAGATATTTTTGTCGTGAGCGTGTTTATGATGCTCTTTTTCTACCTCGTGTGCTATCACTTCAATTTTGCAATGGATCCAATCAACTTCGAGCCTGCAAACAATATGAAAACCCCAGCGCACATTTATCCAGAGTGGTATTTCTTGTGGAGTTATGAAGTGCTTAGAGGCTTTTTCTTTAGCGCAGATGTGGGGCTTATCGCATTTGGTATCGCACAAGTGGCATTTTTGTTCTTACCTTGGCTTGATAGAAGTCCTGTGGTAGCTCCTGCGCATAAGCGACCGCTATTTATGGTATGGTTTTGGGTGCTTATCATAGACTTGGTGGTGCTCACGATTTTTGGTAAATTGCCACCAGAGGGTATTAACAACCAAATCGGGCTTGTAGCGGCATTGGGCTTTTTGGTATGGGTGTTTGTCGCACTGCCTGTGGTAACAATGATGGAAAGAAAAAAATAAGGAGTGCGTGCTATGAGAGAACTTAAAATTTTAGCGATTGTTGTAGTAATCGTAGGTATTCTTTATTGGGGCGTGGAGCCCTTGGCGCACTCTGTGTTTCACCCAAAGGCAGCACCTAGTGATTTTGCCTTTAGAGATTTAGAGCGTGTGGATCTCTCTAAGGCAGATGTGCAAAGGGGTAAAGATCTTGTAGAATCCAACTGCACGGCTTGCCACAATATCAAAGCCATAGGAGTGGATAATGGTGTGATCGCATTCCCCGGTGGCAAGGGAGAGGTTACAACGCCTGATCTCTCGACTGCTGGAGCATTGTATGATGAGAATTTCCTCGCGACTTTGATTGTCGATCCCCTAAAGGCTACTAAGCTCGGGCATAAATTTAGCGATGAGAATCCTTTCCCTATGACTCCATACGATGGGGATAAGCAGGATGTCGCGGATATGGTGGCGTTTTTAAAATCCATCGGTGCTACAAGCCTTAAGCATAATGTGCTGCATTCTGATGAATACGCTACCAAAAAAGAGGCACTTGAAAAAAGCACATTGACAGATTCACAAAAAGAGATGGCACTCGCTAAGCTAGAGGAGCAGCTCACTAATAAGGCAGTTTTTACCGATGCGTGTAGTCGATGCCATAGCATCAAATACGATGAGCCAAAGACAAAAGAAAAGCTAGAGGCTAATGAGGCTAAGAAAAAGAATATCCAAGGCTATCTTGGCGCGGAGGCACCCGATCTCTCTATGATGATTAGGAGCAAGGGCGAGCATTATTTACAAGGCTTTATCAACGATCCACAAAAAGTCTCTTATGACGCGATCAAACAAGCCATCATCGCTAAGCAAGGCTCATTGCCAGAGAACACGACTAAGAGCGAATGGCAGGAAGCCGATGATTATAGCAATCTCGCAAAAGAGCTTGGCGTAATGCCTAATGGTCTCTCTATGCCGCGCGTGGGACTCACAGAGCAATCTCAAGAGCGCGTTATCGCGTATTTGGAATCTATTGGGGATTCTAAAAAGCACGAGCGCGAGAGTCTTGGGGTGTATATCATCATATTCTTTGGAATCTTAAGCGTGTTGGCATTCTTATGGAAGAAAAAGATATGGAGAGATTTGCACTAAAAAAGCCTAAGAGATTCCTTGATTCTTGTGGGCTTTTGTTGTAGAATACGCGCCTTTATTACATTACCATTTAGGAGGTCATTATGGCTTTAGATATGGCGAAAAAGAAAGAGATTATCGCAAAATTTGCTCGCGATAGTAAGGACACAGGTTCTTCAGAAGTGCAAGTGGCACTTTTGAGCCAGAGGATTGCAGATTTGACTGCACACCTCAAAGCAAATCCCAAGGACCACTCAAGCCGCTTGGGATTGCTAAAACTCGTGGGACAGAGAAAATCTCTCCTAGGTTATCTTAAGCGCACACAATATGAGCGCTATGTCAAGCTCATCACAGAGCTAAAGCTTAAGGACAGATAGTCCCTAAGCTCCCCTCCCCCTTTCTTTTACCTCGTTTTTCCCTCAAATGTGTTATACTCCAAAGTGATACAAAACTTACAGGAGTGTGGCTATGAAAACACGAAAAGAGCACGATTTTATCGGCGAGTTAGAGATTTCCGATGATGTGTATTATGGGATTCAGACTTTTAGGGCGATGGAGAATTTTAATATCACAAAGGAGCGTTTGAGCAACTTTCCCGTGTTTATCAAGGCTCTAGCACAAGTCAAAAAGGCTGCTGCTTTGGCAAATTTCGAGCTCAATCTCCTCGATGAAAAAATCAAAAACGCCATTGTGTATGCGTGCGATAGAATCATCGCTGGTGAGTATCTCGATCAGTTCGTCGTGGATATGATACAAGGCGGGGCGGGCACAAGCACCAATATGAATGTCAATGAGGTGGTGGCAAATGTCGCGCTTGAGTATATGGGGTACAAAAAGGGCGAGTATGAGCACTGCCACCCAAACGATCATGTCAATCTCTCTCAATCCACAAACGACGCGTATCCCACCGCATTGCGCCTAGCCCTCTATGAGCGTTTGTTTGATCTCATAGAATCTATGCAGATTCTCAAAACTTCCTTTGAATCCAAAGCCAAGGAGTTCGCCCATATCCTCAAAATGGGTCGCACGCAGCTCCAAGACGCAGTTCCTATGACGCTAGGGCAGGAGTTTCAGACTTTTGCTGTGATGCTTGGCGAGGATATGCAGCGTGTCAAAGAAGCCCAAGATCTCGTGCGTGAGATCAATCTCGGGGGGACGGCTATCGGCACGGGGATTAACTCCCACCCAGATTACCCAAAGATTGTCGAGAAAAAACTCCAAGAGGTTACCAATCGCCCCTTTGTTACCGCGAGCGATCTCATAGAAGCCACCCAAGATACCGGTGCGTATGTGCAAGTGAGCGGTGTGCTAAAGCGCGTGGCGACAAAGATTTCTAAAATCTGCAACGACTTGCGACTGCTAAGCTCGGGACCGCGCGCGGGGCTCAATGAGATAAATCTCCCCAAAATGCAGCCCGGTAGCTCGATAATGCCGGGCAAAGTCAATCCCGTGATCCCTGAAGTCGTCAATCAAGTGTGCTTTAGCGTGATTGGCAATGATATCACTATTACCCTCGCTTCCGAGGCAGGGCAGCTCCAGCTCAATGTCTTTGAGCCAGTCATCGCGTATAGTTTGTTTAACTCCATCGTGCGGATGAAGCGCGCGTGCATCACTCTAGCCCAAAAATGCGTCGATGGCATCACTGCAAATGAAGAAGTGTGCAGGGATTTTGTGTTTCATAGTATCGGTATCGTAACCGCGCTAAACCCCTACATCGGCTATGAAAATTCTGCCAAAATCGCCAAAGAAGCCCTACAAACGGGCAAAAGCGTGTATGAGCTCACCCTAGAGCACAAGCTTTTGAGCAAAGAGGAGCTTGATGAGATTTTCAAACCCCAAAATATGCTAAACCCGCATATGAGGGAAGTGAAGGGGCATAAATGATGAAAGTTTTACGATTTTTAGGGAAGTGCATTGGCTTTGTCAATACCAACTTTAAGGCACTCGTGCTGATACTCATCGTGCTCTTTGTGCTTGGAAGTATGCAGGATACGGAGATAGAGGAGCCAAATCTCGCCAAGCTCTACCTCAATACGCCTATTTTTTCGGCAAATTCTATAGAATCTCAGATTCAAAATATCAAAAAAAACCCGAGCATTAAGGGCGTGCTGCTCGTGATAGATTCACCGGGTGGGAGCGTGAGTGCGAGCATAGAGGTGGCGGATATGCTTAAAAAACTTGGCGAGGATTTGCCAGTGGTGGCGTATGTGCAGGGCTCTATGGCGAGTGGGAGCTACTATGCGGGTATGTATGCCAGCGAGATTGTCGCAAATCGCGGCGCGCTCATTGGCTCCATTGGCGTGATTTTTAGCGGTTACAATATCTCCCAACTCTTAGAAACCCTAGGCATACAGGAGCAAGTGCTCAAAAAGGGCACATACAAGGAAGTGGGCACGATGTCTCGTCAGTGGAGCGAGCAGGAACGAGAGTTTTTGGACAATCTCTTAGATGAGCAATACACAATGTTTGTCGATGATGTCAAACAGGCAAGGGGGCAGAGGCTCACGCAAGATTCAGAAGCGTTTGCACAGGGCAAAATCTTTAGTGCAAAGGCAGCATTAGAACTAGGGCTCATCGATAGGGTAGGTAGCCTGCACGATGCCACGGAGATTCTCAAAGAGAGGGCAAATGTGAGCGAGGCAGTGTGGCTAAAGAAAAGCAAAGTCGATAGCTACCTTGAGCAGTTTCAAGATTCACTCATTAGCAAAGTCCTCTCATTAAGTGCACCTAGCCTCCGATAATGCAGCTTTTGTATGTGGAGGAAATGCGCTCTAGACAGAATCTACTCGCATTTTCGGGCGGGGTGGATTCTAGTGCATTGTTTTTTTTGCTCCTTGAATCAGGCATTGAGTTTGATATGGCGATGGTGGATTATGGATTGCGCCCAGAGCGAGAGCGTGAGATCGCGTATGCTAGGGAGTTAAGCGCGCGTTATGACAAGCGGCTTTTTCTCCACACTGCGCCCAAAATCACGACAAACTTCGAGCACACTGCGCGCAATGTGCGCTATGAGTTTTTTGCACAGGTGTGCAAAGAGCACGGCTACCATAATGTCATGATGGCGCATCAGCTCGATGATAGGCTAGAGTGGCTTTTGATGCAGCTTTGCAAAGGAAGCGGGATTTTGGGCTTAGGCGGATTGCGCGGGATAGCCCAATGGGGGGGCTTTCGTATCATTCGTCCTCTAATTGAGCGCACGCGCGAGGAGATTTATGCGTATTTGCACGCGCACAAACACAGATTTTTTGAAGACAGCAGCAACGCCAATGCGCACTTTACGCGCAACTTTTTTCGCCATAATGTGGTGCGCACGCTGATGCCTAGCTTCGCTAAGGGCGTGAGACAGAGCTTTAGAATCTTAGAGCAAGAGAGTAAGGGCGTGCTGCCGCGCATTCAGAGGATACTCCCTGATGTCTTTGTGATGAGGCGCACAAAGCAGGCGTGGCGTGATTGCTATGGGGTGGATTACGCGCTAAAGCGGCTTGGGTATGTGATGAGCACCAGGCAGCGTGAGGAGCTCGCAAAATCTAGCTTTTGCTGCCACATTGCGCAGAGATATGTGGTAGATTCAAATGCAGATTTTGTATTTGTGGCAAAAACCCTAGGCGCAATCACAATGCCCAAACGCTACAAGGAGCAATACCGCCTTGCTAAAATCCCGCCCAAAATCCGCCCAATCCTTTTCCAAAACGCCATTGTGGATTCAGAGCTCGAGGGATTTATACAGAGAGTAGCAAGCCTTTTGGAGTCCTAGGTTTATAGAATCTAAAGCCGCCAAAACGCGTTAGAGAATCTAGATTCAATAAACTAGATTTAACCTTACAGAATCTAAAACAAACACACAATTTGCTGCCAAAGAAACTAGCAAAGATTTACAAAAACAAAATAGAAAATCTAAAGAATTATAGAATCTAAGCAATCTCTAGATTCTATAAAAGGCAGGGTATGCACACGCAGCGCACAAACACAGGCAATTCACTCCGCAAGTGATACACAAGTTTGCGCTATTAAACTCTAAGAAATTAAGAGATAGACTTGCGCGAAGCTAGATTCTAAGAGCAGTAAGAATCAAACATTAAAAAAAGGAATTTTTATGCTATTTTTACCCCCCCCCCCCCCATACAATTTTCTAAGAATCTTTCTCACTAAGCACACAAAAATCCTCCCTCTCCTCTGTCTTTTTGTGTTTATCATAGCTTTTGGGCTGCGCTTATTTTCTATCTACCACAAAAACGCCTTTCATGTCGATGAAACTCTCTCTGTGAGTATTAGCAATGCTAGTGGCTATGTGTGGGGTAAGGCACTTCCAAATGGGGAGTTTTTTGGCAAAGAGCTAAAAGAGATGGTGTATTGGGATAACCCCACACTAAGCGATGTGTGGCAGGATATACGCAAGCTGTGGATAAATAATAACGGGGACTTAGATCATCCTAACCTGTATTATGTGCTGCTGCGTTTGTGGAATGCGGGCGTCAAAACCGGGGATTTTGAGTGGATTAAGCAAAGGGGCTTGGGACTAAATCTTGTGTTTTTTGTATTGAGCTTTTGTATTGTTGGGGCTTTGGGCTATAGGCTCCTTGGAGCAAGCTATCTCGTGCCATTATTGCTTAGCTTGGTGTTTTTAAACTCTGCTGGAGTGTCCAATACGATTTTTCTGCGAGAATATGCACTGCAGGAATGTCTCATATGGCTCTTTGTGCTCAATAGCGTGCTATTTTATCAAAGTGTGAAAGTGCGCTTTTGGTTTGTGGTGTATTATGGATTTTGCACGGGGTTGCTGCTACTCTCTGGATATTTTAGTTTATTTTTTGTAGCACTTGGTGTCGTGGCATTGGCAGTGGGTAAATGGCGCAATCTCTGGACAATGGTGTCATTGGGAATTGTAGTGGGGAGTGCCTTTGTATGGAGCAGGATACTATACAAAAGCTATTTTGTGGGATTGCGAGATAGCGGGAGAGCTAAGGAAGCCAAGGCAAAGGTTGATTTTGCCATGCTATTTGAAAACCTCAAGCAATCCCTGCTCGCATTGTGGGATATGCTACAAACCCATTACAATCTCTATGTGCTGTGCGCACTTGGGTTGGGGCTTTTGTGCGCATTTATATGGCGCAAAACACACATTGATGTGCGGTGGCGTATGCTCGTGGTGCTTGGTTGTGTGGCATGTGTGTGGGTGTTGCTTGTGATGTATCTCGCACCATATAAGACACTTCGCTATATCGTGCCCGCATTTGGGCTTTTGTATTGCTTGGCTGTGGCCATGCTATATATGTGGCGCAAGAGTGTAGTGGGTTTGGCTTTGGCGGCGATAATGCTTGGTGGTTTAGGAGCTCAATACACGCTAAACCATAATATGCTTGTGCCCATGGAGCAATATGCTTTTGCGCAGCAGTATCGCTCCCCTGTTGTCGTAACCCTGCCCAATTGGAGTTGGCAATATGGCACACTCGTGTATTTGTTTAATGACATAGGAAAATATTTTATAGAATCTAACCCTGCCCAAAGTCGTGCATTGCTGCAGGCTTTACTCCAAAAGCACGAAAGTGTGTATTACATAGGACTTAAAGATTCTCTATCAAAAAATTTGGCTGGGTTTTGGATAACAAACTGCCAAGAGGAGGGGGCGTATCGTAGGATGAGTTGCCTCGTGCGACTAAAGAATAGCCAATGAGTGAAAGGAATCTAATTTGGGGGAGCGGGCTAACATAAACAAGCCAAAAAACAGGGAATGTGAAAGAGGCTTTGCGGATTCTCTCGCGCAAAGCCCCAAAGTTTGGGGTTTATTGCATTTGTGCGGCGACTTCAGCGGCGAAATCCTCCACTTTTTTCTCAATGCCCTCACCAAGCTCAAAGCGCACATATTTGATGATTTTGAGCTCATCGCCAAGCTCTTTGGATTTGGCTTCAAGCACTTGGGCAATCGTCTTTTTGTCATCCATCACAAAAAACTGCCCCAAAAGTGTAAGGCGTTGATCAATCAATGTATTATCAGAGATAAATCGCTCCATTTGTCCCGGAATGATTTTATCCCAAATCTGCTCGGGCTTGCCCTGTGCTTTGAGATCCTCTTGGAGTTTTTGTCTAGTAGATTCTAGCACTGCCTCTGTGAGCTCGCTGCGGCTGACATACTCTGGAATCTTATGCAGTGGCTTGCCAAGTCGCTTAAACTCCTCGTTTTCCTTGCTAAGCTCTGCGATGAGTGCCACCTTTTCTTTTTGGATAAATTCTGAATCTAGCTCGTGGTAGCTTAGCACCTGCGGTTTCATCGCGGCTGCGTGCATACAAAAGCTCCTAGCGAGCTCTGCAGCTGGGGCTTTGGAGCTTGCATTATTAAAGCCCATCGCGATGAGCACGCCCACGCGTCCATTAGAATGCACATAGCCATTGACGATGGCATTGCCCTCGACTTTGATACTCTCAAGGCGTCTGATGACGATATTTTCTCCGATTTTTGCGATATTTTGCTGGAGGTATTCCTCAAACTTACTGCCATCTACCTCAATACTATTAAGCGTGCTCACATCGCTAATCTCGTGCTCAAACACAAGCTTAGAGCTCTTTGCTACGAGATCTTTAAAATTATCATTTTTTGCCACAAAATCTGTCTCGGAGTTGATCTCTAGCAATGAAGCCTTAGAAAAATCGCCTGCTACTTCCACGCTCACTACGCCTTCACTCGCGACTCTATCAGCCTTTTTAGCGGCTTTGCTTAGCCCCTTTTCGCGGAGGTATTCCACTGCTTTTTGGATATCGCCACCCACTTCCACTAGAGCTTTTTTACAATCCATCATCCCCGCATCAGTCATCTCTCGGAGTTGTTTTACTAATTGCGCTGCAATCTCCATCGTTACTCTCCTTGCTCTTGTCGTATTTCCTCAAGCACCTCTTGTGTCTCTGCCTCTGTGGCAGGAGCCTGTGCCTCTAGCTCTTGTGTCTCTAAATCCTTGTTTTCATTGCGTCCTTCCAAAATCGCTTCGGTTACTTCCTTGCAGAAAAGCTGGATCGAGCGGATCGCATCGTCGTTACCCGGGATTGGATAATCCACATTGTCTGGATCGCAGTTGGTATCAAGCGGCGCGACTACGGGGATCCCAAGTCTGCGTGCCTCTGCCACTGCGATTTTTTCCTTAACCACATCAATGACAAAAATCATATCGGGGGCTTTTTTCATATGGCGCACACCGCCGAGGTATTTGGTGAGTTTGTCTTTTTTGCGTTGTAGCATTAGCTTTTCTTTCTTTGTCAAAAGATCAATTTGCCCGCTCTCTTCCATTTGCTCGATGATCTCAAGCTTTCGCACGGATTTTTTAATCGTGCTAAAGTTTGTGAGCATACCGCCAAGCCAACGATAATTCACATAAGGGATATTGATACTTTCAGCGTATTGCTTGATCGTCTCGCTCGCTTGCTTTTTTGTCCCCACAAACATTATCGTTTTGCCCTCTGCCGCCGCGTCTTTGATGATATTATAAGTGTATTTGAAGTAGCGTAAAGTCTTTTGTAAGTCGATAATGTGGATATTTTTGCGCACACCAAAAATAAATCGCTTCATTTTTGGATTCCATCGCCTTGTCTGATGTCCGAAATGCACACCGCACTCAAGTAAGTCTTTCATCGTTACCATTAGGTTCTCCTTAGTGACATTGTGGTTTTGCCTCCATACCCATTAGCGTTCCTCGCCGCATTTACGCGCCTTGCGATATTTGGCAAGCTCGCAACCTTTTTAAGGATTGGTATGTGTGGGATTGTTTTGTGAAAAACGGGCGGCATTCTATCGCGTTTTTCTTAAGTTATGGCTTAAAGTTGTATGGGGAATCGCATTTGCTTAGAATCTAGCAAGCATTGCTTAAAGTTTTTTGTGCTAGACTTCCGGGCTTTTTAGATTCTGTAAATTTTTAAGGATATTTTAAGGGGTTTTGCGTGGATTTTGTCAGCATTATTATGGGGAGCAAGAGTGATTTTAGCGTGATGAGTGAGTGTGCCGAGGTGTTTAAAAAATTCGATGTGCCCTATGAGATGATCGTCTCATCAGCCCATCGCTCTCCAGAGCGCACCAAAGAATACATAAAAGACGCCCAAAGCCGCGGTGCGCAGGTGTTTATCGCGGCAGCGGGTATGGCGGCGCATTTGGCAGGGGCGGTGGCAGCACAGACTTGCAAGCCCGTGATTGGCGTGCCGCTAGGCGGGGGCGCACTAGATGGACTAGATTCACTCCTCTCCACGGTGCAGATGCCTAGCTCGATGCCCGTAGCGACGGTAACCATCGGCAAAGCCGGGGCGATCAATGCGGCGTATCTCGCCATACAGATTCTAAGTCTCAAAAACGATGAGCTAGCGGGCAAACTCGTGCAAGACAGAATGATGAAAGCCAAAAAAGTGGAGTTGGATTCTTCAGAGATTGAAGTGAGGATTGATTGATGCCAAATAACACCACCACAACGCTAGATTCTGCCAATCTCCCTGCCAAAGCTTCAGCGACTTGGATAAGCCTTGATGAGTTTATCAAGCTCTCTGGGCTTGAGAGAGAGCGCGTGCTAGAGCTCATAGAATCTGGTGCGATCGTGAGCAAAAAAGAGAATGATAGGGTGCTTATCGACGCGAGCAGCGGGACTTCTGCGCTCATCAAACGCGTAGAAAACAATCTCGTAAATGCCGACATACACGGCAAGGAGCTAAGCCCCGTGTTTGTGGAGAAAACCATCGCCACGATTTTGAGCCTGCACGATAAGGTTATCGCGAGCAAGGACGAGACTATCAGCGCGTTTAAAAACGAAAATGCCTTCCTTAAAGACGCGCTTGTCTCGATGCAGGAAGTGTATGACGACGACAAAAAGACGATGGAGGTGCTGCGCGCCGAGCTTCAGAGCGCGCGCGAGGAAGTGGAGTTTATGAAACGCAAATACCGCCTAATGTGGGGCAAAGTCTCTAATATGGCAGAGGGCAGCAAGTAGGATATGAATCTCACTCACACCTGCCTTGAGTGCCTTTATAGACAGATTGAGAATTTTTTGCACACTTTGCAATCCCCGTCATCATACGCCGCCCCGAGCCAAGCCGAGATCCTCTCCCAAACCAAGCGTATTATCAACTCTCTGCCCACGATAGGGGGGGATTGTATGGATGCAGATTCTATAGACACAGATTCTGCCCTGCCTCCGCCAAAAGCCGCCATCGCCATTTATGAAAATCTCGCCAAAGCCCTCAATGAGCCCGATCCGTATAAACATATCAAAACCCATAGCATAGAATCCGCCGCGCGTATCCTCACTAACGCCACAATCCCCACGAGCACCCTCTCAGATTGTATCAAAGTCGCAGCACTAGGCAATGTGATCGATTATGGCTCACAAAGTCGCTTTAGCTTTGAATCCGACTTTGACTTTGCGCAGCTCTCATTTGCGCGCTTTGATATAGAGGCGTTTGAGGGGGGGCTAGAAAATGCCAAAAGCCTGCTTTATATCGCTGATAACGCGGGGGAAAATCTCTTTGATGTCGTGCTGCTTAGACACCTCAGAGCGCATTATCCTGATCTTAGTATCGTGTATCTCGTGCGTGGCAAGCCCATCATCAACGATCTCACGATGGAGGATTTAGCCCACCCGCTGTGTGCGGAGATTCACACGCTTTGTGATGTGCGCAGCTCTCATCTAGCAAGCCCGGGATTTATCTACACAGACGCGCCCGCCGATGTGCGAGCACTCTTTGATAATGCTAATATTATCGTGGCAAAGGGTATGGGGAATTATGAATGTTTAGAATCTCTTAAGAGAGCTAATCTCTTTTTGCTTTTTAAAGTCAAATGTAGCGTGGTGGCGCAATATAGCGGTTTTGGGCTTGGGAAAATGGTATTTTTACACAACAAAGGAGGAGAGAATGCGTAGTTTTTCGGATATTTTGCTTGCGTTGCAGGAGTTTTGGAAAAAGCAGGGTTGCCTCATCGTCCAACCCTATGATATACCCGCAGGGGCGGGGACATTCCACCCTTTTACGCTATTGCGTAGCTTAGATTCTAAGCCGTGGAGCGTGGCGTATGTCGCGCCCTCTAGGCGTCCCACAGATGGGCGTTATGGAGAAAATCCAAATCGCCTAGGGAGCTATTATCAGTTTCAAATCCTCATCAAGCCAAATCCGAGCAATATCCAAGAGCTGTATTTGCGCAGCCTAGAGGCTTTGGGGCTTGAGCTACACAAGCACGATGTGCGCTTTGTGGAGGATAATTGGGAATCCCCAACGCTAGGGGCTTGGGGGCTTGGATGGGAAGTGTGGCTTGATGGTATGGAGGTTACGCAATTTACCTACTTTCAGCAGGTGGGCGGGCTGCCCTGCGAGCCTGTGGCAGTGGAGATCACCTATGGCGTGGAGCGGCTAGCGATGTATATACAGGGCGTGGAAAATGTGTTTGATATTTTGTGGGGCGAGGATTCACAAGGAAGAAGCGTGTATTATCGCGATGTACATAAAGAGGGCGAATATGAGTTTAGCAAATACCATTTTGAGGTTGCCGATGTGCAGAAGCTCTTTAGATTTTTTGAACAAGCAAAAGATGAGGCGAGAGCCTGCCTAGAGGCGCAGCTCCCACTCCCAGCGTATGATTACACGATGCTTGCTAGCCATTTTTTTAATGTCCTTGATGCGCGCAAGGCGATTTCGGTGGCACAGAGACAAAACTATATCCTACAAATCCGCGAGCTTGCCAAGGGCTGTGCGCTGCTGTATAAGGAGCAAGAGGCAGAGCGCGATGAGCGCACGAGGCGTTAAAGGAGTAGCAATGGCATATCTTTTGTTTATCGTTTTCATCACGCTTGTGATCGCCCTCATCGTGGCCCTCGCCAAAGATTCACAGAGCATCGACAAAAAAAAGCGCGTGGCTATCGCGCTAAGCCTCATCCTCGTGGTAATTTTGGGTGGTATCTACACCACCTTGCAGGATAGAGCCGCTCACACTCTCTATGAGCTCCAAAGTGCCTTTAGTCGCGGCGAGGAGCTGCGCTGCCAAATGGGGCGAGAAACCATTAGTGCGCGCAAAGAGGATTTTGAAATCACAAGCGGTATCAAATCTCTCAAAGGCAGGGCAAACTCCCCCTATCAGGGCGTAACTATCCTCTTAGAATCTTGTAGCAAATAATCCTATGCGCCCCACCACACTCATCAATGCCCTTGATTTAGAGGACTTTATCCACGCGTTTGAGGGCTTTTTGGCACGGGAAAAAGACTTTGTCTTTAACGGCGATAGGCAGGTGTTTGTGCATTTTTTACAAGAGCTAGAATCCACCCACCTAAGCCCCCCACCAAAGCTCAAAGACTTGCAAACCGCCCTCACGCATCTCCAAAAATTTGGCACCTTAGGCTTTGAAGAAATCTTTGAGTTTGTGAAGCTTATGCGCTATTTTGCCTACCTTAAGCGCGTGGTTAGGGAGCACACGCCGCATTTGTATGCGTGGCTAGATTCTATCCATATCCCGCCCACTATGTCCCAGCTCTGCGAGATTTTTGAGGACAATGGCGAGCTAAAGAGTGGAATCTACCCCGATATCGATGGCATAAAGCAAGCCATCGCTCACACGCAGCAGCATATCGCGCAAGCCTTTAGCGCGCTGCTTAGTAGTGCGCGAGCCTATCTGGTAGATCAGCAGATTCACTACATCAACCAAACCGAGTGCCTCCTGCTCAAAGCCGGCTTTAACAACGCGCTTAAGGGCATTATCATCAGTCGCAGTGCCAATGGGTTTTTTTATGTCCTGCCCCAAAGTATCGCCGAGCTAAAGACTAAGCAAAGCGCACTCAACGACAAGCTCCAATCCCTGCTCTATGAGCTTTGTAAGGAGTTGAGCGCGAGCTTGCAAAAGCAGCTTTTGTTTTTGCGATTTTTAAACAAAGAATTTGACACCTTCGATCATATCTATGCGCGCCATAGCTTTGCTAGAGCGCATAATCTGCAGTTTGTGTATGAGGTGAGCAAGGGCTCTATCGTACTCAAAGACTTCTGCCACCCCGTGCTAAAAAACCCAAAGCCACTAAGCATTGAGCTTGATAAAAAAATCACGCTCATTACCGGCGTCAATGCCGGAGGCAAGACAATCCTGCTCAAATCTATCCTATGCGCGAGTTTGCTTAGCAAATACCTCCTCCCGTTTAAAATCAACGCCGCGCATTCCAAAATCCCGCTTTTTAAAAACCTCTTTGCCATCATCTCCGATCCGCAAAATAGCAAAAACGATATCTCGACTTTTGCGGGGCGTATGGTGGAGTTTGCGCAGATTCTGGGCGAGGATAATTTTTTGCTAGGGATTGATGAGATCGAGCTAGGGACGGATTCTGATGAGGCGGCAAGCCTCTATAAAGTCCTGCTAGAGCACCTAAGTCGCAAGCACTGCCGGATTATCCTCACCACCCACCACAAAAATCTCGCCGCACTAATGGCAAATCGCGAAGATGTCGGGCTCATCGCCGCGCTCTATGATGAGGGTAAAAGGCGTCCGCGCTATGAGTTTTTGCAAGGCAGTATCGGCAAAAGCTATGCGTTTGAAACCGCGCAAAATTACGGAATCCCCGCAAGTTTGGTAAGCCGTGCAAAGGAAGTCTATGGCGAGGAAAAGCTGCATTTAAACGAGCTTATTGAGCGATCAAGCACCCTAGAGCTAGAGCTCAAGCAAAAATTGCGCACCCTAGAGCAAAAGGAGCAAGCCTATGAGCGCAAGACAAACGCGCTTGATGAGGCTATCGCGCGTGCCCAGAGTGAATATGCACAGATGAAGGCAGAGCTAGAGCGCACCTACCGCAACGCGCTCAATGAGCTCAAAAAGCATATGAAAGAAAATGACAACAAAAATATTCATCGCGGGATAAACGCGGCAAACGCGATGCTAAAAGCCCACGCACGCGCACAAAGTGATAAGAGTGATACGCGCCCAAGCAAGCCACACGCGCTCAAAAAGGGCGATTATGCCAAATATGGGCAAAGTCGCGGGGTGGTTGTGGAGATTATGGGCAAAATGTGCGTACTTGAGCTTGATAACGGTGTGCGCCTAAAGCTCCCCCTGCATCAGCTAAAGCCTGCGCAAAAACCACCGCAAGCGCGCAAAATAGAGGCTACGCCAAAGCCTAGTGTGCCCGTGAATGTCAGCCTCGATTTGCACGGCAAGCGCGTGGAGGAAGCCCTAGAGGAGCTTGGTAACTTCCTCTCAAATGCGCTCATAGCGGGCTTTGATGAGGTGCTTGTGTATCACGGGATTGGCACGGGGAGGCTAAGCGCGGCGGTGGCGGAGTTTTTGAAATCCCACCCAAAAGTGCGCGCCTTTGAGGACGCTCCGATGAATCTCGGGGGCTTTGGCGCGAAAGTCGTGAGACTGTGAGGTGGGTTTATAAAAAATGCGCCAGCCCAAGCGGCGTTGATGAGGTGGTGGCACTAAAAGATTCTATAATCTTGCTAAAAAATGCAGTGTATGCTCGCGTAAGCGGAGCGAGTGGCAATTCACTTGCCACAAGCGATAACAAGTTTGTGAAACAAACTTGCATA
>CALVDZ010000020.1 GCA_944326445.1 uncultured Helicobacter sp.
GAGCTAACTCCTTTTACGCTCATTTGCAAAACAAGCAAATCTTACGCACAAAGCGTAGCTTCTTTAGTAATCCTAGGATTGTGCGTAAGATTTAAATGTTGTGCAAGGCGAGGCGAAGGAGCTACCTTAGCGGTAGTGACTGAAGCTGAGCTGAAGCACTCATTTAAAGGTTGCGTGCAAGCCGAATTTCCAAAATCACCAAAAGTATCAAATTTAGAAGCTTCTAATCGCCCCCCCCCCAAATGCGTTTATAAGCCCATCACACCCACTCCTACACTCATAGATCCCCTCCCCGCATACAAGAATCGTCGTGCTTGGATACACTTCCACTTCTTGGGCGATCTCCCCCGCTGCCCTCGCTTTTTCAAATGTCGTGGTTTTGGATAGCAGCCATCTATAAACAAACCCTAGCATAGCAACTCCTTATCGTGATTTGGGCGTGAGCGTAAAATGCGTGATTTCATTGAAGCTACCCACGCGCATAGGTGCTCCCCAATACCCCGTGCCTTGGCTGATATACACATATCCGCCCATAGGCAGTGAATCTAAGCCCTTGGTATAGGGCTGCTGGAGTGGCACGAGCAGCGAAAAGGGGAATATCTGCCCGCCGTGTGTGTGCCCGCTAAGCACGAGGGAGAGATGAGCTGTGAGCTCTGGCTCGGAATTATGGATAGATTCTAGCTCATAGATAACCTTTGGCTGATGAGAGAGGAATATCATAGGGCTTGGCGTGCTAGCTTTAGCCTTTAGCAGGCTCTGACGCACATCGGGCTTTAAATCGTGGTGCAAAAACGCCTCGCGCACGCCCACGAGATCAGCAATGCCCACTATGCGTATATCCGCGCCCTCGTGCGTGAGCACATCGGCATCATTGAGCAGCACCTTAAAGCCCATCGTGCGCAAATGCTCGAGGATATGGCGCGCGTCGTGGAAATACTCGTGATTGCCTAGCACATAATACACGCCATAGCGCGCTTTTAGGTGTGCGAGTTCATCGACTGCCTCGCGCACGAGCTCTAGGGGCGAATCCACGATATCGCCTGTTAAAAAAATCACATCGGGATTGAGCGCGTTGGTGCGCTCTACGATATCGCGCACGCGAGTGGATTCTATCAAGCCCCCGATATGTATGTCGCTAAGCTGCACGATTTCAAGCGGTGCGCTAAGCCCATCGATTGCTAGTTGTGTGTGCGTGATTTGGGGCTTTTGCACGCCTATGAAAGTCCCATACGCTACCATTGCCACTCCCGCAAACCCCGCTATACGCTTGAGAGTGAATCTAGCGCGTGTGCGCGTGTGCTTGTGCCTAATGCTTAATAGAGCGAGTGAGCAGAGTTGATAGCATAGCGTAACCACCAAAAAGCTAAGTGCCACGCCCATACATATAGAAAGTAGGAGGTAGAGGCTCTGACTTGGCGGGGCTTTGTGGAGGAAAGAAAAATATGCGGCACTGCCTAGGAAGTTTAGCCACACAAGCACGAGCCAAAACCTCCTAAAAAGCGCGGTGGTGGCAAAGGATTTAAGCAGTGCCTTATAGATATAGATATGAATGAGCGCAAACACGCAAGTGGCGAGCAAGGGGAAAAACATATGCTGCATTTGGAAAATACTAAGCGGGGCTTCCATAGGCTTCCTTAGATATGGGATAGTGGGCGGCATTGTAGTATAACTTGGCTTAAACTCATACGCCCCGCCTCCCACGCACCAACCTCGCGCAACGCCCTTGTGAGAGGCTCACACAAAGCCCTTGCGCCCCTTTTTGCTAAAGTCGATGAGGTTTTGGGCAGATTCTATGCTCTTTGGCAGGCACATCATCGCGATTTTAAAGACTTCTAGCGCGGTGAGCGCGTCGGCATAGGCGCGGTGCAGGGCGGAGGTATTGATCCCTAAAAAGGTGTTTAAAAACCCTAGTGCGTAGCGCGGAGAGAGGATCGTCTTGCGTGCTAGATCGAGCGTGCAGAGCCTAGGCAGGAGCATAGGCGGAATGCAATAGCGCGTAAAAGATTCATTAAGGAAGGTAAAGTCAAAACTCACATTATGCGCTACAAACACACTCCCGCGCACAAAGTTTCTAAATCTAGTGAGAATCTCTTGGGGTTGTGGGGCTTTTAGGAGATCTTGGGTGCGTATGCCCGTGAGCGCGGTAATTTCGCTTGGGACATAGGAGGTGAAAATGAGGCTCTCAAAGCGATCGATAATCTTGCCATTTTGGTATTTGAGTGCGCCGATTTCTATCACATCGTGCTCGCTTGCCTTCCCGCCCGTCGTCTCGATATCAACAAAACAAAACACCGCCTCTTGCAGTGGCAAACTCGCGGTGCTAAGCGTGAGCGTATCGCCATCTTGGTGCAGAGGGAAGTCATAGAGTCTGAGGAGCTCTAGGCGTGTGGCGGTATCGGTGTATGCCTCCTCCTCGCCCACATCACGCCAAAATCGCTCAAAAGATTCCAAACTCATAGAATCTTGGCTAAGTCGTTGCAAAAGTTGCGTGTAGGCTTTCATTTATGAGATCTTGCTGCCTGCCTTTTTGGGCACACTGAGTAGGCTTAGCCCCTCATCATCGTGCGCGCTTAGGATCATTCCCTCGCTCACAAGCCCCATAAGCTTGGCGGGCTTGAGATTAGCCACCACGCACACTTGCCTGCCCACAAGCTCGCTTGGCTCGTAGTATTTGGCGATACCAGAGAGGATTTGTCGCGGCTTGGATTCGCCCAAGTCGATGAGAAATCTTAGGAGCTTTTCGCTCTTTGGCACTCTCTCACATTCTAGCACCACACCCACGCGCAAATCAAGCTTTTTAAAATCCTCTATACCCACGAGCTCCACAAGCTCGGGAGTGGAGTTAGATTCAGAACTTGATTGAGTATTTTGGGCTTTGGGCGTGGAGGTTTGGGGGCTCGTAGGTGCGGAGGTGTGCGCTTTAGGCGCGCTAGATTCTTTAGAATCCTTAGAATCTAGTGAGGGCTCGGGCATTAGCGGAGATTCTATACGGGGGAAAAGCGGGGCGGTGGGCGTGAGTGTGGCGAATTGCAAAAGGGCGTTTTGTGAGACATAGCGACTAAAGCTCTGCGTATCTATGCTAGAGCCTAGCGCGGCGGCGATAGCGATGGCGGTTTTTGGCATTATGGGGTAGAGACACAGCGCGGTTTTTAGCAACACATTGCCCACAAGCATCAGCAGGGCGAGGGTTTGCTCACTCTGTGCTTGTTTCATCATTTTCCAGGGCTCATAGGTGCTAATGGCACCATTGCCAAGCCTCAAAAGCCCCCAAAGCTCCTCAAGCGCAGTGTGTGGCTGCATATCGCTCATCGCAGATTCAAACCGCTCTAATATGGGCGCGATTTTTGCCACTTCTTGTGGATAAAACTGCTCTATCTGTGTGCTAGAAAGCTTGCAATCAAAGTATTTTTGCGCCATACCAATGAGGCGGTTTAGGAGATTGCCAATATCATTGCTAAGATCGGAGTTGATACGCTCAATTAACGCCCTTTGGCTAAAGTCGCCATCTTGCCCAAAGGGCACTTCACGCAGCAAAAAATACCGAAACGCTTCTATGCCATAGCTTTGGGCGACTTCTTTGGGATTTACCACATTGCCGATACTTTTGCTCATTTTCACGCCATCGCGAGTCCACCAGCCGTGCGCGTAGATCTTGCGCGGTAGTGGCAGCTCTAGGCTCATCAAAAACGCAGGCCAATACACCGCGTGAAAGCGCAAAATGTCTTTGCCCACGATATGCGTGGTATCCTGCCACAGATCCATACGCAGCGCGCCCTCATAGCCTATCGCGCTAAGGTAGCTCATCAGCGCATCAAGCCACACATACAGGATATGCTTAGGCGCGCCCTCACTGCCCTCATTATCTGCATTCTCTATGCCCTCAGGCAGCGGCACACCCCAGCTAAAGCCCGTGCGCGTGATAGAGAGATCCACTAGCCCAGATTCTACAAAGCGAATGACTTCATTGCGCTTGTGTCTAGGCGCGATCACATCGGGGCATTGCTCATACCATTGCAGGAGGGCGTCTTGGTATTTTGAGAGAGCAAAAAAATAGCTCTCTTCTTTAATAGTCGTCGTTATCTTGCCACAATCGGGGCATTTTTGCTCCACCACTTGGTGCTTAGTAAAATGGCTCTCACACGAGATACAATACCACCCCTCATACATACCCTTATAAATATCCCCTTTTTGGAACATTTTCTTAAAGGCAGCCTGCGCGCTTTGGCAGTGCGCAGAATCTGTGGTGCGGATAAAGTAGTCAAAGTCGATACCAAACTCCTCCCAAAGCGTGCGAAAATGCGCACTGATAGAATCCGCATAGGCTTGTGGGCTTTGGTTGTGGGCTTTGGCGGATTGCTCGATTTTTTGTCCGTGCTCATCGGTGCCGGTGAGCAAAAACACCTCCTGTCCGCGAATCTGTCGGTATTTTTTGAGCATATCGCAAACGATAGTCGTGTAGGCGTGCCCGATATGTGGGATATCATTGACATAATAAATTGGCGAAGTGATATAGCTTTTAGTCATACAAATCCTTTAGTTGCAAATCTTTTAGTTAAAGTCAAAACTGCCCTCTTGCCCCTTGTTCATACTCTCATACACGGCTTTTACATAGGCTTTGCGCACTTCACATTCAAGGAAAGATTCACAGGGCATACACGAGCTAAGATTATGGGAGGTTTGGCATTCTTGGAGTTTTTGGCTCTGGGTTTGGAGCTTTTGGGCAAAGACATCTTCTTGCATAGCATTCCTTATGCGTTTTTATCTAGGCTATAAGCGCGCCTAACTTGTGCGATCTCCTCACTGCTCCCAAAAAAGCAGGGCGTGGTATCGTGGATATGCTCTACGCTAAGATCTAAAAGTCGCTTTGTGCCATCGATCGCCTCGCCCCCTGCGCACTCATACACAAAGGCAAAGGGGAAGACTTCAAAGAGCTTGCGGAGCTTGCCCTCTGGTGCGTCTTGCGTCGCAGGATAGCTAAAGAGCCCCCCGCCTTTGATAAGAATCTGATGGAGATCGGGCACCATACCGCCCGAGTAGCGCAGTCTGTAACCCTGCGCAAAGAGCGACTCCACAAGGGCTTTGTGCCGCCCTGCCCAATGCTGCTGCGTCCCACCGGGCGCGTTTATCTTGCCTTTTGTCTTAAGGCGCAGTGTGCCAAGCAAATGCCACGCGCCCTCGTAGTAGCGCCAATGCTCCACTTGCTTATGCGCTAGGACTATCTCTAGCCGCGCTCCATACACGATATAGCCACTAGCCACAAGCGCGCGAGATTCTAGCACCCCATCATAGATCCCAAAAATCGTGCCAATGCTTAGATTGCTATCCACAAGTGAGGAGCCATCGAGCGGATCGTATGCCACGATCAAGCGCGCGCTAGATTCTGCAGAATCCCCACCATACACCACCTCTTGTTTTTCCTCACTGCACACGCCCTTGACACAAGCAAGTGCTAGCAGTCGCTCCTCGATGAGCTTATCGGCTTGCACATCGACTTGTAGTTGCGTATCGCCGCTAGAGTTTTGGGAGGCAAGGTAGCTAGTCGAGGGGTTTTTCAGGAGGGTATCGATCATAATCGCACAGGTTTTAAAAGTCTCAAACACGAGGGATATGGGCTCGCTCATCACACAATCCTTACAAATTAAAAAGTGCGAGATTCTAACACGCTAAAGCTTAAAAGTTTGGCGTGTTTTGTGCGTATGGAATGTGTGGGCTTAGGCAAAATTATGCAGTTCTTATGCAAGTTTTGTTACAATGGAGGGCATTTTGACACACGAGGTATGAGATGGACTACAAAGACACATTGATTTTGCCAAATACTGACTTCCCTATGCGTGGAAATCTCCCCCAAAACGAGCCGCAAGTGTATGCAAAATGGCGCGCAGAGAGAATCTACACACGCCTACGCGACACAAACAACAATCAGCAGAGTTTCACGCTACACGATGGACCACCCTATGCTAATGGACATATCCACATCGGGCACGCGCTCAATAAGATTCTAAAAGACATCGTGGTAAAGCTCCACTATTTTCAAGGGCACAAGATCGCCTACACGCCCGGTTGGGACTGCCACGGGCTGCCTATCGAACAAAAGGTGGAAGAAAAAATCGGCAAGGACAAAAAGGACAGCCTGCCAAAGACAGAAATCCGAGAGCTATGCCGTGAGTGGGCGCGGGAGTTTATTGGGATTCAGAGTGAGGAGTTTGAGGATTTGGGCGTTTTGGGGGATTTTGAGAATCCTTACAAAACAATGGACTTTGCCTTTGAAGCAGAGATCTATCGCGCGTTGTGCGCGATTGCTAAGCAGGGCTTGCTTATAGAGCGTAGCAAGCCGGTGTTTTGGAGCTGGGCGGCAAAGAGCGCGCTAGCTGAAGCCGAGGTGGAGTATCAGGACAAGGAGGATTATTCAATCTTTGTGGGCTTTGCGCTTAGTGCGGATTCTTGCAAAAAGCTAGGGGTAGAGCGCGCCCAAGCCGTGATTTGGACGACGACACCTTGGACACTGCCCGCAAACCAAGCCATCGCGCTTAATGCCAATGAAGAGTATGCCATCACCAAAGATGGCTACATCATCGCTAAGCCCCTGCTACAAAGCCTTGTGGAGCTTGGCATCACCAAAGGCGAGATTGCTAAAACTTACAAAGGAGAGGAGTTTGAGAATCTAGAAGCGATAAATCCGCTAAATGGCAGAATCTCACGCCTCATTTTAGGCGATTATGTGCTAATGAGTGGTGGGAGTGGGCTCGTGCATACCGCGCCCGGGCACGGGGAGGACGACTACTACGCGTGCCTCAAATACGATATAGAAGTGCTAATGCCTGTAGATGATGGCGGCTGCTACGATGAGACACTTAAGACAAAGAGGCTTTTGCCAGATGAGGTGGTGGATTCATTTATCGGCGTGCATATTTTTAAGGCAAATGAGAAGATTCTAGAGCTCCTAGGCGAGAGCCTCCTACACGCCTCAAAATTCACACACTCCTATCCGTTTTGTTGGCGCACGCACAAGCCCGTGATTTATCGCGCGACTAAGCAGTGGTTTATCCTGATGGACAAGCCCTTTGGCGAGAGTGGCAAAACTCTGCGCGAGGTGGCATTATCTGAGCTAGAAAAGGTGCGATTTTACCCCGAGCACGGGCGCAATAGAATCTCCTCAATGATTGCAAACCGCCCGGATTGGTGTATCTCTAGGCAGCGCGATTGGGGCGTGCCTATCGCGTTTTTTAAAGACAAGCGCACGGGCGAGGTGGTGCTAGATTCTGAAATCTTAGAGTTTGTCGCGCAGGTGTTTGAAAATGAGGGCTGCGATGCGTGGTGGAGCAAGAGCACGCAGGAGCTGCTCCCCCCTAGCCACAGAGCCCAAAGCGCGCATTATGAGAAAATCCACCATATCCTTGATGTGTGGTTTGATAGCGGCAGCACTTGGAGAGCCGTGCTGCAATCACGCGCCTATGAGGCGGGGGAGTATCCAGCGAGTATGTATCTAGAGGGGAGCGATCAGCACCGCGGGTGGTTCCAGAGCTCGCTGCTTGTGAGCTGTGCGATACACGCAAAAGCCCCATACGCGAGTATCCTCACGCACGGATTCACGATGGACGAGAATGGCGAGAAAATGAGCAAATCTAAGGGCAATGTCATCGCACCCCAAGAGATTCTAAAGCATTATGGGAGCGATATTTTGCGCCTGTGGGTGGCACTAAGCGATTACCAAAACGATCAGAGAATCTCCCAAAATATCCTCAAGCAAGTGAGCGAGCAGTATAAAAAAATCCGCAATACCATACGCTTTTTGCTTGCCAACACGCAGGATTTGCGCGCGCTCACGCCGCTAGATTCAGAGATTGATCGCTATATCGTTGCACTAGCCAATGAGGAGCTAGAGCAGGCTCTCAAGCTTTTTTTAGAATACGAGTTTGCCAAGGGCTTTGGCGTGATTATGAACTTTGTGAGCACGCATCTAAGTGGGGTGTATATGGATTTGTGCAAGGATAGCCTGTATTGTGATGGGCTAGATTCTGTGCGGCGGGCTTCCATACAAAGTGCTATGGCATTTATCCTCAAAAAACTTCTTTTTGTCCTCGCACCCACGCTCACTTACACCGCATATGAGGCGTTTGGCTATGCCAATGCGTGCATTAGGGGCGAGGCAAGCGATGTGTTTGATTTGCGCAATCCGCGTATAGAGGAAGTAGCCGGGGCGCGTGAGCCACAGGCAGACTTTGCGCGTCTGATGAAAATCCGCGAGAGCTTTGGCATTAGCGTAGATTCACTAAAAAAAGACAAAATCATCAAATCCTCCCTAGAACTTTGCGTGATAAGCCCCAATGCGCAGGAGTTTAGCGAGCTTGATAGGTGGCTTATTGTGAGTGGTTGGGGCAGGAGTGAAGAGGGGCTTATAGTCTTAAAAAGCTTTGAAGTGGAGTGTGAGGGCGGCACAGAGCGATTTGTCATCACAAAGGCGCAGGCGCACAAATGCCCGCGGTGCTGGCAGTTTGTCGCACAGAGCGAGGAGAGCCTCTGTCCGCGCTGTCAGCAAGTTATTAATACGCTCTAGGGGCTAGAAATGGGAGAAGTGTTCAACCTCGCCGAGCCCTTTGGGTATTTTGAAGCCTTTAGCACGATTATTGTCGTGTGCAGCGTGGCATTTGTGAGTTTTTTATTATTGCGACATTTTAAGCCCAAACACTAGCAATGCACGAGATTGCCGATATTTTCGAGCCTATCACGCCTTGGAGCGTGCCGCTTACTATCATCGGCGTGGTGCTCATTTTTGGGTGCGTGAGCGGTGCATGGCTTGTGCTAAAAAGGCGCAAAAACCCGCTTATAAAAAGGCTCAAATCCCTTGATGTGCGAGATTCTAAACAATTTGCCAAGGAATTTAGCGCATTGGTGCAAAGAGCGCGCACAGAGCGGACTTTTGCTCCCTCCACACTTGCGCAGCTAGAGGAGTTTTCCCAACGCCTCGCCCCCTATAAATTCCCCAAAAACCCACCGCCTCTAGATTCACTACTGCTTTCCCGATACCAACGCCTTTGTGAGATTCTATGAGTTTTGGTTATCCGCTTGCGTGGCTTGTGCTCGTGGCGTTTGTGCTAACACAATGGCTGCTTAAAGGCTCGCGCACGCCTATCTATGTGCCCGATATCGCATTAATGCGGGGCGTTAAAAAGTCTCGTTGGCTTGAGGTGGTGAAGTGGCTTGGGATTATGTGCGTGGTGTGCGCGCTCTCTAAGCCCCTGTGGCAGAGCGAAGATCGCCTCTATCCCACCACACAGAGCCAAATCGCACTCGTGCTAGATACGAGCTTTTCTATGGAAGCGGTGGATTTTAGCCACACGGGCGAAAACCGCCTTGAGGTGCTTAAGCGGCTTAGCAAGGAGTTTATCGACAAAAATCCCTATGATAGTGTGCTTATCGTGGCATTTGGGGAGCACACGCTGATACTCAATGCCCTCACGCAAGATAGGGAGTTTTTGCACTATGTTATCGATAGCCTCACGCTCGGACTAGCTGGGGGTAAAACAGCGATTAACAACGCTCTAGCGCGCACCATCTACGCACTCACAGAATCTAGGGGCAGAGAGGAAGCGTTTATGGGCAAAAACACAGAGATTAAGCGCAGCATTATCCTGCTAACCGATGGGTTTGATACAGATTCAACCATCAGCACCGCTGAAATGATGGATCTGGCAATCAAATCGGGCGTGAGAATCTATCCCATAAATATCAGCGATGGCGGCGATATGCAAAGCCTTAGTTTTATCGCCAAGACAAGCGGGGGCAGGGCATTTAGCGCGATTGATGAGCGAGAACTCACAGAGGTGTATGAGCACCTCGGCGCACTCACGCCCCACACGATTATGAAGCCCTATGGCTATGATATGAGCTCTTTTGCGCTAGGGCTTGGGATTGTCCTGCTGCTTGCGTGGGGCGCGGGGCAGTTTGGGCTATGGCACAAATGGCGGTGTTAATGCAGGATATGGCAATCTTTGGGCTTTTATGCGCGTGCGTGGCGGGGATTTTAGGCTATGGATACAAACGCCACAAGGGCTTTATATTTATCACAAGTATGGCGGCACTTTTGTGCTTTGGCTTTGGCTTAGCACAACTCCTCCTTTTTGAATCTAGCGCGCCCCTTAGTCAATCTCGGGCGGTGTTTGTGCTTGATGTCTCTAAATCTATGCAGGCGCGCGATATTTTCCCCTCGCGCCTAAGCTTTGCGATAAAAAAGCTACAAATGTTGCTAAAGACGCACAAGCCTTGTGCGAGTATCATCATTTTTGCGCAAAATGCGTATTTGTTTTCGCCCTTTAGCTGCGATTATCTCACACAGATTGAGCAGCTCCAGAGGCTAGATTCTGCCAAGCTTCCTTGGCGGGAGGGGGTGTTTGAGGGGGCGTTAGATTCTGGTGGTAGCAATGGCGCGCTAGCACTAGAGGCAGTCAAGCTCTATGGGGAGAGAATCATCGTGCTAAGCGATGGGGAGTTTGTCCCTAGGGGCGCGACTTTGTGGCTCTTTGCCACGCCACAGGGCAGTGTGGTGGAGATAGATTCTAAGCTATTGTATGATGAGGGTGGCAATGCCGTGCATAGCGCGCCATTGCCCGAGGCAATGCGCGAGGCGATAGCCTTTTCTTATGGCAACAAAGACATACAGGCAATTGCCCCTATGCTAGCCAAAACCACTAATAATTCCCCACAAAGCTCAAGCCTCGCGCGCTTAAGCATTGCGCTTGGGCTCGTGCTGCTTTTTATGGGCTTGTATGGGCAGAAGTTGTCTTATCTTATCAACAAAAGGAGATAGTATGAAAAAAGTGCTTATGTGCGTAGTGATGGGCGCTGTGGTGCTTGGCATTATAGCGTGTGCGGATGTGCGCGAGGTATTTGGCGATGTGGATAAAAAAATCGATGATTTCAAAGAAGAAAACCATATCACCCAAAAGCTTGATGAAGTCTCTGATGAGGCAAATAAGGCGCTTGATGATATCACGCGCTAGCGCGTGTGAGGATACAGATAGATTCTATATGGTGGGTGTAGGGGAATTGCTCAAAAGGGGCTAGCGTGTGTATGCGGTGTGTGCGACGCAATACCCTAAGATCGCTATGCAGAGTTTGTGGCGCGCAGGAAATGTAGATGATGAGAGGAAAGCGCGCGATAAACTCGAGCATAGCCTCATCGCCCACGCCACTCCTAGGCGGATCGATGAGTATCGCCCCAAAGCTAAAGCTCCCCAAATCCACATTTTTGAGCCGAAAAAACTCGCGCTGTGCCAAAAGCGCGCTTATGCTCTCTTTTGCATTAAGGCGTGCGAGAGTGATGTTGGTAATACTATGATGAGCGATTGTCTCTTGGAGCGTTTTTATAGAATCTTTCACCACCTCCGTGGCAAAAACACGCCTAAAGAGTTGGCTAAGAGGGATTGTGAAATTCCCACTTCCGCAATAGAGCTCCAAAAGATCAGTTGTAGCGATAGCGGGCAGAATCTGCGGGAGTGTGGTGAGCAGGAAGGCGAGCATTTGGGCGTTGATAAAGGGATTTGGTTGAGAAAAGAGGCTTTCTTGTTTGAAAATCGTGCATTTGTCAAAGTCTATGCCACGCTTGCTTAGCGCGCTTTTGGAGCCTTCATCAAGGTAGGTGCTAAAATTATCCCTAATATAGGGAGATAGAAAATCTTGCGCGGGACTAAAGGCTATCTTCTCCCCCCTAGCGCGCCTTATGAGGATAATCTCAAATCCGGGGTAGCGCGAGCGCAAAATCTCTGTGAGCCTAGATTGCAGCGCGTGAAACAAATGGGTGCTATCAGATTCTAAAGGCTTGTGATAGATAAGCGTGATGATACACGCCTCATAGGTGGAGAGGAAGCTGCAGCCATAGAGCTTGTGGCGCAGTGGGTGGGCGGGGGCTAGAGGAGCAAAAATCTCGCGAATGTGGCGGAGTAGAATCCCTATAGGCTCTAGCAATATGGGGCAGTGCGTGATTTTGGTGCGTTCATTCTTGCCAAAGGCATTGGTGGCGAAATAAAATCCCTCATTTGTGCAGAATCTAAAATCCGCGCGTGCCCTAAAACCTTCCTTTGGCGAGGCAAAAAGCAATGGTGCAATCTCACGCGAGCCTTCCTGCCCAAGCAGCATATCTGCCACTTGCCTAGCCTGCGTGGCGAAGTCATAGCCCTCATAGGCTCCACACCCGCCACAAACCCCAAAATGCGTGCAAACCACAGCTACTTAAATCCCGCTACGAGATTGCCCGTGAGGAGATTAAACCCATCGACAAGCACAAACACGAGAATCTTAAAGGGCAGTGAAATCATTACCGGCGGGAGCATCATCATACCCATTGCCATCAGCACCGAGCTTATCACCATATCGATAACCAAAAACGGCAGATAGAGCAAAAATCCTATCCAAAACGCCGTCTTTAGCTCACTTATCATAAACGCCGGAATCGCCACGGTTAGGGGCACATCGTCGATTGTTTGGGGATTATCGAGGTTGCGTATGCGGAAAAAAAGTGCGAGATCTTTTTGGCGCGTGTTTTGGATCATAAATTCTTTGAAAGGCTTGGCAGCGCGCACAAAAGCCTCATCATAGGAGATTTGGTTTTCGGTATAGGGTTTAATCCCGCTTTCATAGCTTTTCATAACCACAGGTTCCATAATAAAAAATGTCAGCACAAGCGAGAGCGAGACAAGAATCTGCGTGGGCGGGGACTGCTGCGTGCCAAGCGCGGTGCGCAAAAACGCAAAGACAATCAAAATCCGCGTGAAGCTCGTCATCACCAAAATAAGCGAGGGAGCGAGCACAAGGAGCGTGATGATAATCACGACATTGAGCGTGGTTACGAGCTCCTTTGGCTCTGTGGGTGGGGTAAGCGAGAGATTAAGTCTAGGGACAAACTGCGCGGGGGGCATTTGGACATTTGGCGTGGAAGTGATCTCTTGGGTTTGCTGCTCGGCTAGGGGCGTGCTATCTGTTTGGGGCACAAGGTTTGGCACAAGCGGTTCTTTGGGCGTGTAGGGGTTTTGGACTTCTATCATATAGGGGTGCTCTGGCTCCGCACCTAGTGGCGCAAACCACATAGACAAAAGACACAACACACATAAGCTAAGCTTTTTCAAATCTCTACCTTATTGCAAAATCAGAAATCACAAACTCGGGAAACACAAAATCGGGCGGTAATTATAGGCTTTAGTGTGTTAAAATTCCATAAAACCATTACCCCCAAAGACTAAGGATTTGTATGACTACTCCCCTCTCTATCGTGATTTTGGCTGCCGGTGCTGGCACGCGTATGAAATCCTCCACCCCAAAAGTCCTTCACACACTCTGTGGCAAGGCTATGCTCTCCCTCATCATCGAGCAAGCCCTAGAGCTAAGCGATGATATCCATATTGTGCTCTACCATCAAGCCCAAAAGATTAAAGATGTGTTGCGCGAGGAGTTTGGCGCGCTGCTAGATTCTATCCTGCACCTCCATACCCAAGATATAGAGCACTTCCCGGGCACGGGAGGCGCACTGCGTGGGATAGAATCTAAGCACAATCGCGTGCTAGTGCTCAATGGCGATATGCCGCTTGTGCGCGCTAGTAGCCTGCGCTCCCTCTGTGCGCGCACAGAATCTATCGTGATGAGCTTGCTGTGGCTGCAAAACCCCGATGGCTATGGGCGCGTGGTGCTAGATGAAGCGACTTGCGAGCCCTGCGCCCCCAAAGTCCTAAAAATCATCGAGCAAAAGGACGCAAACCCAAAGGAGCTAGAGATACAAAGCGTGAATGCGGGCGTGTATGTCTTTGACAAAGAGATTTTAGCGCGCTTTATCCCCCGCCTTAGCAATGCCAACGCGCAGCAGGAGTATTACCTCACCGATGTGATCGCACTCGCACGTGATGAGGGCGTGGCGATAGGCGGTGTGTTTGTGAGTGAAGGCGAGTATATGGGGGTAAATGACAAGATTCACCTCTCGCTTGCCCAAGAGGTGCTTTTGGCGCGATTGCGTGAGCGCGCGATGGCACAGGGCGTCAAGATGGATATGCCCCACACGATTTATATAGAATCCGATGTCGTGTTTGAGGGGGAATGTGTGCTGGAGAATGGCGTGAGAATCTGTGGCAAGAGCCTCGTGCGGGATTCGCATATCAAAGCCCATAGCGTGATAGAATCTAGCGTGGTTGTTGAGAGTGATATCGGCCCTATGGCGCATTTGCGCCCCAACTCACATATCGCGCACACGCATATAGGCAACTTCGTGGAGCTAAAAAGTGCGAGGCTAGAGGGCGTCAAAGCCGGGCACCTAAGCTATCTAGGGGATTGCGAGATAGGCGAGGGGAGCAATATCGGTGCGGGGGTAATCACTTGCAATTATGATGGCAAGGCAAAGCATAAGACAATCATCGGGCAAAATGTCTTTGTGGGGAGTGATTGTCAGCTCATAGCCCCCGTGCGATTAGAATCTCACACCCTCATCGCCGCAGGCAGCACGATTACGCACAATGTCCCAAGCGGCGCATTAGCCATAGCGCGTGGCAAGCAGCACAACAAGCCCGGATTTTTTGCAAAGTTTTTTGGCAAAGCCAAGTGAGAGATGCGCGCAAAAATGCGCAAAACACATAAAGCACACAAAATACACAAAGAACGCACAAAAATGCACAAAGGAGGCGGTATGCAGATTATCCTAAATGGAGAGGCTTATAGCACCTCGGCGCGCTCTATCGCCGAGCTCATCGAGGAAGTGGGCGTGAGGGCAAAAACTATCGCACTAGCGCAAAATACCCAAGTGGTGCGCGAAGATGGGTGGAGTGAGACGCCACTGCGTGAGGGCGATGAAATCGAGATATTGCAGTTTATGGGTGGGGGCTGATACGAGGTGCGCTTCATACTGCTTATAAGCCTGCTTGCGCACATCGCGTGGGGCTATGATAGCTTCCGCATAGGTTGGAGTGGTGCGAATTTGAGCGAGATTAGGGGCGATTATGGGAGCAAAAGTATCTCGGGCGTGCTCTTTGGGATCGAGCGCGGCAAAATGTGGGATAATCTCGTGTTTGGCGCATATCTTGAGGGCAATGTCTGGCCCCTCAATGCGAGGAATGATGGCGGGTATTATGGTATCAGTGTGGGCGGCAAGGTGGGGTATAAATTTACCCATTTGCTGCCCTATGTGCGATTAGGTGCGGAGTATATGAGCCTGCAGCACACAGGCACGAACTCCTCGCAGCGCAACATCGGCGGTGCGATCGCCGAAATGGGCGTGAGTGTGGATATAGTCGATGGCTTTGGGCTAGGTATCGCGCTCAAATCTAGCCTACCGGATTTGTATAGACAATCAGGCACCTATCGGCTTTTTAATGCGATGGTGTATTTTGTGTATTATGGGTTTTAGATTCTCAATCTGTCAAATTAGATTCTGTGTTTTTTATTTTTCAGAATCTCTTTAGATTCTACACTTTTGAGAATCTCCACCCTGGATTCTACAATGCCTTATACTCTGCACGAGCTAGATTCTATAAATGCCTTAGATTCTGTATTTTCCTTACATTCCACGCTTGGCTTGCCCGTAACATTATCCTGTGCGGAGCACCCTGAATCTCGCCCGCTTTGTGGTGTGCAATCGTTGGAGCAAGGAGGCAGGAGTGCCCTCCGCAACGATTGCGCTAGAAGCGGAAAAGCGAGGCTCTCCCCCCCCCCCCCGATTGCCGAAAAAGACCCAACGGGTTGCAAGCGCAGCGCAGCAAAAAAGCGG
>CALVDZ010000021.1 GCA_944326445.1 uncultured Helicobacter sp.
ATCTTTTCTTAGATTCTGAATCTGCCTTACATTCCGCGCTTGGCTTGCCCGGGCATTCTAAGATTTGAGATGAGAAAGTGGGGTTGTGCAGATTGGAGGCAAGGGAGCTACCTAAGCGGTAGTAACCGCTGCCGACAATCAAACTCCCCGCTTTATCGCTCAAGACTGAATGCCCCTCAGAAGCCGAGTTTATAGAATCTAAAATATCCCTTGGTATGTATAAATCTACTTCTTCCACACTAACCACCCTCTCCCCAAAGCCCATTTTCTTCCCAAACGCTACGCGCCATTCTCGCTTTGGGATAAACCACGATAGGACTTTATAGGCTAATCTCTTGAGATAATACTCTGGCATCACACCTCCTTACAATCAATCACACACAATCTGCGTGCCAATGCCCTCTTTGGTAAAGAGCTCTAGCAGCAGAGAGTGCTCGATACGCCCATCGATGATATGCGCCTTTTGCACACCATTGCACACGCAGCCCACACACGCCTCGAGCTTTGGGATCATACCGCCGCTAATCACCCCTTGTGCGCGCAGAGATTCTATCGCGCTAGGTGTGAGCGAGCCAATAAGCTGCCTGTGCCCATCAAGCACGCCCGGAATATCGCTAAGAAACATCACCTTGCTCGCCTTGAGGGCTTTGGCGATCTCACACGCGGCGATGTCGGCGTTGATATTATACCCCGTGCTATCCTCGCCGCTAGCAATAGGCGCGATGATGGGGATAAACCCCTCGCTTAGAATCTTCTCTAACAACCGCGTATCCACACTAATTATCTCTCCGGTGTAACCAAACTTCCCATTATCCTTTGCCCGCGCGCTTAGCGTCAATCCGTCCTTGCCGCTTATCCCCACGGCACGCGCTCCGTGGAGATTTAAAAACGCCGTGAGCTCCTTGTTTATCTCGCCACTTAGCACCATCTCCACCACTTGCATACATTCCTTGCTCGTGACACGATAGCCCTCGACAAAGTGGCTCTCTATCTGCAGTTTGGAGAGCATCTCATCGATACGCTTGCCCCCGCCATGCACGACTACGGGGCGTATCCCCACCATATACATCAGCACCAAGTCCAGCGCGAAGCTCTCTTTTAACTCGGGGTTTAGCTGGGCAGCCCCGCCGTATTTGATGACGATAATCTGCTCGCGGAAGGCACGGATAAAAGGGATAGATTCTAAAAGCACATTGACGATTTTTTGGTGGGTTTTGTAGGATTTTTGCATTGCCTGCCTTTACTTTGTGTGGTTTTTGCATTATTATTACTAAAAAAACATTAAGGAGCACATAATGAAAAACATCGTCCTGCTAGATTCACAAACCTTGGGGGAATGCGATTTGAGCGTGTTTGAGCGATTTGGGAATTTCACACACTACCCCACCACAAGCCCACAAGAGGTGCTAAGCCGCTGCAAGGACGCGCATATCGTGCTGACAAACAAAGTCGTGCTCGACTCCGCCCTGCTCGCGCAGCTCCCTAGCCTCGAGCTCATCTGTATCACCGCTACGGGTATGAATAATGTCGATTTGGACTATGCTAAGCAAAGGGGTATCGTAGTGAAAAATGTCGCGGGCTACTCCACCAACGCCGTGGCGCAGCACACGCTGATGATGGCGCTAAACCTTTTGGGCAATCTGGGGTATTATGATGGGTATTGCAAAAGCGGGGAGTGGAGCAGGAGCGCGATTTTTACCCATATCAAAGATCCCATACGCGAGATAGATGGGCTAGAGTGGGGGATCATCGGACTAGGCACGATTGGGCGCAGAGTGGCGCAGCTAGCGCAGGGCTTTGGGGCAAAGGTAAGCTATCACTCCACAAGTGGCAATAACACCAACGCCAGCTATCCACACAAGGATCTAAACACGCTCCTAAGCACGAGCGATATCATCTCTATCCACGCCCCGCTAAATCCTCAAACCAACAACCTCCTACACGCGGGCAATCTAGGGCTACTCAAAGATCACGCGATTTTGCTCAATATGGGGCGTGGCGGGATCGTCAATGAAGCCGATATCGCTAAGATTTTAGAATCTAAGCCCATATACTTTGGTGCCGATGTGCTCGCCAAAGAGCCTATGGAGCCAAACCACCCCTTGCTAAATCCTAAAATCGCGCATAAAATCCTGCTCACCCCGCACTACGCGTGGGCGTATGACAAAGCTAGAGCAAGACTACTAGAGGGCGTGCTCAAAAATATCGCGGAGTTTGTGGGCTAAGTTTTGGCGTAAAATTTGGGAATCTAAGTTTTTTTTAGATAGAGTCGCGCCGCTTTTTATCTAACAACAAAGGAATGATAATGGTGAAACAAACCCTCACTTCCCTAGCAGTATGCGGAGCATTAACTCTCGCAAATGGCGTGGAGATAGAAGTCTCTCCCTTTGGCTATCTCACAGGAATGTATCACTCACAAAACGACTTCACATTCCATGTGCGCAGTGGCGCGGATTTTAATGTCAATAACAGCGGATTTTCCTTCGGACTTGGGGCGATAGGTGCGTGGAATATCCCGCTAAGCCCAAATGCCCTCTCATCAAGCGCAGGGGATATCTCCGATGCATATATCCAATATAAGCGCAGTGTCAAAACCAACGACAACAAGACTAAAGAAACCCTGCACGCATCAGTGGGGCGGTTTAATAGCGATTATCTACGCTCGGACTGGATAGCGGGCAATATCCAAGGGATCGCGGCGCGCTACTCTGTGTCCAATCGCTTTGATATCTATGCGACTTATCTCAACTCCTACCTCAACACTGGTTATAAAAAGGGGCAAATCGGCACAAAATACGGCACTTCTATCGCAGCCCTCACGCCCTTTAGCCCAACTACTAAAGATAATTTTGTGGGTGGTGAAGTGCTGATGGCGGGGCTTAGCTTCACAGAGCAGAGCAAATACCTCATCGATGTTTTTGGACTTATCAATACCTCACTACCCGAGAGATTTAGCACACTCACAGACAGAGGCTCGTCGCTCCTCGCACAGGGCGGTATCACGATGGGATTTACCCTCATACCACACGAGAATTTCAAAGCCCGCACGACTTTGCGTGGGCTTGTGCAGTATGGCAACACCGACAGACGCGATGTGGCAAACAGAGCCGGGCAGGATCTAAGCTTTCTTTTGTGGGCTGATGAAAAAGTTACGATTTTTAACGATTTCTATGTCGGAGCGGGGGCGCACTATGTCGGCGGACGCGAGGGTATGGGCGGTATCTGGAGTATTACCGATGCCACGCATTATTATGGCAACACGATGGGACTAGCAAGCACGACTATGGGCTATATCGCGCCCTATTTCCTAAACAACACCATTAGCGCGTATATCTATGGTGGGATTGAGTATCAACGCTTCAAACTCCACGCGCTCGCCTCATTCATCGACTACACAGAGTTTTCGCTCATGGCGCAGTATAGATTCTGGGAGCAAAATGCGATGAGCCTTGAAGTGGGCGGGGGCTTTGTGCATTATAGCTTTGACAACTACACATACACCAGCACAACCTCGCCTTATTATGGCATACTCGCCTCGAGCAACAACGCCTTCAGTGTCTTTGTGCGCTTTAACTACTAAGGCTAGGATTTGGAAGAGATTATACAAGCCTTGCAAACTTGGGGTTATGTGCTCCTCTTTGTGTATAGTCTCTATGGTGGCTATGTAGGGCTCATCGCCGCAGCGAGCCTTAGCGCGCTAGGTAAGCTTGATATTAGCCTATGTATCATTACCGCAGGGCTAGCAAACGCGATTGGGAGCTCGCTTGTCGCTTTTATCGCGCGACATTACAAGGCAGAGATTTTGCCCCTATTTGCCAAATACTCGCGCCAAATCGCCCTCACGCAGATTTGGATACGCAAATACGGCAAAGTCAGTATCTTTGTGTGCAAATATATCCACATTATCCGCATTATCGTGCCTATCGCCATAGGGATTAGCCGATACAAATTCACGCGCTTTTTGTTTTACAATGCCCTTGCTTCGCTTGTTTGGGCGATTTTGGTGGGCTGTGTTACATTTTTTTCAAGCAACGCCGTGCTTGCCTTGGTAGAGGAGCTTGATGTCCATCCTTATATCCTGCCACTTGTGCTTTTGTGCTGGGGAGCTCTCATCGTGCTTTTGATGCGCACCGCCTCACGCAAGATTCACAAAAAACCCCCGCACACAAAATCTACTCGCGTATGAGAATCTTATCGCCAAAGCCCTTGGTGTTTTTCATAAAATCCCGCGCCTCCTCTTCACTCTGAAATCCCTGCAAAAACACACGATAGAGAATCTCATCGTTTGCATCACGCATCTCTTTGATAGTAGTCGTGTAGGGCGGATAGGTGTCGTATTGCTCTTTGGTAATGAGCGCGCCCTCTTTTTTCCTAAACGCCCCAAGCTGCAGCGCAAACCTCCCGCCCGATACACTCTGTGGAGTTTGTCCTATGGCAAACTCCTCCTGCAACGCCTCATCATCTCGCACCTCATCTTTAGATTCTGTATTGATCACGCCCTTAAAGCCTATAACCTCAAGGCGCACCTTTGCCGTGCCGACTTTGAGCATATCGATATCCTTTGCCGCGGCGTTGCTTAGATCGATAATGCGCCCCTCGACAAAGGGACCACGATCGTTGATACGCACAATCGTGCTCTTGCCATTTTCGAGGTTATGGACTTTCACCACCGTGTTCATCGGAAATGTCTTATGCGCGGCAGTGTGGGCATACATATTGTAAGTTTCGCCATTAGAAGTCTTTTTGGCGTGGAAGTCGGGACCATACCAGCTCGCTAACCCCTCAAAGCTATCGCCAAGTTTCACTTCCTGTGGGTGATACCACTTCCCCGCGATTTGGTAGGGCTTCATCGTGGCGTTTTGGATCGCAGGAGATTCACGCATAGCACTCCCGCCTATGTTGGCATCTACGCCACTTTGAAACGCATCTAGATCGTTATAATTCTCTGAAAAACTCTGATAAGTGTTGGTATTGCCGTGCTCAAAGGTGCGCTTGTGGGTGTTTTCATAGCTCCCCCAATCCTCATATTCACTAAAGCTCCCTTTGCCACCGCTATACGCGCTATTGCTCGCACAACCACACAAAAGCCCCACCAGCGCAACGCCCACATATCTACGATAATCCATCGCCACTCCTTACTGCTATTGTGCGAGTTGGATAAACCCATCAAGGCTCTCGCCCTGCAAATATTCCTGATTTTGATCAAAATACACATTAAGCCCTTGCAAATCCGTCTCCTCTTGATTGACAAAAAACTGCCCCTCGCCCGTAAAAATCCGCTTTTTGTAGTCATACACACCCCGCTCACTCCATAGCACTAGCCCATCTTGGCGGATAAGACGGATACTTTGGGGCGTGTGGTAGATATCCTTTATCGCCTTGAGATAGGGCGCGTAATACTCCTCCCTGCGCTGCTGTGAATCTAGCTGATAGGCAAAAACCTCATAGCCCTCATCGTATGTGTTGTAACGCAGGATTTTGGAGCCATTTGCGATGAGAGAGAGCGGATCTGTCGTGAGCAAAAAAAACTCAAAATCCCCAATCTCAACACTCGGGATATTAGTGCCTATGTCCTTATAGGTGCTTTCATCTTGCTCAAAAAAGAGCAAACTCCCTAGACTAAGCAGCAATAAACCAACAAAAAACGCATAAATGCTAAAGGAAATATTTTTTAAGCTCATCGCGATTGTCTTTGTTGCGCTTGCCTTGAGATTCTTTGGCGAGAATATCCTCTATCATCTCGCGCACCGCACCCTTACCGCCCTTTTTGCCTAGCACGACTTTAGCAAGGGCTTTGATCTCCTTGGCACCATCTTTGGGCGCGTAAGTGTGCTTAATGCACTTAAACATCGGCAAATCATTGAGATCATCGCCGATACACGCCACTTCATCACTCTCTAACCCGAGCTTATTTAGAATCTCACGCACCACCGCGCCCTTATCACTCACACCCATATAGATATGCTCTATCCCGAGCTCTTGTGCGCGCTTTTGCACGATGAGAGAATCTCTGCCTGTGATGATCGCACTCTTGCGCCCTAGCTGCTTATTCCACACACTTAGGGCTAAGCCGTCTCTGATATGAAAGCTCTTTATCTCCTCGCCACTTTGGGTATAGGTAATCTCGCCCGTAGTCAGCGTGCCATCGACATCAAGCAATAAAAGTTGGATTTTTTTCATAGCACGCCTTTGGTGCTTGGCGTGGAGATTCTAGGATTTGGCGTGAGTGCGCGGCGCAAACTCACTCCAAAAGCTTTAAACATCGCTTCGGTAATGTGGTGGAGATTTTTGCCACGCACACAGATGATATGCGCGCTGATTTTGGCATTAAAGCACACTGCGCGGAAAAACTCCTCCACGAGCTCCACATCAAAGCTCCCTATCTTGCCCCCATAGCCCTGTCCTGCCTCAAAGACTAAAAACGCGCGGTTAGCGAGATCTATATCACACGCTACACACGCCTCATCCATCACCACGCGCGCATTGCCAAAGCGCTCCACGCCACTTAGCGGATAAATCATCTGCCCCAACGCCTCGCCTAGAGTGATCCCACAATCCTCTACACTATGATGATCGTCTATATGTGTGTCACCTTGGCATTTGAGCGTGAGATCGATAAGACTATGCTTGCTAAAAGCCTCAAGCATATGGTTAAAGAATCCAACCCCGCTGCTAATCTTTGCGCTCCCGCTCCCATAGAGAGTCGCCTCTAGGCAAATGTCTGTCTCTTTTGTCTTGCGTGTGTGTGAAATCTGCTCTTTCATACTCTGCCTTTTGGGTTATAGAATCTAAAAATGCCACCATTTTACCAAAATATTAAAGCCCCGCACAGAAAATACGCCAAAATTGTGTATTTAGGGATAAAGTTTTATTACAATGCAAAGCAAAATCCACAAACTAAGGCAGGCAATGACTGATTTGCAATTCCTCGCACCCTTTTTTGCGCAAAAGCGGATTTTGCTCCTTGTGAGCGCGTCTGTGTCGCTCTATAAAATGCTCGATGTGCTTAGCACGCTCACCAAGCTCGGCGCACAAGTCAAAGTCGCAATGAGTAAAGAAAGCACCAAGCTCATCAATCCCACGCTTTTTGAGGCTCTAAGCAAAAGTGTCGTGCTCCATCAAGATTCACAGAGCTGGAGTGACACCCATACGCCAAACCACATAAGCTACGCCAAATGGGCAGAAGTCGTGCTCATCGCGCCCGCCACGGCTAACACCATCGCCAAACTCGCCTATGGCATAGCCGATGATACGATCCTTTGCATCGCGCTCGCCTCTAGCGCGCCTAAGCTCATCGCTCCCGCGATGAACACCACTATGCTAAACGCCCCGCAAACACGAGAAAACCTAAACAAATTAAGATGCCTAGGATTTGAAATCATCGAGCCTAGAATCTCCCTGCTAGCTTGTGGCGAGCACGGCAAGGGCGCGCTTGCCCAGCACCACGATATCGTCTTTGCCCTCGCACAGGTGCTCATCAAAATGGGTATGTTCAACAACACCGGCTTTTGGCACAATAAAGAAGTGATAATCACAGGCGGGGGGAGCAAAGAAAATATCGATAGCGTGCGCGTGCTAGGCAATCTCTCAAGCGGCAAGCAAGCATACTTCCTCGCCATAGCCCTGCACTTACTAGGCGCAAAAGTCTTTTTGATAAGCTCAAGCGTGCCTACCATACTGCCCCAAGGCATTCACTTCATCGAGGTTACCACTTCTATTCAATACTACCAAGCCATTATAGAATCTAAAAAAATGTGCAAGGCTAAGCCCATACTCTTTATGGCGGCGGCTATAGCGGACTTCATACCCGAGGCGGTGAGCCAAACCAAAATCAAAAAAGATTCACTGCGCAACCTCCAACTTACCTTTGAAAAAAATATGGATATTTTGAGCAAGCTCTCGGCTAAAGAGTTTGTAAAAATCGGATTTAAAGCCGAGGATAATCACCAAAGCGCCTTCCAAAATGCCCAAGGAATGCTGCACAAAAAAGAATGCACCATCGTGTGTCTAAATGTGCTAGATTCACTCAAAAACGCCTTTGGTTCGGACAACAACCAAATGACACTCATTAGCTCTAACGCGACACAAGAGACGCCACTACTTGATAAATTTAGCCTAAGCTTTGAAATCGCTGCCTTCACCCAGCAAGTGCTGCTAAATGATGATAACGCGCATTAGTGCCCTCCAAAAGCTCCTCTCACAAGCAGATTCTAAAGCCCTGCATTTTAATGCGCGCCTGCCCATCTCACTCAAAGTCCTGCAAAAACTCGATGCCACCACCTACCTCCTGCAAGTGGGCACCAAAACCCTCAAAACCACGAGCTACAAGCCCCTGCATATAGGGCAAAAGTATTGGGCGCAGATGTCAAGCACTAAGGATAATAATATCGTGCTAGGCAATCTCTTAGAGCAGCCAAAGATATTAGATTCTATTACGCGAAGTCCGCTGAAGTTTAGCCCACAAACGCTAGAGGAGGTGCTAAAAGAGCTAGGTAGCAATCTGCCCAAAGAAATGGCACAATTTAGCGCAGAGCAAATGGCGCAGGCAAAGGACAGGGCGGAGTTTGAGTATTTTGGGTTTGTGCTTGCGGGGCTAAAGAGCGGGGTGCTAAGCCTATGCATCGCTGATAAGGGCGCGCGCGATGGATTGCTGCAGCTAAAGGGAGAGAGAGATGCGCTCACTTTCAGTGCGATTATGCCAAACCTCGGGATTATCGAGGGGAAAATCACGCTAAGAGAGGGCTTAGCTCATCTCGCGCTTAAGGCAAATTTTGCCAGCACACTCGCGCTTTTGCAATCACAAGTGGGCGAATTGGAGGGCTTTGGTTCTGTGAGTTTTGAGGAGGCGGCGCATCTCGCACCACTTTTTGTGCTAGAGGGCGAGCATTTGCTCAATGTCGTGGGCTAAGGCTTTTTAGGATCTTTTGAATCTTCCTCACCACGCGCCTTAGGAGGCTTGGCATCTCAAAAACAAGGCTAAAGTTTAGTGAATCTAGCGCGGGATTTGGAGCTATGTGGCGAGGGTGTGTGAGCGGAAAGATGAGATCATAGCTTGGCATACGCGCAAACTTAGAATCTCCTTGCGTGTGTGCGGCGTCCTGTCGATTAAAGCCGATGTTTTGAATCATATTATTTTTGGGATACACACAGAGCCCGCGGGACTTCCAAATGCTAAATGTCCAAGGATAATCCCAAGTATCGATTTTGCCTGCATAATACGCGCCAAAAGTCCTGCGCTCGGATGTGGAGCTAAAGGCAAAGCGCGCGAAGTCGCTAGCAAAATCGCTAGATTCTAACTCATACTTAGCCCACGCTCTAGCCCAGCTCGCCCAGCCCCAAATGTGGTTGTATTTGGAGAAAAAATAATCCTCACTTAAGCGCGCTTTGGGGCAAAGCGTCTCAACTGATGGATTGGGCGCGAAGTCAAGCGCACTCCACCCGCTTATCATCATCACGCGCTCCTGCTCTTTATACCGCGCCAAAAGCTCATCACAGAATCTAAAAAAGCTCAAAGTCGGCAGGCAATCATCTTCTAGGATAATACCCTGCTCCTCATACGCAAAAAACCACGATATAGCCGAGCTCACCGCTGCCTTGCACCCGAGATTAGAATCCAAAAAACGCGTATGCACCCCACAATCCCAATCAATAGAATCTAACAAAAACTCCCGCACTTCCTGCACGAGTGTGGATTCTGCTATGCCTTGTGCGTTTATTTTACCCTCCCTTGCGCCATCGGAAGCCAGATATATCCTTGGTGGCTGCACACGCGCGATTTGGGCTAGAATCTGGCGCACCGTATCAAGACGATTAAAACTTAGAAGCAATATGGCATTTTGACACCGATAACCTCTAAGATATTCCCCCCCCCCCGAGAGTGGATTCTGTCATATTATTGCAAGAGCTAGGCTCTATATCAGGGCTTAAAGCCAAGCTAGACATTTTCGCGCTCTGCAAGATATGAGAGCACAGAATCTAACATATCCCTAGCCTTTGTGGGGGATTTATGGTAGATACTGCGAGCTTTGATGTAGGCTTTGTATTGGTGTATCTCTTCTTCAGTTAGCACAAAAGATTGTGGATTTTCTAATAGTGTCCTAACTCCATTATATAAATCCTCAAAACTCTCTACATACACGATATTTTTAGCATTTTTCAAAAGCATATTATGCCCACCAAAGACGATACAGGGCTTGCCGCTAAAAAATGTCGCTTCCAAATGCACCGTGCCATTAATCGTAGCTACTGCCAACGCCTTTTGGTTGAGTTCTTTTGATGAGGTATCAAGGTCGATAAAACGCACATTTGGGAGCTTCTCAAGCTCTTTATAAAAACTTCTATTTTTAAAATACCCAAAGTTATAGAGATAATAATACATTCGTGGCTTATTGAGACTAAATTGCATAGGGTGCTCTTTGACATAGAGTTTGTAGTCTTCTGGCAAAGCGCGAGAGAGCATTTGGATAACGCTTAGCTGATTTTGGAGTGGCACGCACACGCTTGTATTACCCTCTGGCTCAAATTGGATAGCATAGAATATAAACTTTTCTCCCTCTTTTGGTTGAGTGGAGATTTTCTTATAATAATGTTTCATACACATAAGTTGCAAATAGCTCAAAAGATTTTCTTTGAATCTACTGCCCTCTTTGCCCACCAAAACATTGCGCCCCCACACAAGAAAATCCACCAACAACGAACCTCCCAAGCGCAGTAGCAACCTTATCATTGCATTGCCTACCTTAGAGTGTTTTTGATAAAATGGTGGTATCCAACCAAAATCAAAATGAAAATAGAAATTTTCCGCTAATTGCTCATCGTTTAAGGTATCCCCACACAAGGGAATATAACTCTTAGTCGCGTAATCCAAGATATTTGGCGCAAAAATCAGCCTCGTGGGCGCACAAAATGCGGGGATACCACGCTTTTGCGCTATGGGCAGACAAAGCTCGCAGAGCAAAATATGCTCTATGGCGTTGTTAAACACAAAATCAATAGTGTGTGTCTCAAAGATACGATTCCACCAAAAGAGTGCATTAAGGTATTTGTTAGTAACAAGCATCGTGTCTCTAAAATCGCGATGATAAGTAAATTCTATCTTGCGTTGGGTGTCGCGAAAAGATTCTATAAGTTCATAGTCCAAATACTCCATAGCAATGACAGATTCCACTGCAAAACGATGCGTGATAATCTCAATCTGTTCTTTTGTGTATGCTGCCCTGTAAGATTGTGCCTGCTCAGGTGTCTCCACCACAAGCACGATAATACGACATCCACGCGCGATAAACTCATCTACGAGCTCACATTGTCTATCCACAAGGATAATGTTTTTCATACATCGCTCCTTTGGAATATCAGCGTATTGTGTAGTTTGGCGTGCAGTCTGTATTGGTGTGAATCTAAGAGTGCATAAATGGGATTGTCCATAATTTGGGCTAAATCACTCCCAAAAGATTCTACAAGGATTACGCCCGGCTTGTATTTGCTCCAGTCATTGGATTGGAGCACTTCCAAATCCAAGCCCTCACAATCAACGCTTAGCACATCAATGTGTGTTTGCAGCGGCAGGTGAGAATCCAAAATCTCGCTAAGCTTCCTCACGCGCACAGGCACTTGGGCTTTGAGATGGTAGCGCGGATGATTGGCATAGGAAGTCGAGAGCTCGGGGGAAAAGCCATTGAGTGCGGGCTCATTAAACATATAATACATTAATGCCCCCCCCCCCGAGACCTACTCCGCACTCGATATTGATATCTCGCGCTCGGAATCTCCTAAAAAGCCTCATGCTGCCGGGCATAGCGTCGATATTGATACCCCTCCAACCGCGCTTATACAAAAGATAAGTGTTTGAGAATCTAAACGGGTGGTGCGCGCCCACATCGACATAAAAGCCATTTTTTTGGTGCTCAAATATCCGGCGTAGTAGCAAATCCTCTCCCTCTTGGGAATAAGACTTGGTAGCAAAACGCGTGATATAGAGGTTTTTAAAATCTCGCAGGGCGTCATATAGGGATCTTGGGAGTAAAGACGACAGAATGGACTTTAGTAGGGATTTGGCGGAGATTCTCATCGCACACCTCCGCGCACGAATTTTGAATCTCTAGCAAAAATACAGGAAATATAAAGACTAAGTAGGAGAAAGTTTATAAGAAGGTATCTATTTGCCCCCCCCCCCCCCCCCCAAAAAAAAAAGATTGCCGTAGGAAAAACGACAATCATTTAGGTTGAAGAGGGGGTGGGAATTGTTTGAAAAAATTCATCAAGGCACATAATTTACCGTAACGGCCCCCTCCAAACA
>CALVDZ010000022.1 GCA_944326445.1 uncultured Helicobacter sp.
TCTTTGACTTGTGTGGTGAAGTCGAGCTTGACAAAGCTATCAAAGACGCGATTGAGCTCTGGGAGATCGTTACCTATCTTGCTTTGCAATGTAGCAAGCATATGGTTTAGCACCTCTTTTAGCTCCATTAGCTGGGGATTGGCTGGATTTTTGTCAATGCGTGCGGTGAGATCGCCATCTTCTACGGCTTTGGCAGTTTGCGCAGCCTCGGCGATGGCTTGCTCATCTTTTTGCAGTGAATCTTTAGTGCGCTCGATATTGGCATTAATCACCCTCGCCATCGCGCCAAACTCATCTTTAGAATTATAATCTATCGGCTCTGCCTGCTCGCTCTTGTGGCTCACAAAGTCAAAGAAAGCGTGTAAGCCTCTTTGGATTATCCCAAGTGGCTTGAGATAGCGCGACATAAGGAAAAATATCACCACACCCATCACAATCACGATAGTTATCGCCACGCCTGCTTGGATAAGGGCGGTTTTTCTAATGGGCGCGTTGATGATCTCTACCGAGCCCGCTCCGCAAATGAGATACTCAAAATCCCCCTTGATACTTTGGCACACCCCAAACCTCTCATCGCCATTATCAAGGCGCGTGTAGAAAAATTCATTGAGATCCCCAAACTTTTTGTGCATATCCGCGAGTATAGGTATATTTGGTGTGCTCTTCATAAGTATATCAGGATCACTAGCAACAAAGGGTATTTGATCTTTGCCAAAGACAAAAACCCTGCCTCTGAGCTTTTCAAAATCTGTCTGTATATCGGTGAGCAGCGCGTCAAAGCCAAGCACACCTAGCAGCCTCTCGCCCTGATAAATCGGTATGGAGTAAGTAAAAGATGGGAGCTTGGTCACGCTATCTTCATACACATCGGTTACATACACGCCCTTTTTCTCCACCGCGCCCTTATACCATTCCCTTGTCGTGGCGTTGTAAGCAGAATCTGCCGTGTTTGCTCCGCGCCATCGGAAGCTTTTGTGCTCTTCATCACTCACCGGATCGCTTGTGATCATACTCCCATCAGGAAGCCCCACATACGCCGCTAGAGCATTGCCCCCGGCACGCACGGCTACGAGCATATTGCCTAGCTCCTCGCCCAAAGCCTCGCGATCTGCAAACTTCTCTCTTGGTATCTGCGCGACAAAAGGTGCCATTTTCTTAAGACTCTCGGTGTGCGCGGTTTTGAATCCTTCAAACAAAATATAGCCCGCTGCGACATTTTCCTTTTCGCCCTTAAGGATATAGGTGCTCAAATCCGCCTTGTTAAAAACAAAACCAATGGTGGCCAAAATAATAAGTGAGATAGCTAGCGTAACACCAACAATAAGTGATAGTTTTGATTTGATACTTTTCATCATTCCCTCTCCTGCGTCAAAAAGCAATATGCGATACTAAAAGCAAAGGGTGGGATTATAGATTAAAAACACATAAGGTATTTTTAAAAATTTTGTAAAGTCGTGCGCTAGCCCTAGAATCTAGTCCGAGGCTTAGGCTCGATCGCGCACCATCGCCGCAAACTCGGCGAAAAGTCTGCGCGCCTCTTTAGGTCCCGGGCTCGCCTCTGGGTGGTGCTGGACAGAAAAGATGGGCTTGTTGTGGTATCTAAGCCCCTCAATCGTGCCATCAAAGAGATTTCTGTGCGTAACCTGCGCGATAGATTCTATAGAATCTGGCACGGAGTAGTTGTGGTTTTGCGCGGTGATTTCGACTTCTTGGGTAATGAGGTTTTTTACGGGGTGGTTGCCTCCGTGATGTCCGAATTTTAGCTTAAATGTCCTAAAGCCGTGCGCGATGGCTAAGAGCTGATGTCCTAGGCAGATTCCAAACATAGGAATGCCTGAATCTATGAGCTTTTGTATCTGCTCAACTTCCTTTGTGAGCACGAGCGGATCGCCCGGTCCATTGGAGAGAAACACCCCGCCTATCTCGCCGCACTCATATCGCCTAAGCACCTCGCTAGCACTAAAGCTATAGGGCATCACTTCGACTTCTAGCCCCACGGCGTTGAGCTCATTTAGGATATTGCGCTTGATACCAAAATCTATGGCGACAATCTTCTTATCCCACTTGGGCTTCTCATAGCTAAAGCTCTCAAAGCTAAAGACAGAATCTTGGTGCGTATAGGGCGTGGGCGTGGAGACTTGCTCGATGTAATTGATGTCTTGGATATGGGGTGCGGCTGCTAGCTTGGCGGCGAGTGATGGGGCGTCGTGTAGCTGCGTGCTGGCTATCATCATCATAGAGCCTTGTTTGGTGAGCATTTTGATAAGCGCGCGCGTATCCACGCCGCAGATTCCTATGATATTTTGGGATTTGAGAAACTCCCCTAGCGACTGCGTGGCGCGGAAATTTGAGTAAAAGTCGTTGTAGTTTGCCACAATCACGCCCTTGCAAAAAATCTGCCTAGATTCTGTATCTTGGGGATTCACACCCACGATACCAATCTCTGGCATACTAAATGTGATAAACTGCCCCGCATAGCTCGGATCGGTGATGATTTCCTCATAGCCGCTTAGCGAGGTGTTAAACACCACTTCGCCCACTGCACTGCCCTCTGCGCCAAAGCTCTTAGCCTGCAAAAACACGCCGTTTTCAAAATACAGAGAGATTGTCTGGAGATTGCTTGCTGTGCTAGCTTGCGAGGGGCTTGATGTCGGCATTAGGCAAGCCCTCTCTTGCGCAATTCCTCTTCATAGAGTTTGGCAAACACGATCTCATATTCCTCGCTCCCATACACAAGCTTTCGCTTGTATTTCTCAAGTTTTTTGAGCACTTCTTCCTCGCTCCTCTCATAGATTTTGGAATACTCGTTGATGGACTTGTGGATAATGTTTTTGATGATGATGTCTGAAACCTTAAAGTCGATGGCATCCTCTTCTAAGAGGCTAGCTAGAATCTGATGTGAGAGATCGCTGCAGCGCTCGTCCCATCGGAGTGAAAAATTCTTTTCTTGCGCGATTTGGCGTTTAAACATTCTAAACATATCGCTCTCATCCATTCGATACACTTCAATCTCATCAGTGTATTCCTCGAGTATCTCTCTGGCTCTCTCATCGATAGCGCGCTCGGCTTGGATATTTTCTTGCAATACACGCAGTGCGATGTCGCTTAGAGATTCTAGAGAGCCGCTAAGGGTTACAAAACTCGCATTCGCCAAATCTAGGGCGACTTTATTTGCGATATATGGGGCGTGCTGGGCTTTTAATCTCATAGAATCTCCTTGGGCTAATTTCTTAAAATTGTAACGCGCTTAAGGTAAAAAAAGGCTTTAGTGCTCTCTCTCATAGATATAGGGCACAGACTTCACACCCGCCGCGCTCACGCGCTCATTGAGATTCAAAATATCGCTAAAATCATCATTTTGGTATTTTGCTGGCAGTTCATAGCCTTTTTTGAAAACCTCTTGGAGCAGGGCGACTTTTGCCTGTGTATTGGGCAGGGCGGCTAGCCGCTCTCGCAGCATAGAGGATTTGAGCGCAGAATCTTTGCCCAAAAATCCAACAAGCACCACATACACATTGCTATCTTTTAAGCGGCTTTGGAGGCTTTGGATCTCTTTTTGGCATCCCGGGCAGTTGGGATCTGCGATGATATAGGTAATTTTTGAGGATTGATTTGATGAGGGGAGCATTACCATCTCGTGATCTTTGAGCGATTGGAAAAGCTTGGCGATATCCTTGCCATCGGCTTTTTGGTTATTGCCTTGGGTCTGCTTGATGAAGTTTGCCACATCCACAGAATCTGTGAGATCTTGGGAGAAAAAGACATTTGTCGCGCCAAACACCAAACTCGCGTCGCTTGTGACAAACAATGGGACTTTGAGGTCGCCTGTCTGCACAATTACGAGCTTAAGAGATTCAGAGCTTTTGAGATCTTGCACGCTTAGGACTTTGACATCTTGGGAGGTGCGCTGCTTGATAAGGGCGGTGAGCTTATTTTCAAAACTAGCACTTAGGGCTACACTCGCGCATATAGCGAGCCAAAGGAGGACTTTGCCAAAGGGTTTCATACACATTCCTTGCTTTAAAAATTTAGCCTATAATTGTATTTGCTTTTTACAAATAATCACAAAAGGTTTGGCGTGAATCTCACACTAAGCGCGAGCTGCTGCTATCCTAAGACTTTCTTACACAAAAATACGCACACCAAATCTCCACATCAAGCCCCACATAATGAAATCCTGCTTGGCATAGGCGGCAACCAACCCCGCACACTTAGGGCGTTTAAAAACCTCTTTAGAATCTTACGCACTCATCCCAAAATCTCGTATATAGAATCTAGCCCGCTCCTGCACAATCCCGCGTTTGGATTTGTAAGCCAGCCGCCATTTTATAACGCCACGCTTTTGCTTCACACCACGCACAATCTCACCGAGATTTATGCGCTTATTTTTTACCTAGAGAGACGCTTTGGGCGTCCCAAAAAACGCGCATTCAAAAACGCCCCGAGAATCCTCGATATCGATATAATTTTTTTTAACAAATTGATTTTAAAGCGAGCTTATCTTACAATCCCGCATTCACATTGGCAAAACCGAGAGAGCGTGTGCATTCCGATGAGTTTTCTCTCTAAAGACTGACTAAAGGGGCGTTATGGCAAAAAAACTACACACTTTTATGGGAGAAACTCCTGCAGAAGCGATGAAAAAGGCTAGAGAGAGCTTCGGAGAGGACGCGCAAGTCGTGCAGACAAAGGAAGTGCGCAAAAAATCGCTCAACCAAGCGGGATTGTATGAAATGACGGTAATGGTCGATGAAGATATACCTGCGAGTGAGGGGCTAGATTCACAAAATATCGTGCAAAATAGCGTGCAGCAGCGACTAGAGGAGATCGCCAAACGCCAGCTTGCCAAAAAGCGCGAGGAAAAAGAAAAAGGGCTTGATGAAGTGAGCTTGCAGCTAAGTGACGCGGTGCGTGAGATCTCACAGATTGCCAATGTCCCCACCAAGCTCCCAAGCACGCCGCCCCAAACGCCCCAAAAAGTCGCAAACAACCTCCCCAATGCCAATCCCTACAAGACTGCCGCCACCGCCGCTCCGGTAAATCTCTCCCAAAAAGATGTAGATTCTAAAATCGAGGATATGCAGCGCATACGCATAAACCAAGCAAACCTAGAGCGCGGCGAGCTTAGAGAGATCCGCCAAGAGCTTGATAAGATTAATGACAAGATGAAGATTATCCAAAATATGTTTTGGGAGGAGCGCGCGCCAGAGGGGCTAAACATACCCCAAGAATTTGCAGAGATTTATAGAATCGCCAAAAGCAGCGGTATGAACAAAGAGCATTTGGATATGATTATGCGCCTAAGCCTTGAGCTTATGCCCCTAAGAATGCGTGAAAACTCCACGATGATAAAGCGGTATTTTCGCGAGGTGCTGCGCAAAATGATTTATTGTCGGAGTGAGAATCTCCAAGTGGGACAAAAGCGCATAATGATGCTTGTGGGTCCCACGGGTGTGGGCAAAACCACGACTTTAGCCAAGCTCGCCGCGCGCTACTCGCTGATGATGGAAAAACGCCACAAAGTGGGTATCATCACGCTTGATACCTATCGCCTCGCCGCAGTCGATCAGCTAATGGCGTATGCGCGTATGATGCGCCTTAGTATCGATACGGTAGTCGAACCCGATGAGTTTGGCAAGGCAATAGATTCACTAAGGCATTGTGATTATATCCTCATCGATACCGCCGGGCATTCCCAGCACGACAAGCAAAAGCTTGAAATGCTAAAAAGCTATATCAACAACGACTACAAAATCGATGTCTCGCTCGTGCTCGCGCTCAATGCCAAATACGAGGACTTGCGCGATACTTATAGTGCATTTAGCGGGAGCTTGGAGCTTGATACACTCATCTTTAGCAAACTCGATGAGAGTAGAAATTTTGGCAATATGTTCTCACTCATCTATGAAACCAAAAAGCCCGTGAGCTACCTCTCTATCGGGCAGAGCGTGCCAAACGATCTGCTTGTGGCGACAAATGATTATCTCGTGGATTGCCTACTAGAGGGCTTTAGGAAGCCTCAAGAGAAGCAAAACCTCTAGGAAGTGCTATGCAAGCCCACCAAGCCAGCGCCCTCCAAAAGCTCGTCCAATCCCAATCTAAGCGGCAGCATAGCACCACGCGCTTTGTGGCGATCACAAGTGGCAAGGGTGGCGTGGGCAAATCCAGCATAAGTGCCAATCTCGCCTACGCGTTGTGGAAAAGGGGCAAAAAAGTCGCAGTCTTTGACGCGGATATCGGGCTAGCAAATCTCGATCTTATCTTTGGTGTGAAAACTCCCTACAATATCCTGCACGCGCTTAAGGGCGAAGTGGGGTTTAATAAAGTGGTGCATACCATCGAGCAGGGGCTCTATCTCATTCCGGGCGATAGCGGCGATGAGATCCTAAAATACGCCAATACTGGGGTTTTGGAACGATTTGTAGAAGAGAGCGATATTTTAGATTCTATCGAGTATATGCTCATCGATACCGGTGCGGGCATAGGTGGTGTAACGCAGCGATTTTTGGACGCTAGCGATATGCTCATAGTCGTTACGATGCGCGATCCCTCCGCACTCACCGATGCGTATGCTACTATCAAGCTAAATGCTAAGAGCAAAGACGATATCGCGCTCATCATCAATATGGCACAAAGCCCCAAAGAGGCTAAGGCAGTGTATGAGCGCATACGCGGTGTGGCATTAGAGAGGATACCCTCGCTGCGCTTGCATTATCTAGGATTTTTAGCCCAAAGCCAAGTCATCTCGCAAGCCACGCGCGCTAGAGAGTTGTTTTACAAAGCCCAGCCTCTCTCGCCCCCAAAGATTCAGCTCGATGAGATCGTGGGGCAGCTCCTCGCTTTAGAATCTAAGCTCTTTTCTATGGAACAAAATATGCTTCCACAATCCCAAAGCGCATTGGGCTCTTTTTTGAAAAGAATGCTTGGCTATTTGTAGGTGGGGGAGCGATGAAGCCTGATAATTATATGAGCTTTGGCATTGTTTCTGGGTTTTTTATCGGACTTGCATTTTCGATTGTGAAGTTTGAAGATCCCGCGTTTATGGTTATTTGGACGATCATTACCACCATTGGAATCTACCTTATTATCGCTGTGAGTATCGCGCTGTATTTTTGGTTTTTGGACTTTAGCAGATCGAGTGTGAAAAAAGACAAGCTAGAGCAAAACCTAGAATACTACCGCCTAGAGTTTGACAAGCGCGAACGTGAGGTGGCAAAGATCCGCACATTCCTAAAAAGCATAGAATCCGATCACGAGGAAGAGAGTGCCAATGCCTAAAAGCCCAAAAATACAATACAAAAGGTAGCAGGTATGCCAAAGAGAGCAGACGCTTACAATCAAAATCTTAAATTCGCTCAAGATGAACTTGCTACGCAGTATTTGCCGGCTGTCAAAGCGATGGCGTTTCGCCTCAAAGAGCGGTTGCCAAGCTCGATTGATGTGATGGATTTAGTCTCTATCGGGGCAGAAGAGCTCGTAAAGCTTGCGAGGCGTTATGATAGCTCGATTAACGACTCCTTTTGGGGCTTTGCCAAGACGCGCGTCAATGGTGCAATGCTAGATTATCTGCGCTCGCTTGATGTGCTCTCGCGCTCTAACAGAAAGCTTGTCAAAAGCATAGATTCTGAAGTCTCTAAATACTTCAACCAATACCAAGAAGAACCAAGCGATGAGTATCTCGCTAAGGTGCTCAATGAAGAAGTCTCAAAAGTCAAAGAAGCGCGTATGGCAAGCGATATCTACGCGCTCGTGCCTATCGATGAGCAATACAACGCCATTATCGGGGATAATATCCTAGAGGATTTGCAGCAAGAGGAGCTCATCGAGATTATTGCTAGGATTTTGCAGGGGCTAAGCCAAAGAGAGCAGATGATTATCCAATTGTATTATTTCGAGGAGCTAAGCCTTAAGGAGATTAGCGAGATTTTGGGCATTACAGAATCCAGAATCTCACAAATCTCAAAAGAAGTGATCAAAAAGGTGCGCCTCGCGCTAGGAGAAGTCAATGGCTGATATCCTAAGTCAAGAAGAGATAGACGCGCTCCTAGAGGTAGTCGATGATGGCGGCGACGCCGAGAGTTTAGAAAAAGAAGATGTCCTCCACCAAAAGCAAGTAACGCTCTATGACTTCAAACGCCCAAATCGCGTGAGCAAGGAGCAACTGCGCGCCTTTAAGAGTATCCACGACAAAATGGCGCGCTCGCTCTCCTCGCAGATTTCAGCCGTGATGCGCTCTATCGTGGAGATTCAGCTCCATAGCGTGGATCAGATGACTTATGGGGAATTTTTGATGAGCTTGCCTAGCCCCACGAGCTTTAATGTCTTTTCAATGAAGCCACTGGAAGGCAGCGGCGTGCTAGAGATAAATCCAAGCATTGCCTTTCCAATGATAGATAGGCTACTAGGTGGCAAGGGCGATCCGTATGAAAACGCGCGGGAGTTTAGCGATATAGAGCTCAATTTGCTTGATACGATTTTGCGCCAAATGATGCAAAATCTCAAGGAGGCGTGGAGCTCGGTTACGGATATTTTCCCAAGTATCGATGCCAAAGAATCTAGCCCCAATGTCGTGCAAATCGTGGCGCAAAATGAAATCGTGATTATGGTGGTAATGGAGATTATCATCGGGCATTCTAGTGGTATGATGAATATCTGCTATCCCGTAATCGCGCTTGAGACGGTGCTCTCTCGCCTAGCCACACGCGATCTTATGCTAAGCGATACCAGCTCCAAAAAATCGCGCAACAAAGAGCTCCAAGCCCTCGTGGCGGGGGCGAATGTCGTCGTCTCTGCCTTCATTGGCGAGACGGATCTCACGCTACGCGAAGTGCTCGATCTGCAAGTGGGCGATATCGTGCGGCTTGATAGCGTGGCTGATGATACGGTGCGCGTGTGTATCGATGGCAGGGAAAAATACATCGCCACGATTGGCTTGCAGCGTTATCGCAAAACAATCTGCATCAAAGAAGTGATCAAAACCGAAAAAGATTATGTCAAAGAAGTGCTTGAGATGCTCGAAGCACAGCGCAAAAACAAAGTCATCGATCTTGAGGCAGAAGAGAGTGAATAGGAGAGAGTATGAAGCAGTTTCTTGATTTAGTCATCGCCGAGACAACCGCCACTATCGAGGGGCTAATGGGGCGCAACGCAAGTGTGGAGCACACGCGCGATAATAATGTCAGCCTCGATATGCTCCCGCCAAGCTATGGCATAGCCTACCTCACAGCTAGCGGGGAGGGCAGCGGCGAGCTTGCAGTAGTGATCCCCGCAGATATGGGTAGCGCACTATCAGATATGATGCTAGGGGGCGAGGGCGAGAGCAAGGCGGAGCTAAGTGGCGATGATCTCGACGCGCTCAAAGAGATTGTGTCTAATATCTTTGGGGCGATTGCGACCAATCTAGGCTCACAAAAAGACTTGCCTAAGCTAAGCTTTACCTGCACACAAATGGATTTTATCCAACAAAGCATTGATTTGAGTAGATTCCAAAAGGCGTATATCTTTCATTTTTCACTAGATTCTATTAATGCAGATTTTATCCTGCTCGCTTCAGAATCTTTTGTGCAGCTTTTTGAGCCAAAGGCGGCTAGCAGCGAGCCCCAAGCTCCAGAATCCCACGCGCTCTCTGCCACGGAGTTTAAAAATATCAGTATGATTTTAGATGTCCGCCTCAATGTCAAGGTACGCATCGGGCAGAAAAAAATGCTCTTAAAAGATGTGATTTCTATGGATATAGGCAGCGTGATTGAGCTAAACCAGCTTGCCAACGATCCGCTAGAGATTTTGGTAGATGACAAAGTCATAGCGCGCGGGGAAGTGGTGATAGTGGATGGAAACTTTGGGATACAAATTACCGATATTGGCTCTAAGCGCGAGCGGCTTGAGCAACTACGCGGGTAGGCGTGTGGATAGCGCACGAGATTTTGCATTGCCCAGCTGGCATATCCACAGCTAAACAATCAAAGAGTTTTGCGCAAGCTAGGGGCTATGAGGAGATAGAATCTAGCTTAGCAGAATCTAGTATTTGCTTGGAGTTAATTTTACAGAATCTCAATCTAGGTAGCTAGATTCTGTAATACCGCAAATCCAGAGCTGCGGTAAGTGAGTTTGTGTTTAGTTTAGAATCTTAGTGCTTTTAGAGATAGGCTTTGAGCTTTTCATCACTAAGAACTTCATCAAAAGCAAATTCTGTCAATCCTCTCTCAAATATGGATTCCAAAAAGTTTCCAAAGTCTTCATTGTTTTTTGCCAACTCATCTATCATAAATGGATCGAGATTTTGCCAAATAACATACATAGTGCGTGTGGGAGCACGATGCCTAAACAGAATCTAAAGATTCTAAAGC
>CALVDZ010000023.1 GCA_944326445.1 uncultured Helicobacter sp.
CCTTTATCGCTCAAAGCGCAATGCCCACCCTTTAGCGACATTATAGATTGGCACGACGATACCAATGCTCTTTGGCAGATTAGACATAGCGCCTCCTTTAGTCACGCTTCTTTGGCTCTAGCGCGGCGATACGCACGAATGGATAATGCGCCACTTCAGCACTTGGTAAGCAGCCTATCGTGCCCTTAAGCACAGGGCAAAAGCGCAGCTCACGCTCCTGCGTGGCGCACTGCTCCCCGCCCTCCCCCTCATATCGATACTGCACACCATACGCCCCCTCGCGCGATACTTTCAATATCGCCCTAAAGCTCTCTGGCGCACAAAGCGTCTCGCACCCCCCATTGGACGCGCTCATAAGTGCCTTAAGCGTCTTTGGCAGCTCGGATTCTAAGCACACATACCCAAACGCCCCATTGCTCTCTGGCAACTCCTCCAAAAGCGCGGGATCGAGCCCGCCACTATGCAATCCGCCTCCATCTAACCCATCTCCATCTAGCTTATCTCTACCCAATCCATTTGGTGCCACGGGGGATTTGGGCGCGCTGCAGGGCTCTAGGAGATCTTGGACAAATACTTCTATATCCCGCTCCCGTGCCACACTTCCTAAAATCCGCGCGATGAATGCACTCTGTGGATGCAGATACAAATCCCGCCCTAGCAGCAGCGCACCGCCCTCGCGCACAAACGCCTGCGCGCGCGAGACTTCCTCATCGCATAGACTGCTTTCATTGACGATATAGCCCACATCTAGCTCTCTGACAAACTCACACAGAATCTCGCACTCTAGCCCTAGTAGCGCGCTCACGCCGTGCTCTGTGCCTATCTCGTAGCGATAGGCGCGCACGCTCTCACTGCTCTCATCGCCAAAAAATGGATGCAGCACGATACCCTCGCACACGCCAGCACGCGTCATCATCGCACACGCCAAGGGCGCAAAAAGCCCAAAACTCATCGCCCTTTTCTCCTCGTGAGATTGACTGCTAAAATGCCTAAGGGGCTTAATCACCTTGCCACTGCACACGCTTAAAAGCCTTGCGAACTCTACGCAGCGCGCGTTTTTAGCATTTGGCTCGGGATTTATAGAATCTAAGGCAGAATTTATAGAATCTAAGCGCGTGCCTTGCTCTGTAAGATTGTGCGCCGCTGCGTGAGATTGCGCGGGATTGTGCCCCGCAAGATTGTGCGCACTTAGATTCTGTGATTGTGGATTCTGCGTGCTCTCAAAGCCCTTGCCCTGTGTGTTTGTCTGCCTCATCGCCCCTCCTTGTGCCCTAGGAAACCTGCACGCAATCCACGCGCGTGAAGGTGGAGAGAATCTCTAAAAAGTTAGGAAAAGACACATCGATACACGCGCTATCGGTTATCTGCGCGCCACACACAAGCCCCGCTATGGCAAAGCTCATCGCTATGCGATGATCGCCCTGTGAATCCACGCTCGCGCTCTTTAACTCCCCGCCACGCACGCTAAAGCCATCGTCAAACTCCTCGCACTCTATGCCCATTGCGCGCAATCCTGCGATGGTTGCAGAGATTCTATCGGACTCTTTGATACGCAATTCTTTGGCATTGCGCACCACACTCGTGCCCTGCGCACACGCAAAGGCGATGGCAAGTGCGGGGATCTCATCGATAAGCCACGCGATATTGTGAGCCACCTCCACCGCCCTAAGCGGCGCATAGCGCACCTCGATATCGCCTATATCCTCATATTGCGAGCTTTTGGGTGCGTAGGAAATCTGTGCGCCCATTTTTTTGAGCACCTCAAAGGCTTCTATGCGCGTGGGATTGAGCAGGACATTCTCTAGCACGATATGCGAATTGGGCAGTATGCACGCCGCGAGCGCGAAATAAAACGCACTAGAGGGATCGGCTGGGATATGAATCTTAAAGGCTCTAAGCTTTTGTCCCCGCGCAAGGGGCGTGAAGCGCAAATGCGCGCCCTGCGTATCGCTCCACCTCTCAAACTCCACGCCCATACCCTCTAGCATACGCTCGGTGTGATCGCGGCTCAAAAGCGGCTCGCTAAAGCTGCTGCGCCCATTGGCATAGAGCCCAGCAAGTATCATCGCGCTTTTTACCTGCGCGGAGGCTACGCTGCTGTAGTATGTGAAAGGCTGCAGCTCCGCACCGATGATACTTAGGGGCGCTAGTGAGTTTTCACAACGCCCATAGATTCTCGCACCAATCCTTGTGAGCGGCTCGATAATGCGCTTCATCGGGCGTTTGTTGAGATATTTATCGCCGCTAAGCACAAAATGCCCCCTAACCCCCGCCAAAAGCCCGGCATACAGGCGCATACCCGTGCCCGCATTGCCACAATCAAGCACATCACTTGGCTCTGTGATACCATTTGTGGGCGGGATAAAGCGCATACGAGTGGGGGAGGGCTGCTCGACTACAAGCCCTAAGGCGCGCGCGATAGAGAGCGTATGGAGCGTATCCTCGCCTAGGAGGTAGTTCTCCACCTCGCACGCCCCATCGCACAAAAGCGCGAATATCGCACACCGATGAGAGATCGACTTATCCGCCGCGACATTAGCGATAACGCCACAAACCCTCTGCGCGCTAGCAATCGTTGTCTTACGCATACGCGCCTCACGCTTTGAGCTTCGCGCCAAAGGCTCGCTCTAGCACGCTAAGTGCGCGCTGCGTGGAGGTGGCTAAATCCTGCTCTTGGAGCGTCCCCTCCATAGACTGCAGAGCAAGCCGCATACTAAGCGCGACTTGTGAATCTAGCCCTTGGGTAAAAATATCCATAGGATAGACATTGAGCAGGTGGGGGATTTGCGCGCTTAATAGAGCCTCGCGGATACGATAAAACGGAATGCGTGAATCTATGAGCACGGTTATATCGCGCTGGGATTTTTGGTATTTAGAAAACTCCTTGGCATAGGCTATCATCTGGGGTGCGCCATCTAGCTCTATCTCACACACAAAGCTCTCTGGCAGCTCAAGGCTTGGATGGAGCTTGGCGATAAAGCCCACACACTTATCCCCCTGATAGACAAAGCCGCTCTGATAGGGGTGGAGGATTTTGGTTTCATCGACAAAGCCAAATTTGGCGAGATTTTGTGCTTTGTGCGGGTGCTCTAGGATATTTTGCAAACTAAACTCGCCTATCACGCTTTTAATGAGCGCACTAAAGCTAAAAATATCCCATTTTTGCCCCTTAGGATATGGGTAGTGCTCGCCCTCCCTCTCTCCGCAGACAAAGACATTGAGCCGCTCGCTCTGCTCGCGTTTATGGTTATACACTGCACCGATCTCAAAAAGCCCGATACTTTTGTAGCCCAGATTGAGATTGCGCCTAGCACTTGCTATCATATGCACAAGGAGGCTCGTGCGCAGGGTATCGAGCTCGGAGATAATTGGGTTTAGCAATGCGAGATTAGAATCTATCTGTGCTAAGCCATACTCCTCTAGCTCCTTAGATGAGGCAAAGACATAGTGGATACATTCATACAGCCCCTGTGCCAACAGCGCGCTTGCTAAATGCCTGCGGTATTTATAAAACGCATAATGCGCATTGAGCGCGAGACTCTCTCTAAAGGCTAGGGGCTTTGGCGTGATAGAATCTATGCCATAAATGCGCAAAATCTCTTCAGCCAAATCCTGCATATCCTCGATATCGTGGCGGTAGTTTGGCACTGTCACCATAAAGAAATTTTCATCACAAGTCACATCAATCTCAAAATTTAGTCGCTTTAATATCTCTGTCATCTCCTCGCGGCTTAGGGTGTTGCCAATGATATGGTTGATGGTTTGGAAAGTCGTCTTTATCTTGCGCTCTTGGGTGTGGTGGGTGATATTGTGCGTGCCCGAATACAGCAGCACATCGCAATACTCTAGCATACCCTGACACAAAAAGTTCATACCCTGCTCTAGGTTGGGATTGCTCCCGCGCGTGCTCCTATACACGAGCGAGGGCTTGTGCTCGAGCTTGTTTTTGTGCAAAATCTCTGAAAGTATGGGTGGCGGGGCATAGCTCGCCTCTAGGATTAAAATCTCAGACCTGACATCGCGCGCAATCTCATCGTGCATAATCCCAATGCGCGAGAGAATCTTATCCTTAGCGCATACGACTTCTGTGCCTGTTTGTTCTTTTTTGATAGAGAGTTGCGCCTGCAGGGAGTTTGCCTCCGCGCCGCGCAATCGGCACTCATCTAGGCGATAAGCATTGAGGATAACGCCCGTCATATAGGTGGTGTATTCTAAGAAATTTTGCAACGCGTTGCTTCTAAGCGTATCCATATACGCGAGGATTAACGCCATAGATAGGGGTGTATAGAGCTCCTTTATCTCCACGATCCGATAGAGCAGGTGCGAATAGAGCTTGTTTTCTGCGAGCACGCCAAGCACGCGTCCAAGCCCTATGCTTAGGATATTATCCGTATCGCTGATAGCCTTTAGGCGCAAGTCAGAGCACGCGCTAATATCGCGCGCAATGCCCAGCACGCTAAGGCAATCCCCCCGATTTGGCGTGATGGATACCTCAATCACATAGTTATTAAAAAGCTCTAGCTCTCGCAATTCTTTGCCTAGCGCGAGTGTGCCGACACTTTTATCTAGCACCATAATGCCCTCATTTGTCTTTGGCAACCCTAGCTCTGTGCTTGAACACAGCATTCCACAGCTCTCCACATCGCGCAGTTTTGCGCGCTTAATCTCTAGCCTCTCACCCTTGGCATTACACATCACTGCACCCTCTAGTGCCACAGCCACAAACTGATCTTTAGCGACATTTTGCGCGCCACACACGATTTGGAGCACGCTAGATCCCACATCGACTTCACACACGCTAAGCTTATCGGCATTTGGGTGCGCGGATTTGCCCACTACCTTGCCCACCACGACTTTGTGCGGGATCTCGATATGCGTGAGGCTCTCTACTTCTAAGCCAATGCTATTTAGCCGCGCACAAAGCTGCTCGCACGAAATCGCGCTCACATCGACAAACTTTGACAACAAATGCTTTGTGATAATCATCTAAAACTGCTCCAATACTCGTAAATCTGTCTCAAAAAAACTCCGCAAGTCATTCACCCTATGAATGAGCATTGCAAATCGCTCCACACCCAGCCCAAAGGCGTATCCGCTGACATTTTCATAGCCCACGGCTTTGAAGACATTGCTATGCACCACGCCACAGCCTAGCACCTCTAGCCACCCTGTGTGTGAGCACACCCTGCAGCCTGTGCCCTCACAAAACACGCACGATATATCCACTTCCGCACTTGGCTCGGTAAAAGGAAAAAAACTCGCTCGGAATCGCACACGCACATCGCCAAAAATATAGCGCAAAAAATCCTCTAAGATAAATTTGAGATTGGCAAAGCTAACCTTGCCCGCCTCATCGACCACAAGCCCCTCGATCTGATGGAACATCGGCGAGTGCGTGAGATCGTAATCCCTGCGAAACACGCTACCGGGGGCGATGACGCGTATAGGCAGAGAGTGCGTCTCCATCGTGCGGATTTGCACGGGGGAAGTGTGCGTGCGCAGCAATAGAGAATCTTTAAAATAAAATGTATCTTGCATATCTCTAGCTGGGTGGAATTTGGGGAGATTGAGTGCCTCGAAGTTGTGAAAATCATCCTCGATTAAAGGACCGCTTTGGATAGAAAAATTCATATTGACAAAATACTCTATGATTCTATCGAGCACCTGCGCAATGGGGTGTCCTAGGGATTTGGATTTAAGAGTGTTAAAAAGTGAAACATCAATGTATTCTTGCTCTAGCTGGGCGTTGAGCTTGGCAGTGCTTAGGGCTTGCTTTTTACTCTCATACAGAGATTCAAAGCTCTCTTTTAGCACATTGAGCTTTTGGGCTACTTGCTTTTTAGCCTCTGGCTCCAAGTCCCGCAGGGCACTAAAACACGCGGTGAGCCTGCCCTTTTTGCCCATTATATGGATACGCAGAGATTCTAGCTGCTCTATCGTATCAATCCTGCTAAGTTCTTGTTGTATTTCTCGCTCTAGTTGCTCAATCTCTGCTAACACACCCTACCCTTTCTGCTATTGCTCTTTAAAAAAGAGAGAATTCTAACACACAAAACTTTAAAACTTTTTTGCGCAAGCCCTGTGCTTTAAGCACTCTTGTATTACAATGTGTGAAACTGCGAGTATTTAAGGAACAAAATGCACAAAATAGCCATATATCCGGGGACATTTGATCCCATTACCAATGGGCATTTAGACATTATCAAGCGGTGCGTGGGGATATTTGACACCGTCATCGTGGCAGTGGCGAAAAATGAGAGCAAAAACCCGATGTTTAGCCTCGCCCAACGCCTCGAGATGATTACGCTCGCGCTAGATTCACTGCGTGGCGTGGAGGTGGAGGGGTTTGATTGTCTCCTAGCCGAGTTTGCCAGACAAAAGGGCTCAAATGTGCTCATACGCGGACTTAGGGCGGTGAGCGATTTTGAATACGAGCTGCAATTAGGCTACACCAACACTTCGCTTAATCCCAGCCTTGATACGATGTATTTTATGCCAAGCCTGCAAAATGCCTTTATCAGCTCCTCTATCGTGCGATCCATTATCCTCCATAATGGGCAAATCTCCCATCTAGTGCCTCAAGCCGTGTGCGCGTATATTAGGGACTTTCGGGGTGTGAGGAACACAAGCAAAGGCGATGAGCGATGAATGCGTATAGCTTCGCCACTGCCAAAAATGGCTTATATATCGCGCTAGAGGGCATTGACACTTCGGGTAAGAGCACGCAGATTGAGGCATTGCGCGCGCACTACCCACACGCGCTCATCACCAAAGAGCCCGGTGGGAGCAAGATAGGGCGAGATATCCGCGAGATCATCCTCCACACGCCCAATCTCGATAGATTCTGTGAGTTTTTTTTGTTTTTAGCCGATCGTGCGCAGCATTACTGCGAGGTGCTAAAGCCGAGCCTAGAGGCACGCAAGCTCGTGATTTGCGATCGTAGTCTTATCTCTGGGATAGCCTATGCCAAAGATATCCCCCAAGCCATAGCGTATAACCACGCAAGCACAAGGGGGCTAAAGCCCCATCTGTGCGTCCTGCTCCTGCTTGATGAGGCGCATTTAAGGGAGCGACTAGGGCGTAAGGCACACGATGCAATCGAGGAGCGGGGCATTGCGTATATGCTAGAGATTCAGGAGAGGCTGCGGCGCTCTTGCGAGCTTTTGGAGGTGCGCACGCTCGAGATAGACGCCACCCTGCCCCAAAGCCATATCACACAAGCAATTGTGCGCGAGATAGATTCTCTTTAAGCCCAATGCGCTGCCTTGTGTGTGAGAATCTAAGCCTAAGGCTTATTTGTGAGCACTGCTTAGATTCACTCCCGCTGCGCCCCACTGTGCGCGTGCTAGAGTGCGGACTTAGCGTGCATAGCTTTTTTGGGCTTAGCGACATCGCCCCGCTTTTGTATAGCAAATACCACATTTTTGGATCGCGTATCTTAGCGCGATTGGCGGGGCATTGCGCGCGGTATTTTTTTGCCAAGGTTTCTATCCCGCCGCGCACCACCGCCATTGGCTTAGACGACTTCCCGCGCAAATACTACGCCCACACCGCCATCATCGCGCGCGCGTTTTGTCAGGCTTCTAGCGGCGCGCTGCGCCCTAGCTATGGCGCGCTTATCGCTAGCAATCCCATAAGCTATGCGGGCAAGAGCCTTGAGTTTCGCCAAAACAATCCGCGCAACTTCGTGTATAAGCCAAGGGCGCGCAAGAGCAATACAATGCGGGGCACGGAAGTCATTCTTTTTGATGATATTATCACTTCTGGCTTGACGCTCACCCAAGCCTATGAGTGCCTCTGCTCACACGGAGTGCGCGTGCTTTTTGCCATCACTTTGGCGGATGCGAAGTTTTAGGGATAGATGGGTTTTGGTGGCTTTAA
>CALVDZ010000024.1 GCA_944326445.1 uncultured Helicobacter sp.
ATAATCCACAGAGTGAGGAGAATAAGCTCTATGCGTATTACAACTATGTGCTAAGCGTGATACCAAAAGATGAGTGGCTGCTAAAAATCGATGTGGATCATATCTACTTGCCCGATAAGCTCTATAAGGGCTTTTATGCAGTGAGGCATATATGGGATATGGTGCTGCTGCCAAGGATAGATTTTTGCCTCATAGATAAAAAAGTATGTGTGCTCAAAGCGTGGCGCAATGTCAGGGAGGGCGATCAATGGCTTGTTAAGAATTTTGGCTTGAGATTCAAAGAATTTGGGCGTATCGAGCAGCTCGTGCCCCACACAAACTGCCTTGTGAGGGTGGAGATGCCCCAATACCACTTCCCTTATGAAAAAGCCTCAAGAAGCAGCAGGGCTAGCGAGCTAGAGTGGTTACCCCTAGAGCAGTGGGAGAGCCCCGATATCGGCGTGCGTATCGATCCAAAGGTATTAGATTCTGCGCTTATTTTAAAGCTTTGTGAGGAGTTTGAGGAGTAGCCAAGAGTTAAGGCTATTTTAAAGCTATGTCGTTAGAATAACCGCTCGTTTAATCCCCTAGAATTCTGTTGGAGCCTTGTAGTATGGATACTGCCTTAGACAATGCCCTGCTTGCGCGCTGTGCGCAAAAGTATGGCACACCCTTGTATGTGTATGACTTCCACTCTATCACCACCCAATTCCAAGCATTCAAAGACGCCTTTAAGGCGCGAAAATCCCTCATCTGCTACGCGCTCAAGGCAAACCCAAACCTTAGCATTATTAGCCATCTCGCCGAGCTTGGCTCGGGCGCGGATTGCGTCTCTATCGGGGAGGTGCGACGCGCGCTCCTAGCGGGAATCCCAAAGTATAAAATCATCTATAGCGGCGTGGGCAAGCGTGATGATGAGATACGCGAGGCATTAAGGAGCGATATTTTGTTTCTCAATGTCGAGAGCAGGGCGGAGCTAGAGCGCATAGAATCTATTGCCAAAGAGCTCGGGCTAGTGGCGCGTATCTCGGTGCGTGTCAATCCCAATATCGATGCCAAAACCCACCCCTATATCTCCACGGGCTTGCACGAAAATAAGTTTGGCGTGGATATACAGAGTGCTAAGCAAATGTATATTTATGCCAAAAACTCCCCGCATATCAAGCCAATTGGCATACACTTCCACATAGGCTCCCAACTCACGGATTTAGAGCCAATCAAGCAAGGCGCGCAAAAAATCGCCGAGCTCACTCATAGCCTTTTAGCACTCAAAATCGAGATTAGATTCTTTGATGTGGGCGGTGGCGTGGGTATCCGCTACACCGATGAGCGTGAAATATCTTTGTATGACTACGCACAGGCGATTTTGGCGGCGTTGCGCGGGCTTGATGTGAGCATTATTTGCGAGCCGGGCAGGTATATCGTGGGCAAAAGCGGCGTGCTACTAAGCAAAGTGCTCTATGAAAAGCACAATGGGCACAAACGCTTTGTGATAGTCGATGCGGCGATGAATGATCTAATGCGCCCCGCACTCTATAACGCCGTGCATACAATGCGAGTGGTGCAGAGAGATGGCGCACTAGAATCTAACACAGAATCTAGCGCACCCCATACGCAGGGCGCACCTCGCACAGAATCTAGCGCGCCAAACACGCCCAATACACCAAACACACAAGCCACGCAAGATACGCCCAACCCCCAAACTTCAAAAGCCGATGTGGTGGGCGCGATTTGTGAATCTAGCGATTTTTTGGCAAAGGATATCGCACTGCCCACGCTCGCACATAGCGATATTGTGGCGTTTGAAAATGTCGGGGCGTATGGCTATAGTATGGCGCATACTTACAACACGCGTCCGCGCGCTGCGGAAGTGGGCGTGCAAGATGGCGAGGACTTCCTCATCAAGCCCGCAGAGACTTTTGAATCTCTAGTGGCTAGTGAGCTAGAGACGCTTAGGCAAAGACGCGCGGGATTAGATTCTAAAGGTGGGCAATGCAAAAGGGCATAAGCAATGACGATAGGGCGTTAGATTCTCTGCGCAGGGAGATTGACAAAGTCGATACGCAGATTCTAGCACTGCTCAAAGAGCGTATGAATCTCGTGTATCAAGTGGGTGTGCAAAAGCACCAAGTGGGCAGCTCTATCTATCGTCCAGAGCGCGAACGAGCGATTATTGAGCGTTTGAGTGCGGATTTGGGCGATGGGGACTTTTTGGACAAAAAGGCAGTGAGCGCGATATATCAGGAGATTTTTGCCATCTCGCGCAATCTCGAGATGCGCCAAAAAGTCGCGTTTTTGGGACCTATTGGGAGTTATACGCATCAGGCGGCGCGCGAGAGGTTTGGGGCGATGAGCGAGTATATCGCGCTCACTACCATACCTTCGGTGTTTAAGGCACTAGAGCAGGGGCGCGTGAAGTATGGCGTCGTGCCGATAGAAAACAACACAAATGGTATGGTGGGCGCGACAATCGATCATTTAAGCAATTCTAATCTAAAGATTATCGCCGAGCTTGTGCTGCCAATCCACCACAGCTTCGTCTCTCAGTGCGAGCACCTAAGCCAAGTGCGCAAAATCTACTCCAAAGACATAGCCTTTGGGCAGTGTAGCGAGTTTTTAAAATCGCATAATTTAGATGATTTGGAGTTTGTATCAGTGGATTCTACTGCTAGGGCGGCACAGATTGTGAGCGAGGAGCACTCAAGCGCGGCGATTTGCTCCAAAGTCGCTGCCAAGCTCTATGGACTGCCCGTAATGTTTGAAAACATCGAGGATACGCACGATAATCGCACGCGCTTTGTGGTGGTGAGTGATTTTGTCAATGCCCCAAGTGGGAATGACAAAACCTCGGTGTTTGCGACTTTGCGCAATTACAAAGAAACCGCCGCGCTCTTTGGGCTGCTAGAGGATTTTAAAACCTTTGGTATCAATCTTACCAAAATCGATTCGCGCCCCATCAAAGCCCAGCATAACTTTGCCTTTGGGTTTTTTATCGATTTTAAGGGGCATTATCTCGATAAAAATGTCCAAGGACTTTTTGCCAAGCGCAAGGACGAGCTAAAGTGGCTTGGGAGCTATGTGGCGGGCTTTGACTTTGAGGCATAGGGGCATATAAAGGCGAGCAATGATTGAGTTTTTACCCATTACTTTAGATTCACAAGAGATTTTTAGGCGGTATATGGCGCGCGATAATCTCGCGCTTTCTGATATGAACTTCACAAACTGCTATATGTGGCGGCACGCGCGCGAGATTAGCTATACGATTTTAGAGGATATGCTCGTGATACAGACGCGCTATGCAGGGAGTGAGCCATTTGTGTTTTTCCCTATAGGGGCGGAGTGTATGGAGAGTGCATTGCGTGTGCTAGAAACCCTAAGGGCGCATTATGTGCGCCTAAACCTGCCGCTGCACCTCGCCTCGATGGATAGGGCGCAAGCGCGCGCGCTAGATTCACACTTTGGTAGCACAAGCACCCCGGTGCGCGAGAAGTTTGATTATATCTATGATGTCTCTGAGCTCATACTCTTAAGCGGGCGCAAATATCATAAGAAAAAAAACCATCTCAACGCGTTTTTGCAAGAATACCCGCATTTTGTGTTTGAAGAGATCACTGCGCGCAACGCTCAAGCGATTTTGGAGGCGTATGAGGAGTGGTTTGGGGCTAATCCAAACAAAAGCGAGGGGCTAAAATATGAGTATCTAGGTATCAAAGACGCGCTTGGGGCGTATGAGGAGTTGGGCTTAAAGGGCGGTGTGATTTTTATTGATGGCAAGGTGGGGGCGTTTAGCTTTGGCGAGGAGCTGCCCTGCGTGCTAGAGAGTGGAAGCACAGAATCTGCGCCACCAAGCAACATTACAGAATCTAGCGGCAAGTCGCATACGCAATCTCACAAGGCGCGTGAGAGTGGTGCTAGCTCTAGTGAGCAGGGTGCGAGCAAAAGAGGAAAAGTCGCAGTGATTCATATCGAAAAGGCAGATTCCCAATATCGCGGGATTTATCAGGCGATTAATCAGCAGGTTTTGGAGCATTGCTTTAGCCATTGTGTATGGGTAAATCGCGAGGAGGATTTGGGGATAGAGGGCTTGCGCAAGGCAAAGCTTAGCTATCAGCCCGCCTTTTTGCTTGAGAAATTTAGGGCTACGATACAAGGATAGCTATGAAGCAGTATCTAGCACTTAGGGCATCGGCGGGCAGTGGCAAAACCTTTGCCCTCGCGCTGCGCTATGTGTATCTGCTCTGCAAGGGTGCAAAGCCCTATGAGATTTTAACGCTCACTTTTACCAACAAAGCCTCAAATGAAATGCGCCACAGAATCTCCCAAAGCCTCGCTACCCTTGCCAAAGACGCGCAAGAGGGCATACTAGCGCGCAATGATTTTTTTATCGCACTCCAAAAGGAGGGCATTAGCGAGGCATTTGTGCGAGAGCATATTGCGCGTATTTATGCGGAATTTACCCAATCCCACACGCGTATCACCACGCTCGATTCGTTTTTTTATACGATTTTGCAAAAATTTTGCTGGTATGTGGGCGTGGGGAGTGATTTTGAGATAGGTAGGTATCCGCACGAGGAGGTGTATGAGCGGTTTTTGGATTCACTCCGCCCAAGTGAGCTGCGCGATTTTGCGCGATTTTGCTATCAGTATTTTGGGACGAGTCAAAAGATCACCGAGTTTTTGAGGATTTTGTGGCGTTATGAGGAGCTAGAGGAGGTTTTTGCGCGCTTTAGCCCAAAGGCGCATTTAGAGGAGCTAGAGGGCATTATAGAATCCAAAGTCGCCTCACTTAGAGAGCGTATCACGAGTATGGAGGGCATTGCTCAAAAGGGCATAAACGCGTTTAATTATGAAAGCATAGAATCTCTAGCAGAGGCAACTTGGGTGCTCAAAGGCTCGGAGTATTTGTTTTTTAAAAAGCTAAAGCTTCAGCACTTAGATTCAGAGTTTGCGCAGCTGCGAGAGCTATTAGGGGCGTATCTGCGTGGCAAGGAAAGCGAGATCTTTGCGCGCGTATCGCGCTATATTGAGAGGTTTAAGGCGATAAAGAGTGCCTATCTCGCCAAAACAAATACCCTAAACTACAACGACATCACTTACAAAGTCCTAGAGCTCCTTTACTCCCACCACGATCGCGCGTTTTTTTACTTCCGCCTTGATGACAAGATTATGCACATTTTGCTCGATGAGTTTCAAGACACAAGTATCGTGCAGTATCAAATCCTCCTGCCGCTTATCGAGGAGATTCTATCGGGCAGCGGGCGGATAGAGGATCGCAGTGTGTTTATGGTGGGCGATACTAAGCAGAGTATTTATGGCTTTCGCGGGGGTTTTAGCGCGGTGTTTGAGGAGATGGCGCGCAGGCTAGAGTGCGATGAGCTAGGCTATAACTATCGTTCAAGCAAGGTGGTGCTCGAGTTTGTCAATGAGGTTTTTGGCGCGCAGTATGGGAGCGGCTATATCCCCCAAAGGCTCTCGCCCAAAAATGAAAATTCACAAGGCTATGTGGCGGTGCGGTATGCGCAAAAGAGCGAGCAGCAAGCCGATGAGATCTGCAAGATCGTGTATGAAAATGTGTGTGAGCTGCTAGAAAATGGCGCAAAGCCCGATGATATCACGATTTTGGCTTTTACTAACGATGAGGTGAAAACCCTGCGCGATTTTATCAAATTCCACAATCCCAAGCTGCCCCTCATCGCCGAGGTTTCGCAAAATTTTTTCGACGCTTTCCCGTGTAATGTGCTCATCAATGCCCTGTATTACGCCCACACACAAAAGGAGCTTTATAAGCGCAATATCGCCAAACTGCTTGGCAAGGAGTTGTTTTGGGAGCCGCCACTTCCTGCATATAGCGGGCATTGCGCGCGGTATGTCTATGAAGTGATAGAATCTCTGCAGCTAGGGTGCGCGGCGGCTATGCAGTTTTTGGAGCAGGCGTGCGCGTATGAGAGTATCGAGGAGTTTTTGCAAGCCTATGGCTTGATAGATGTCAATGCGCCCAAAGAGAGCGCGTATGGCATTAGGATTATGACGATCCACAAGTCTAAGGGCTTGGAGTTTAGGCATCTCATCGTGTGTGATTGCTTGAAAGACAAGATAAACTCATCAAAGGATAAGATTCTCTACGAGTATGAGGGCATAGAGCTTAGGAGCGTGTATTACGCATATAAAGGGCGGGAGAATGTCGATCGCGCGTATGGGGCTGCTAAGGAGGCAAGGGAGTATCTAGAGGAGGCAGAGAGCCTCAATCGACTCTATGTCGCTTTCACAAGGGCAAAGCAAAGTCTGATGATTGTGTGCAAGCCCATTGAGCCAAAGAATGAAAAGTCTAAGTCCAAAACGCAAAGCTCGTATTTTGAGCGATTGGAGCTAGGGGCGTGCGTGCGCGGTGCATTGGGCTCTGGCATAGCGCACAATGCACCATCTCAAAGCAAAGAGAATCTAAAAACCCCTTTTACCCCGCTTCCCGTGCTTGGCAGGCAGGGGGACTTTATGAGGGTGGAGCAGGCGGGCTGGCAGCAAGAGTTTTCTTTAGAATCTGTGATGTTTGGCAAGGCATTGCATAGTTACTTTGAGTATTTGCTAGGAGTGGCTATGCGAGGCGATTCTGGGGCGGATTTGGCGCGCGATGAGCAGTTGCTAAGTGCGTATAGAGAATCTAGCTCGTGGCGAGATCATCTCGATGAGGTGGCTGCTATCGTGCGTAATCTCTATGGCTTTGTGCTCTCCAAAGAGGCACTAGAGCGGGTGCAGGCGCGCTTTATGCAAGCGATTGCAAACGCGGAGTTTGGGGCGTTGTGCAGAGCTTGTGAGATTCACACCGAGGTTTCGTATCTGCATAATGGGCGGTTTTTCCGCATCGATGCGCTGCTACAAAATGATAGCGAGCTTATCGTGCTAGATTACAAAAGCTCTCATCTCCCGCGCGAGGAGCATTTCACACAAGTTGGGGAGTATGTGAAGTTTTTGCGCAAGCTAAGCGGCAGCCCCACGCGCGGCTATCTCATTTATCCCGCGAGCGCACAAATGTGCGTGGCATTAGAGGAGGGTGGCGCAGAGAATCTAAAATGATATGATAGATGGAAAACACAGAATCTCGCATTTAGATTCTGTGTATGCTCGCGAAGCGGAGCGAAGTGGGGATTCACTCCCCACGAGCGGCAACAAGTTTTTGCTATGGCAAAAACTTGCATTAAAATGATAGAATCTAGCTTGGTTTATAGAAAAGGTGTTAGCCCAAGGGGCGTTCCTGACGCGCTTACACTAAGAAAATCACAGAATCTCGCATTTAGATTCTGTGTATGCTCGCGAAGCGGAGCGAAGTGGGGATTCACTCCCCACGAGCGGCAA
>CALVDZ010000025.1 GCA_944326445.1 uncultured Helicobacter sp.
GAACACGACTCTAAGAAACAGAGAATCTACAGAATCTAGCGTGGATTCAGAGTCTAAGACATTTACAGAATCTAGCCATATAGATTCTGAAGCAAGCGCAGAATCTAAAGCAGATTCAAGGACGATTACAGAATCTACAAGAGCAAATGTAGAGGGCGCACAATCCAAAGTAGATTCACAATCTAGTAGGGCATTTACAGAATCTAGCCCAACAGATTCAAAGACGATTACACAATCCCCACAACCTTCCAAATCCACAAATCCTTTTTCACACCTTGAGTGCTTCTCTTACACTTGCAACCTGCTTGATAGCCATATGCTAGAGCTCGGGCTTGATGATGGCAGGCGGCTACACGAGCCAGAGCTCTACTACACGCCAAAATTTAGAGAGGAATACCACAAGGTGATTTTTGATCCAAATTGGATAAGCAACGCGGGCAAGATACAAACCCCAGATATTATGCACTTTTTTGATGCTAATAATATCCAGCTTGACGCCGTGCTCGCCAAGCGGGGCGATAAATGCCTCTTTGACTATCGCGCGGATGTGGAGGTGATAGAGACAAAATCGCTAGAGGATTTTTGCGATCTTTTGTATTCGGCTAAGGCGATGTATTGCCTCGTTACCGGCACGGCTACCCTCGCTGCTGCCCTTAAAAAAAGCGCAACCATCATCGTGGGCGAGAATATCTCTCCCTACTTTTTGCACTCCCCCCTGCACACCTATATCTACCTCCGACACGATAAAAACCTGCACAAAGTCCTGCAGCTCACCAAACGCCTCCAAATACGCATCAAGGTAAAAACAATTAATCGCCTCTCGCACCTGCTGCCGACCAAAAAAATGCGCCTAGCCTTTAGGGATTTGTTTGCGTGCGAGAATCTCCATAGGATAAAGCGATTTGTCCCTAGTGGAGTTTGTAGAAATCTATGAGGGGCAGCCACTCTTTGGGGATATCAGGGCGTTTTTGGAGGAGCGGGAGTTTGCGTTTGTGAGCGTGAGAGATAAGAATTATTTTGCCAACGCGCTTTTTATACACAAGAAATATGGCGCGTTTGATACGAGTTTGTTTCACAAATTTGACACAGAGGCTTAGGCAGTCGCTGCGCCGCTGCGCTTACGCGTTTGGGCTTTGTCTTTTAACAAGATTGTGTATTTTAGCCGCGTCAGGGATGCGCTTTGGCGTTGGCACAGATTCTATAAACGATAGCCTTAGATTCTCTGACTGCCGCGCTGCAAGCCCCCTAGGCATTGGGGCGCGTGAGCAGGAGTGCGAGCAGTGCAGGAGTGGCAAAGAGCGCGGCAAAAAGGGGGTTATAGCTAATCCCAAGCAGGGGCGCGACTACCACGAGCCCGCCGATTTGATTAGCTAGCGCGATGCCGACATTAAACGCCGCTTCATTCACACTAATAGAGCTATCCATAAAGCTTGGCGTGTGTTTTTTGGCGACATTCATCGCATTCATTTTAAGCGCAGGTATCCCCGCAAACGCCACAAAGCCCATACAGCAGAGATTTACCACCACAAGCCAATCCCAATGATAACTCACGCTCACAAGCGCGTAGATGAGAATCTGCGCGGATATGACGAGTTTGAGCGCGCGCACACTCCCACAAGAATCCGCAAGCCTCCCGCCAAAGAGATTGCCAAGTATCGCGCACCCGCCATAAGCTAGGAGGATAAAGCCCATAGCCTGTGCTGAAAAGCCCATAGCCTTGATGAGCAGCTCCCCGAGGTAGGTATAGAGCACAAACGCCCCGCCACAAGTGCATATCGTGATAAGATAGGCTTTGAGCAATGGCGGGACCCTGAGGGCTTCCACCACATAGATAAAGCGAATCTGCTGACTTTTAAGCGTATTTGGCATAAAAATGAGCGCACTACAAAAGGCAATGCTTGTGAAAACAAAAATGAGCAAAAAAATCGCCTTAAACCCATACGCCTCGCCGATAAATGTCCCTAGCGGCACGCCGCTCACAAGCGCGATAGTGAGCCCTGAAACCATAAGCGCGAGGTTGTGGGATTCCCTGCCTTTGGGCGAGACTTGCAGGGCAGTAAGCGTGGCGATGACAAAAAACACCCCGTGCTGCGTCCCCGCGACAAAGCGCGCTAGCACGCTAAGGGTAAAATCATCGCTCACATACAGCACGAAGTTCGCCGCGCCAAACACGCCTAGATTTAGCAAAAGCTGAATCTTACGATGAAACGCGCTTAGAGGAATGGTAACAAGCGGCGCGCCCACCACCACGCCCAGTGCGTATGCCGTCGTGAGATACCCCGCCTTGTGCGCGTCAATCCCAAAAAACTCCTGCACATCGAGCAGCACGCCCGCGATGACAAATTCCGTAACCCCCATACAAAACGAGCTTAGCGCAAGGATCACAATCACCTTAAAAGAGAGAGAAGGTTGCGCAAACTTCCACGCCATAGAGCCCTCCAACGCAAAAAAATAAACGCGGATTATAGGACAAAAAGCCACTTAGATAGCTTAAGGTTTTAAGATTTTGCCAAGCTAAAAGCGTTACAATAAATCCCTCGCGATTTTAGAATCTAAAGGCAATTTATGAATCTCATCGACATTTCCCACATACAAGAGGCTAGGGCGCGCCTGCAGGGCGTGATAGCCCACCACCCGCTTGCCTTTGCGCCGCGTATTAGCAAGGCAGCCAACGCGCAGGTGTTTTTAAAAAAAGAAAATCTCCAGCTTACCGGGGCGTTTAAAATCCGCGGTGCGTATAACAAGCTCGCCACGCTCAAAGAGCGCGATGAGCGGGAGGGTAGCAATCTCCTCGCCCAAGGCGTGATATGCGCGAGTGCGGGCAATCACGCACAGGGCGTGGCCTATAGCGCGCAGTGCTTTAAGACTAAGGCGGTGATTGTGATGCCAGAGAATACGCCATTGCTCAAAGTCAGCGGCACTAAGGCGATGGGCGCGGAAGTCGTGCTCGTGGGCAATAACTATGATGAATCCTACGCCCACGCGCTCAAACTCGCCAAAGAGCGCAATCTCACCTTTATCCACCCCTTCGCCGATACGGAAGTGATGGCAGGACAAGGAAGCATCGCGCTAGAGATGATGGAGGAGCAGGAGCTTGATGTCGTAGTCGTGCCAGCGGGTGGCGGGGGGCTTATTAGCGGGATAGCCAGCGCGTATAAGGCACTAAGCCCCAAGACAAAAATCATAGGCGTGAATGCCAAGGGGGCGGACGCGCTGATGAGAAGCTTTCACGCAAGAGAGATTCTAAACTCCCAATCCGTGCGCACCATAGCCGATGGGATTGCCGTGCGCGATGTGAATGAATGGGTGTTTGAGTGCATATTAGCAGGCGTAGATGATATGGTGGAAGTGGATGAAGAGGAGATAGCCAGCGCGATTTTATTCCTCTTAGAATCCCAAAAGCTCGTGGTGGAGGGCGCGGGTGCCGTGAGTGTCGCCGCACTATTGCACCATAAGCTAAACCTAAACCCAGCACTTAAAGTGGGTGCGATCCTAAGCGGGGGGAATATCGATGTAACAATGCTCAATATGATTATCGAGCGGGGGCTCTTTAAATCCGATAGGAAGATGAAGCTAGAAGTCGTGCTCATCGACAAGCCCGGGAGCCTGCAAAACCTCACTAATATCCTTACAAAAGTGGGCGCAAATATCGTGCAGATAAACTACGATCGCACGCCCACAAGCCTAGAGTATGGCGATGTGCTCATCACGATGGCGCTTGAGATAAAGGGCAAGGAGCATAAGGAAGCGGTGCTGAGGAGTTTGCTAGAGTGGGGGTATAGGTTTAGCGAGGTGGTGTAGGTTTGTTGTAGCAGGGCACACAGGAAAATGGCTCTTTGGGTATGCAATGCGATAAGATTGAAAAATTTGTGAAAGGCACGGACTCTAAGTCCGCTAACCTTCCCCAAATTTTTCAAAGCTTACACAGCCACACCGCAAATACTAATTTTTTTGTTTGCAGTAGTAGCCTTGCAGAATCCACACCGAGTCGGAGGCAAGCCAAGCGCGGAGATTCAAGAAAATACAGAATCTAAGAAAGGCTTAGAATCTAGCCTAACAGAATCTCGTGCAGATTTAGAATCTAAGGAAAGATTAGATTCTCATTTTGATACTTTAGATTCAAATACAGAATCTAGCTCTATAGAATCCAAAGATTCACAAAAACAAAACTTAAAATCTAGTCTTTCAGATTCTAAGTAATTTATAAAATCTAGTGCAGATTTAGAGTCTAACTCAATAGATTCTAAACAGCTTACAGAATCCACAACTTCAAAAAACTTGTGCGAGGCTTTGCCCGATTCAAATAATAGTGCGTGCGCAAGCACGAGGCCTAAGCGCAATTGCAAAATTGCGCCATTTTTGCAACGCAAAAATCAAATGAGATATGTAACGCGGCAGCGCATACCGACACTCGCCCTTGTCGTGGTGGCAAAAATCAGGAAAAAGGTGGCAGCAGTGCCACCGCTGATTTTTCTAAAGAAACTTCGTTTTCTAAAGAAGCTTGCGCTTTGCCTAGACAAGGAGATAGCGAGGCTCTCCCCTTGATTGCTGTGCCGAAGGCTTGCAAGCAAAGCGCAGCAAAAACAGTGGAGACTTTTTCGGGGCTTTGAGAGTGCGGGGAGAGGGGAAACCCCTTTTCTTTTGCGCAAACAAGCGATTTTGAGAATCTAAACAATATCCGTGAGAAAGTGAATCTAAAAGGCTAGATTCTAAGTTTTGATGAGATTGTGAATCTATTTTGGATTCTAAGTCTAAGCTTGAATCTAAAACCAAAACTCTGAATCTAGAATCTGAATCCGCTTTAGATTCTGTATGCTTTCTAAAAGTGCTCCGCATTAATGGCAGAATCTATTGCCATAGATTCTGCTTAGGCCTTGCGCTTGCGCACGCACTATTATTTGAATCGGGCAAAGCCTCGCACAAGTTTTTTGAAGTCGTGGATTCTTAGTTATCTCTAAAACCGATTGGGATTCTGTGCGTTTGAGAGACTACATTGTCTTAATCAAAATTTGTGCTTGTGAATCTGTGTGAGACTCTATAAATTCTATGCCACTTAGATTCTGTCTTTGCCCACTTTTTAGAATCCCTTTAGATTCTGTGCTTGCCTTAGAATCTATCGGGCTAGGCTTCACCCAACCCCCAAAGCCAAGTCCCTAACCCACAAAAAAGCTACAATCCAAAGCCCTCCCCCACCCCATTGCCTAGGATTTTGCGCGCTTTTTGCGGGCGTGGCGGATAGACTTCTCAAAGTTTTTTAGCCTCACATAGAGCGGGAGTAAGGGCTTACAAAGCCTAAAGAGCGAGGGCGCATACACTACGCAATAGCGAATGGGATTTGCGCGCATATCTTTGGGGATATGGGCTTTAGTATCGGCAGTCTTGGGATAAGGCGCAGCGGATCTTTGGGGAAGTCTATGAGCCCGAGGCTCATACGCACTAGTAGCGGCACAAACGCCCTATAGAGCAGTGCGCTAAGCTCGCCCTCCCTCTCTCGCAAATCCTCTAAAAACAAAAGAAAACGCTCAAGCATAAGAAAATAACTCGCGAGTTGGTAATACTCCTGCAGCTCCTTGACATCGTCATAGCAGGGGCACATCGCGCGCAGGTATGGCGGCAGGGTGGCGATTGTGTGCGTCTTGCCAAAGTCATTGATGCTCCCGCCTCGTATGTAGTAGCAATACAAAACCTTTGGCAATATCACAATGCGCCTAGCAAGACTAAAGAGATAGAGGCTAAAGAGCGTATCCTCGCTTTTGACGCCATTTAGGAAGCTAAGGTTTCGCGCCCTAAAAACCCAAAGTCTATGCACACCTGCCACGCGGAAGTGGAGCAAAAGTCTATCCCACGATCTATGGCGCGCCTCGCCCAATCCAGATTGCTAATCACCTCCGCTCTCTCATAGCCAAACGCCTGCAAATGCGTCCTAAAGGCTCTAGGCGACACCTCTGCATCAAAAACCGCCTGATACTCAAACCACACCACATCAGCCCCATCGCTCGCCCGCACGCACTCTAGCAGGCAGTCCTCCACCCAATAATCATCAGAATCCAAAAACATAATGTAGTCGATATGCGGCGGCGTGAGCGCGGAAGTATGGGGGCTATGGGGATTTTGGAGGTTGTGAGAGCTATGGGAATTGTGGGGGTTTGGGGAGCTTGGGGAATTTTGGGGATTATAAGAGTTGTGCGAGTTTTTGGCGTGTGGGCGCGATACAAACTCGCTATGGGCATAGCACGCCGTGATGCCATAGGCGTTGGGAGTGTGGATTTTTAGCGTGTGTAAGGTTTGTAGTGTGGGTAATTGCCCCCCCCCCGCAAGTGGATTTGGCGCGCTTGTGTGGGTTGCATTATGCGAGGTGGTGGAATGCGCACGTGCTTTAGCTTCTATGTGCGCTTTAGATTCTGTATTGTTTGAATCTTGGCTTTGTGTTTGTGAATCTGTGGGGGTGGATTCTGTGAATGCCTTAGATTGTGAATCTGCTTTAGTTTCCCCAAGTTCCATATTACTTAGATTCTGTCCTTGCCCATTTTTTAGAATCTCTTTAGATTCTATGCGTGTTACAGAATCTATACGGCTAGATTCTGTAAATGTCTTAGACTCTGAATCCACGCTAGATTCTGTAGATTCTCTGTTTCTTAGAGTCGTGTTC
>CALVDZ010000026.1 GCA_944326445.1 uncultured Helicobacter sp.
CTCGCGAAGCGGAGCGAAGTGGGGATTCACTCCCCACGAGCGGCAACAAGTTTTTGCTATGGCAAAAACTTGCATTAGAATAAATAGAAAGGAGGAAGTAGGAAGTTTCAGTATAATGCGCCAAGAAGGAGATACTAAACCACTCCCAAAAGGGAGGGCTAGGATAAATCCTAGAAGCACTTGCTTATTATTATTACACAAAGTAGTATAATAACGCGCAGGATACAATTTAGTATCTGAGAGTATCGCATTTTACCTCCTTGCCTTTGGTTTGGAGGCTACGACACCAAGAGGTTGCGGTCCCTCTTGGTGTGCAACCTCAAAGCGCGTTATACCACACTCCTATGCATTGCCAATGTTACGAACTTGCACAAATCTAAGAATACACGAGATCCTGAACCTATCACCAGCACACAGCGGAGCGAGGGTGGATTCACTCCGCACGAGCGATAACAATTTGCTAAAGCAAATTGCACCAAAATAAACATAAAGGAGCCACAAACAAATGAGGGATTGGAATGAAGAATGCGCGATAGTGGGCGTGTATAATGTCAAAAATGCCGCGATTTTGAGCTATTACGCGCTCTTTGCGATGCAGCATAGAGGGCAGGAGGCGAGTGGGATTAGCACTTCTGATGGCACCAAAATCGCCACGCTAAAAGGCAATGGGCTCGTTACCAAAGTCTTTGATGAGGAAAGTCTCAAAAAACTCCAAGGCAAGTCAAGTATCGGGCACAATCGCTACTCCACTGCGGGGGAAGATTCTATCAATGAAGCGCAGCCCATCTTTGCGCGCTACTCACTAGGCGAGATGGCAATCGCGCACAATGGCAACCTCACCAACGCCAAGGCGGTGCGTGATATGCTCATACAAAAAGGCGCGATTTTCCAAAGCCACCTTGATACAGAAAATCTCATTCATCTCATCGCCCATTCCCAAAAAGAGCATTTAGTCGATCGTATCATTGATGCGCTAAGCTATGTCGATGGCGCGTATTGCTTTGTCTTCCTCTCGCGCTCCAAAATGTTTGTCGTGCGCGATAGATATGGCTTGCGTCCTTTGAGTCTGGGCAAGATTCAAAACGATGATGGCAGCGTGGGCTATATCGTGGCAAGTGAGACTTGTGCATTTGATCTCCTAGAGGCAGAATATGTGCGCGATGTGGCACCGGGCGAGATGCTCATCTTTGAGGGGGCTTACACGCCACTTAGCAGTAGTGAGCCAAAAAGTGTGCAGGTTTTTGCGCCTACGCCTAAGCCTTGCGTGTTTGAGTATATGTATTTTTCTCGTCCTGATAGCCAAGTGTATGGCAAGAATGTCTATGAGATACGCAAGCAAATGGGCATAGAGCTCGCTAGAGAGCATAAACTAAAGGCAGATATCGTCATACCCGTGCCAGATTCTGGCGTGGCGGCGGCATTAGGCTATGCGAAGGAAAGTGGGATAGATTTTGAACTTGGGATTATCCGCAATCACTATGTGGGGCGGACATTTATCGAGCCGCTGCAGAGAATGCGCGAACTCAAGGTGCGCCTAAAGCTAAATCCCATCTCAAGCATCATAGAGGGCAAGGAAATCATCGTGATTGATGATTCTGTCGTGCGTGGGACGACAAGCAAGCAAATCGTGCAGATTTTGCGCAAGGCAGGGGCGAAAAAAATCTATCTCCTCATCTCCGCACCGCCCACTATCTCGCCTTGCTACTATGGCGTGGATACTCCGGACAAAGAGCAGCTTATCTGTGCAAATAAGAGCATAGAAGAGGTGCGCTCCTATATCGGCGCGGACTTTTTGGGCTTTTTGTCTATCGAGGGAATGCTGCGCAGTATCGGAGGGGAGCAGGAGTTTTGCAAAGCGTGCTTTGATGGGCAATATGTCGATGAGTATTTACTCCAAAATGCTAAATAAGGGCAAAGATTTAAGGAGTGGATATGCGAGTGATTCTTACCATTGGGCGGTATTTTAAGAAGCGATTTGGCGGCAGGGTGCGCAAAATCCCCATATCATTGCAGGGCTTTACCTGTCCTAATATCGATGGCAGCGTGGCAAAGGGCGGGTGCATTTATTGTGATAATGAATCTTTCTCGCCAAGCCTTGTAAAGATAGATAAGCGTAGCGAAGTGAAGATGAATTTTGCACTCAAAAACAATCCTCTTTTGGATAAGCAACTCACGCAATTAAGAGAGCAGTTTGCGTGGCACGCGGAGTTTCATCAGCGTAAATTTGGGATTGGAAAATATATGGTGTATTTTCAATCCTACACCAACACTTACGCACATATTGATACGCTTAGGGCTCTGTATGATTGCGCGCTTAGCCTGCCTAATGTCGTGGGTATGAGTATCGGCACGCGGATTGACTGCGTGAGCAATGAGGTGCTCAATCTACTTGCGGGCTATGTGCGTGAGGGCAAGGAGATTTGGCTAGAGTATGGCATACAATCAGTGTATGATAAGACGCTTGAGCTAACCAACCGCGGGCATAGCATAGAGGGGGCTAGGGAGCTCTTTGCCAAAACGCGCGCAAAGGGGATAAAAGTCTGTGCGCATATCATCTATGGATTGCCGGGCGAGGATAGAGAGATGATGCTGCACACGCTAGATTCTGTAATTTTATGGGGGATTGATAGTATCAAAATCCACCCAATGTATGTGGTAAATGGCACGCGCCTAGCCAAGCTCTACAAAGATGGGGAGTATGAGCCTATTAGCCTAGAGCTCTTTGGGGATCTCATCGTGGAGTCGCTGCGGCGATTGCCCCCTGATGTGGTGGTGCAGCGTATCAGTGCAGGGGCGCACGATGAGAGCCTACTCGCGCCCAAATGGTGCTTTGACAAAAATATCCAAATGCGCTACATACGCGATAGATTAAAAGAAGTGGGGATAGAGTATTAGATTCTCACACACATCGTTTGCTGCAAGTTTGTTTCACAAACTTGTTATCGGTAATGTGAGCAGAGCCCACATTACCTCCGCTTACGCGCTCACTCACAGAATCTAGAGCGAGATTCTGTAATTGTTTGGTGTCGGAGTGTCAGGAACGCGACTTAGGCTAGCACCTTTTCTATAAACTATTATTTTAATGCAAGTTTTTGCTAGGGCAAAAACTTGTGTATCGCTCGGGTGCGGGCAAGTGTCTTTAAGCCAATGCTTAGAATCTAAGAAGTTTTTGTGCGAGCGTGTGCTACAATCCGCGCCAAATTTGCGCATTGTGGTATTTAAGGCGGTATCAAGGCGCGCATACTACACATAAAGGACAACAATGGCACAACACGATTTTTTGGCAAAGAAGATTCTTGTTACCGGTGGGGCGGGGTTTTTGGGCTCGCATTTGTGCGAGAGACTGCTAGAGCAGGGGCACGAGGTGCTCTGTGTGGATAATCTCTTTACCGGCACCAAGCGCAATATCTTGCACTTATTAGAGAATCCGCGCTTTGAGTTTATGCGCCACGATGTGACTTTCCCACTCTATGTGGAAGTCGATGAGATTTATAACCTCGCTTGTCCTGCAAGCCCCGTGCATTATCAGTTTGATCCCGTGCAGACGACTAAAACCTCGGTGGTAGGAGCGATAAATATGCTAGGGCTTGCCAAGCGCACGCGCGCTAAAATCCTCCAAGCCTCCACAAGCGAAGTCTATGGCGACCCAGAGATCCACCCGCAAGTAGAGAGCTATCGCGGTGCGGTAAATCCTATCGGGATACGCGCGTGCTATGATGAGGGCAAGCGGTGCGCGGAGACACTCTTTTTTGACTATCAACGCCAGCATAATGTGAGTATCAAGGTGATGAGAATCTTTAACACCTATGGTCCGAGAATGCACCCAAATGATGGGCGCGTGGTGAGTAATTTTATCATTCAAGCCTTGAGGGGCGAGGATATTAGCATCTATGGCGATGGGAGTCAGACGCGGAGTTTTTGCTATGTCGATGATCTCATTAGTGGTATGATGAAGCTTATGGAGAGTAGAGATGGATTTTTTGGACCTGTAAATATCGGCAATCCGAGTGAGTTTAGCATACTAGAGCTCGCGCAAAATGTCATAGAGCTTACCAACTCGCGCTCTAAAATTAGCTTCCACCCATTACCCCAAGACGATCCCAAGCAGCGAAAGCCCGATATCAGCCTTGCACAAAGGGAGCTAGGCTGGGCTCCAAGCGTGCAGCTCAAAGAGGGGCTAGAAAAAACTATCGCGTATTTTAAGAGCACATTGAGATTGTAGGCCTTAGGGCTCTGTGATTTTGACAGGCAATTTTATTATAAATGTTTATCATAAAAGGAGGTTTGGAGATGAAGTTTTCTTTGGCTAATAAACTTTTAGTTTGGGTGCTATCGATTTTTATCGTAGTGATTGCGGTGGTTACGGTTTATAACTACAAAAAGACTTCCCAGAATACTATCGAGCTTTTTAGGAGCATTCAGCAAGGGGCGCTAAGTGCGTCATACACGACGATAAACATCACGATGAATATCGAAGCCCAGCAGCATTTGGACTTTTTGCGCAAGCAGCTTTTGGTATTAGAATCTCTCCCAAACCAAGCGCAGAGAGTGGCACAGCAAAGGGCAGTCCTAGCAGAGACAGCCGAGCTTATCAAATACGCGGCTACCTATGTGGTGTTTGAGGATAGTGGCAGGGCGTTGGTGGAGTATAGCGGAGAGCCAAAATCCGCTTTTAGAGGGGAGTATGAGGCTACAGAATCTGGCTTTGACTACCGCACACGCCCCTACTACACGGAGACAAAGAAAAAATACCTAGAGACTAAGCAGCTCCAAGGCGTGGTAACGCCCACCTATGTCAGCCAAAGTGGCAAGGATAAGGGCAAGATGCTCTCCACCGCCACCGCGCCTCTTGTGGGCAAAAATGGCGAGTTTTTGGGCGTGGTGTGTTTGGATATTTTTGTCGATGATTTCCAAAAGCGATTTGTGAATTTCGAGCGTCCCGAGCTCCCCAATATGTCGATTTTTATTACCGATGCGCATGGGCGGATATTCTCCCACAAAAACCCAGCGAGTATCAATCACGATAAGCCTCTCACAGCCCCAGAGCAAGCCATATCCGAGGCAGTCAAAAAAGCCCCAGAGGGCTATGTGGAGTATATAAGCACTAGGGGCGAGAAGCGACTGACTTATTACAAACAATTCCCATTTGGTTGGACGATTGTCGTGGCAGCCACGCAGAGCGATTTTACTGACGCGGTTAATAGCAATTTGATCAACTCTCTGTGGATAGCCTTTGTCTTAGGGGTAATCGGGCTTGTGGTGCTCTATCTCATTATCAAAAAACTCATCGGCCCGGCAAATGTGATCCAGAAGCTGCTCAATGAATTTTTTAGGTTTATCAATCACGAAGTCTCCACGCCACCAGCGTTGCGCCATAAGTTTGCGCCAGATGAGTTTGGCGCGATGGCTGGGGCGATTAGTGCCAATATCGAGCGCACACGGGTTAATCTCGAGCAAGATTCTAAGCTTGTGGATGAAGTCGTGGGTATCGTAGAGGAGTCTAAGCAGGGGCGATTTGGCAGGACAACCACGCTCGTGAGTGCCAATCCCCAAACCAACAGGCTAAAAGATTCTCTAAACGAGATGAGCAAAGCCCTCCATGATCTCGTGGGGGATAATCTCTCAGAAGCCGCTGAAGTCTTTAAGGCCTATGAGGGCAACGACTTCACGCCAAGGATTGCCAATCCGCTAGGGCTAGAGAGGGGCGTGAATGCACTAGGGGATTCTATTAGTGCGATGCTAGCTGCCTCTGCTAACTTCGCCAAAGACTTAGCTAAGCAAAGTGAGGAGCTAAAAGATTCTATGCAAAAACTAACAGATGGTAGTCAA
>CALVDZ010000027.1 GCA_944326445.1 uncultured Helicobacter sp.
CATTTTCTCTCTTTTTAAAATTCTCCTACACTCCACAAATAAGGCATTTATGAAAATTACCATTTTCAATCTTTTTGTATTTTTTCAAAAAGTGTCGGTATCACTTCAGGAGAAAGCATATGGACACAATCCATATCCAAAACATTACCATTTCCCAATCCACCCCGCCGCTCGTCGTGCCAGAGATTGGCATAAACCACAATGGTAGTTTAGAGATTGCCAAACTGATGGTAGATGCTGCCAAAAGAGCGGGAGCAAAACTCATCAAGCACCAAACACATATCATAGAAGATGAGATGAGTAAAGAAGCCCAAAACATCATACCGGGCAACTCTGATAGGAGCATTTATGAGATTATGAAGCAATGCGCGCTTAGTGACAAAGACGAGCGAGCTTTGAAAGAATACACTGAAAGCCTAGGGCTTGTGTATCTTAGCACGCCCTTTTCGCGTGCGGGGGCAAATCGCCTAGAAGATATGGGGGTGAGTGCGTATAAAATCGGCTCGGGCGAGTGCAACAACTATCCGCTCCTAAAGCACATCGCAAGTTTCAAAAAGCCCATAATCCTAAGCACAGGTATGAATAATTTAGAATCTATCGCCAAAAGCGTGGCGATACTGCGAGAGTATGAAGTGCCTTTCGTGCTACTCCACACGACTAATCTCTATCCCACGCCACCCCATCTCGTGCGGCTCAATGCAATGCTGCGTCTAAAAGAGCACTTTGGTTGCCTCGTGGGACTAAGCGATCACACAAGAGATAATCTCGCGTGCCTTGGAGCCGTGGCTTTGGGAGCATGCGTGCTAGAGCGGCATTTCACAGATTCTGTGACAAGAGAGGGGCCTGATATAGTCTGCTCGATGGATGAGCACGCCCTAAGGGAGCTCATCATCCAAAGTGAGCAAATGGCGATAATGCGCGGCACACAAACAGAATCTAAAGAGGCTACCAAGGAAGAGCAAGTAACCATAGACTTTGCCTTCGCAAGTGTGGTGAGTATCGCACCTATCAAAAAGGGGGAGATTCTCAGTATGCAAAACATTTGGGTAAAACGCCCGGGTAAAGGCGGAATCCCCGCCCACGAGTTTGAATCCCTGCTAGGCAAGAGGGCACTAAAGGATATAGAATCCAACACGCAATTGCGCTATGAAGACTTTGCATAAGGCAGAGAGTGATGAGAGAAAAAATAGAATCTAAAACCGCTAGCAACATTGCAGAATCTAAGAGCAGCAGCAATTTGCCCCAAGCAAATTGCAATAAAATGCTAAGCCCTAAGAAAAAAATCGTTTTTATCACAGGCACGCGCGCGGATTTTTCAAAAATCAAATCGCTTATGCACAAAGTCGAAGATTCTAGCGATTTTGAGCTTTTTGTGTTTGTTACCGGTATGCATTTAAGCTCTTATTTTGGCTCTACAATTGGGGAAGTAGAAAAAAATGGCTTTAGAAATATCTTTAAATTTATCAATTACGACAAATACTACCAAATGGACAAAGCCCTCGCCACGACTATCGATGGCTTTTCAAGATTTGTTAGTGAGGTAGAGCCTGACCTCATAGTCGTGCATGGCGATCGCATAGAGCCACTCGCTGCGGCTATCACGGGCAGTCTCAATAATATCCTAGTTGCTCATATCGAGGGTGGGGAAATCTCTGGCACGATTGATGATAGCCTGCGACACGCTATCTCCAAGCTCGCCCATATCCACCTAGTCAATGATGAGAACGCCAAAAAAATCCTTATGCAGCTAGGCGAGAGCGAAGATTCTATCTTTGTCATCGGCTCGCCTGATATGGAGCTTTTGGAGCAGAGCACCATCTCGCTTGATGAGGCAAAACGCTACTATGATATAGACTTTGAGCACTACGCTATCGTGATGTTTCACCCCGTAACCACGGAATTTATGGATATGAAAGCCCAGAGTGAAAATCTCGTCTCCGCCCTTAAATCAAGTGGCAAAAACTATATCGTGATTTATCCAAACAATGACTTGGGCTTTGAGTTTATTACACAATCTTATGAGGCATTGCGTGGATTAGCGCGATTTAGGCTTTTTCCCTCGCTGCGCTTTGAGTATTTTATCGCGCTGCTTAAAAATGCCGAGTTTGTCATCGGCAATTCTAGCTGTATCCTCAAAGAAGCGCCCTATCTAGGCATACCCGGAATCCTAGTGGGTAGCAGGCAAAATGGCAGGGCAGGAAGCCAAAGCGTGCTCAAGGTAGAGGCGCAATCTAGCGCGATACTTGAGGCCATAGGGCAGATTCACAAAATCGATAGGACAGACACCAAACACACAGAGATTCTCAATAGCTCTGAGCGGTTTTTTGAATATTTGCAAAGTGGGGCGTTTTTTGACATACCCACGCAAAAGGTGTTTAATACCATCAGGGCACAAAAGTGGCACTAGCCCTCATACCAGCCCGCGCAGGGAGCAAGGGCATACCAAACAAAAATCTCGCACCCCTAGGCGATAAGCCGCTACTGCACTACACCATAGAGGCGGCAAAACAGGCGGCTTGTGTGGATTCTATCGTGCTAAGTAGTGATGGCGATGGGATATTAGAGTATGGCAGGACACAGGGGATTAAAGTGCTACAAAGGCCTAAAGAGCTCGCACTTGATAGCACAACAAGCGATAAGGTAGTCGCGCACGCACTGCAGCACTATGCGTGTGAAACGCTCATATTGCTCCAGCCCACCTCGCCGCTTAGGAATGCGAGACATATCGATGAAGCCTTTGAGCGATTTACAAAAGAGGGCAGCGAGGCGCTCATTAGCGTAACACAATGCGATAATGCAATCCTCAAAGCCTTCGTGCTTGATGAGAGGGGGTGCCTACGCGGAATCTGCAACGATGCTTATCCCTTTATGCCACGCCAAAAGCTCCCAAAGACTTACAAAAGCAATGGGGCGATTTATATCGTGCAGACACGCGCATTTTTGGACAATCCAAGCTTCCTGCAGCCTCACACAAGCTACTATGTGATGGATAGCACCTCAAGTATCGATATCGATTCGCTAGAGGATTTGGATAGAGCTCATAGGATACTATCAGAGCGCACACTCTGCTAGATTCACTGCGCGCACGCCAAACACGATATTTTGCAGCGTATCTAATCCCCGCTAAGCCTCATAGAATATCTTTGCTTTCTTCCCTTAAGCCCTTTTTGCTTTAAAACTCTTTCCTAGGATCATTCACGCCATAATACACGCCATTTTTCTGCATAATGGCATTCACATCGCCCATATCGGGTAATTCCGTGATTGTGTAGCCCATTTTCTTTAGATTGTCTTTCACATCTTCGCTCAAGCCATATTCCTCCACGCGCAGCTCATCAGGTAGCCATTGCATATGGAATCTCGGATATTCCACCGCCCTGCCTAAATCCATCTTATAATCAATCACATTCACAATCACTTGCAACACCGTGGTAATAATCCGCGCTCCGCCCGGACTGCCCACTACCATAAACAATTCCTTATCTTTAAGCACGATAGTTGGCGACATAGAGCTTAGAGGGCGTTTATTTGGCTCTATGGCGTTTGCCTCACCTCCCACTAGCCCATAGATATTTGGCACTCCGGGTTTGATAGAAAAATCGTCCATTTCATTATTGAGCAAGAATCCAGCCCCATCTACCGCTGCTGCACTACCATAACTCGCATTGATTGTATAGGTAACCGCCACGGCATTCCCCCATTTATCCGCCACAGAATAATGTGTCGTGTGGTTGCCCTCTTTGAGATTTGGGGTATTTTCTTGCTTGATAACCCCAAGCCCGGGGGTAACCTTCTTACTTGGTTTTGCTCCCTTTTTATCCAGAGAATCCCATACCTTTTTAGCATACGCCTTGCTTGTCAGCTCACTCACAGGCACTTTGATAAAATCAGGATCTCCCAAAAATACCGATCTATCCGCATACGCTTGACGCATGGCTTCAGCAATAATGTGAATGCTTTTTGAACTCCCAAAGCCAAGTTTGCCTAAATCCGTATTTTCTAGGGTGTTTAGAATCTGCAGGATATGCACCCCACCGCTACTTGGCGGAGGCATAGACACGATACTATACCCACGATAGCTCCCCACTATTGGCTTACGCCACACAACCTCATAGCTTGCCAAATCCTCCTTAGTGATGATGCCCCCATTTTTTTGCATATCTTTGACTATCAAATCCGCTATCGCACCTTTGTAAAAGGCACTCTCGCCCTCTCTTGCTATGAGTTTTAGAGTATTTGCTAAGTCCTTTTGCACGAGAGTTTCCCCACCTTTATACACACTCCCATCTTTTTTGAGAAAGTATTTTTTAGAGCTTGCAAACTTTGCTAAATCTTTTTGTGCTTCTTTCATGGTTTCGCTTTGTCTGTCAGTAACCACAAAGCCCTTTTGCGCCAACTCTATGCTAGGGGCTATTAAGTCAGCTAAGCTCTTAGTCCCGTATTTCTCTAGCATGGCACTCATACCCTTCACCGTCCCGGGCACACCAGCAGCCAAATAGCCTATGGTAGAAGCATTAGCAATCACATTGCCTTTTTTATCCAGATACATATCCCTATGTGCTTTTAGCGGGGCTCTTTCTCTAAAATCCAAAGCAACATTTTCCCCATTGGCTAAATGCAATAATGCAAAGCCGCCTCCGCCGATATTCCCCGCAGCAGGATGCACCACAGCCAGACAATAGCCCACCGCCACAGCAGAATCTATGGCATTCCCACCAGAATCCAACACTGCTTTGCCTATTGTAGTGCAATATGGCGATGAAGTCATCGCAAGCCCCGTGCCTGTGCTATCTTTGATTGGTGGATAGCTCGCGGCTTGTGTGTGGAGCGCAAAAATACTCAAGCTAGCCAGAAGTAATGACAATCTTTTTAGAATCATACATATCCTTTCTCTCATTTAGTCTGTGCCGCATTATCTCTCTAAAAAAGTTAATACACTCGTGGCTCATAAATTGTAACAACAATATAAGAATCTAAATATTACATTTTGTAACTTTGTGAGATATAGGGGCTAAAAACCCCAACCAAAAACACAAAAATCTATGGAAGATATAATCAAAATGTCCCAAAGGATACCATCAGAGCACACGCTCTGCTAGATTCACTGCACGCACGCCAAACACGATATATTGTAGCGTATCTAATCCCTGCCAAACTCCCCGCTTTAAGCTGTTTTTTTTTTTTTTTTTTGATTATCATTGCCCAAAACTTTCAAGGATAGTGATG
>CALVDZ010000028.1 GCA_944326445.1 uncultured Helicobacter sp.
GGCGCATTGTTTGTATTCTCTCTCTCATTCACCCCCACATACAAAGCCCTAATATTATTCTGCCCTATGGTATTAAGGCATTGCAATAATCTCCTTGCTTTATTTTTATCATCTTTGTAGCTTAATATCTTGCCTTGGTCATTTTTCTTTGGAGTGTTGGTAAAAAAGTAGTCTTTATAATCTGCTAGGATTGCTAAGGCTTCATTGTAGGCATCAATGGCTGATGCTTCTTTCTCTGATTCTAAAGCCCTAAACTCCTTATATAAACTACTATCCTTTGGCACTTGGTATCTGCGTATATCGCTTAGGGATATAGGGCATTTTGTATCTATGATATTGCCCTTGCTATCTAGGGCTTTATGATTAAAGAATGTATAATCTGGCACTTGCTTGTTGTAATGTCTCTCATAATCCTCTCTAGTCTTTGCCTCTCGCTTCTCATCGATGATGAGATAGGACAAAAGCTTTGTGAGCAAGAGCTCTTGTAAATCATCGCTGTTGTTTTGGTGCAATAGATAGGCTAATCCGATATGATGTGTCAGCCCACCTGTGCAAAGCTCTGTGCCATAGATCATTGATTGTAAATCAAAAGACATAAATTTCGAACACACTGCCATAGGATAGTAGGTGAGCTCTCTGTCTTTTTTGATAGTTTGGTTTTGGGCATTAATTTCTAGGAGGCTCTCTACTCTTTTTAACGCATAGGGTAAATCGTAATAAAAACTATAACGTTTGTGTTTAATACTCTCAAACTCCCTTTGGTATTCCTCATAATGTGTGCTGAAAAAATAATGCAACACAAAATCTAATGCTATACCTGCTAGAGCATCAAAGGTATTGATTTTGAATGTATAGAAAACCTTATTGCGATAAAATTGCTTGGCTTGAGAGAATATCTCTCGTGCTTGAATCTCGCCTATAAGGTGTGATTGTGCCTTGCCACTGCCATAGGTAAAGCAAATTTTGTCAATCAATGCCTTGTCTTTGGGTGTGCTCATAGTTTTTTTAAGTTTTTCTTTGATAGCTGGGAGCTTGAGTGTTTTTGCATTTTTATCAATGGTATCAAGGATAAAGGCAGTTTTTGCTTCAAAATGTGCTATCTGTGTTTGAGTGTGCCTTAGCTCTACTTGGGCAAAGCCTTTGAAGAAATTTTGTATTTCCTTTTCGTTTTCTGGCTTTAATAACTTTGTGAGTTTTGCTTTTATCTTATCTGTAATATCTACTTTGTTATTCAATTCTTTTGATGTGTCTTGAACGCCTCCATTAATCTCAATATGTACGCGTATAGTCGTAGGATATGATAAAAAGAATATCGCTCCTATTTCTGTAAGAAATGTTTGGTATAAGGCAGATTTTACACTTTTGGTTTTCTTTAGATTCTGAAGGGCATTGATAAAAATCGCAAGGCAATGCTTTGTCGTATCAGTCATATCTTCATGCTTAAAATTTACAAAAGGGCATAGTATGCCTAGTAGCTTAAACATTGATTTATAAAATACTTCTTGTGTGCGTTCTTTCTGCACGATATCCTCATATTTTTTTCCATAACTTTTGATTTGTGCTAAATTTTGCTCTAGCTCTTTATCAATCTCTATTTCCTTTTTTATTGCATCATCAAATGCCTTTGCAGCGTTGTTGGCAATATCAGTATCTATAAACTCTTTAAGATATGCTAAAAAATCTTTGCTAAGCTCTATCTCTTGTGGGATTGGGTTTTGCAATAATGCTTTTTGTAAAATTTGCATTATTGCGATATTTATTTGCTGCGTTGGCGTGTATTGTTTGGAATAAGAACTAACTGCCTTAACCGCGGTGAAATTCCATTGCTTGCCCAAACAAGAGATTTGTAAATAGGGATGATAACCCTTGATTTCACTTTTCAACGCAAAGCTTGGAAAATGTATCTTAAATACGCAGAGTCCATAAAAAAGCGTACAAATCGCTAATAGAGAATTATCTAGGTTTTTATTGTTGTTGTGAAAATGTTGTAATTGCTTAAGAAAGTCTTTGGCTGTTTGTTTTTCTTTTTGGATAATATCCTCGATTTGTTTGGGAGTTTTAAAAAAGGATTGCACATATTCTATGCCATAGGAGTGCACGAACGAATCTATGCTGTCTTGTCTTGCTTGCTTGGATGGCGTATCTTGAAGACGAAAATATGGACTATCAAAGTTTTTACCATATTTATCCATTATGTGTGCTGAATGTAGGGAAGTGTTTAGGTTTTTATAGGTTGCATTATTCTCATAAGCCTGTTTAATCTCACCAAGATCTGCCCTCACAAATGGCGAAAGCTGCACCATATACGCTTCATCATCTTTTTTATTGATTTCTATCCTATATGTGCTGTAATCTCTCGTGGTGTTGTAGCTTGATTTTTTGCCATTGCTTGAGATAGCAAGCTCTTGTTTGGTGCGATTGTTTCTATCGTCTTTGATTGCATTGCCAATGATATGTTGGGTAATAGTCTCTGTAAGCTTTGCATTATATTTGCTCGGGGCATTGGTGATGATAAGATAATTTTTTGCCATATTAGTGGTGTGCGTGTTTGGGTATTTGGTGTTTTTGTTATTCAAGATTTCAGCTAGGAGGGCGGAGTTAAAATGTGGAGATTCTATGTAAGCAAAATGATTGAAATGCTGCACTTCTTGGAGCATACTTGTAAGGAGTGGCGTGTCTTTGATATTTTGTTGTTTGTCTGTGTCTATGTGGAGCATTTGGGCTTTTATACTATTGTACTGTATTGTAGGCATAGTAATGGCTTTTTGTCCCAATAAGTTTGGCATATCTAGCATAGGACTATTAAGCATAAACTCGCCCTTGAGGGCGATAGATTGGGCACACGATAATAATGTATCTCCCCAATAAAGATTAAAACCTGATAAATCGATAAATTCTATTTTCTCTCCTGCCCCTTGTGTGCTTTCTACAATCAACATACAAGAGAGTAGCTGTGTGTTTGTAAGCTGTATATACATTGCTAACTCGGTGGTAAGAAGCTCTATAAATGGATTTTTAATATAGCTATATTTGTTGTTTTGGGCATTTTGATAGTCCATAAGTGAAGAAAACAATACCGCAGATACACCTAGTAGTATGAGTGCCGCACTCCCGCCTGTGACAACGCTAAGCATTACACCAAAGATTGTTTTTATGATATTTTTATAATGCTCTTTATTCTTGTCCTCTATGGCTTGTTTGATATACTGCTCTAGCTTATGAAAAAAATCCTCTATATTCTTTGTATTCTCTGCTGTCATAATTTCTGCAAATAGCTGTGATTCTTTAGATATATCCTTAATTTGCTCTATGATTTCATCTTTAGGTTTTTGCAAAGATATAGCTTGTATCTTATCGCTTGCAATATCATTGAGCATATCATCTAGCTTATCGTATTGCTTACTCATATCAAGACCCGCAGATTCTTTGATAGAATCTACTAGAGCTTTGATAATAGTATCGTTCTTGCGATATGTATTTAGGACAATGTGTTTGGGTAGGTCGTAAGGCTGTTTTGTCCCTAAAATCTGCTCTTGACTTAATACTTCAAAGCTGTGTATTGTTGTCTTTATGTGTGTGCGTTGCAGTCTTGCTAAGATTTCTTGTCCTAGATTTTGTGGGGATTGCTCATTGTTTGTGATGAGATTTGCATTCATATTTGGACAAAGAAATATGATTTGCTCTATTTTTTTCTTTGTTTTTAAACCCAAGATACTATCAATTTCTTGTAGCAACTCTTTTGTGCTTGAAATTATCATGTAGCCACCTCTTTTATTAATAAATCCTTATTCTACCATAAACTCTTTTGGCTTATATTCTTAGTATTGTCTTTTAGGCTTATTTGTTTTCCTCTACTCCCTCCTAAAAGCTCCAATACTTCTCTTTATATCCTCCATTGATAAGTTTAAGTGTGAGGAGAGAATCTAAGTTTTGTTGCTCTGTGTTGTTTTGCTTTTTACTTTCCTTTGTATTGTTTTTAGAATCTAATGTGTGAGATTGTGTGTTCTTTACATCTGTGGTTTTAGATGTTGAATGTGTAGAATCTTTTTGCTTAGATTCTGTGTGAGAGGAAGTTATATCTGTATTCTGTCTCTTATTTTGTTGAGACTTTTTAGATTCTCTAGTTTGCTTGGCTTGTCTTTGTCTATCCTTAGATTCTAGTATAGAATCTAATCCATTGGCTAATGCAATCTCTAGTCTTTGTGCTTTATAGGGTGTGTGGAGTGTGAGGATAGTAGCATTGCTAGGATTAGATTCTAATCCTATTTGTGTATAGTCTTTTATATCTAGCATTATGTGTGTGCAGGAGTTATAGAGGTAGTGGTATTTGCCTATGCCACTCACTTACAATCCTTGCAATACTTTTTGACTATGCGTTCTACTTCATCTTGGTATTCTTTGGAATCATAGAGTTCTAGGCAACCATAAAGTCGTGGAAGTAGAATGGTTTTTGCTTTTGCTTTGTTGTCTATAAAACTTTTAAATCTTGCAAACTCACCCTCATCACTAAAAAAATTTACAATTTTCTTATCAATATTCTTGTATAACTCAAGTTTTCTTTTAAAATGCCATAGCCAAAAACTCTGTTCTTTAAAATTATCCTGTTCCATACAATACTCTATGCCTATTCTCTTTAATGTGCTAACTTTTCTCTCAAACGAATAAGGCAAAGGATCGCTATCTCGTAAAATATGGGCAGCCTCAATCGCATTACCGTAAGAAAAAAATCCCATAAAAAGAAATACAGAGAATATAATATTTTGCATTCTAAATCCTTACAGCAAAAATATAATTCTTTGATAATGTAATTTGTCTCATCTAAGAAATTACAACAATCAAACTCTACATCGACAAAATCATTTCATTCCATAGGGTTGTATGTCCTCTTTCACTTCGCATACTTACCCTTTCTTTGTATCATATCCTCATATTCTTTAGAATTATACATATTCAGACAGGCTACAAAATACCAAGGTTGATGTTCAGCGTATAATCCATCGGGCTTAAATTGTGGTATATAGTCATTAATATTAGCCTTAACAAAAGCAAAAATCTCATCAATTCTTTCCCTATTCATATATTCGCTAGATGAAAATGCCCTCCAACCTTCTTCTATTGCCTTTGGTAGCTTTTGGTTTTTATAAAATTCGCTTATACAAAAAGCCAATCCTATATTCTTTTGTGTAACAAACAGCTTTTTTTGCCATTCCTCCCACTCTTGCCCCCAATCATCACTAGATTCACTACCCAATAAGCAACAAACTATTGCTATTATCATTACAGCATATCTCAATCCAACCTCCTTTATTTTAGTTCCCAAAAATAAAGCTTTGTTACGATAATATTTCCGTAAAGCAAATAGTTATTATAAAGATTTGGGTCATAATCCAAAAACTTCTTATCTTTCCCGCTCCACAATGTAACATGTCCATTAGCATTACTCCACCCATTAATTATCATTGCTACCACTCCATTTTTGCTAAACTTTGAAAATTCATTGTTATAGAAATCGATATTTTCCTGTTTGGTTTTCATAATTTTAGGATTATATGGTTTGTCAGCATTGCCCCAAACATTTTTTAATTGAAGGAGATTTATCATAAAAATAACTCCTGTTAGATAATTATGGTTGTCAATACCTTGAAGTATTGTTGCATATTCAAAAGCTTTTGGTCTTTTTGTCCTATCTCTTGACATATAGTTCTTAAGTGGCATTCCACCATAGTTTAGTGCATAGCTTAATTTAAAAGCACATGTATTTATATAAGATTCAGAATCTCTATTAAATTCACGCAAGGCTTGTCCACCTACTTTCTCATATCGCTTTTGTGCTTGGGCTAGTTCGGCTTGAGAAAAATTCCCGCCACTATCGAGAATACTATAATACTCCGCTTTCCCAATCTCATTTATTTCCTTATATGCCTTACTCACATCTTCCCATTTAGGTCTTTTAAGATTCAAAGTTTTCATTAGTTGTTTAGACATAGACTTCTACTTCTCCTATGGTAATGTATTTATCTTTAAAAATATCATAGAGTATAGCCTCATTATTGTTAATTTTGCCTTGCAAATTAAACTTATCGTTGCTAGTTTTGATAAGCACCTCCACTTCCTCCCCATTGTTATATCCTTGCGTTTTTATATGCAAATTCACATCTTGTGTGTGTCTTGAATCTCCTTGCAATCTTGTCGTATCCTCTCCATAACTAAAATATATCTCTAGTATTTGCTTTTCTTTGTTTTCTTGTGCTGCTTTAGAATCTTTGCTTTCTGTATTTGTATGCAAGAGATTTGCTTGTGTATTCCTCTATTTCCTCCCCAAATCCAACACCTTGCCTATATAGCCCTTATGTTTCCCAATCATTCTCTTACCTTATTTGTTTTTAATTCGATACAGCAAAATAATCTCAATATACATCAAGCAAAAAGGTGTAAAATGTATTAGAAAACTGAAAAGTCTATGTCTCTGAAAAAATAAACAAAAAAGAAAGAAATAGATTATAAAAATAGTAAAAATAATCAAAAGAAAATTTATGCCTTGATATTTGCTGTATAGCAAATAACAAAAGAAGCTATATACAAGAAGAAAACAAAATGCTGTTGTGATTGAGCACTGTATAAATATACCAAACCCACCATATCTGGTATCAAACACATAAAAATCTTTCTTGTTAAACAATTCAAGGGCTATAAAGTTCAGCAGTTTAATGCCATAATCCGCAACCAATAAGCCCACAACAAAATTAACAAAAATTAAAAATACAAATAAATATACACGCCTATCAAGCATAAACTTCTCTTCCATCAGAATCTAATGCTAATAAAGAAGGATTGGGCTTTAAATCTATAAAAATCCATTCGTTATGAGTGGGATACACTCTTTTTTCTTTTATTTTATATTTTCTTATAGCAAAATTTAAGCCTCTATCTACCATTTTATTATCATAATTATCGGCAAGTTCATCTTTTGGAATTGATAAAATACCTATTTGTCTCATTTTTCCTTTAATGGGGTCGCCGTCATAAAAATAATATTTATTGTCTATAACTCCTCGTTTTGCGTCTTTGGGTCCAGCATAAGACAAGAGATTCCTATACACTCCAATAGCATAGGGTATCTGCCCCACTGCATCAGCCCAATATGGAATCCCCTCCATTGAGACGAGAATAAAGCCTCTAGCACCTTTGGGAGATTGCTTCCAATCGCCACTGCCACCACTCTGAAAAGATGAGCTAAATCTATCCACTTCCGCAAACTCCACAATATCCCTCCAAGTGAAGTATAATACACCTAGCCCCTTACATTTTGTTTTATCTTGTAAATCAGGATTCACATCTAAAAGTTTATGATAATTCTCTGCACTGCTTTCAAACCATTGAATCCCTTTGTTATAAAGCTGTCTTACAGTAAGCCTAGTTTCTGTTATTCCTTTTCTCTCTATACTAAAGAGATAGATTCCTTTTTTATTGAATATTTGGATTGTATCATTTCTTTCCCCAAACGCCAATTCATAAGCCAAAGTATCATCATTACTCGCTATAAGAATACCTTGTGATATATCTATTTTCTCTTCTGTCTCTTCCTCCACCTCCTCCCCAAAGCTCCAATACTTCTCTTTATATCCTCCATTAATAAGTTTAAGTGTGAGGAGAGAATCTAAGTTTTGTTCTCTATCCTTAGATTCTAATATAGAATCTAATCCATTGGCTAATTGTAATTCTAGTCTTTGTGCTTTATAAGGTGTGTGGAGTGTGAGGATAGTGGCATTACTAGGATTAGATTCTACTCCTACTTGTGTATAGTCTTTTATCTCTAGCATTGTGTTTGTGCAGGAGTTATAGAGGTAGTGGTATTTGCCTATGCCATAGTCTTTATACTCATAGTTCTCATACACTTCTTTATATACTTTAGGAATACTTTGAGGGATAAGGAGTATGAGAATAAGGGCATTAGAATCTAGCTGTAAGGATAGATAGTGATACTTATAGCCTTTGGTATAAGTCTCTTTTAGGCTAGTATATATGCTAGAGAGTATATCTTGCAGATTAGAATCTAAGCTTTGTGTATCATCTAATATTTTTGTATCTTTAGCTATATCAATACTAAGAGAATCTAATGGGCTATTAGTGTGAGATTCTATAATATTATCTTGTATTTTTATTCTATATATGGGGAGATTGTCTTTTTGATGAGAATGGATTTTATAATGGAGTCTTAGGATTGGTTTAGTGAGCTGTATATGAGAGAGTAGAGATTCTTTAGTTTGATTATTAGCTTGAGTAGGATTAGGTAAGTTTATCCTAAAAGTATTTTCTTTAGGTGTGCAAATAAGAGGAAATCCTTTATCACTCATTACACCACTAGATACTAAATCTTGCATAATAGGATAGTCATCATTAAACTTTTTTAATCCTCTGGCACTAGGTAAGATTACAGCTACAGAGGTGCAGGGTCCTCCACTTAGTATGGGATTAGCACAGCCTATGATAGAGCTATTTAATAAATCAGATTCTAAGACTAAGGGAATGCCTTTAGAAGTAAAAGGTTTGCCTTTATTAGCTTTTAGCTTTACTACTCCATTATGAGGACATTTTATTTCATCATCTTCTAGTATTGGGTGAAGCATAGCAGTGCTTGTTAGAGAATCTATGGAGTTAGAATCTCTTTGTATCTGCTCTCTTTGTGTTTGTTCTCTCTCTACTATCTCTTTAGATTCAGAGGAGTTACATTCTAGTTTGATATTAAGGCTAGATTCTAAGAGGGAGTAGTTAAGAAGAGTGAGCCTAGAGCCATTTAAAAACACATCTAAGGTACTTAGGGAATTATTAGAATCTGCATTGCTAGAATCTCTATTGTTGCTTGTAGATTCTATAGAGTTAGAATCTATCTCACTCATTAAGTGATAGATGGGTTTAGATTCTACAAACACTCCTTTAGAATCTAACTCACCAAAGAATAGGGGAGTGTTAGGAGATTCTTTAGAGCCTTGTAAAAGTTGAGAGTCTAAAAAGATAGCAATATCATAATCTTGCAAACTTTGTTGATTTTGGTTAGTAAGTGTGCGTATATCCTCTAGCAATGTATTGCAATCAAGCATATCATTATGGTAGGCAAAGATATAAACCTTGTTATTTTCTTTATCATAAAATATTTTGCATTCTAAAGAGCTATAGAGATGTTCTGTGGTATTAAAAGGATTCTTTGGTGTGATAACTAAAGGATTTGATGAAAAAAGTAATTCCTTACTTAAGGCTAGATAGGCTTTTTGGTATTCATTCATTGTATGAAGTCCTCAGGCAGTTTTATAAGATTGCAGGATTTGTGAGACAAGATTATTAAAGGTTTTATAACAAAATAGCTCTGTTCTATTGCTTTCATTTAGCACTTCTTGGTTATTTTCATCAACTACTATAAAGGGCTGACATTTTAGCACACTTCGTAATTCTGCCACACTGCATTGTTTATTTTCCAACTCATCAAAGAATGCTTTATCTAGGACTTTTATATAGAGTTTTGCCTCTTGTAATTGTGTGATAGAATCTATCATTTTGTATAAATCAAATTCTTGTATTTTCTTACTATCTTTAAACCTTGCTATATAGCTTACTTCGCTTAAGAGATAGGCTAAGGGGAATATCTTTTCTGGTGGCTTTGGAGTATCTTTGTTTATTTTCTTTTGGTTTTTATATTCTTTTTTGACTTCTTTTAACACTTCTTTATTCACTTCTTTTAATGAATTATAATTCCATTGCATAAAGTCATTAAATAAAGCTGTGATAAGCTGATATTTGCCTTTGTTTTTACTTGCCTTGTATCCTATATAGTGTAGAGTGGTAGAATCTAGTGGTTTAGATTCTAACTCCTTAATATGATTTGAGAGCTTTTCTCTATTTGCCTCTAAGTCTAAAAGATAATCATAAAAATACAAGATAATCACAGAGCTTTTGATAGAATGTCTCTCCATACCCTCTACATCAATACCAATATTGAGATAATAATGTTTGCCCTCTATGTCCTCCCCTAGATTCTGTATGAGCTTGTTTTCAAGATTATTTGGATTATTATCACTATCGGTTTCGATGTGATGCGTTGGTAGTCCTATATCTACTCCTTGCTTTTTTTCTTTGTGGAAATAGTAGTTGTCTATGAATGTTTTGTAAGCCAAAGCATAAGAGGAATCTACCTGCTCCAAAGTAGCATAATACTCTCTCTCTTCCATATCTCCTGCTGGTTTTTCCTCATATTCTATATCCACGCTAAGATAGATATGCAAAGCCTCTTTAGCATTTTCTGCCAAACTATAAAGCTTATAATACAGATTGTGAGGCAATCTCCACATTATATCATTTTGTGGAATTCTCTCTTGTTGCATTCGTGCTTCTACAAAGTTTATATCCAAAGTTCTTATAAAATCTCTAATATATTGTTTCTTTGAGGCTTTATCATAAGAGGAGAGGTTGGGGAGAGAAATCTCAAGGATACCATAGCTTAGAGGATTAAGTTCTCTAGCACCAGGGGAGTTAAAAGTATACACTTCATTAATGATTCCACAATCTCTCTTAGCATAGTTGGCAAAAGAAAGGGCAAACATTTGAGTGAGAGCACCACCTAGTGAATGTCCTGTAATAGTAAGCTTAGTAGTAGCAGTAATAGGAGGAGTGAAATTTGAGGGAGTGGGGTTTTGTGTAGAATCTTGTAAAAGAGATTGGGTAATATAAGGCTTATACTTAGCTTCTGTGCTTCTTTGATAGAGTTTTTTCCATAGTTTGTATTCTAAAGAATCTTTGTCATTCGGTATAGAATCTGATTCTACATAAAAAGGAATCTTACCTATACATTGATTATAAAATAACAGCATATCAAAATACTGTTTCTTAGGGAGATTCTTAAAGGTAAGGTTTACATCAGTTTTTATATCACCTATATTACTTGGTTCTGTTCCTCTAAAGGCTAGGGTGTATTCTTTAGATTCTTTATTTTGAAAGAGGGTTGCACTAAAGCCTGATTCTGTATTTGGTTGGTGGATAAGCATATCATATTTATCAAAGAATCGTTTTGCCTGAGTAGGGGTGAAGTCGCCTTTGAAAATCTTTTTGTATTCTATGTTGAGAATATCAGTTAAGGTAGCTTGGGCATTTTGTACTTTTTCACCACTCTCATCTAAATTATTTATTTTTGCATATAAAATCTTAAATTCATTTTTATCCTTTTCATCAAAGCTATATTGCTTGTCCATAAGGTCAAAGTAAGCATAAGCTGCCCACGCTAATTCTGCATTATCACGAAGCTTTTTAATTATTGCTTTGTTTGTCATTTTATTTCCTTTTTAAAATAGGAACAATCTTCATAATTTTCACGCCATTCAAGCTCATAAGAAGTAGCACTCTTTGTTGTAAGATATTTTCTTCTATTGTACCAATTTACATAGAAAACAACCTCTTTTAATGGTAAAATTTCATTAGTAATTTTATTTTTTTCTATCTTTAGTGATAATATTATTTCTTGTCTATTATTTTTTATCTCATCTCTAAAACGATAGGTATTGATTTCTTTGTTAAAACTATTTCCTTGTCTAGATGAACCTTTGTTTCCTTGTAAAACTTCTTCAAAATTTGTGTTAAAATAAGCTAATAAATTATTATAATACTCCTCATCCAGCTTCCCACCTTTTGCTTGATATATCTCTTGGTCTAGCTCGCACATCTTTTTAAACTTATGATAACTAGGCTGAAAAGAATAAGGCACAAGCCACCCCCAACCACAGCCATTAAAACACAACAAAACAAAACCAGAGATTGTAATATGTAAAAGCTTTTTCATTTTATACCATCACATTTAGATTCTGTGCTTATTATAGCTAAAGTAAATTCTTTAGATTCTTTGTTTTGAAAGAGAGTTGCAGAGAATCCTGATTCTGTGTTGGGCTGGTGGATGAGTAAATCATACTTTTCAAAAAATCTTTTTGCTTGGAGTGGGGAGAAGTCGCCTTTGAGTGTGCCTACTTTTTCCTCTTTCTTTGTTTTTGGATTGAAAAAATATACTTCGTAATTTTTATAGGAGCTATCCATAATATCAATAAGAGTAGTTTCTTTTTTACTAAAATCCTCATTAGAATTTGCTTGGCTATTTTCATTTTTTAATTTTATAAATAACGGATTAGTATCACTTGTCATTAAATCATAATATCCATAAGCGGCTTGAGCTAGTTCAGCAGCATTTTTTAGTTTATTGATTAGTGTTTTGTTTTCCATTAAATATCTCCACATACTTTAATATTTTCTTTATTCCACATAAAACTATAAGGAGTCATTGATTCTGGCTCCAATATAGCTCTATAACTTTTCCATTTTACTGAAAAATAGGTTTCATCTACATTATCTAAAGTAAATTCTTTTGGTTTATCATCTTTAAATGTAACATATATATCCATTGTTAATCTGTCAGAAAATTTAAATCTAGGAAATGACCCCTCTGTTTTATTCATAAATTTATATGTATGCAATTTGCTTGTATCATTATTGAGAAATTCCATAGCTTTTGTATAGCGTTCTTGAAGTGGCAATTCATTTAATTTACACAGATTTTTAAACTTATGATAACTAGGCTGAAAAGAATAAGGCACAAACCACCCCCAACCACAACCACTAAAACATAATGTGATAAGAGTTAAGATTGAGAGATAGAGAAGTTTTTTCATTCTTAGGCTACTTTGGATTCTGTATGATACACTTCATTAATGATTCCACAATCTCTTTTAGCATAGTTGGCAAAAGAAAGAGCAAAGAGTTGAGCTAGACAACCACCTAGAGAATGTCCTGTAATAGTAAGCTTAGTAGTAGCAGTAATAGGAGGAGTGAAATTTGAGGGAGTGGGGTTTTGTGTAGAATCTTGTAAAAGAGATTGGGTAATATAAGGCTTATACTTAGCTTCTGTGCTTCTTTGATAGAGTTTTTTCCATAGTTTGTATTCTAAAGAATCTTTGTCATTCGGTATAGAATCTGATTCTACATAAAAAGGAATCTTACCTATACATTGATTATAAAATAACAGCATATCAAAATACTGTTTCTTAGGGAGATTCTTAAAGGTAAGGTTTACATCAGTTTTTATATCACCTATATTACTTGGTTCTGTTCCTCTAAAGGCTAGGGTGTATTCTTTAGATTCTTTATTTTGAAAGAGGGTTGCACTAAAGCCTGATTCTGTATTTGGTTGGTGGATAAGTACATCATACTTTTCAAAGAATCTTTTAGATTGGGTGGGAGTCATATCGCCATCTAATTTGCCTATTTTCTCCTTTTTCTTTGTTTGTGGTGGATTGAAACAATGTGCTTCATAATTCTTATAGGTGCTATCCATAATATCAATAAGAGTAATTTCTTTTTCAATAAAATTTTCGTCAGAATCTATCTGGCTATTTTCCTTTTTTAATTCTATAAATGACTGATTTTTGCTGGTTGTTGCCAAATGATAATATCCATAAGCTGCCATTGCTAATTCCGCATTACTTTTAAGTTTATTAATTAAATTTTTATTTTGCATTACTTTATCCTTTCTGTATAGTCATTCAAGGGTATATATTGGTATATATCAAAACAATCTACTTTTTTCTCATTCCACTCAAGCTTATAACTTATTCGACCCAGACTTAAATAAGAGCGTTTTGCATACCATTTTACCCAAAACTCAATTTCATCTACATTATCTAAAACAAATTCTTTTGGCTTATTGTCTTTAAATGTAACATGTATGTTCATTCTTAATCTATCAGAAAAATTAAATACAGGAAATGAGCCATTTGTTTTATTCATAAATTTATATGTATGTAATTTGCTTGTATCATTATTGAGAAATTCCATAGCTTTTGTATAGCGTTCTTGCAATGGCAATTCATTTAACTTACACATTTTCTTAAACTTATGATAACTAGGCTGAAAAGAATAAGGCACAAACCAACCCCAACCACAACCATTAAAGCATAATGTGATAAGAATTAGGATTGAGAGATAGAGAATCTTTTTCATTCTTAGGCTACTTTGGATTCTGTATGATACACTTCATTAATGATTCCACAATCTCTCTTAGCATAGTTGGCAAAAGAAAGAGCAAACATTTGAGCTAGACAGCCACCTAGAGAATGTCCTACGACATTTAAGCTCTTAGGCTTAGTAATAGCTGGGTATTTCTCAGCACATTGATAATAAAAATTTAGCATTTTTTCAAAATAATCTTTGGGAACACTAGACCGTGCAAGGAGATTCAAAAAATCAGCTTCCACATAATCTTTGGAATCAAAGCTACCTCTGATAGCTAAAGTATATTCTTTAGATTCTTTATCTTGAAATAAACAAGCGTGGAAACCCTTTTGCTGTTTATTGTTTTTGTTATCAAACTTAGGATAGAAATCTAGTAAATCATATTTATCAAAGAATCTTTTTGCTTGTGTCGGAGTCATATCGCCCTTGAGTGTACCTACTACATCAGGCTTAAACTTTGCTGATAGTTGTGGTTTATATACTTTATAATCTGCAAATGTGCTATCCATAATGTCAGTAAGAGCAATTTCTTTTGTAATGGGATTTTTATTAGAATCTGTTTTATCGTTACCTTTTTCATCTTTTAATACGATAAATAATTGATTGGTATCACTTGTCATTAAGTCATAATATCCATAAGCGGCTTGAGCTAGTTCGGCAGCATTTTTCATTTTATTGATTAATAGCTTATTTTCCATAGATTTCTCCTCTTTGTACCTTATTATACCAATCTTTATCCCATTTGTTATAAAAATCAGTGCAATTTATCCACTGCTCTTCCCAATACAAATCTTCTATATAGCCTTTTGGCTCATATATGCCAGTATACCAAACGCCATCAATAAATCCATTCTTATCTCTGTATTTATTTATACTTTCTGCATCTCCTACACCTTTGAAAATAAAATCATATTGCATTTTACACATTTTCTTAAATTTCCAATAGCTGGGCTGAAAATAAAAAGAAAGGGGCGTATAATAAAATATCCCTAAGCCTACAAGAATCAAGAATCCATAAAATATTTTTTTCATTCTACCTTCCCAATAACTTTTTAGATTCTCTATCTTGAAATAAATAAGCGTGGAAGCCTTGAATCTGTTTATTATTCTTTGTATCAAATTTAGGATAGAAATCTAGTAAGTCGTATTTGTCAAAGAATCGTTTTACTTGAGTGGGAGACATATCGCCTTTGAGTGTGCCTAGCTCATCAGGTTTTAAAGTAGGCAAACGACTTGGTTTATAAACCTTGTAGTCTTTATAGGTTATATCCATAATATCAACGAGATTAACTTGCTTTGTCATTGGATTTCCATTAGAATCTACCTTATCCTTGCCTTTTTCATCTTTTAATACCATAAATGATTGATTAGTATCATTTGTTATTAAATTATAATAGCCATAGGCTGCCCAAGCGAGTTCTGCATTATCTCTTAATTTTTGAATCTGTTGTTTATTACTCATTGTTTTCTCCTTTTAAAGTTATATCGATACACTGCAACTTTTCGTCATTCCAATAAAAACCACTTCCCTCATTACCATCTAGGTAGTAGCGATTTGTTCGCCAAGCCACCGCTAAATACATACTCTTTATATTATTAGAATCTAATATATATTTTTCCTTTGGTGTTTCACTTGCCATTTTGCTTATTGCAAGCTTTCCCTCCAATGAGGTTTCATCGTATTCTTTTAAATATTGATGATAAAAAACATACAAAGTGATTTCTCCAATTCTCCTTGAATACTGCCTAGTATGCGGAAAATCATCTATATCGCCTAGCTTTTTATCAAAGTAACTTAGAATCTTATTGTATTTATACTCATCATTTGGTAACTCATTTAATTTACACATTTTCTTAAACTTATGATAACTAGGTTGAAAAGAATACGGCACAAACCACCCCCAACCACAACCATTAAAACATAATATGATAAGAGTTAAGATTGAGAAATAGAGAAGTTTTTTCATTTATGAGGCTACTTTAGAATCTATCACATCACTGCCTTGTCGCCTTGTGTCGCAGGATAATTAAATGTCATATTGCTACTGACACAGACAATACGAGTTTCACAAAAAGAATTAATAGGAGCAAAGGAAGCAAAAAATCGCGAAAATACTAAACCTATCTTATAGACTTCTCCTACACAATAAAACTTTGAATCTTCTATATACAGAGCAATCAATGTGCCTCGTTGTGTTATAAAACCATTGATTTTATAAGTTGTCTGTGCTTGCAAATCAAGTAGTGCATCAGAAAATATAGCAAAAAAATCTTGTGAGGATAGTATCGTGCTATATGTGCGTATAACACTTAAAAAACTCTCTTTGTTAAGCATAGTTTGATAACTAAAGCAAAGCGTAGAGACAAGATCCCAAGATATATTACTATCGATGTTTCTGTATCTGATTTTTGTTGGGATAGAAAGATTATATGTGATAATGTCCTTGTAGTCTGGGATTTGGTTAATATCACCCAATTTCAGTGTTGCTGGGAGATTGTTGTTGCTACATAGTGCATCAATAGAAATAGTCTCTTTGCTTGGTCGTTTAGTATAAAAAGTGATTTCTTTATAATGTTCCCCTTGTGAATCTGTTTTATTGGTGAGAGCATAGAAATCTTCATTGTTTTCCAAAAAAGCAAAACGCTCAAAACTATTATAATTTTTTAGTACTCTCCTGCCCTTATCTGTGCTATGGGCTTTGACCCTTAAGACTTGTATGACAGAGTAGCTGCTACTATGGGCTCTATCGACAAAGATTCTATATCCGTTTCTTGAATGATCTAGGAGTATTGGCTCTGCTTGCATTGGAAAAAGATTAATAATAGGAGAGGCACAAAGAGAGAAGTTTTTTGGTTTTGGTAGGCAATCCTTGGGTAATTCTTTGTCAAAAACAAATTTAATGCCTATTTTTTTAGTTTGTAGGGTTTGTGTAAGTTCAAGATTCTGAAGTTTTAGGAAATGGAATTTCTCTGGCATAAGAAGCAATTCTTGTAACAAAGCAAAGGAACTAAAGCCTATATCATCATTATGTAATAGACTCTCATTATTTTGTAAGCCTATATGTTGCAAGGATTGCAGCGGTACATTATATTGTTCATTGCTATCATAAGCGATAAGTATGATATGTTTGAGATATTGCGTCAGCCACAATAAAAGCGTATTGGCTGTATAGACCTCATTACCAAGATATAGTGTCAAGCAATCTAGGGCAATATCACTAAAAGTCATATCACTTCTACTAAGTTCTATATCAAGTGTTAGGGCACTATACTTGCCCTCACTTCCCACAATTACATCACTTAGCTGCAAAGGATACACATACACATCATAAATCGTTTTAAACTCACAACTTACGCCGTTGATAGAAGTGGATTTTATCGTTGTATTTTTGGGAATTATGAGTTTGTGTGCTTTGGTATCGCTTTTGAATCCAAACTCTTGCATACATAAAGATGGCAAGGCATTCATATAGTTTGGAAGAAGAATATTCATAAGAGATTCCGCTATAAAAGGGATATTAGCATCAAGCTCTTTGTGTATTTTGGCACTTAGGATTGCCAAAGATTCTATAATATACTCCACATCAGGATCATTGCTGTTGTGTGCTAAAAATGGTGCGAGTTTGGGATATTTACTAAGCAATAACTCTCTGCTTTTGTGCAAGTAATCAAGTTCTTTGCGAAAATAGAATATATCAATGTCTTGCATAATAAATTTTTACCTTGTTATATACTTAGAACAATGCCATCACATTTGAGGCTAGAGCTACATAACTTCGCAGTAGCGATTGTTTTTAAACACAATTTGCATACTAAACTCTCTGAAGTTATCGTGCCTATAACAAAATCGCACAAAAAAACGAAGTTGCCAAGGCATCAGAATCTCATCGTATTCTATACCCAGAATCTGCACTCTACGCTCATATGCAGTAATAAGCCTATAAATTTGATCCGACACCACAGCAGCAAGATTTTTAGTGTTTAAATCCAAATCATAGAAAGCACTCTGCTCTTTTGCATTAAGAAGTACTTCTATGTGTTCTTTAATCGCACAAATACGATCCTCATAATATGTATCGGTGCGTGTATCATCAAGAATATGTATGACTCTATCAACAAAAGACATTGCTATTCTTTATCAAGCTTACCCACCAAAGAAAGCTCAAAGTTTGCTCCCATAAACTTAAAATGGGGTCGCACATTAAGATCTACTTTATACCACCCAGCTTCTCCCTCTACTTCGCTTACTGTAATCTTTGCTCCTCTAAAAGGTCTTCTACTCCTTACTTCTGCAGGTGGATTCTCTTGGTCAGAAACATATTGCCGTATCCACTCATTGAGCCCCTTTTCTATATCGCCACGCTCTTTCCAACTTCCAATTTCTTCTCTCTGCAATACCTTGACATAATGAGCAAGACGCGAAATAAGAAATATATAAGGAAGCTGTGTGCCAAGTCTGTAATTTGTCTCTGCCTCTTTGCCTTCAGGAGTGTTTGGAAAAACTTTTGGCTTCAGGGCGGCATTTGCCGAGAAAAACACTGCATTGTTGCTATCTCTGCGTAAAGTAAAGGCGATGAATCCAGCTTCAGAGAGCTCATATTCGCGTCTATCAGTAATCAATACCTCTGTGGGAATCTTTGATTGTATCGTGCCAAAGTTTTCATAAATATATGTTGGCAAATCTGTAACGGCACCTCCGGCTCTTGGACCTATGATATTACCACACCATCGATATTGTGCAAAGCTATCAGTAAGACGCGTTGCAAATGCATAGGCGGTATTTCCCCACAAGAGATGATTGTGTGAATTATGCACATTCTCTTTGTAGTTAAAGCTTTTTATTGGATTTTCTTGTGGGTCATAGGGAGAGCGTGTGAGAAATCTTGTTACCAAAAGTCCCGCATATTTAGAATCTTCATTTTCTCTAAAAGTCCGCCATTTCGTGTATTGAGGACCTTCTAAGAGACTATTTAAATCCTGAATCTGGGCTAATTCTGCATAGTTTTCAAGCCCAAAGAATTTTGCGCTCATAGAGGTTAAAAATGGTGCGTGGCTCATAGCTGCGATAGAGGACATCTTAGAGAGGAAATTCATATCTGGGCTAGAGGCACTCAAGGCATAATCGCCAATAATCGCTCCCACAGGCTCGCCGCCAAATTGCCCATACTCTGATGAATAGATATGTTTATAAAGCGTAGTATTGGTAATATCTGGATTTGAATCAAAGTCTTCTAGTGCTTCTTGCTGCGTAATATCTAATAAATTGATTTTAATGTTTTCTTGAAAATTTGTGCGCTCTACTAAAAAATACAATCCTCTCCATGTAGATTCTAATTGCTGAAATTGTTCATTGTGCAGTATTTCATCCATTTGTGCCGAGATAAGCTCATCAATGTGCGCTATCATCTCATCAAGGGTAAAGCGATTAACTCTGCTTTCTGCGTTATCAGATTTCACGATTTCTGAAATAAATTCGGCTACCCCTACTTTTGCGATACTATAACTCTCGTCATCTTTAGCATATTTGCTCTTTTGCATAATGCTTTCGATAATAGAGACTTCCTGCGTTTGTGTTGTCGATTCTTTAGTATCTTGCATATTTATCCTTTGTGGTTTGTATTATTGCTCTTGATTGTTGTTATTTTGTATTTCTAACAGGAGTTTTTGCTTTGTATTTTCATCTTTGAGTGCTTCTAGCACGGCTTTTCTAAAGTCTGGGATATTGCCCATCGGTCCTTTTAGAGCGATAAGAGCCTCCCGTAGCTTAAGAAGCTTATTGATTTCAGGAACTTGCTTAGCGATATTGTCTGGACTAAAATCTTTCATATTAGTAATACTAAGATTCACATTGAGCTCATCAGCTTCTTTGTGTAAGGTATTTTTCACACTAAAATGCGCTTCCACTCCCATTTTTTGCATAACTTGATTAAAAGTATTTTTATTGATAGCTATTGCTTCTCTTTCTTCTAATGGTATTGTGCTGCCACCAGTAAAATTTGCCATAACCATAAGCTTCAATGGAAGCTCGACTTCTGGAGTTTGTCCATTTGTCTTGGACTTGTAGGTGATATTTATCCGCTCTTTAGGCGGCGTTGAACTTTCTGCCATTACTTAATCCTTATAATGAAAAATTTATCATATTTTATAATAAATCGTGTCATTTTTGACTGAAATTTAATCAAAATTATTATAGAATTTCACCAAATTTCGATTGGTAACATCTATAACATAGAGGGCTTTTTTAAGATTATGATAAGGCATACACTTTATTTTACACTTTTTATTGTGGGGGCTATATCGTTTGTAGCGTGTAGCACTCCTGTGAGGGTTATGGTCTCTAATTATGAAGATTCAAATCTTAATAATCGCGGAGACAATGTGCCTGTTACATTGCTTATCTATCAGCTTAAAGATGGTAAAAGATTTGAATATGCCTCCCCTCAAGATTTGCTCAGTCGAGAGAGTGTGGTGCTAGGTAGAGACAAGATAGATTCTATAAGGGTGCAGATTCCCCCTAACGAAAAAAATATGATTGCTGCAGAAATCAATAAAAAAGAGGGTAAATACATCGGAATTCTTGCACTTTTTGCCAACTCACAAAACAAAACACAAAAATTTCACAAAAAGCTTAATAGAGTTTGTAGAAATATTATTAGGCTTGATATTACGCAAAATGGTATTACTAAGGCAAGCAAAAAGAATTATAAACAAACACAACATACAGAGGTAGAAAACAATGGGCAATAGACTTAAGGTTGTTTGGTATAATGGTATGCATATGGATAAAGTCCATTTTGAACAACAAGAAAGGTATATAGAGCGTCTCATTCAGACCAAAACCGCCCAGTGTTTTTCCAATCTTTATGGAATCTTTGAGGTAGAATTTTCCGATGAAATGCTAGGACTTGGCAAGATCGCACTTACAAAAATTAGCGGTATTGCTCAAGATGGAAGTGTATTTAATGCTCCAAGCGATGATTTGCTGCCAGAAATCTTAGAAGTGGGGCACAATATAAACTCCTCAATCATTACCATAAAAATCCCTATGAATACAGATTCTATAGCAGATATATCACTGCACAATGCCTTTTCACATTCAAAATATATCGCAACCAATGTTACGATTTCCTCCAAAACCCATGATGATATTACCCAAGATTCCAAGAATCTCCATCAAGAGGCACAATACACACAAGAAAAACTCAACGTTGTGCTAGGAAGCTTACGATTAAAACTTGGGTTGCTAGGAGATAAGACACCAAACGAGCTTGAGATTCCCATTGGGAAAATAAAAAATATGCACTCTAGTGGCAAGATAGAGCTTGATGAAAAATTTATCCCAACAAGCCTTAATATCTCAAACAATACCTTTCTTAAAATCTTTTTAGAAGAAATGCTTTTTAGTATCAAGCAACACAAAGAAGTATTTACACAGGTTTTTAAAGGCATCAATCAAACCAAAAATACACTTGACTTTAGCACCTACCTATCATTGAATCTTTTGAAAAAGTATTACTTAATATTCTCCTATCTAGTACATAAAGAAAAAATGCACCCTGAATTTCTTTATGAAAAGCTTATAGATTTTCAAGCTGATTTGCTTGCCCTAAGCCATAGTGAAGATTCTAATTTCATTACTTATACGCACAACGACCTTACCTCTGTTTTTGTGCCATTAAGCAATAATTTGCGTATTCTTTTTGCCAATGTTACTTCCCCAAAATATGCTATGGCAAATGTCGTAGATAATGGCAATGGATTTTATGATTGTGTGTTTGATAATGCCTCTATACTTCAAAATGGTGAAGTGTTTTTAGCCATCAGCTCTTCATTACCAATGAATACTTTGATTGAAACCTTTGTTTCACAAAGCAAGATTCACACACAAAGCAATATTAAGCGTATTGTTGCCTCACAACTTAAGGGCTTAAACATAGAGCCAATACCAAGCATACCCTCTAGCCTACCACACTTAAGTGGATACGCCTATTTTAAGCTTGATAGAAAAGACCCACTTTTTTCTTCTTTTGCTAATCAAAATATTATTAGCGTGTATGTAACTAATAATATCACAAATCCAGATATTAAGCTGTGGGCGATATTTCAGGATTGAGAATGTCAGCACAAGCCAATGCACAAGATTCACCCAAAAGTCCAACCGATACTCAAGCATTGCCTCTATTGCTTGAGTATGAGTTAGTGGGCTTGCAAAATAACAGAATCCTTGATTTGAGTTTGCCACTGCTCATCTTTGCTACGAGACTTTCAAAAATTCGTGATTTAGATTCAGAGTATATAACCAATATTAAAGAAGAGATAGCAAGAGAGATTCTTGCTATTAGCAGTAGTCTTAGTGCTTTACACATATATGAAGACAAAGAGCTAATCAAATTGCGATATTGTCTTTGTGTGTTTATTGATGAGATGCTTTTAGCTAATGAAAGTTTCATAAATAGTCATTTTGCTAACCACACTCTGACTATCCGCCTTTTTGATGAAATGCTAGGTGGTGATAAGTTTTATGACATAGCGGGGCAATGGTTGCTTAACCCTAGTAAGCATAAAGATATGCTTGAGTTTGTTTATACTTGTCTCATTCTTGGATACAAAGGCAAATACGCCCTACAAGAACAAGATTCAAACAAAGTCAATCACTTTTGTAATGATATAGCCACAGCCTTAGCTCCCGTGCTAGATTCTGATGAAGAGAGGGCGTTTAAATTAGCTTATAAAAACATAAAGCATGAAAATATTATAGAACGACTTAAGCGCAAATATCTAAAACCATTCTTTAGCTTTGGTATTCTTGGGGTAGTCGTTGTAGTCTTTGTATTTTCATATCTTAAGTTAGAATCTCATAACACTATTATTCAAAATAGTCTTACACAGCATATACAGACATTTACGCAAGAAAAATAGGGGGTCAATTGGTGTCATCAATATTAAAGAAATTGATAGGTTTTTTCCAAAAAAAAGCAGTAATCTATACGGTGGGCTTCTTAGCATTATTGATTTTTAGCTTCTTGTTTTATATATATGCTCCTATGGTTGCCTTTGATGATATTCATATTTTTGGTAATGCATTTATGCGTATTGGGCTTATTTGTCTTATATGGCTTTTTGTGTTTTTTTATTTTTTACTAAAACCCACAATAGAGCTCATACAATCTTTTAAAAGTGAAAAAAGACAGCTTACAAAATCCCTCAAAAAAGAAGCAATCCATATCTTCAAAAGAGCTAAAAGAAACTATGTTATTTCTTTAGATGATGCAAAAAACACTTGGAAAAAAGACCTAAAGTTTAAAAATATCCCTTTGGTTATTATCATTGGTAATGAAGGGGCTGGGAAAAGCTCTTTTATCAATTATTCCAATATAGAATATCCTTTAAGCGATAGCCTACAATCCTATAAGAAAATCCATAAATCCACAAATAACTTCGGGCTTTATATCTCTAAGCATGGTGCTTTGCTTGATACAGAGGGCAATTATTTCTCACAAGAATCTTTTTTTAATCCCGATAACACCGATGAGATTCCAGAAGATGACATCAATAAAAACAAAGACTTTTTGTTGAAAAAAAGCGTATGGAATAGGTTTTTATCATTTCTTAATACCAATGTATTTCATAGTAAGCTTAATGGGGTTGTTGTAGTTATTGATGTGCAGTCTTTTTTGATTAATCCAAAGGAATATAGCAATGACCTCATACATTACCTTGTCAAAAGAGTACATGAATGCGAAAAGAACCTGGGACTTAAAGTGCCCATCTATATTGTCTTTAGTAAAATTGACTTAATAGAGGGTATGAGCGAGTATTGGGCTATCTTTAATGAGAGAGTGGCTAATAGAATCTTAGGGCTTACGCTAGATTCAGAGCTAGACAAAAAAGAGTTGCAATCGGGTTTTCAAGAAATAAGTAAGTCCCTGCTTTATGCCTTTATGAGCAAAAATCAATCTCTGCATTCCCTAGGGGATAAAAACACGGCATTTTTATTCTTAAAACAACTTGATTATCTTTTTGCTTTAGTCATAGAATTTGTGCTACAAGCCCACACACAAAATAAACTCAAAAACAAATCAAACATTCGAGGCATATATTTTACTTCAGCTTATCAAGAAAATGTCCCTAGAAATTATCTCATTGATGCTATTTGTGAAAAATATGATGTGAGAAAACCCCCAGCAAAATCTGCTACAAAATATAACAAGCAGAGTTACTTTGTGCAATCTCTTTTAGAACACATTATCTTGCGAGATTCTCACCTAAGCGGTGTGATTATAAGAAATATAGCTCTAAAGGTTGGAGCTATCGTGCTAAGTGCTTGTTTGCTATCCTATGGACTTAGTGCGTATTTTTTAACCAAAGCAAACAAAGAGGTAGCAAAGGGCGATACTAATCTTCATAATATCACGACTCTTCTAACCCAAGCCAAGTCATATAGCGATATGAGCTTACAACAAAAAGCAAACCTTATGTTAAGTCTCAAGGCAATCCTCAAAAATTATCCTTATCTCTTTGATGAAAACCATACTCTTATGCAATACCCACTCTTAGATATATCTTATAAAGGATTTTTACCCGCTAAGGATTTGTATTATGTGCTCAATGAAGATGTGATAAGCAACACGCTCATAAAAGAAATGGAGAAAATTTTACAGACAGATAACACACCCCAAACACTCATTGAAACACTTTATATGTATATGGCTCTTTTTGAGGAGAAATATTTTCATAAAGCATTGCTTGGAGCGTGGATTAATAAAAATTGGCAACATTTTGCTAACTATCAGATCCCCAAAGAGGATTTTATCGCTGGTATAGAAGATATAAACCCTACAAGCCTTGCAAAAGTCTATGTGGTGGATTCTAATAATCTTGAGAATATTCGTAAAAAAATTATTCAAATTCCCAAACAATACAGAATCTACACACTCATTGCCTTTCATAATAGCCTCAAGCAGCAAAGATTCTATAATATCAAAGATAAAATTGGAAGCTCATTTGATAGTGTATTTGAAAATGCCGAGCAAATTGCCTCTGTCAGCAAGGACTATACCAAAGAGGGCTTAATGGAGTTTTTGGGCAACCTTGAGACAAATGCACAAAAAGCTCTTGATATAGATGCATGGGATCTAGCACAGCCTCTAGATTCAAAAGAATTAAAAACATTGCAGATGGATATTATCACCATCTACCTTACACAATATCAGCAAAAATGGCAGGATATACTAAGTGCTCTTGTGCCCAAACAGCACACAACTAAAAGTGGCGTATTAAGCCAATTACAGATTCTCTCTCACCCACAAAATCCGCTCAACGCCCTTATGAAAATACTAAGTGATAACACCTATCTCAACGACACACTATTGCTTAACTATGTGTATAGTCTAGGGCTACCAAGCAGTGATATAAAAACAAAATTCGCTACTATTAGCAACCACTTTAAACCCTACTACGAATTTGTAGGTGAAGAGTCGTTTTTAGATTCTAAGCTACATTCTCTAAGTAAGCAAAATAACAAAGAATCTAATACAGGCACTATACAAGAAATTCTAGCGATGGACATACAAAATATCCATAGTAAAATCACTGATTTTACCCAAGATAGTACAAAAGACATTAAAGCAAAGATTGCTTACATACTAGAGGGGAGTAATGAAGAAAATGATCCCTTCAAAAAGTTTGCAACAGACACCAAAGATCTACCATCTTATTTGGCACGATATTATGATAAGCTTGCAACATTTTCTTGGAGGATTTTAGAAAATACTTCAGGGACACTTTTAAACAATGCGTGGAAAAATGAAGTCTATGCGATATTTATCAATGAAATATCGCCATTTTACCCTTTTAATGCGTATTCACAAGAGTCTCTCCCTATAGAATCTTTTAAAAGCTTTTTTGGGAATCAAGGGACTTTGCAAACATTTTATCAGCAGTATTTAAGCAAACTTTTACTCAAAAGAGGTGGTGCGTATTATCCCAATCCAGAATACAAATCAAAGATTGTTCTACGCCAAGAGTTTCTAGCCTTTCTTAATCGAAGTGCCGCCATAAGCTCTATGTTTGATAGTAACAATAATCTCAATCTTAACTTCTCTTTGCACTGCCTTGATTTATCATCAGATTTTAGCTCACTTGATATCAGCTATAATGACAAAACCTTGCACTATGACCATACACTTAATCAAAAGATTCAAATCATCATCGAGCAATTTAACAATACCACAGAATTGAGATTTGTAGCCAATGACTATAATCAAAGCCCTCAATATCAAAAAACCTATATGGGAGAATGGGCTTGGTTTAGATTCCTAAAAGATATTGCCAAAATACAAGCTTCTCAAAATACATTATATTTTGAGGGAAATACACAATGGTATTTTGACTTTACACTTAGTCCAAACCCACAAGTGTTATTTACTATTGTGAATCTCTTGTCGCGTTTTGCATTGCCACAAAGTATAATATAGAAAAACTAAGGAGTATAATTATGGAGCAAATCGCTATTACTGCCCAATATCTTAATGACTTGCATGCCCCTCTACAATATTGTATATTTGATGAAAACGGCGGCACGATAGGGAGTGATTCTACAAATAGTTTTTGCTTAGAAGATTCTCAACTACAAGGACAACATATCAATATCCAATATGAAGAAGGTTGCTTTACTATCGCTAGCATTGGTGAGAGTGCAATATTTTATAATGAATCTTTTTCTAAACTACATGCTGGCTATGAAACAACCATGGAATTAGGTGATACATTTAAGGCTGGAAACTATAAGTTTAGCGTGATAGATCCCAAAGACATACAAGAGGACTTTATTGATAATAAAAAAATCATTAATGAAGTAGCGCGTTATGATAAGCTTGACAATCTCAATATTAGACCTAGCGGACAAATTGATGGATTACACCTTGATGAAGAAAAAATAGAAGATATATTGAGCAAAAATAAGGATATTGAAGATTTGGCACAGATACCGACCATGAAGGACTTATCCTCTATCTTTAAGAACATACAAAAACATCAATCTAGCTTTGAATCTACTGGTGAAAATCCTTATTCAGAACATCAAGAAACAAATGATAGTGCCACACAAACCCACGATACAGACACACACAATGCCCCCATACTAGAATCTATCACTACCCTACTGCGTGATACTCTCGCGACAGCCCAGAGCACACCCTTACCACTGGATACCATTCTTGCCAAAGCCAAGGTAATGCCATTATCAAGTCAAACCTTACAGAATACTTTGAATAATACCTTGCTTATAGATTCTATCCCTCTGATAAACTCCCTCATACTTGCCATTATTGCTAAAGAATTGAATAATCCTATGTATGAGATTCTAGACGATAATCCCCTCAATCTTACGCTAGATTATGCCATTACCCAAAGCATACAAGGCAGCACCAAGGAGCTACAAACCCTTACTATCGAAGCTTTAAAAAGTTATCTAGCTTTATAGGCTCTATGGCTTCAGAGTCCATGACTTGTTTTATTTGTTTGGGTTTTTTACTTTATAATATTTTTATCTTTTTGATAAACTCTATCTATAAGAATACGTTAAATTGTGTTATCCGCCTATATCTATTACATCAAAATGTTGCACATGTAGAGAACTAAGAGAATTTCCTCTAATTACGTTATCCTTGACACTTGTTTGTTGTTCAATGTATGCGGTATTATAGTAATTTTAGATGTAGTCGCATGATTATACCATTTTGATAAATGCTTCACTTACGCTACGCATTTCTAAAAATGGTAATAAACACCAAAAAAGAGCTTAATGCTG
>CALVDZ010000029.1 GCA_944326445.1 uncultured Helicobacter sp.
ATCCCTGCTTGTTTATAGCGTGTATCATACGCCCACTGCTCTTTATACTCAAAGTGTGCAGAATCTGGATGCTCGTAATTTGCGGTATCAAGATAATGTGTCTTTGTCCTCAAACACGCCTCCATAATACTTAAATCCTGATAAGGCAAAGCCACATTCACCACCAAAAAGGGCTTATACTTTTCTATCAACGCCACTATTTCATCGACATTATCCGCATCAACACTATCTATCTCTATCTCGCCTAGCCCCTTAGCACGGATAGAATCTGCTATCGCCGCACACTTAGCGATATTACGCGAAGCTAAGATAATGCGTGAAAAAACATCTCTATTCATAGCCATTTTGTGTGCTACCACACCGCCAACACCACCAGCACCGATTTGTAAAACACAAGCCATAAAGCCTCCTCATAACTATAATCAACTAAGTAGAATCTACATAGCGGGTATTATAGCAAGGTTTTGCTAAGTTTCACGCACAACGCCTTGTGTAACCATGCATCACTTGCATCTGAATTCTTAGTAAAACCTTTAAGTTGCTCTATTTTTTGTATAATCCCACTCTAGAATCGATACCAAACAAGGAGAATCTATGCCGCAATTATCCTTTACCATTACTTCTGCCCCCCCCCCCCAATTAGAAGTAACACAACCCTAAAAGCCTTTCAAGCCGCCCTAGAATCTTATCTCTCACATCTCCAAAACCTGCGTAATCAAAACGAACCCGCCATAGTCGCTAATGTCTTAGCCCCATTCTTACAATCTCTAGGACTAGATGTACGAGCTGCACACAAACAAAAAGGCAAAAGCGAAATCGACCTAGCCCTATTAAAAAATAATAATGTCGAGGTTATCATCGAGGCAAAAAAGCCAAGCAACAAAGAGGAAATGTTTAGCCCTGATAATGTAAATTGCCGTGCTTTGCATGAGTGCATACTCTACTACTTAAGAGAGCGAGATGAGAATCTTTTGACCCCAAACACTTCGCTAACATACATCATCATCACTGATTTTTATCAATTCTATATCTTTAAAAGTAGCGAGTTTAAGCGGCTTTTTGAATCTAGGCAAATCAAAAATCTTTATAAAAATTTCACCGAGAAAAAAGGGCTATTTCACACGAGTAAAAGCACAAAAAATGAAGACTTGTATGCCGAGCTTAAAAAGATTCTAAGCTCCGTTGGCTTCCTAGATTCTGTGCGAGATTCTAAGCAGCCAAGCAACCCGCCTCATACAAACCCCATTAATGCAAACCTGCCTCAAGCAAACCCCTCTCACACGAACCTATCTCAAGAAAACCCGCCTCAAGCAAATATTGAAGGCTATTACTTTGACCTCCGCAACTTTGATAGCCTAAAGCCAAAAGACAAAGCCCACATCGCCGCTCTTTTAAGCCCAGAGTTTCTCCATGATGAACGCACAGTCGACCCAAATGCCATAAGTGAGCCATTTTATAGAGAGCTTTTGCATATCTTAGGACTCACAGAAAAGGAACAAAGAAAAATCGCCATTGATGAAAGCCAAGAAAACAGCTTTGCAAAACATATTTTTTATAAATTAGAACAAAAGATACCAAAAGATTCTCTTTTAGATTCTATGATGAATTCAATCATCATTTGGCTAAACCGCATTTTATTCCTAAAACTCATAGAATCAAAGCTCCTAGAGTTTAACGACAATGATACAAAGCTATGCTTCCTTACCTCTCATAAAATCAAAGACTTTGCCACGCTAGAACATCTCTTTTTTGAAGTATTGGCTAAAAACTATGATGAGCGTCAAAATGTCATAGACAGAGGTTTTCATTATCTGCCTTACCTCAATTCCTCGCTTTTTAGCAAAGATGAGATAGAGACTAGGCTTCTTAGTATCGGCACGCTTGATAGCAGTTTGCAGATAGCCTACTACCCACACACGATACTACAAGATAGAGAGGGCAAAGCCAAAACAGGTAAGACTACATTTTTAGCCTATCTCTTTGATTTTTTAAACTCCTATGCTTTCGGGCTAGAATCTAACAAAAGAGATTCTATGAAGGACGATTCTATTAGTAATGATTCTACTAATACGGATTTTTGGATAGATACACAATCTCATAGCACAAACCCACAAACTACAGAATCTACAATCTATAAGGCACAACCCCACGCAGATTCACAAACCAATATGTATCACACGCACACTTCCCAAACTAATACTTCCCACTACACATCAAAGACTATTATCAAATCAAGCGTGCTAGGCTCTGTCTTTGAGCGGCTTAATGGCTATAAGGAGGGGAGTTTCTACACCCCTAGCTTTATCACAAACTATATGTGTAAAGAGGCGATAGACAAAGCCGTGGTGGAAAAGTTTAACACACAATATGGCTTTAAGGCGACAAATCTAGCCGAGCTACAAGAGGACATCAAAGATTCTATACGAAGTCAAAGGGAGCAAAAAGATAGGATACGACAAGGCTTTAAAGACACTTTGCTCTCTCTCACGTTGTGCGACCCAAGTGTGGGCAGCGGGCATTTCCTAGTCTCTGCACTCAACTACTTAGTCTTTATACATTGGTATCTCAAACTTGCCTTACAAAGCTATGAGGAAAACTCTAAACGACATTCCTACGACATAGAGGACCTGCAAATCATCGATGATGAGATTATCCTCTTAGATTCTAGCTATAGCTCCATTAGCTACACCCGCCCAAAAGCCCTAAACAAAACACACAGAATCCAAAAAGAGCTTTTCACTCTCAAAAAAGAGATTATAGAATCTTGCCTCTTTGGCGTGGATATAAACCCCATATCCTGCCACATCGCCCAGCTCCGCCTATGGATAGAGCTACTGAAAAGCACTTATTATATGGATATAGAATCTAACTCCACTACGCAAGGCAAATTAGATTCTACCACCCACCGCTTAGAAACCCTGCCAAATATCGATATAAATATCAAAGAGGGCAATAGCCTTGTCTCTTACTTTGACATCACGCAGGACTTAAAGCACTATCCTAATATCAAAGTCAGAATCGAGGAATACAAAAAAGCAGTGAAAAACTATAAAGAAGGATTGTATGTTAGCAAACAAGACATCGATAGAAAAATAAAAGAGCTCCACATCGCTTTTAAAAACTTCTGTTTCCAAGATAAATTCAAATCCCAAATCCAAACTTTCCAAAAAGAATGCGACAAATACAGCGAGAAATACGGCAACCACCTAGCCAAAGACGATAAGAATCTAGCTATTTATGTAAGGGCAGGATTTAGCTTTTTTGATTTTGATGAGAGTGAGGCACAAAAAGATTTTAAAAAATTGCAAGATTCATACAATGCCCTTTTTAATTTAGAATCTAACAAGCCTTTTGAGTGGCGGTTTGCCTTTCCTGAAGTGCTAGATTCTAGTGGCGACTTTGTAGGCTTTGACATCGTAATTGGCAATCCGCCCTATATCCGCCAAGAAACGATAAAAGAGCTAAAGCCCCATTTGCAAAAAGCCTTTAGCATTTATAAGGGCACGAGCGATATTTACACCTACTTTTTTGAGCTAGGGCATAATCTCTTAAAAGAGAATGGAATCTTATCCTTTATCACGAGCAACAAATACACGCGTGCAGGCTATGGCGAGGCGTTGCGTGCATTTTTATTGCAAAAGACACAACTTCTTTTCTATATGGATTTTAATGGCGTGAAAGTCTTTGACTCCGCCACAGTGGATACAGCTATCACAAGCTTTGTGAAAGCACAGGGCACACAGCCACACAGCTTTATCCACTATCGCTTTATACATTTTGATAAAGGCAAAAGCATAGAGGAAAACATCGCTACACAAAACACCATAGCAGACACTATCCCGCAAAGTGCATGTAAAGCAGAGGAAGCCTTCCCGCCAGATATGAGGACACAAAGCCTCAAAGCAAAGATAGAATCCATCGGCACACCGCTAAAAGATTGGGATATTTCTATCAATTATGGGATTAAGACAGGCTATAACGAGGCGTTTATCGTAGATTCTGCCAAAAGAGAAGAGATTTTAGGGGCATGTGATGACACTGGGGCGAGTGTGGATTCTAATGGACTAAATGAGAGAGAACGCACAGAGGTACTCATAAAGCCAATTTTGCGAGGGAGGGATATAAAGCGGTATAGTTATGAGTGGGCAGGATTGTGGGTGATTAACACACATAATGGCTATGAAAGTGAGGCGTTGTCTTTTAGCAAAATTTCAGGGGAGTTTGATGTTTCTTGTTCGGCAGATTCTGTATCTAGCCTCACTGCAAAACATCTGCACAACCCCAAAATTTCATCTAAAATACTTCCGCCTAAATCCGACTCTGCAAAAAAAGTAAAAACCAAAATCCCACCTATTGACATAGGGCAATACCCAGCCCTAAAGGCGTATTTTGACAAGGTCGCAAGCGAGGGTAAAAAGGGCAAAGGCAAGGGCTTTTATGATAGAGATGACAAGGGCATAACGCCATATAACCTTAGAAATTGTGCGTATTTAGAGGAATTTGCCAAGCCTAAGATTGTGTATCCTAATATGGCAAAGGAATTTATCGCTTATCTTGACACACAGGGCTTTTTTGCTAATCAAAAATGTTTTATCCTCACGGATAAAAGGCATAATAATCAGCGATTGCTTTACCTCACTGCCGTATTAAACTCTAAGACAAATTTTTGGTATTTTAAGCAAATCGGAGCAACTCTTGGAGCAAGTGGCTATGAGATGAGTAAAATATTTGTGCAGCGGCTGCCTGTGGTGGAAGTAGAAAAGATAGATTCTAAACTTTTGACTAAAATAGAGAATCTAGCACAAGAAATTTTAGATTTTAGAGATATTTCGGCTACGCCTCAATATGACGGAGAGGGAAGCCCGAAATACGGTAAAGGGGTAAGCCCTCACAATGACACGACCTCCCGTCATTCTGAATCCCTTTCCCGTCATTCTGAAGGAGTTTTGCAAAGCAAAACGACTGAAGAATCTCATTTCCACAATGACGCATTTTGTCATTCTGAGGCGTTAGCCGAAGAATCCATACATACAGAATCTACAACCACACAATCCACCAAAAAAGAAACACAGGATACCAAAGCCTTAGAGCAGGAGTTAGATTCTCTTATTTATAAAGCTTATGGCTTAGATGAAAATGAAATAGGCATTATAGAATCTGAATTTGCTTCTAAAGAGAGAGAGAGAACAGAAATAATTAAGAATCTTTATCATTTATATTCTTGCTTTTGTGAGAACTTGCAGGCTAACAGGGTGTTGCAAAAGGTGGATTCTCTAAGCTATCAAGGCAAAATCGTGTGGGCTGAAATGACAAAAGAGCCGTGCTTTGTGTGGGATACGCAAGGAATGTATATTAATCAAACTTGCTATTTTATCCCAAATGATAATCCTTACCTTTTGGGAATCTTAAATTCTAAGCTTATCTTTTATTATATGCAATCTTTGGCTTCAAGCTTAGGCGATGGGGCATTTAGGTGGATAAAACAATATATAGAAAAACTTCCGATTCCAAAAATCACAAAATCTAACCAAGCTTTGTGTGATGAAATTGTAGCCCTAGTCGAGCAAATCCTAGAATCTAAAGCCAAAGATTCTAGTAGTGATACAGGCAAGCTAGAATCTAAAATTGATAAATTAGTGTATAATTTATACAATCTCACAAATGAGGAAATTAACATTATAGAAAAAGGAATATAAATGCACTTAATCAAAACAAAAATAAAAAATTTTCGCAGCTACAAAGAAGCTGAAATAGAATTATCTCAAATAAGTGTTATCATCGGCAGAAATGATGTTGGTAAATCTACGCTACTAGATGCACTTAGTATTTTCTTTGAAAATGAGAAACTACAAGAGAACGATGCTAATGTGCATCTACAAACAGATGAAATTAGTATTACTTGCTTTTTCCAAGTTAATACCCAAATGCCAATACAGCTAGATTCAGGAGATTCTCAAAATACGCAAACCACCCTACAAGAAGAATATCTCTTAAAATAGTGATAATTTGTTGCAGATTCAAAAAATATGGAAAAAGGGAAAATTAACAAATACCTATCTTATCGCAAATTATCCAAAAAATTCAGATTGGGAAAAACCTTTAATTGCACTAAAAATTAATGATTTAAAAAAGCTTATTCCAAATGAAGCAAAAATAAATAAAACCATTAAAAAAGAGATGAGAAAATATCTATTTACAAGCCAAAATCTTGAATTTGAAGAGCAAACAATAGATGTAAGTACTAAAGATACCGATATTGCTGACATTTATAACAAACTAAGGGCATATTTACCAAAATTCGCACTTTTTAGAGCAGACCGCACTAATACTGATAAAGATTCTGAGGTTAGCAGTGTTACAAAAGCGATTGCTCAAAATGCAGTTTCTGAGGTGGCAAGTGAATTTGCTAACATAAAGCAAAAGATTAAAGATAACATACAATCTTTTTCGGATTTAACACTTAAAAAGCTAAAAGGTTTTAATCCAGAAATAGCAAGTATGCTAAGTGTAGAAATGCAAGATAAAGCATTAGAGAGTATTTTTAGCTATGAGTTTAAAAGCGATAGCGATATTCCACTCAACAAAAGGGGTAGTGGCATAAAAAGACTTTTTTTACTTAGTTTTTTTCTGGCAGATTCTGAGCGAATAGGTAATGCCAATATGATTTACGCCATAGAAGAGCCAGAAACATCGCAGCATCCAGACTTTCAAAAGTTGATTATAGAGACACTACAAAAAATTTCACAAAATCCAAATAGGCAAATTTTAATCACAACTCATACCCCAGAAATTGTAAAAATGACAGATAAGGATAATATTATTTTTATCAAAAATGATAATAGCGATAAAAAAATCTTTCAAAAAGAAAATCTTGTTATAAAAGATGTTACTAATACATTAGGTATTTTACCCTATGTATCATACAAAGGAGTATTATTTGTAGAGGGGGAAACAGATATTAAATTTTTTAAGAAGCTTAATGACAAATTTGATAGCTTAAAACAAATCTTTGATATTGAAACCATTACCCTAATTCCATTGTATGGAGGAGGCAATGTGGATACTTGGTTCAAACAAGACTATCTTAAAGAGAGCAATATTAAGCAAGTGTTTTTCAAAGATAAAGATAACAAAAAATATCAACAATCTCAAAGTAATAACAATAATGTTAAGAACATAACAACCAAAAAACGAGAAATTGAAAACTATTTTCCTATTGATATCATTGAGGAGTATTTTAAAAATAAATATGATATGTCAGAATTATTTTCTCAAGAAAATAGGGATAATTGGGATAATGAGGATATTGCAAAATTAATTGAAAATAAAATAAAAAAGATAAAAGAGCAAGATATAAAATCTCAATTTTATTGCGAAGAAATATGGGAAAAATTAGATGAAAACAACATAAATGGCTTTGATGAAATCCAAGAATGGTTTGAAATTATGCGTGATTTTTTTAACTCTTGATTAAAATTCAAAATCACAGAATCTAACCAAGCCTTGTGTGATACAATCGTAGCCCTAGTCGAGCAGATTCATAGAATCCAAATAATGTTATAATACAGCAAGTTTCACACAAACACAGCATTCCAAATACCATATAGAGCAAGGAGAGATTTTGCCAGATTTTGCAGACACTGCCAAGCAATTTTTTGCCAATATAGACAAAGCACAAGCAGAGATTTGGCACACACTTTTCCCCTATCTCCCCGCTACACTAGAGAATCTCGCCCAGATACAGCCCCGCCGCACTGCCACCAAACGCTATAATTCCAATGAAGAAATACCGCCAATCCTAGAGTTTGACATCACACCCAATCACCCTCTTGTGCTTAATACTTTGCGACTATGGCGACTTGCAAAATACCACCTCTATTTTACCAATATACCAAACATCACGATTAACCCAATGTATGGAGATATAGGCAATGACATACAAGATAATAGATACGAGCGTAAAACTCTCGGCAAATTTACCTTTAGGGGCTGCACTTTTAAAAAAATACACACTATGGGGCTATGCGATTTTGAGGAACTCCACTTTTATGACTGCATTTTTAAGGGTAAAGTGGATTTTGCAGATTGCCATTTCCAAAAGCTAGAGTTTCAAAACTGCGTGTTTGAATCTAGCATAGCTTTTGATAGGACAATCTTTGAAAACAAGGCTTTTTTCATACATTCTACCTTTAAAGATAGTGCAAGTTTTCGCCACTCTCAATATATGCAGGGAGCAAACTTTTCTCAATCTATCTTTATGCAAAAAATCGATTGCACGGAAGTGAGATTCCAAGATTTTGCTAATTTCACGCATACCACTTTCAACGACTACACTGACTTTAGCCAATGCGAGTTTGAAAAAACTGCTAACTTTTATGGGGCAAAGTTTGAGAAAGTCCCTAATTTTTCACAAGTGCAGTTTAAAGGAAGCTTGAATGCTGTGAATATGAAGCTAGACTTTGGCTTTACAAATCTAAAAGAGATTATTAGTAGTGAGTTTAAAACACACAACAATATCTTAGAAATCCCACAAAGCTTTTTTCATACAATCAGACAATGGATTGGTGCTAAGGACAAGGAAAACATCAAGCAAAAGAATGATGCAGCACCTATGATTACAAAACCCCTAACCCACTTTGCCAACGACTTCCGCGACTCTTTTAGAATCTTTAAAAACGCCCTAATTAAAGAAAACAACAATCTTGATGCCTCGGAATTCCACAAGCTGGAGCTGTATTGCAAAGAAATTGAGCTAGGCGAAAGCCCCAACAAGCGAGGTATCCAAGCACAAAGTGAAGAAGATGTGAGAAAAAACACAAAGCCCTTTAAAGAATCTATAGATTGGTTTCTCTTGAGATTTTATAGAAAGTTAAGTGAGCATCACACGGATCTCTTGAGGGTTTTAAATAACCTTATACTTTTGATTGCTTTATATGCTGGGTTTGTTTATATTGGTAATTTCAAGATTGATGATGCTAAAACCTCTAGCATATCGCAACAATTATCTAAAGATTCCATAAGGGAATCGTCTTTTATCCAAGAATATAACTTATCCTTACAACTAGTGCTTATAATCCTTTCGATATTGTTTGTGGCATTTATAGTAAAATACTTGATTTTTGTGTTTAAAGCTTCCACCAAACATACAAAACGCAAACAAACCACTTTTAAGATTATCCTTGCAGGTATAATGAAAGATTTTTGGCTTCTTTTAAAAATACTAAGTGTCATTTTGTCGATATTTTGTATAATTACTTTCATTGTGCTTCAATTTGAAATAAATAATCGCTCGTCTATCTTAGTCAATATTTTCGGATTCTGCTTATTTATCATCTTGTATCTATGGCTAGTCTGTTTAGATTCTATATTTTTACGATATATTGTTGTAATTGTAGCCTATATCGTAGCTTCTGTTGCCTTGGGTAAAAATATTGCTATTCTAGGCTTCCTCATAGGGCAGCTGATAACTGGCAAGGCATCAACCAATGACCCTCTCTTTACAGCCATTACCCTCGCCTACACTATCCTCACGCTCCTCGTGCTTTTCTCTCTCCAAAAAACCGCACGTAAAAACTCCATAGTGCCAAATTAGAAAGGATATAAAAATGCAAGGAATTAGCTATATGTTAGATTCTACAAACCAAGCCACAGACACCAAAGAGCTAGAATGCAAAATCGATTCTCTAGTCTATAAACTCTACCACCTAACCAACGATGAAATAAAAATCATAGAGGGAAAATAAATGGAATCTAAGAACAAAATTAATAATTCAACTTGGAAACAATATTTTCCCACTTATCACTTTCATGAAAATAAAAATAGAGATATTGCCTTAGAAGAATATAAATTCTGCTGTAAAATTCTTGAAAGTGAAGAAAAAATTTTTGATAACTTAGTTAAATATGTCCTTGCATTTGGGACAATTATTATTTCGCTTTTATCAAATGCAAATAAAACAATAAAAGAAATATTTAGTGCAATTACAAACAATACAGATTATATATGGATCGGTATTGCTATCTTGATGATATTATTTTTTATTTTTATGACAAAAAACTTTGCAGAAAGGCAAAAGTCTATTGTTTTTGCAAAACGAAAAATCATTATGCTAAGAAGAATGTTAGGCATAGATTATGGAACTCAAGAATTCTTGTTCAAAAAAGGTATGCTTGAGGGTGCTAATATGCCTTTTAGCATTAAACTAAATGTTAGTTATCTATACTTTATTATTCCTATTTTGTGTTTTGTGGCATTACTTGTTATAAATATTTTTTTAGAATATTCTCTAAAATATGTTCTTACTTTAAATATTCTAATATCTGTCGCATTGTATCTATTTTATATTTATTGTATTTTAGATATAAACGAAACAATGTCTTTAGTTATTTTTAGATTTATATTTTCAAGACTTGGCATAACTTTCGTAGATAACTTTGAACATATTTTATATAGAGCTAAATTATCAGTTTATGAATGTCAAAGACAAGGAATTAATCTAGATAACCCTAAAAAAATATTAGTTGCTATTGAAGATAAAAACTTTTATCAACATAAAGGCATAGATTATAGAGCGATAGGACGAGCTTTGCTATCCTATGCAAGAAAAATACCTTACATTAAAGAGATACCTTATATCTCAAAAATACCATTTTCTGGCGGTTCAACTATCACACAGCAACTTTTTAGGACTTTATTTGTTGAGAATATGAATAAAAAACGATTGAGAAGAAAATTAGCTGAAATCTACTTAAGTCGTTACTGGCTTAATAGAATACTAACCAAAAAAGATCAGCTTGAAATCTATCTAAATGCCGTGCGTTTTGACAAGCAAATATTTGGAATCATGCAGGCAATGCAACATTTTTATGATTGTGATAAATATATTAAAAATCTCTCAAAAGCACAATCATTTTTTCTTATTGAGCGTATCTCTGTAACAAGTGGAACAATGCTACCAAAAGTGATTGATACTATTGCTAGATTAGAAAATCAGAAAATTTTAAATAAGCAAGATATTAAAGAAATCATTCATATATACACAAAGGCTTGTGATAATGAGAAAATTAAAGCAGAGTTCAAGAATGAAAATATTTTAAAAAAATTACGCGAAAAATACAAATACTAAAACAATAAGATACAATGATTTTAAAAATGCTTTGATTATGATTTATACCATACTTTTAGCTTTGGTGCTTTTCTCTCTCCAAAAAAACCGCGCGTAAAAACTCCATAGTGCCAAGCTAACCCCCTCGCTATAATCTTTTAGAATCGCACAAAATCAACAAATCCATACAATCATCGGACAAAGTGTCCGCTTTTGCTCATTTTTTCTAGTAGATAATAGAATCAATAATCTCAAAGAGTATCATAGAATCTAGCGACTTACCCTCATAAGATTTTGCGTTTATCCAACAAAACAAAATACAAAAAAAGAATGCAAAACAAAGTAAAATCTAAGGTAAGTGGTTATGAGATTGTCTCAACCACGATATGAGCCAAAACCAAAGTGTATAGAATCTACATAGCGGGTATTATAGCAAGGTTTTGCTAAGTTTGCTGATAATCCTTGATGCCTCTGTATATGGGTTATGCTAAGATATGGGTTTTAGAATCTAACAATGAGAATCTACTGAAAGGATACACAATGGATAGAATTAGCACAATGCGTATAGGTATGATACTTATAAGTCTAGCGGTTGGATTGCTTTGTGGGATTTTAGCCGCTGGTGTGGTCGATACATATTCTATGTTTGGTATGAGTAATGTAGGTCTCTTTTTTCTGTTTGGATTTTGGGGATTTGGTGCGTGGGTATGGTATAGATTCACACATGAGATACGGAGGGCATATATCACATTAAGCTTTGGGATTTGTATCGTGGTGTGGGTATTGTGCTGCATTATTCTTAATTCAGAGGCTTGTGGGTGGTTATCACTATTGTTCTTTGGGTGTTTTGTGAATATGAGTGTGAGTGGATTTCTTATACTTTATAAGCCTTTGTGGGTATGGTGGATTCTCATTGTTTTCTTAGGAGTGTGGCTGTATTGGTTGTGGTGGCTTTTTGGCACTTAGAGCTTTCATAAGTCCTGCCTGTTTTTAAGCATGTATGGTTTATAATACGCCAAATTCGCATTGGAGTTAGGTGTTATGCAATCCACACAATCCCCCACAAAACCCAAATATATCTTTGTAACTGGTGGCGTGCTAAGCTCGCTTGGTAAGGGCATTACCTCTTCTTCTATCGCCACGCTTTTGCAGCACAGCGGGTTTAATGTCAGTATCTTAAAAATCGATCCCTATATCAATGTCGATCCGGGCACGATGAGCCCACTAGAGCACGGCGAGGTGTTTGTGACGAGCGATGGGGCAGAGACGGATTTAGACATCGGGCATTATGAGCGATTTCTCAATAAAGACTTTCACAAGACAAACAACTTCACAACAGGGCAGATTTATCTCTCCGTCATCGACAAAGAGCGCAGGGGCGAGTATCTGGGCAAAACCATTCAGATAGTCCCCCATATCGTCGATGAGATAAAGCACAGAATCCACCTCGCAGGCGTGCAGAGCGACTTTCTCATCGTCGAGCTTGGCGGCACGGTGGGCGATATGGAGGGTATGCCCTACCTAGAGGCTATGCGTCAGCTCAAGCACGAGCTAGGCTCTAAGCAAGTCATTAGCGTGCATGTTACGCTTATCCCGCTTATCCGCGCCGCAGGGGAGCTAAAGACTAAGCCAACCCAACATAGTGTCCAAGAGCTGCGCCGCATAGGGATTTCCCCACAGATTCTCGTGGCGCGTTGTGAGCGCACGCTCGATAAGGAGCTAAAGAAAAAGCTAGCTATGAGCTGTGATGTCGATGATGATAGCGTGATTGTGGCAAAGGATTCACAGAGTATCTACAAATGCCCGCTAGATTTGTTGCAAGAGGGGATTTTGGTGCCTATCGCGCGGCGTTTTAATCTAGGCGAGCTAAGTCCCAATATGGACGAGTGGGATATGCTCGTCAAAAAAATCATCTCGCCCAAAGATAGCATTACCATCGGTTTTGTGGGCAAATACCTCTCGCTTAAAGAATCTTATAAATCCCTCACGGAGGCACTTATCCACGCTGGGGCGCATATCAACACACGCGTAGAGATTTTGTGGATAGATAGCGAGAGCCTCCAAAATAGCGCGCAAGAAAGCGCGCAGGAGGGGGGCAAATGCGCGCTTGATGAAGTGGATTCTATCCTGATCCCGGGGGGCTTTGGCGAGCGCGGGATAGAGGGCAAGCTCCAAGCGATCAAATACGCGCGCGAGCGCAATATCCCGCTGCTTGGAATCTGCCTTGGTATGCAGTTAGCCATCATCGAGTATGCGCGTAATGTCCTAGGCATAGCCGAGGCGAACTCCACGGAGTTTGACAAAGAGGCTAGAGAGCCCATCATCTATCTCATCGAGGATTTTATAGATTCACAGGGCAAAAAGCAGGTGCGCACGCACAGCTCCCCTATGGGCGGCACGATGCGCCTAGGCGAGTATGCCTGCGCTATCAAAAAGGGCAGCAAACTCCACGCCGCCTACAAGCAAGATTCTATCAAAGAGCGTCATCGCCATCGCTATGAGGTCAATCCCGCCTACAAGCAGAGGCTAGAGGAGGGCGGTATGCTCATCAGCGGCGAGTCTAATGGGCTCATCGAAGCTATCGAGCTTGCAAACCATCCGTGGTTTGTCGCGGTGCAATTCCACCCAGAATTTACCTCAAGGCTCAAAAACCCAAATCCCATTATCCTAGAATTTTTGCGCCAGAGCCTAGCGCATAAGAGAGTGCATTGAAATACCTTAGCAAATCCCAGATACGCGAGATTCTCTCACAACGCGATTTGGAGCGTGGCATAGCGGGGCTAGCGGACTTGCCACTGCCCCATAGGCTAAAAGGCGTGCCAGAGGCTGCAAAGCTCATCGCCACGCATATGCGACGAGATTCAAAGATTCTCATCGTGGGGGATTATGACGCTGATGGCGTGAATGCGAGCGCGATTATGCAGGGGTTTTTTGAAGCTTTAGGCTATGCGCATTTTGAGGTGGTTTTGCCCAATCGCTTTAGCGATGGCTATGGGCTTAGCGTGAATCTCTTAGAGCGGCTTGAAGCTCCCAGACACTATGGGCTTGTCATCACCGTGGATAATGGCGTGAGTGCCTTTGAGGCGGGCGAGTTTTGCAAGGCGCACAATCTCGCGCTTATCATCACCGATCACCACACGCCCCAAGATTCACTGCCCACTTGCGATGTGCTCATCAATCCCAAGCAAGAGGGCTGTAGCTTTCCCTTTAAAGACATTTGTGGGGCGATGGTGGCGTGGTATCTGTGTGCGGGGATTAAGCAAGAGTGTGGCGCGCGCATTGATATGAGTGCGTTTGTGCCCTTTGTGGGCTTAGCTACGCTTGGCGATGTGATGCCGCTTGTGGGGATTAATAGAATCGTAGTCAAAAAAGCCCTGCAGATTCTGCGCGCCTCTGATGCGCCCTTTGCACAGGTGCTACGCCAAAAGCTAGGGGCGATAAGCGCGCAAACACTAAGCTTTAGCCTCATTCCCCTGCTAAATTGTGCGGGGCGCGTGAGCGATGCGCGCGTGGCGTTTGAGTTTCTCACGCTAAAAAGTCTGCCCCAAGCCCTGCAGGTTTATGCCCAGCTCCAATCCCTAAACAACGAGCGCAAAGCCCTCCAAGCCCAAACCCTCCAAAAAGCCCAAGATTGCCTCACGCAAAGTGACGCGTTTGTGTGCGCGATAGGGGAGTGGCATATCGGTGTGGTGGGGATCGTGTGCGCTAGGCTTGCCCAAACGCACCAAAAGTGCGCCTTTGTGCTAAGCGATGGGGGCGATGGGGTGCTCAAGGGCTCGGGGCGCGCCTATGGCGGGGTAAATCTCATACAATCTCTCCAAAAAGCCCAAGGGCTAAAGCCGCTTTTGCTCGAGTTTGGCGGGCATCAGGGCGCGGTGGGGCTGCAGATTCACAAAGATGATTTAGATGAGTTTATGGAGATTTTGGATAAATGCGTAGTGAGGGAGGCGCAGGGAGAATCTAGCGCGGTGCTAGGCTATGTGCGCGCCGATGATATCGATATGGAGCTTTTTGCTCTCCTAGAGGAGTTTGAGCCCTTTGGCGCGCACAATCCCCTGCCTCACTTTATGTGTGACGATCTTAGGCTACTAGATTCAAAGCCTATGGGCAAAAACAAAGAGCATTTGCGCCTAGACTTTTGCGCTCCTAGCGGCAGGAGGCTCTATGGCGTGGAGTTTTTTGCTAGCGGAGTTTGCGCGCAGGAGTGGTGCTTTGCCCTCGCGTATGATAGGTATTTCCAACGCCTATGTTTGCAGATAGAGGGCTAGTATGCCTTTTGTGCGTGAGGAATACACCATAGAGCAGCCGCTAAGGGCGTTTGTGTTTTTGGTGCGCGCACTAGGGTTTAGCCCAAAGGCTGCACAAAGGCTTATCGACAGAGGCAGAATGACGCAAAATGGCGTGAGGGTGCTCAAAGCACAAGAAGTGCAGGGCAGGGTAGAGATCGCGCGCTTTGTGCCGCAGGATTTGGGCTTAGCGCCGCTTTTTGTGCATAGGGATTTTTGCGTGTATGACAAGCCACATCATCTGCTCACCCACCCCAAGGGCTTGTATGCGCACCCTAGCCTTAATGACGCGCTAAAGAGCACCTTTGGCGCGCAGGCAAACCCTATCCATAGGCTAGATTCACTCACAAGCGGACTTGTGGTGTGCGCGCGCCACTCACGCAGTGAGCAGGAGCTCAAAAATCTCTTTTTGCACCAAAAAGTGCAAAAGACTTATACGGCAATCGTGCGGGGGATTGTCAAAGACGATGAGCGCGAGATTTGCGCGCCCATTCTTACCCAAAAGGGCGGCGGGGATTTGAGCATACGGAGTGTGATCTCGCCTATGGGTAAGAGCGCGAGGACGCGCATTAGGGTGATTGAGCGCGATTTGGCGCGCGATCGCACGCTCATAGAGGCACGCCCGCTCACGGGGCGCACGCACCAAATCCGCGTGCATTTAGATTCTATCCAGCACCCTATCGTGGGGGATTGTCTCTATGGCGTGAGTGATGAAATCTCGCGATTTTTTTTAGAATCTAGCGCGGGGGAGAGGGAGTTCGTGCGGCTTTTGGGTGCGCCGCATTTGATGCTCAATGCCTCAAGGATTGTCTTTCGCTACGATGATAAGGAGTTTTGTATAGATTCTGTGCTGCGCGCGGGGCTGCTTGCGTTTTTTTATAACACGAGTTTTGATCACACAAGCGAGCGCGTATGCCGCTAAATGCCCTAGCAGCCTATACCCTAGAGCGCAAGATTCTGCCGCGCCGCTATGGTATCACTCCGGGCAAGAGCTTCCTATATGGCGCGCCGCGCTCGGGCAAAACCTCCCTAGCCCTGCAGTTTGCGCTTGGGTTCAAAAAGCCTATTTATATTGATTTGGCTCGGATACAGGGCGAGGAGGTGCAGGGCTATCTGCTGAAAATGCACCTAGAGAAAAATGTCGATGCGCTTGTGCTGGATAATTATCAGGGCTCTATCGCGCTGCCAAATATCCCAAATATCGTGCTTATAGGCGATAGGCGGCACTGCCCAGCGGGATTTGGGCTCAAGCGTATTTTGCCGCTGTGTTTTGAGGAGTTTGTGAGCTTTGATAGCAAAAATCTCTCACTTAAGGCACTTTTTAATGCGTTTTTAAAAAGTGGCAATCTCCCAGAGATTCAGGAGTTTGGGGCGTATAAGCGGCTCGAGCGGCTCTATGAGGTTGTGCGGGTGGGATTTGGCAGTGATAGCGAGATGTTTTTGGCACTTTTGGCTTTTCAGTCCCAAAACGCCACGCCACACAGAATCTACGCCCAGCTAAAGCCCATAATGAAGCTCTCAAAGGACAGAATCTACGCTAGGCTTGCGCAGTGGCAGGAAAATGGCGTGGTGTTTTTCCTCCCGCACGCGCACAAGACTAATGCCAAAAAGCTCTATTTTGCGGATTTTAGCCTCTCGCATTTAAGCCACCATAGCCTTGCCGCGCAGCTAGAAAATATGCTTTTTTTGGAGCTATTAAAGCTTAGTGAGCAGGGCGGGGGAGTGCTAAGCTATGGCGATAGCGGGGAGTTTTTGTATCAAGATCGCGCGTTTGTGAGCATTCCCTTTGCGACACAAGAGCTCATAGGGCGCAAGATTCACAAAATCCCTGCCAAGGAGATTTGTATCATCACGCTGAGCTTTGAGGGCGAGGGCAGAGTGGGGCAGAGGCAGTGGCGCGCGATGGATTTTATTGACTTTGCGCTTGGGGAGTGGATTGTGTAGATTGTGCTTTGGTTAGAAGTCAGCCTAAGGGATTGTAAATCATTGCAGAATCTAAGGAGATTCTAAAAAAGCAAAGACAGAATCTAAACTCCAAAAACCTTACAGAATCTAGCGTAGATTCAGAATCTAGAGCATTTACAGAATCTAAATCTAAAACAATTACGCAATCCCACTTCAAAAACTTTGTGCAAGGCTTTGCCAAATATCAAATAATGTGGTGTGCGGTAGCACGAGCCTAGCGCAATTGCAAAATTGCGCCATTTTTGCGGAGCAAAAATCAAATCAATGTGGAAGTGCGTCAGCGCAAACCGACACTCGCCCTTGTCGTGGTGGCAAAGCGTAAGCTTCTTTAGAAAAATGCTAAAAATGCAGGAGTGCATTTTTAGCATTTTTGACTAGACAAGGAGATAGCGAGGCTCTCTCCCCGTTTGCCGTGCCGAAGGCTTGCAAACAAAGCGCAGCAAAAACAGCGGCGGCTTTTTCGGGGCTGGGGAGAGCGGGGAGAGGGGAATACCCCTTTTTGCGAAAAAACAAAACAATACACAGAATCTAGAAAATATCCGTGAGAATGTGAATCTAAGAGGCTAGATTCTAAGTTTTGATTGGATTCTATTGCTATAGATTCTGCTTAGGCCTCGTGCTACCGCACGCATTATTATTGGTATCGCACAAGTTTTTTGAAGTGGGGGGAGCTGTGAATTTGTTTTAGATTGTGAATCTGTCTCTAAAAGCTCACGCCTAGCTTGCCCCTTGGCACATGTGGCTGCGTAAGTTTGCTAAAAAGCTTCGTTTTCTAAAAAATCTTTGCTCTGAAAAATTTGGAGCAAGGTTAGCACACAAACTAAGCGTGCCTTTACAAAAATCCACAAATCTGCGCATTGTAAGCCTGCGGGGAGTCCTTTTCCACACAAAGCCAATTTTCTCTAAGACTGTAAGCCCCCTAGGGCTTAAAAATCATAGCGCATCTCTGCGCGTGCCTTGCTATAAGTCACATCGCCCAGATTTTGCCCATAGTAGGCGGTGACACTCACTCTGCCGACTTTGTAGCCAACCGATGGCGCAATCTCGTGGAATGTGATCCCCTTGCCACTTTGTGCCCTAGTGCGATCTGCTGCAGATAAGATGGCCTCTATATATGGATAGCTATTATCCCCACCTACGAGCGAGTAGTCTAGCCCTATCTTCCAAGCTTTGGTAAGTCCATACTCTAGCGCGAGATAGCCCACCTGTATGCTAGAGTCAGTGCGTCCGCCCGCACCCATAAAGCCAAAGCCATCATTAGTGGCATCCCAGCTATCCCTCCAGAACTTCCCAGCGATATTTATCCCGCCTATGTGATCAAGCAGAGTGCCATAGCCATCGCCAAAGCTCCCCAGATAGCCGAGCTTAAAAGAGAAAGGATTTTCTTTGTTTTTGTAACCAATTTGGAAGTTATAAAGCCCGCGGCTCTTTGCCCAATCTTGGTTGGCAAAGCCGCTGTATTTATCCACGCCTTGCCCATCATTCGGACTTAGCGTAAAGCCCCAAGTGGTGTTGGTGTAATCCCCCTTGCCTGTCATAAAGTTCGCATCATCTGCCATATCCGCTGCTGAGACTTGCCCTAGCACATAGAATCCGCCAAACTCGTATTTGGCCTCACCAAAGGCCATATAGTTAAATAGTCTATTGATATGGGCTAAAGAGACATTGTAGCTAAAGCCCCCGAGATTCTCCCCGCTTAATGAGAGGCTGATGAGATCGTTGCCCATAGAGCCTTTGCTAACCTCAGAGCTCCCCAGAGCTACGCCATTCTCTCCGCGGAGGTTGTAGATGACATGGCTTGTGATCCAGCTATCATAGAAGTTTAGGGCGAGTTTTGTTTTGTCCATTTGGATTTTGGCGATAGCACCCGTGCCTATATCTGTATTTTTATCGCTAAAGATAGGATCCATAGAGATCCGCCCAGCGCGAAACTCGGCTTTGGTATCCTCGCCCTTTAGCTCCTTATTAACCGAGAGTTGGGAGATACCAAATCTGTCGTTAAACGCTCTACCCACAACCACTGCCATACTCCCCTGTGCGGCGCCATTTGTGTTGCTCACATCTGTGGGAGTTGAGCTTCCGTAGTTAAACATTAATCCTGTGGTGAGGCTCCACCCATCGACTTTGCCCGAAGTAAGATCGATTCTAAATCTGTGCTGCTGATCCGCACCGCCGCCGCCAGCACCTTCAATCGTGGTAAATCGCATACGCGCAAAACCCTTAGCCTCCATGCCTTCAAAAAAGCTGCTCGCTGCCTTTTTACTATCGCTTGGCGCGGGGGCTTGCGCACTCTGTGGGGCTTGCGCGTATTGAGCAGCCTGCGCGCTTGGTGCCTCATTGGCGGTAAGCAAACTCACACTAAGCAATCCTGCTAATGCTAACGAAGTGTTGTTGTTCATTGTTTTCCCTTGGTTGAATTTTGAGGACGGGAAAATTCTAACGATCCAATTTAAGATGCGTGTGTAGGGTGCGTAAGGATTGTGTAAAGTGTGCTAAAAGTGCGGCTTGTGCTACCGCACGCACTATTGTTTATATTTGGCAAAGCCTCGTTCAGGTTTTCTAGCGTTGTGGATTCTGTAAATTG